>DYGE01000002.1 GCA_020724845.1 Candidatus Paceibacter sp.
TCCTCTGCCTTCCGAATCTTCTCCATCATCCTTTCCTGGCCGGTTTGGCGGATCAGGCCTCTTTTGCCGGGAGTGGGAAGAAGTTTCTGTCTGGGAGTGCGGAAGGTGAGCGTCAGCGGAGCGTTCCAACCAAAGTCTTCAATTCTTCCTATGACGGACACCATAAGGCCGATTGGGCCAATCAAGGCAATTACTCTCGTAAAATTCTCATCTTCAGCATCATAGTGTATGTGTCTTTGCCGCCAAAGCCTTAAGAAGTTATCCTTCATCAGGCCGTATCCTAACAAGCCAGAGCCAATCCACCCAAGAATCGCCAGAGCTTCAACCATATTTCCTCCTTTCAAGGTCCTTTTGACTGCCTATATATTATCAGAAAAAATTTGATTTGACAAGTAGGCAAATTTTGGCATACAATATTTTTTAGACGCGCTACTAACAATAGTCAAACAATGAAAAATCTTTCGGAAGCGCTCAAGGGCAATAAACATCTTTTTTCTGATGTGGTGCCGGAATCGTTTCTGGCCAAGCCGCATAAACATGCCGGCTTTTCGGAAGAGCTGATCAGATTTTTTCAGGCCCATCCGGATCTGGAATTTTCTCCGGAAGACATGGTGGATCCTCACAAATGCGCCCGGTTGGTGGAAGGGGTTCATAGAGAAATGGGGTTGGCTTGGAGTTATGGCGGTTATTTGGAGGATCGGTCAGTCATCTTGCAGGGCTCTTATCTTAGTGAATTGGAAAATTGGATGCATCTTGGCATAGACATCAACCTTCCTATCGGAACCGCTGTTCTAGCGGCTGTTGATGGGGTTGTTTACAAAGTTGATTCCGATTATCCCGAAGAGGGCGGTTGGGGAACTTATGTAATTCTCAAACATTCCATGGATGGCGTGATATTTTACAGCATTTACGGCCATCTTCATAAGAAGGCTTTAGTGAAACCGGGGGATGATGTTATTGGAGGGCAGGTAATCGGCTCGGTCGGCGACCAAAGCGAAAACGGGTTTTGGTTTCCGCATCTTCACTTTCAGCTGATTTCGGAACTGGAGATGAAGTCCAAAGAAAATCCTTTCACGCTGGATGGTTACGGCTCCAAGAAGGACTTGGCGTATTTGAAAGAAAATTATCCCGATCCATTGATTGTGTTGCCAATGGCGAGAGCGGCTGAATAGCCGCCTTTTCTTTTAGCTAATAAAAAACGCCACCTGGCGAGGTGGCGGCATTAGTTAGACAAGCTTCAGGCGCTTGGCGTCTTCTGTGGCAGCCGCTTCGCTTCTTTGCAATCTTTCTTGCTTTTCTTTTAGCTTCTGGCGCCCAACTTCTTGCTGTTTTTCTTTCTCGCGCCTCCCTTCCAAGACCAAGCGGAGCTTCTCCTGATTTTTCATCAGATTTTTTAAGGACTTCTGCCAGCTTTTGGATTCGCTGAAGCTCTTAACTTCGAGCTTCTTTATATCCCACCACTGAACTTCCAATACTAAGTCTGCTTCTGTGGCTTTTCCGCGTCTTGGATGATACCAAACCTTTATATCTTCTCCACCGAACATACTGTAGGAGCCATAGTGATACAGAGAAAATCCTTTCAGATTATTCAGCTTTCTTGTGGTTTCGGTGTACCAATCGTGAACTTCGCGATCTATAACCCTGCCGCTTCTCTCTAGGGTGCTAACGACGAATCTGATGACCTCCTCCAGAAACTCCTGCCGTTCAGCTATTCTTTTAGCTAGATTCTTTGCGCTAACCATTGCGTCTCTCATACCGACCACCCCATTTTTAGGAGAACTTTTATTTCTGCCTGTATGTTACCAGAAAGCGGAATTTTTGACAATAAAAACTATATTAGCTTTTTACTGTCGGCGGCTGGTCTGGATTTTGTTACAATAAAAACATGGATGAGAACGATAAAAAGTTTGAAGCTATCTACAAAGAGTTAAAAGAAATAAGGAAGGAGCTGGACGAGAAAGAAGATAAAGTCTCCAGAAAAAGCAGATACATTAGTTGGCTGGTTATCGCCATCATTGTGATTACTTTCTACGCCTCTTATTATTTTTATATAAATAGCATATTCAATTAAGATGATTTGGAAATTTACGAGTATGAGCCTGGGGATTGCCGGGTTTGCTATGGCGGCTTATGGGCTAGTTGCTGCTATCGTGCAGGGAAGTGTCGTTTGGTATAGCTATTTCGTGATTGGCGGCTCATTGTTTTTGGGCCTGATAAATTATTTACTGGGACGAGAGTCTCTTTTTTCTTATTTGAGAAATAACAAGATTCGAGTTCTGAAAACTTATATTTTATACGTACTGGGCGCTATCGTTATAGAGTTTATTGGACGATTTCTTCTAAATCTTTGGTATTATCCGGCTTTTAGCGTGACAGAAGAATTGATTCATGTATTTCTGATCGGTTATCCATTTGCCTTTTTCTTTTTATTTGAGAGCTTTGTATTAGCCAGACATTTTATAATGAGCTTTTGGCCCGCGTTCACGTTCGTTGCCATTATTAGCGCTTTTGCCCACGAAGTTCCGAACTTGTATGCTTTTGAGTGGGTATATACAGTTCCCTATGTTACTCTTGCCATCTTTCAAATCAACATAGTCATTTTGATCGGGTGGTTTGTTCTGGTAGCAGTTCCGATTTTCGTTGATAAATACTTGGAAGACTAGTCATTTCAGTTTATTATAGTAAGTATGAAAAACATCATGGAACAGCCGAAGGGGGCGGATAATAAAAAAGAGGCCTTGGAGCGGGAATTTCAGGAAAACCGCAGGAAGATGGAAGAGCTGGAGGTCGAATTGGAAAAACTAGAAGCGCGCAACCGCGAAATATATCCGGAAATAACTGGGGCGCCGGTTTTTGAACGGTCCAGCCCGGAAGAAGAAATATCCTAGACTTCCATGAGCTGGAGGGATACAATCTTTTTTTCCATAATCTTATTTCTTGCCGGCCTTTTGGTTTTCAACGCAGGGAATGAGGGCGGCCTTTTATTTAATCTCGGTTTAATAATGGCAGTTTTTTTTCCTTTGCCAATTATAGCTAAATTGGCGGCTATTTTGGCCAATCAAATTAAGTCCGCTAGGATTAAAAATTTTTTTAACAAAGAAATATCTATCCCAAACTTTTACAGGGGCTACCGCCTTCCATTGGTGGACGTCGTCGTAATCCTGTTTTTGATTATAGCGACCTATTCCATCCTCAACCGCTCTGATTTTGCCGGTCCGCCGGCTGGCCGGTCTACGGCCGGCGAGTTAAGCCCTATCATTATTAAGCCTGGCGGCATTGCCGAAGTTGCTGTTTCGACGCCGGCTTTTCCCGGTAGGCAATATTACGAGATTTATTTTTACACAGACGGAGTGAGCGTAGAATTTCAGGCCTTGCCTGGTTATGAGGACATAAATATTAAAGTTGACGAGGGGAGGCCGGGGGTTGCTCCAATTGAATTGTCTGAGAATGAAGATTTCCTATATGATCAGGAATCTGGCTTAGTCACATTGGACGAAGTCTGGCCTAATGGCGCTACGGTATATTTTCGGGGCGCCGCCAGCGAATAAGGGGCGAGATTCTCCTAATTTGACCGGATAAATTTTTTACTTTAGGATAAGCGTATCTTTGATAATTTAACTTTGGGAGCGGCCAGTGATGGTTGTGCTGGAGGTTCTTTTTATTTTCGGCTTCATTATTGCTTTCCACGAATTCGGCCACTTTATCGTAGCTCGGATGCTTGGCATGAAGGTTGATTATTTTTCTATCGGCTTTGGGCCGGTAATTTTCGGATTTAAATATCGGGGCACGGAGTTTCTTTTATCAGCCATACCTGCCGGCGGCTATGTCAAGCCGGCCGGACCGAATTTCAGAGAGGATCTGAAAGCCGACGACCCCGACAATGGGAATTACCTTGTTTCCCGGCCTCCCTGGCAAAAGTTTCTGGTGTATGTCGCCGGGCCCTTGTTTAATCTTCTGCTGGCGATAGTTCTGGTAGCCGGCATGACTTACTGTTTCGGCATACCGACCGAGCCTACCACGACGATTGAATCGGTGGCCGTTGGTTCTCCGGCTGAAAAAGCGGGCCTGAAAGGCGGCGACCGGATTATAGCGGTTGAAGGAAGGGGGACAGACTCTTGGGAAAAGGTAGTTTCTTCAATCCAAGAAAGCTCCGGTGAAACTTTGCGGGTAGAGATTGAGAGGCGGGGCGAGCCATTGATGGCCATCGTTAATCCGACGGTCGTCAGCAACAAAAGGATGATCGGGATAATGCCGGTTTTTAAGACGGAGGATGTCGGACTTTTTGATTCGGTTCTCGCGGGCGTCCGCGGAACTTGGGCTATGTCAAAAATGCAACTTTCCGGCCTTGTCGGATTGATTACCGGAAAGTTTTCTCCAAAAGACATGAGCGGCCCGATAGGCATAATGCAGGCGACTGGCAAAGCGGCCGAAAGCGGCTGGAAAGAGCTTATTTCGTTTGTGATAATGATTAATGTCTGCCTTGGAGTTCTTAATCTTTTGCCGGTACCGGTTCTGGATGGCGGATGGATAATGCTTGCGGGTATTGAAATGCTTTTGGGCCGGCCCTTGAGCAAGAATGTTCAGGCCTGGCTCTTGGGGATTGGCACGATTCTTATGCTGTCGCTGATGTTTTTCGCAAGCTATATTGATATTTTGCGATTGATGGGTAAATAAGTGGATAGAAACTGCCCCCGCGTTGCGCCGGGGCTTTTTGTTTATTTTTTGAAAAAAGTTTTTAACTTCCCCCAGAATGATTTTTCCGGCTTGAATCCCAGCGGCCCGGCTTGCGCGCTTTCTCTGGTAAATTGGCCGGCAATTTTCATAATTCTTTCCATTTCTTTTTCCACCAACTCTCCTTGGTATTCGCCTCCGTGAGCGGCTGTTCCTTCGTAGCTTGGCTTTTTGGCGTCTAAATGCAGGCTGATGCGGGTCTGGCTCAAATCTTCCTCCAAATAAACGTGAAAGCGCGGATAAAATCTCCCTGGATCTAAGCTGCGAGCGTAGCTAATTTCAAAGTCTTTGTGAGGATTCCGAATTTCCAAATACCCGCACTTTCTAAGCAGATATTGGTTGGAGATAGTTAGTTTTGGAATTTTTGCTTTCATGCTGGTATTATAATCATACAATGGTTGGAGAAATTTTACTTATCATATTTTCTTTTGCCCTGATTTTATCCGGAGCGGCTGGCGTGCTTATGCCGTTTTTGCCCGGCGTTCCGCTTGCTTGGCTGGGGATGCTGGCATTCGCCTATGCCACCGATTTTTTATTCATTACCTGGAAAGCGCTTCTTATTTTCCTTGGCCTGACTTTATTAACGCTAGTCCTGGACGCTATCGCGCCGGTCCTTGGGGCTAAAAAATATAAGGCGACTACTTCTGGCGTTGTCGGATCAATTTTAGGCCTTTTCATCGGAGTAGCCGCCTTCGGCCCGGTAGGAATTATTTTAGGCCCTTTTCTGGGGACTTTATTCGGTGAAATCTATCACGGAAGAGACTCGGAAGAAGCTGTGCGATCTGCCAAGGGTACGGTGGTGGGATTTTTAGCCGGCAGCGCCATTAAGTTGGCCTTGGTACTGGTCATGCTTGGTTTTATGATTTCCGCTGCGTTAACAGTCATTTTTTAATAGCACTCTATTACTAAGACAATAAGAGTGTTTTTTGGGTTATAATAATAGGAGAACAGGATACGAACAATGCGCAACTATCAAAAACTTGGACTGTGGTCGTTAAGATTAGGGCTGGCTCTGACTTATTTATATTCCGGACCGAGCTTGATATTGTCCCCGGAGAGTTGGCTTGGTTTTTTGCCTCCGTGGTTTGCGGGTATTTTACCGGTCGCGCCGGAAACTTATTTGCAGATTCAGGGGGCTGTGGAGATTTTGCTTGCATTGAGCTTTTTGACCGGATTTGGCATAACTTGGGCGGCCCTGATCTCCGCGGCGGAATTTTTCGGAATTTTGGTTTTTCACGGGATTGACCTGATTTCTTTCCGGGACATAGCCATCCTCGGAAGCTCTTTAGCGCTTTTCTTTTTCTGCCTTCAGAAATATGAATCCCGTTAGAAAATTAGCAAACATGATAGCCATTTATGGAGCGATTTCTAAAGATTATAAAAAATTTTATATTAATAAGATGTTTAATTTAATTTTCTAACGGGATGAAGAAGAAAAATCTTAAACGAAAAAAGAAGATCGTGGTTATTGGCGGCGGAACCGGAGTGTACACGGTTCTTAGCGCTTTGAAGCCTTATTCCGCTGACTTGAGCGCGATAGTCACAATGGCGGATGACGGCGGTTCTACCGGCATCCTGCGGGAAGAATTTGGCATTTTGCCGCCTGGCGATATTCGCAGAGCTTTAATTGCCTTATCTAATTCCGACAATAAAATGCTTTCAGATCTGCTTTCTTACCGGTTTCAGGAGGGCGTCGGCCTTACCGGCCACAACTTCGGCAACTTGCTTATCACTGCCTTGCATCGCTTGACCAATGATTTTGAATCAGCGATTGATGAGGCCGGTAAAATTTTGAGCATTCAAGGGAGGGTAATACCGGTAACTTTGGGTCATTCAAAACTGATGGCGGAATTGGAGAGCGGCGAGATTATAAAGGGAGAGAATAATATTGATATTCCTAAACATGACGGAAGGTTGAAAATTAAAAAAGTGTGGTTGAAGCCGGCGGCAGATATTAATCCTAACGCCAGGAAGGCCATAATGGATGCCGATTTGGTGATCATCGGCCCGGGGGATCTTTATACCAGCCTGATTCCTAACTTGCTGGTGCGAGGAGTTAGGGAGGCCATCCAGAAGTCTAAAGCAAAGGTGGCGTATTTCGTAAATATAATGACCAAATTCGGGGAAACAAATAATTTCTCCGCTATGGATTTTATCAATGAATTGGAGGCGTACATCGGCAGAGGCAATCTGGATTTTGTGGTGATAAATAACAAAAAACCTTCCCCGTCCCGATTAAGCGGATACGTGAAAGAGCGCGCTGAATTCGTGGACCCCAAACTGCCTCTATCCGGCAAGCGCAGTTTTATGCCTATTACAGCGGATCTGGTAAGGTCTAAAGGGTTGGTCCGACATGATCCGATGAAAGTAGCAAAAATAATTCAAATGCTTCTTTAATGCCAGACATCCAAATTAAAAATTTAATAAAAAAAGAGGTCAAGAGGCAGCAGCTATGCTTGAACCTGATTGCTTCCGAGAACTATGCCTCGCCGGAGATTCTAAGAGTCCTAGGGTCGCCTCTGGTCAACAAATATTCCGAGGGTTATCCCGGCAAGCGATATTATCCGGGCAATGAGCTTTATGATGAGATAGAGAATTTAGCGAAGGCGAGGGCTTTAAAGGCCTTTGGTCTTTCTGCTGGAAGCTGGGCAGTGAATGTCCAGCCATATTCCGGATCTCCGGCTAATTTTGCCATTTACAGCGCCCTGATGAATCCTGGCGATACGCTGATGGGATTGGAGCTTGCCGCCGGGGGCCACCTGACTCATGGTCACAAGGTAAGTTTGTCGGGAAAACTATATGAAGCGGTTCAATACGGAGTGGAGGATTCCGGGCTGATTGATTATGAGAAGGTTGCTTATTTAGCCAGAAGGTATCGGCCGAAGGTGATTGTTTCCGGCTTGACGGCCTATCCTAGAAAAATTGATTTCCTAAGATTTGGCCGGATCGCTAAGTCTGTTGGCGCGTATCATGTGGCTGACATATCGCACCTGGCGGGGCTGATTGCGGCTGGGCTTCACCAGTCTCCCTTCCAGCACAGCGATGTAGTTATGACGACAACTCATAAGACCTTAAGGGGTCCGCGAGGGGCGGTGATATTTGCAAAGAGAAAAGTCAAAAACGAAAAAGGAAAAGCGATTTCGAATCTAATTGATCGTGCGGTTTTTCCGGGCCTGCAGGGCGGCCCTCATAACAATGTTACAGCTGCAAAGGCTGTTATGTTTTCGGACGTCTCCAGTTTAAAGTTTAAATCTTATCAGAGGCAGGTCCTAAAGAATGCCCAATTTTTGGCCAAGCAATTGAAAGGGCGGGGGTTCAATCTGGTGACGGGCGGCACCGATAATCACCTGATTTTACTAGATTTAAAAAATAACAAATTAGAAGGCCTGACAGCCGAAAAGATGCTGGAAATTAGCAATATTACCGCCAACCGCAATTCAGTCCCCGGCGACGCCTCGCCTCTTAAGCCTTCTGGGGTTAGGATTGGAACTCCGGCGGTTACTGCCAGGGGTATGAAAGAGAAAGAAATGGCGGAGGTTGCGGAGTTGATTTCCAGATGCCTCTTGAAAAGGGAAAACGTTAAAAGGGAAACCGAAAAGTTATGCAGGAGATTTCCGCTGCCGTATTAGACGGAAAGAAGATTGCTCGGGAAATTATTGCCGGGCTTAAAAAACAGCCGAAGCCGAAAAAATCTTTGGCGGCTGTTTTGGTTGGCGATAATTTTCAGTCAAAGAGTTTTTTGAAGCAAAAGGAGAAAGTCGCCGAAGAACTTGGCATAGAATTCCAGCTGCGCCAATTTAGTCCAGAGATCGACCAAGTTGATCTATTAAAAGAAATAAGAAACCTTAATGAAGATGAAAAAATCGGCGGAATTATTTTACAGCTCCCTCTTCCTAACCACCTTAACCGCGGCGAGATAGTTTTCGCGATTGATCCCAGAAAAGACGTTGACGCCTTGAATCCAAGAAATGACTTAGTTCTCCCGCCAGCAGTAGAGGCTGTGAGAGACATTCTACGAATTACGGACTACGAACTACGGACTAGAATTGCTGCCGTTGTCGGATCCAGAGGTTTTTTAGTCGGCGCCCCTATTTCCAGGTGGCTGGATGGCAGATGCCGAAAGTTAATTTTGATTGATCAGGGTGACGACTTATCAAAAACAAAAGAGGCGGATTTAATAATCTCCGGAGTAGGCAAGGCGGGCTTAATAAAGCCGGAAATGCTGAAAAGTGGGGCGGCTGTTGTTGATTTTGGCTACGATATCGAAGATGGAAAAATCTACGGTGATTTTGACAGTAGTTCACTAAACGCTAAACGCTTAATGCCAAACGCTGGTTTTTATACCCCGACTCCCGGCGGGACCGGACCTATTTTAGTCGCCGAACTTTTTAGGAACTTTTATCAGCTCAACGGTTTTTATGATTGAAAATCGAAAAACCCTTGGCGAGGCCAAGGGTTCTAGATAGAGGTCAGTATCGCGGGCACATGTCCAAGATCGAATTTCGCCTTGCCTCTTTCATTAAAGAGTTCAGGATACAGCTCCGAGGCTTTCAGTTGGACGTCAAGCGGGTTTTTGCTGGCGATGACTCTGTCCGCCTCATCTTTTAGAAGATCCGCGTTTTGAGTTTTCCTATTCCATAGGACGGCGATCCACATATCCTTCAGTTCCTGCAGTTCGGATTCCTTCAGGCCTAGGACATCAAGCTCTTTCGGGGTCATATTTCCTCCATTTCTTGGGAGCTGGTCATATTATACAACTATTTTTGTTATTTTGCAAATAAAAACACCGAGATTAACTCGGTAGTTTTTTATTACTTAGCCACAGCTATAGTTTTCTTTTTTAACTCGCTCAATAATTTCTTGTCTTCTTTAAGCATTTCTTTCACTTTTTCAAATCCAACTCCCAATTTTTGACCGTCCATAGAGTAGGTGGCTCCAGACTTTGTAACCGCGCCGTGCTTCAGGGCGGCATTCAGTACGTCGCCTTCATAAGAAATGCCTTCGCCGAACATAATATCGAATTCAGCAAGCTGAAATGGCGGAGCTACTTTATTTTTAACTACCTTCGCGCGGACTCGGCTCCCGACTACCGCTTCTCCTTTTTTGACCTGGGCGATTCTCCTAACGTCAATGCGGACAGAGGAGTAGAACTTCAGAGCCCTGCCCCCGGGGGTAGTTTCCGGGCTTCCGAACATGACGCCGATTTTCTCCCTAAGCTGGTTTATGAAAATGATCATAGTTCCGGTTTTAGCTGCTAGCGCTGTGAGCTTGCGGAGCGCCTGCGACATCATTCTGGCCTGTAATCCGACGTGGGTCGCGCCCATCTCGCCTTCAATTTCCGCTTTGGGAGTGAGGGCGGCTACGGAATCCACCACCACCACATCAATGATTCCGGACTTCACCAAGCTTTCCAGGATATTCAGAGCCTCTTCTCCGCTGTCAGGCTGGGATATCAAAAGTTCCTTCACTCGGACGCCTAATTTGGAAGCATAGTCCGGATCCATGGCGTGCTCCGCATCTACGAAAGCGGTTTTACCGCCTTTTTTTTGTGCTTGGGCTACTACGTTGAGCGCTAAAGTGGTCTTTCCGCTGGATTCCGGGCCGTAGATTTCAATTATTCTGCCTTTTGGCAATCCATTTACTCCCAGGGCTAGGTCTAAGGAAAAAGAGCCGGTCGGCACTACGTCTACATTTACTTTCTTCGCGTCCCCCAGCTTCATAATCGCGCCTTCGCCGAACTTGCCCTGCAGGTCCGACAATAGGGCGTCCAGATTTTTATTTTGATCTCCTTTATCTTGAGACTTGTCGAAAGATTTTTCCTGTTCTTTTTCCGAAGTCTTTTTTGTCTTGGCCATATTTTTTAATTTAAGTTTATTATTTAATTCGTTTCCGGTTCTGTGTTAGCTGTTTCCGCGCTTTCCGGCTGCGGCTCATAGAGTACCCGCTTGGTTATTGTAACTTCTCTGCCCAGCAGCCTCTTAGCTTTAAATTCTATGACATTCAGCCCGGGCTGTAAATCGTATTCTTTACTGAAAGCGCCGTCAGGGCCAATAAATACTTCTTCTCCATTAATCGTCAGCTTATCCTTTTGTTCCAGTTTGCCTGTTATCTGAAGAGGGTTTTCAGAAGTTGCTATCAGAGAATTTTCGGGGCTGGCTACTATCAGGTTAGGCTCTCCTATAAGTCGGTCTAGACTAAAGAGCGTGTATATTATCAGCAGAATCGCCAGCAGGGTCAGTAGCGCCGTTGATTTGGAGATATGCTTTATCGCGAACCGGTTGCTGGGAAGCTTGTCGTAGGCTCCGGAACGTTTGTGCTCCAGCTCCTTTTTATACAATTCCCAAAGTTCATCGTGATTTAGCTGCAGCATCTCTGAAATCTTTTTTATGTAGCCGCGCACATAGGGAGCAGCTGGCAGTTTTTCAATATTGATATTTTGAATCGCCCAGATGTAACGTTCCGGTATTCCGGTGGCTTGGGAAAGTTTCTCGTGGTTTATATTCCTAAGCTCCAGAGCCTCATCCAATAGTGTTTTTAAATCCTTATGGGGTTCCATATTCCTTGAGTTTAATAAGTCGCCTGTTTTTGGAGATAGAATCATTTTAGTACATCTGATATCTGTTTACCAGTTGCAGGCCAGAAAGCCGCGGACATAAGCCCGCGGATGGATAGCTGCGAAATAAAATAGCGCGCGGTGGCGCGCTCATCTCTGGCAAAAATGCCCGGTGGTCGCCCTCGGAGATAGATGGGCGACCCATTTTCACAAACAAAAAGCGGCAATGCCGCTTTTTACATCTCCGGATTCTTTTCTATATAAACTTCCCTCGGCTTTGCCCCCTCTCCTGGCCCGACAACCCCGTTCTCCTCCATCATGTCCAGCAGGCGGGCCGCGCGCGCGTAACCGACCGAAAGCCTTCTTTGCAGAAGAGAGGCGGACGCTTTTTGGGCCTGTCGAACAATTTCTACGGCCTCGTCATATAATTCGTCTTCCTCTTCGTTTTTAGTAAATGCATCAAAGTTAATTTCTCCGGATGGTTTTTCTGCTCCAGTTTCAAATCTATCAGCCATAGTAGGATTTCTTTCCTCCTCTTCGTCTTCGGGAGACAGCGGGGTTGGGCCTTCGTTTTTATCCCTAATGAAGTCGGTGACTTTGTGCAGCTCTTCTTCGCTGATATAGGCGCCCTGGATTCGCTTTGGCTTGGAAAGTTCTGAAGAAATGAAAAGCATGTCTCCGCCGCCGAGAAGCTTTTCCGCTCCAGAGGTATCTAAAATGGTTCTGGAGTCAACTTGGCTGGCGACTTGCAGGGCGATCCTGGCAGTGATGTTCGCTTTAATCAAGCCGGTGATAACTTCCACCGATGGCCGCTGGGTAGAAAGCACCAGATGAATGCCGGTGGCCCTGGCCATTTGAGCAAGTCGGACGATAGAACTTTCAATGTCTTTTCCATAAGCCGCCATCAGATCGGCGAGTTCGTCTACTACTATTACTATGTATGGCAAGGATTCGTCTGGATTCGCCTTGTTGTAACTGGAAACATCCCGCGATCCGGCCGCCTGCAATCTTTCGTACCGCTTTTCCATTTCGTCTATCGCCCAGCGGAACACGCCCAGCGCTTTTTTGCCTTCGGTGATGACGGGGGAGATAAGATGGGGGATGTCGTTGTAAATTGTCAGCTCCACTCTCTTGGGGTCAATCATTACGAATCTTAGGGTTTCTGGGGAATTCTTATAGAGCAGGGAGATAATTAACGCGTGAATAGCCACCGACTTTCCGGATCCGGTGCTGCCAGCGATCAAAATGTGCGGCATCTTGGCTAAATTCGCTAATATTGGTTCGCCACTGACGTCTCTTCCTAAAATAAAGCCCAAGGATCCGGAGGTGTTGTAGTCTTCAAAAGCCATCAGGCTCCCCAGCCGGACAATCGCCGCGGACTTGTTTGGAACCTCTATGCCAACCAACGACTTGCCGGGGATCGGGGCTTCAATGCGGATCGGATGCGCCGCAAGCGCAAGCGATAAGTCTTGATTGAGGGCGGTAATTCTGGAAAGCTTAATTCCTTCCGCGGGTTTCAGGGTGTAACGCGTTACTTTCGGGCCGATGCTGATCTCGCCCATTTCCACCGGTATGCCAAAGCTGTCCAGGGTCCTTTTGATAATGTTGGCGTTAGCTCGCAGGTCGCCGGAAGTTGGTTTTTCAATAGAAGATTTAAGCAGGGATATTGGCGGCGCCACGTAATTGGCGATTTTTTTGCTGGCGCCTGCTGACTTTTTGGGGGCGAAAAATGCCTTCGGGTTTTGAACTTTTAGTTCCGTGCCATCTACCGGTTTTTCTTCCTCCTTGGCCGCTTCTTCTTTTTCCTCCGGCTCTTGCTTCGGATGGCTGGGGAACGATTCTGGGCTGTGAATTACTATCGGCGCTTCTTCTTTCTTCTTTTCTTGAATTCGCCGCCTTATTTTCAGCGGAACGTTCAGGGTAAGCAGCAGGGCGGCGGCTAAAATAGTCAGGGTTATTATAATGGAAGCTACGTAGCCGAAGGGCGTTTCCAGGGCGCCTACCCATCGCCCCACCATTCCGCCTCTATCGGGGTAGAGAACATCAATTAATCCCAGGCCGGCAATTACAAAGAGGCTAGCTCCAAAAAAAATCATCCCAAAGGCCCTGTCTGCCTCCTGCTTATTTTCTGAAAGAAACACGCCCGCCATAATCAGGAATATTATCGGGAACAAGTAATAGCCGAGCCCGAAAAGAGTGGAGAGTATGTCGTAAAAGAATTCTCCGGCCGGGCCGGCATTGTGGAAACTTGCCAAGATTAGGATGGCGGCGATGCCGATAAAAAAAACTGCTAAAATGCTCCGCTCCGTTTCCGGATGAATCTGGGATCGCAAATCTTTCAGCTTATCCAGCAAACCGGCGGCCTGATTATTTTTTTTCTTTTTTCTAGCCATTGTTAACCTAATTATAATATAAATTCAATTTTAAATGTAATAAAAAACCTGCCCCCTATTGGGCAGGCGTTGAAGTTAAGATTTCTCTTACTCTATTATCCAGAATCGTCCTCAAAGAGATTTCAATCTCTTGCAACCTTTTTAACTTCTCGGGGTTGACCTTCAGGCGGTTTCTCGCCTCGCTCAATAGCCCTTCAGCGTCCTGGATATTTTGGAGCGATTTTATCGCCGGGCCTATTTCGTTTTCCAGTCTTTTCTTTAATGAATAGTTGGAAACCAGCCCCTCCAGACAAGATCGCAGCTTCACCGCTTGCGGATAGGCGTTTTTTAAAAGCGCGTCTCTGAAGTTCAGGATAATGGTCACCGGGTGGGACTCTCGTACGATGGCTAGATGTTCAGCGCTATTCAGCGCGTTAATTAACTCATTAGCATCTTCAAAGTTCAAGAAGATCGGTTTCGCGAATCCGAAAAGGAACTCTACCCGCTTCTTGATCATTTCTTCGTCGTTTCTTACGAGGACAAGTTTCCTCATTTCCTCTCCAAGTTGGTCCAGCATATAAGTGAAGCGAACCTCTCTCTTTAGGTGTTTTTCCAGCTCGTCGCGATTTATATTACCCCTCAAGAATTCCAGATAGTAGCTGGCCACTCGCTTTGCCAGCTTAAACAAGAAGAATCTTTCTTTTTCGTTGTAGCTTAGATTCAGGCGGTTGAAAAGCCTTTCTTCAATAAAGATGTACTCCTGCGCCCGCGACATTAAATAGGCCTCCAGAATTGCCATGGTCCGCTGGCCGCTCTTTTTCACTCCGCCCCCATATTTTCAAGGTGCCTACATTTTACCACAATTTTTTCATAAATCAAGCTCGAAGGTTACTGAAATCAGTTTTAGTTTGTTATATTTTTAGTATGAAGGCAGTAATTTTAGCGGCCGGGGAAGGGAAGCGGCTTCGTCCGCACACCCTAACAACGCCAAAGCCGCTTCTAAAACTCAAGGGCAAGCCGATTCTGGAACACACTCTTAATAATCTTCCAAATAAAATTCGAGAAGTTATTTTCGTGGTCGGCTACAAAGGGGACCAAATTGAAAATTACTTCGGCGGCGAATTCGGCGGCAGAAAATTATTCTACGTTTTTCAGCCGGAGCCGAAAGGAACCTTTAACGCTTTGGCTTGCGCGGAGAAGTATCTGGACGAGCATCCATTTCTTGGGTTGGTTGGGGATGATCTTCTTAAAAAGCCGGACCTGGAAAGGCTTGTAAGTTATAATGCGTCAGTATTAACTTCTGAAACTAAGAATCCGGAAAGGTTTGGGATTTGCAGGGTCGGCGAAGATAATTGCCTCGCGGAAATCGTGGAGAAGCCGAGTTATCCGTGCGGAAATCTGGCTCACACTGGGGCTTTTGTTTTAGATAAGAAAATTTTTCAAGAACCTATTCAATACTCCCAGAGCGGAGAAGAGCTGCTGGCGCCGATGATTGGTTCTTTGGCGAAACGGGCGCCGATTAAAGTTGTTAAGGCCTCTTTTTGGTTTCCGATCGGCTATCCGGATGATTTAAAGTTGGCGGAACGTTATGTTAGCTAGATGTGTAGTAGAATTGGAATATGGGTATTAATCCTAAGATTTTCAAAGCTTACGATATTCGCGGCAAATATCCTAGCGAGATTAATGAGAAAGCGGTCGAGGAAATTTCAACCGCTCTTGCGAAACATTTTCTACGGGTTGCGGGCTACGGACTACGACCTAATGTAGTCATTGGCCACGACGCGCGGCTAAGCTCGCCTGCGCTGTATGAAGCAGTCCTAAGAGCGTTCAGCGTTCAGCGTTCAGCGGTTAGTGAAAGGGAAAATAAAAACGCCCTAAACGCTAATCGCTGTACGCTGTACCCTGCTGGTATTATTACTACGCCCATGCTCTACTTCCTGGTGAACAAACTAAAAGCCGCCGGCGGGATTATGGTAACCGCTTCGCATAACCCGAAAGAATATAACGGACTAAAAGTGGTAGGTAAAAATGCCGAGCCGATGAGCGGGGTAGAAATAAGAAAAATAGTAATTGATGGTTAGTACTTTATGGATCACCTTGGACTTTACGCGGATTTTCTGAAGCGACATTTAAAAACAAGAAGAAAGTTGAGAGTTGTTTTTGATTGCTCGAATGGCACCACGGGAATAATTCTTTCAAAATTACTAAAAGCTAAAAGCTCAAAGCTAAAAGCTTGGCTTATCAATGATAAGCCAGATGGTCGCTTCCCCGCCCATGGCCCGAACCCGATGACTAAAGGCGCCATGAAGCAGCTAGAACGAGAAGTAAATAGACGGGGCGCGGACCTCGGGGTCATTTTTGACGCGGACGGCGATCGGGTTTTTTTCGTTGATAATCGCGGCCGGCAAGTGGATCCGAATGAGGTGGGGTACATTTTGATGCAGGAAACTAAGCCGCCTTATGTGGTGGGAGTAACTTCTAGTTGGCGACTGAAAAGACCAACAACCAACAACCGACAACCAACAACATTTATTTCAAAAGTAGGACACTATTACTTCAAAAAACTAATGAAGGAAAAGAAGGCGAATCTGGGGGTAGAACATTCAGGCCATTATTATTTCTTATTTAAGTTCGGCAAAGAAATAGCTTATTTTGACTCTGGCATCTTGGGGGCGATTAAAGTTATGAATTTTGTTTCGGAGCTGGATACGGATTTAGCGAGTTGGTTGGATGCGCTGTCGAAATATTACCGATCAGGAGAAATTAATTTTGAGACAGAAGACAAGGCAGCGGCTCTGAAGGCGATTGAGAAAAAGTACGCGCGGCGCGCGGAGAAAATTTCCAAGCTGGATGGGTTAACTATTGAATTTGCTGATTACTGGTTTAACGTCAGGCCGTCTAATACCGAAAATTTTCTCCGCCTGAATATGGAAGCGATCAGCCGAAAAGTTTTAAAAGAAAAATTAAAAGAAATTAAAAGGTTGTTAGTTGTCAGTCGTTAGTTGTAAGTCAATTTATGCTCACAGTTTTATTTTCAACAATTGGCAGTTTTATAGACGAAGTCTCTTCCTCAATAATTAAATTTGAGACCCTGGGGAAAAGAGAAAGTATCTATACCGCCGGCTTCATTAATATGGCCTTTGCGTTAACGGCTTTTTCGGGCCTGGCTCTACTCCGCGGCAGCTTTGTTTTTGACCCGGCTTCGCTTCCCACTTTCGCGGCCAGGGCTTTCTTTGAGATTATCCAGATTCAATTGATGCTCATGGCAGTTATGAAAACTGATCGAAGTACTGACGCTTTTGTGAGAAACCTGACGATCCCGCTCCTTTTAATCGTGGATCTTGTTTTGGGATTTACCTTAAGTGTCTATCAGGTGATCGGAGTAGTGGCTGTTTTAACCATGATTGGAATTATTCTGGCATTTCATATTGTAGATGCTGCGGGCATCGGTTACTCGGTTATGGCGGCTGTGAACGCGGTAGTGACCATTTCTCTTTTCAAGTACAACATTGATAATTTTAATTCTGTGGAAGCAGAGCAAATGGGGATGATGTTTATTCTCCTGACATATTTATTCTGCGCCGCTTATTTTATAGCTAAGGAGAATCCAATATATTTTCTTAGAAAGAAATTGTTTCTTCAGCAGGGCTTAGCCCATGGGACGGCATCAGTTTTTGCCTCTTTCGCCATATTCTTTGGCAGCCCCAGCGTTGCTATTACTGCCAAGCGCGCGGCGGCAGTCTTGGCCGGTATTATTTCCGGGCACAATTATTTCCAGGAGAAAAGATTGCTTGCCAAGCTCGTCGTAAGCGGGGGGCTGATAGCGGGATTGATTCTACTTGCGCTTTGAGATTGACCCCACACATAACTTGAGCCATGGGGTTTACGCGCTTAGTGCCAGCTCAAGTTATGTGTGGGGTTGACAGACGGCTAAGTTTGTTTTAGTTTTTATTAAAGTTACGCTCCGTAGGAGGTGGGGATGGTAAGGAAAGTCGCGTTTTTAACTCTAGCCCTGATATTTTCCGCGCCTGGCGCGCATGCGGAGCAGGAGAAAGTTCGGAAAATTGACAATGCGGCGATTGAGTCGGTAGTTTTTACCGAGTTTAAAGACCCAAAGAGGCTTCCCAATGTCCAGATTTTTCTTAACACCAAAGAAACCCTTTACATTCCTTGCGGTGAAGCGATCCATATTTTAATAGACTCGGATTTAGACTGGTACAGTAATGGGCGGCTTAGCAGGAACGAGAAGGGACAATATTTTCTTTGGTTCAGGAGTAAGCGCGAACAGGAATTGATTATGAACGGACTTGACCGATTAAAAAGCCATCGCGCTTGCGCGAACGTTAGTTAGGCGCAAAAGCCTCCGCTGTTCGGGGGCTTTATTTTGCTCGCAATAAATAAATACCTCACATATGTGAGGTATTTATTTAAAACAGCGTTTGAGCGCTGGAGGACGGTATTTTTTCTTGCCAGTTAAGCTCAACTTTGGCGACGTCTGCTCCGTAGTTGGTCGGCACTAGCAGGTAGCCCTGTTTTTTCC
Organism: Candidatus Paceibacter sp.; assembly: GCA_020724845.1. GTDB lineage: Bacteria > Patescibacteriota > Minisyncoccia > UBA6257 > 02-FULL-45-10c > DYGE01. The sequence continues at coordinate 18,197 of DYGE01000002.1, forward strand.
CGAGATCGTACAATTCTTTAGTGACTTTGACGTCTTGCAGGCAATATTTTTCCAGTTCATCAAGGCGGCCTTCTTTGTAGTATTTAATCGCATCCAAGCCGTGGCCGGTTTTGCTGATATTAAGGTTGGCCTTGGCTAGCTGATCCAGCTTAACTCGGTGGCCGAGCTTTTCTTCTATGTCGTCCAGAATATCCAGGCTGTTTATCGCTTTGACGTTGAAATTGAAATATTTATTTAAAATCGGAATATCAAATCGGTTAGTGCTGAATCCGATGATCATTCCCGCGTTTTGCAGAATCGGCCCCAGTTTGCCGAGATCGTTCTCAAAAAACGACAAATAAGCATTTTGTTTATAGGAATAAGCTCCGACGAAAGAGATTTCCAAATCCAAAAGTCGGTCGTACCCGCCGACATCCTGAAAAGTATTTTTGGTTTCTATGTCTATTACTAATTTGTCCAAAATTTTGACTTACAACTTATAACTAACAACTAACAAAATTTTGTTGTCAGTGGTTGGTTGTTTGTTGTGAGTTAAACGTGTCTATCCGCCACTTTGCTGGCCGCGAAACTTTCCGGTTTGGTTCTGGCTTCAAAATTATGGGCGCGGACCGCTCCCACTAGCTCTTGAATCATTGACCGCGTTTCTCCGTTTTCTCCAACGTCTACATGAATTTCAAAATCGCATTTTTCTAATCCGGCCGCTTTTAACAGCTGGACCAAATCCTTGCTGACATCCAGGGATAGCAGGACTTCCTGCCACATTCGGTCTCTCAAAGAATGAATGTTTTCTCCGCCGGTGTGCCTCCAGAAATAGCGTCCGCCGTTTCCGACTCTGTGTACGACGATAGCGGTTACGAAGTCGGCCTTGCCGTCCTGTTTTCTTTCAGAATCGGTTCCGACTATTATTTTATACTCTCGATTTGGATCGGCATTGATAAATTCGGAGATTGTCTGAACAATTTGGACTGGCGAGAGCTTTAAGCCAAAAGAGCTGTTGAATAAGGTGTTTTGCATATATTGTTGATAGGATACTTTCTTTAAGTTAGTATGTCAATTTATACTTATTATGTATGAATCCCGTTAGAAGCCGCGATCGCTTTGCCAATATATCAACAATTACTCTACATATGTCATTAGTCGATAATAAAATAATCAACAAAGTCGCGCCGATCGCGATCTGCTTCTAACGGGATGAAAGCCAAGAGATGCTATTTTGATTACGCTGCTTCTACGCCGGTTGATCCGGCCGTGGAAAAGGCAATGAAGCCGTATTGGTCGGGTGTTTTTGGTAATCCTGGGGCCCTGCATTCATTTGGCCAGGAAGCGTCGGCTGCCGTGTTCAAGGCGCGCGATTTGGTCGCTAAAGCGCTGGGATGCGATTACAAGGAAATTGTTTTTACCGGATCTGCTACGGAAGCGAATAACTTGGCGTTAAGAGGCGTGGTAAAAAGAATAATGAATAAAGAATTAAGAATTAAGGGTGAAAAAAGAAACTCCATAATTCATGATTCAAAATTCATAATTCCCAAGATAATCGTTTCTGCCATTGAGCACGAGTCTGTCTTAGACACTGCCCGCGACCTGGAAAGGGAGGGCGTGGAAGTAGTTTATTTGCCGGTTTCTAAAAAGGGAATAGTGGATCTGAAGGCTCTGGAAGGCGAATTAGACGAACGGACAATTTTGGTTTCCGTGATGTACGCAAATAATGAAATAGGTACAATTCAGCCCATCGCTGAAATTGCGAATATGATCCGCAATTTCAGAAATTCGAAGCACGAAGCACGAAACTCGAAACAAACTCAAAATTATAAAAATAAAATCCAAAACGTTTCGGATTTCGATATTCGGATTTCGAATTTTGAAACAATGCGCCCATTGTTTCATTGTGATGCTGTCCAGGCCTTCAACTATTTGCCGTGCAAGGTTGACGAGCTTGGCATTGATCTGCTAACGCTTTCTTCGCAGAAGATTTACGGCCCGAAAGGAGTAGGACTCCTTTACATAAGGAGAAGCACGAAGCACGAAGCACGAAGCACGAAACAAATTCAAAATTCAAAATCTCAAAACGTTTCGAATTTCGATATTCGAATTTCGGATTTACAATTGGTTTCGCCAATTGTGACTGGCGGCGGCCAGGAATTCGGCTTTCGCTCCGGCACGGAAAATGTTCCCGGCATAGTCGGTTTTGCCAAGGCAATGGAAATCGCGGAGAAATTAAGGAACTCGGAAAATAAAAGATTAAGCAAATTGCGGGACTATTTCATCAGTCGGCTAAAAAAGAAAATTCCGAAAGCCCAACTTAACGGCGGCCTAAAAAAACGTCTTCCCAATAATATAAATATCCATATTCCTGGCGTAATCGGGCAAGAATTGATTATTAAGTTGGATTTAGCCGGTTTCGCTGTTTCTCCCGGCTCCGCCTGCTCGGCAAGAGTCTGCAAGCCGTCTCATGTTTTAAAGGCGATGGGATCTCCCGATGGGCGGGCGGCTAACAGCTTGAGGGTCAGCTTTGGCCGGGGCACAAAAAAGCGGGATATGGACAAATTGCTGCGCGCTGTCGTATCTCTCGTTTAATCTGCTATACTTAATGGAAAGTCGCTTTGTAAAAATAACAAAAATATGAAAGACATAATAATTAATAGTATTGTTGGCGTAACTTTATTAGCCAACCCAACCTTGGTCGTTTTTGCTCAAGATGCTTCTTCGGAGCCGGTTCAGATTGCGCCGGTTAGAGAGTTGCGCGACCAGGCTATAGAAGAAAGGCAAGAATTAATGGAGAAGCAGCGCGAGTTTATGGAAGAGGTAATGGAAGAACGAAAGGGGGTCATAGATTCTTTCAGGGGAGAGCTTGAAGAGATCCGCGAATCGGCTGCTGACAGGATGGAAGTAATGGAAACGCGCGAGGAGGCCGTTCGGGCTTTAAGGACAGACTTGGGGAGGACTGCGGCTGAAAAGAGAGAATTTTTGGAAGCGCAGAGAGAGGAGCGAAAAGCGATGATTGAGAGGCAGAGAGAAGAATTAAAAACCAGGATAGAAGAAGCTCGGGAGGAGGCGAAAATGAGAGTTGAGGAACGAAAGGAGGAGCTTAGAAGAAAGCTGGAGGAGATAAGGGATGAAAGAAAAAGGGAAACGGTAGACCGCCTGGATGATAGATTTGGTGAGATTAATATCAGGTTTACCAATCATTTATTAAGCGCTTTAACCAGATTAGAAGAGCTTGCCGCAAAGATAAGCTCCCGCGCTGATAAGGCGGAGGTGAATGGCGTAGATGTTTCAGCGGCGCGCGCCGCGGTTGAGCGGGCTTATGAGAGCATTGCCGCCGCCAGATCCGCATTGGAAGAGCAATTAGCCAAGACCTACCCAATTGAAGTGACGAGCGAAGAAGCCCTTCGTTCTGCGGTAGCGGAAGCGAGGAATCTGCTAAATCAAGACCTTAGAGAAATGAAGGAGCTGGTTCGTTCCGCGCATCAGCACTTAGTCGAAGCGTTAAGAAACCTCAAGGCCGTTCCGGAGGTTGATGAATTCAATGGCGATTCGTCAGAAGATGATTCTGATGAGGAGCAAGCAACTTCTTCAGAAGAAGAGGCCGAAGATTCTGAATAGTCGTTAATTAGATTAAATAAAATTATGGAAAATCAAACATCAAATAATCCAATGCCCGAAATGCCGTCAGCTCCGGAAACTTCCCAACCGAGTAAAAAATGGAGTTGGGTAGCCGCGGTTGTGGTGGTTCTAGTATTGCTTGGCGCCTGGCTCTGGTGGGGCTCCAGGGAGGTAGCGGCCCCGGAGGAACCGGCGCTGGAAGTAGGCGGTCCAGTCTTAAGCGAAGAGGACACAACCTCTGCTATAGAGGAGGAGCTGGAGGCAACCGACCTTGGTGACATAGAAGCCGAATTCCAAGGGATTGAAGAAGAGCTCAACGGTCTCTAGAAAATAAAAATTAGCACTCTCATTGACAGAGTGCTAATTTTTTAATATACTGCGAGTATGGGAGAGTAGGATACGAACCCTCCTGAAATGTTATAATTGAAGATAGAGAATGAAGAATTTTAATCGTTTTACAATCAAAGCTCAAGAAGCGCTTCAAAACGCCCAGGACCTGGCCTCGCAGAGGAGTCATGGGGAGTTTAAAGCGCTTCATTTATTATCGGCGCTGCTTGAAGATGACCAATCTTTGGTAAGGCCGCTTCTTACCCGGAGCGGTGTTAACTTGGAAAAACTATACAAATCCATTGATGAAGAGTTAAAAAAGCTCCCGAAAATATTTACGACTTCCAGCGTCGGCCAGCTTTATTTATCGCAGGAACTGATGCAAATATTGGATAAGTCAGCCAAAATTGCCCAGGCGCAAAAAGACGAGTTTATCTCTTGCGAGCATCTGCTTTTGGGTATTTTGGAGACTGCTTCAATAGCAAAAATTTTGTTAGAGCGGCTTGGATTTAAGCGTGACTCGGCGCTTCGGGTTCTTGCCCAGCTTAGGGGCTCTACTCGCGTGACTGATGAGACTCCGGAGAGCAAATTCCAGGTGCTGGACAAATACGCGATTAATTTGACGGACCAGGCCAAGGAAGGAAAGCTTGATCCGGTTATCGGGCGCGATGAGGAATTGAGAAGGGTAATTCAGGTTTTGTCTCGCCGAACTAAGAATAACCCAGTCCTAATTGGAGAGCCGGGCGTTGGCAAAACTGCCATAGTTGAAGGGCTTGCCCAGAGAATCGTTTCCGGCGATGTACCCGAGCCGTTGAAAGATAAAGAGATTATTATGTTGGACCTTGGTTCTTTGATTGCCGGGACAAAATTTAGGGGCGAATTTGAAGATCGGCTTAAGGCCTTTATAAAAGAAATCCAGAACTCCAGCGGAAGGCTGATCTTATTCATTGATGAGATACATATGATAGTAGGCGCCGGTTCCGCGGAAGGCGCTATTGACGCTTCCAATCTATTGAAGCCGGCGCTGGCAAGAGGCGAGCTGCACGCGATAGGCGCTACTACAATGAAGGAGTACCAGAAGCATTTTGAAAAGGATATGGCTCTAGTGCGCCGTTTTCAGCCGATTTTCGTAGAAGAGCCGTCTCTGGAGGATAGCGTTACTATTCTGCGCGGCCTTAAGGAAAAATATGAAATCCATCACGGTCTGCGAATTAGCGATGAGGCTTTAGTTTCTGCCGTCAATCTATCCGCGCGGTATATTTCTGACCGCTTCCTACCTGATAAGGCGGTGGATTTGATAGATGAAGCAGCTGCCGCCAGGCGCTTGGAAACCGAGAGTTTGCCGGGGGAGATTGATAAGCTTAGGCGCATTTTAACCAGGCTAGAGATTGAGCGGTCTGCTTTGGCTAAAGAAAGCGGCCCGGAAAGCAAAAAGCGCCTTAAAGAAGTAGAAAAAGAAATAGCCGAACTAAAAGAGAAAAATGACGAGTTGTCGGCTCAATGGCATACCGAGAAGCTGGCATTCGAAAATCTTCATAATTTGAGGAAGAAGATCGAAGATTTGAAGCGAGAGGCGGAAGTTGCCGAGCGTGAAGGCGACTTGGAAAAGGTTGCCCAAATTCACTACGGCCAGCTTCCCGCCGCTGAAAAAGACTTTCAAAGCTTTGAAAAGAAGCATTTTATTAAAGATAAGCGGAATAAGTCTCAAAAAGACAATTTCCTTAAAGAGTCTGTGGATGAGGAGGATGTCGCGGCGGTGGTTTCCCGCTGGACCGGCATCCCGGTCACCAGGATGTTGGAATCAGAGAGCGATAAGCTATCTAGAATAGAAGACGTGCTTTCAAAGCGGGTCATCGGCCAGAAAGAAGGCATAGTGGCGGTTTCTAGCGCGTTAAGGAGGGCTAGAGCTGGCTTGTCGGACGAAAATAGGCCTTTAGGATCGTTTATGTTTTTGGGCCCAACCGGCGTTGGCAAGACCGAATTGGCGAAGGCTTTGGCTGAATTTATGTTTAATGACGAAAAAGCCCTGGTTCGCATTGATATGTCTGAATATATGGAGAAACACGCGGTTTCTCGATTAATCGGCTCTCCGCCGGGCTATGTCGGCTTTGAGGAGGGCGGCCAGCTTACTGAAATTGTCCGTCACAGGCCTTATAGCCTTATCCTTTTTGATGAAATTGAGAAGGCGAATCCGGACGTTTTCAACATTCTCTTGCAAGTTTTAGACAATGGTCGGCTTACCGACGGCAAAGGGAGAATTGTTAACTTCAAAAATACGATTATTATAATGACATCCAATGTCGGCAGTCATCACCTCAAAGCGATGGCCAATTTAGGTTTTTCTTCGGAGGAAGACAGCGGCACAGAGGCCCAGGAGGATAAATTCAGGGATAAGGTGCATGAGGAGCTGAAAAACAGCTTTAAGCCGGAGTTTTTAAACAGGATTGATGAAATAGTTATCTTTAATGCGCTGAAAAAATCTGATATCGGTGATATAGTTGATAAGCAGATTTCTGAAGTCAGGCAAAGGGTATCCGACAAGGGCTTGAAGCTGGTTGTTGACCAATCGGTTAGAAAATATCTAATTGAAAACGGCTACAGTCCGGAGTACGGAGCGCGCCCTTTAAAGAGATTGATCCAAAAAGTTATCCTGGATAAGATGGCGGATAAAATGATTAAAGGAGAACTAAACCATGGAGGGAAAGTTAAAATCAAACTTGCAAAGCCTTTATCTTCTTCCAAAGAGCCAGTTATTGCTATTTCTTAAGTCCTTAATTTTCGGCCTTGCTTTGTTTACGGCAGTTGCGGGGAATTTTCGGATAACTTATGTTTTATTTTTCGGGATGGTTGCCGCGCTCTTGTACAGCCGTCCGCTTTTTAGCGGCTACAACACCCGTTACGCCTTTCTAATTCTTTTAGTTGCGTCGGTTCTGGGCATGGAGATAGTAGCCGGTTCTATTTTTCTTTTGCCCGCGCTATTTATTTTCTCCCTAATTTTTTATATTTTACTTGGAATTAAAGATTATCTTTTCATTAAGCGTTCCCGCTTATATTTTGTTAGCGCCCTCCTTCTCTTTTACTCGATATTCATTATTTTTTTCCTGGCCAGCAAATCGGAACTATTCTTTTTGAAATATCTTCTAGTTGCTCTTTCCAGCTTCCTCTTGTTTAAAGAATGGCTTTCTATTATTGGAAGTTTTCATTTCCCCCCCAAAGAATCTATTGCCGCTTTAGTGTCGGCGTTTTTAACCAGCCAGCTCTTGTGGGTAGTTGCTCTTTTGCCGATAGGATTCATCAGCGCGTCCAACTTTTTATTGATTTTTGTTTTCACCCTGGCCAGCCTGCTTTTCCACTATTTTTCCGGAAGCCTTTCCGGAAAGGCCGCGCTCCAACACATCCTCTTTTTTCTATTTCTTTCAGCGCTTATTTTTGGCTCTTCCAGTTGGTCTTTTTAAATAACAAACTTGATTCTTAGCAAGGCTTTTCTTTATTTAAGAACATTGCGCAGGAAAGTTACAAAACCCCTGCCGGCAGGCAGGGGTTTTGTCTATGCCGAAGCAATGGTTTGTAAATAAACTGAAGGAGGTGAGCGGTTGACTTAATTGCGGCAACGGATATAAAATAATCCTTAATGTCTCCGCAATTTATTAAAGACAAATCCCGCGAAATATCTTATGCCCTTATCCGGGTATCTTTTTATATTAAGAGGGCCGATCTCCGCTCTCGATTAGAGAAACTAGCATTTGAGCTTTTAGAGAATTCGGCAAGGGCAGCCGCTAATAATAGTTTGGAAAATTTAAATCAGGCACTGGCAAGTGTTTCGGTTCTAGATGGATTGATTAGGTTGGCTTATTCAATTTATGAAATCGAGCCAGTTAACGCTAATATTTTAGTCAAAGAATTAGAAGCGCTTAATACGGCAATTCGGCAATACGGCAATTTAGATGAAGAATTGCCGGATATTGGTAATTTCTTTTCTGATAATCCAGCAGAGCCATCTTCGCGCGTGGAGGATTTGGATTCAGAAAGAGGCGCAAACGACCCCGGGTCGGATCTAATTGAAGGGGGAAATAAGAAGAGGGAAAGATTGGTGAATCTAAATGACTTGGAGGGCGACTTGGAGGAGATAGTTTCTGATTCAGCGAATCAAGAGGTTGTCAATCGGCAAACTTCCGGAAAATCCCAAAAAGGAAGCGGCAATGGTTTTAATACGGCAATCAGGCAAGCGGAAATTATTAATAAAATTAAATCCGGCAACTTCTCTGGCAATTCTGAATCGGCAAGTATCCGCCTTAAAGATTTAGTTGCCGAATTTCCCGATGTTAGTGAGCGAACTTTGCGATATGACCTTCAAAAACTATGTGATCAAGGCGTTATAGAAAGGGTAGGCAATGGAGGGCCGTCTAGCTACTATATTCTGAAGGAAGGAGGTGGGGAGGGTGTGTCCAGAGAGAATATTTCCAGCATGAGCAGGTAGGGTGGCGTGGCTTGCCCCGTTAGACGCAACGCTGTCTAATGGGGTGTAATAAATTAATTAGATTTTCGTTATATTACTTGATAACAGCATACCGGAATTATCCACAATTTAGGTTTGAGGTTATTGACTGAAAATAATATAATTTATATAGTGAACTCTTAGTAGAGATTCACTAAAGATTCAGAGTGAGGCTGAATCCATGAAAAAGTTTTTCCGGTTATTTCGGAATTAACTTTTCGGGTATATTTAGTCTCGCTCGCAGCGAGATTTTTCATTTCAATTGACAACAAGGACTATTCTTTTACTAAGGTCGGTCCAGTCCGCCAGTCGGCGGACGGAACAGTAAAAGGGAATAGTTTACCGAAATTTACAAAAAATAAATTTCCGCCTTAGGCGGAGCCGCCACAGGCGGAAAATAAAATTAATCACTTTCTTTTTGGATAAACTTGTCGATAAGTTTTCCAAGAGGAAAAAGGTCAAAAAATTAAATTCAATTATGAAAAATAAATTAGTAAGAAAAGTTTCAACAACTGTAGTATCTCTTGCTACCGTTGTTTCACTTTCAGGCGCAGGAGCCTTATTGCCGGCAACTGTCCATGGACAAGCCGCGCTTACTGAAGCTCAGATTCAGTCTATTCTTTCATTGTTGCAATCGTTTGGGGCTGATGCCGCAACCGTCAGCAATGTGAATAGCGCTCTTCGTGGCCAAGCTACTTCTGGTACTGCTCCGTCAGCACCCGCAGCAGCGTGCAGCTTTACTCGAGACCTCACCTTGGGTTCAACTGGCGCTGATGTAAAGTGCTTGCAGCAATACTTGAACGCGCAAGGACACACTGTAGCTTCCAGCGGCGCCGGTTCTCCTGGCAATGAAACCGAATACTTCGGTTCATTATCCCAGGCGGCCTTGGCCAAGTGGCAAGCGGCAAACGGCGTTGCTCCAGCAGCAGGTTATTGGGGTCCTCTTTCCAGGGCTAAATACAATGAACTGACTGCGGCAGCTCCTTCCGCTCCTAGCGCTCCTTCAGCTCCGACTGCCCCAGCTCCAGCAGGCACCGGTTTGACAGTCACTTTGGCTCCAAACCAGCCAGCCGCAGCTTTGGCTCCGTCCGGCGCTGTTAGAGTTCCTTTCACTCGAGTAAACTTGACTGCGTCCGCCGATGGCGACGTAACTGTTAACTCCTTAACTGTTGAAAGGACCGGTCTTGCGCAAGATTCCGCCCTTTCCGGCGTTGTTCTCTTGGATGAGAATGGCGTTCAATTGGGTATCTCCAAGACCCTGAACTCCGATCACCGAGCTACTCCGGGTGAACCTTTCACCATTAAGGCCGGCCAAACCAGAACAATCACTGTTGCTGGTAACCGAGCCACTGGAACCAGCTTAGGCGGTCAGACTATTTCCTTGGACGTCGTAGGTGCTAACACCTCCGCGGCTGTGAATGCTACCTTCCCAATGAGGGGAACCACTCACACTGTCAACGAAACCTTGAGCATTGGTACTGTAACCATGCTTCGCGGATCTTTGGATCCAGGAGCCGCTCAAACCAAGGAAGTCGGCACTACTGGCTATACTTTCTCTTCGGTTAAAGTAACGGCCGGTTCCGCTGAAAAGGTTTACTTAAAGTCAATCCGATGGAACCAGACTGGTTCTGCCGGAGCGTCTGACTTGGCGAACCTTAAGACTTATGTCGATGGCACTGGCTACGACATGACTGTCAGCTCCGATGGCAAGTACTACACCGCGGTCTTCCCGGGCAATGGCTTGTTAATGGACAAGGGATTCTCTAAGGAAGCTTCCGTAAAGGGAGATATCGTAGATGGATCCGCTCGAACCGTTGACTTTGACATTGCTAAGAGGTCAGATATCTATCTCGTGGGCGAAACCTACGGATATGGTATTCTTCCTCCGCAAACCGGAACTACTGCGAGCAGCGACAACTCTGCGTTCAACAACAGTGAAGACCCATGGTGGGATGCTTCACAGGTCACCGTTTCTGCCGGTACTATGACTGTCAGCTCCTGGACTAGCGTGCAAGCTCAAAACCTTGCTGTTAACTTGGAGAATCAGCCAATCGGCGGATGGACTGTTGATGTAAAGGGTGAGCCTATCTCTGTTGCTCAAATGGTCTTTAACTTCACTCTTACCGACTCTGATGGAGGCGGAGAGCCCGGATTGGGCGATCTGACTAACATCAGCTTGGTTGATGAGAGCGGGCAGACCTTGGCTGGTCCGGTTGATGGTTCTGGCGCGACTACCTTATCTGGTAGCGTAACCTTTACCGACACCGTTACCTTCCCGGTTGGCGTTACCAATATGACCCTTAGGGGCAAGTTGGGAACCGACTTTGAAAACAGCGACACTGTTAGGGCTTCCACCACTCCGAGCAGCGGATGGTCCACTGTTACTGGTCAGACGACCGGCAATAGCATCACTCCGTCGCCAACGAGTGCGATCAGTAGTCCTACCCAAACTGTTCGTGGCTCTTCCTTGACCGTGACTGTTTCCACTCAGCCGACCGCGAGAACTGTGATTGCCGGAGCAAGTAAGTTTGAATTTGCAAGGTACTTCCTGGATGCTAACTCTTCCGGAGAAGATATCAGGCTGACTTCTTTGCCGGTAGTCTATGGTACTGACGGCTCTGCTACCAACCTGACCAACTGTCAGATGTATGATGGAACCGCGACTGACGCGACTTCCCTCACTACTGGCTCTAACGTTGTAAATCCGACTACTAGCGCTTCCTCAACGTTATTCACGTTTGACGGAACCGGACTTAGCATTGCCAAAGGAACGACCAAAACTCTTTCCTTGCGATGTAACGTATCGGCCAGCGCTACTACCGGCAACGAAATTCGCTGGGGCCTTGACTCCGGTCAGGCAGGCAGCTTCACCGGCGCGACTGGTTTGACCAGCGGCCAGACTGTTACCGAAACTCTTAACGAGTCCAATGGTAACTTAATGACTGTTGCGGCTAGCGGCTCTTACACTGTTGTCAGCGACACTGCGGTTCTTTACAAGGCCGCTCAAGCTGGAACTACTGTTACCCTTGGTGTACTAAGGTTCACTGCGGATAACACTGAAGATTTGGATCTCAAGCAGGTTGCCCTAGAATTAGGCTCAACCGCTTCCAATTCTCCGGCTGACTTGGTTGGTCAGAAGGTAACGTTGTGGGATGGCAATACTATGGTTGGCGAAGGCCAATTCGGTACTGGCAACCCGGACAATGCTACTTCTACCTTAACCAGCGCGGTTAGGATCCCAAGAGGCGAAACCAAGAACATTACCATCAAGGGTGAGTTAATCACTCATAACCAGGATCAAGGCACCCCAGGTGCGTTCGTCCAGGTTAACTATGACGGTAATAACAATGGACTTAACGGCAACTACGTAACTGGCGTTGCTTCCGGTCAGACGATCAACGGAACCTCCGCTGATCAGACCACTAATGGCGTGAGAACTTTCCGAACTCTTCCGACCTTGGCTGATGCTACTACCAACACTGCGTTAACCGCTGGTGCTGATATGTACGCAATCACTGTCACTGCCGGATCTGGTCGGGATGTGGGTCTTTACAAGATGACCTTCGAAATCTCCACCACTGGCGCTCAAGTAACCGGATTCCAATTGTATGGTGATTCCGACGCGGTAAATGCCGCTGCGGTTGATGGCCCATTGGGTGTCGTAGAAATAGTCTTTGATAACAACGCGGTTGACCGATTGGTTGCTGCGGGTACCTCAAAGACCTACAGGTTGCGAGCAAATACTATCAGCGGCTTGACTGCTAACGGTACTGAAACTTTGAACGTCAACTTGGCTGCAGATTCCGCTTACCCAGCACTTTCAACTTTGATGGGTAGCGCGGCGGGCGTTGACGGCGGATTGGATGCTGACGACCAGATGATCTGGACTCCGTTCAGCACCACTACCCCGACAATCTCCAACACTGCTGATACCAACCTTGACTGGACCAACAGCTATGGCTTGCCTGGATTCCCAGGACTTGGCCAAGATATGTCAGTCCGAGTGTTCAAAGACTAAAATCTAGTATCCTTGAGACTAGTCAAAAACTCCCCGCAAGGGGAGTTTTTGTTTACCTTGAGCTTGGTCGAAGGGCTTGCCCTGTTAATTAAAATTTGGTTATTGAAAATTGGTGATTAGCCGGGTTATAATATCCACCATGGTTAATAAATTTATTTTAATTACCATACTTGCGGTTTTACTGGTTGGAGCCGGCTGGTTTGCTTGGCGGGGCTTGCCTAGCAGAGATTCTACCAATCTGGGCGCAGATAATTTGGCTTCTACTTCAACAAAAATAGACATCGGCGGAGTTGTGATTGATACTAGTCCTGGCGCCGGGATTAAAGTGGCTACTTTACAGGAAGAGGCCTTAGATTTGATAAATCAACAGGTAGTTTTTTATAAAAGCTTTCCTTCAGAAATAGAAGCTGATCTAAAGAGCCAAATTAGCGATCTCTATTCTTCTATACGTGAAAATTATGACAATTTGGATGCTTGGAATTCGCTTGGGCAGTTAAGAAAAGTTATCGGCGATTATGAGGGCGCGCGGGATGCCTGGGAATTCGGAAGTTTGATCAGGCCGAAAAATTCTTTAACTTTCCATAATCTTGGCGATCTTTATGGCCTTTACCTTAATGATTTGGAAAAGGCTAAGGAAAATTACCTGCAGTCAGTTGCCAATGATCCGGAGAATATACCCGCCTACATTAATCTGGCGGAGCTTTATTGGAATGCCGGTGAGCCAAAATACCAGAGGCAAGTTCCCGGATTTCTAATGGATGGGCTGGAGAACAATTTATTAGCAGAGAATAGGATTCCTCTACTAGCCCGCCTGGCGAAGTATTATAGCGAAATTGGCGAAAATCAGAAGGCGATAGATTATTACGAAGAGGTATTATCCCTGGATCCTAGCGTTGCGAATATCGTACAGCCTGAAATAGACCGATTAAGAAATGAATAATCCGAGAAATCTTCTTATTGCCGCTTCGGCAGTTGTCTTGATTTTACTGTCTTGGAACATCGGCGGACAAGACATTTTGGGAGACGAAGCTGCTTATTCTTTCCGCGCGGTTGGTTATCTGGATTATTTAGGTACGAGCTTCCAGACGCAGCCGGTGGATTGGTACGTCGATGAGCCTTTGCCATTTTGGACTAAACTTTCTTTTCACGACCACCCTCCTTTAGGTTTTTTGATTTCGCATTTATTTTTTAGAGCTTTAGGCGATACGTTGTTGGTGGCAAAATTGCCTTCTATTTTGGCCGGCTTAGGCTCCCTTTTTCTTATTTATTTGGTAGCCGAAAAGTTATTTAATAACAGGCGCTTGGCGGCCATCGCGGCGCTTTTGGCTAGCGTCAATGGCCTTTTTATAGCCGTTTTTCGCAGCAGCTTGCTGGAGCCGCTGTTAATCTTCTTTATACTTTTAAATATCTATTTTTTCCTAAGGTTTCTGGAGGATAATCGGCGCTGGTGGCAGTTTGGAGCGTCATTCGGTTTGGTGATTCTCACCAAATATACCGGCGCTTTTTTGATACCGGTATATGCCGCCTATTTGCTTCTTTATAGGAGAAGCCGGCTTAAGGATTGGCGCCTATACGCCGCCGCGATGGCCGCCATTTTACTTTTCAGCCCGGTTCTTATCTATAATTTTTATTTATATCGGGAAACCGGTCATTTTGACTTGCAGTTCGCTTATTTGCTTAGCCAGGAAACTCCGGAGTGGCAGGGTCTGCTCGGCAAAGAACAGGCGCCCTTTGCCGATGCGGGGAAAAACCTGCTCGCTGTTTTCGGCTGGCCATTTTTAATGGCGACCCTGCTCGGCTTGGCGCACGCAGTCCACAGCTCTTATAAAGATTATCTTCTTTATAAAAATTATAATTTTTGTAAATCTTATATCTTTCTTTGCCTTTATCTTTTATTTGTGACTTTGCTTTTGATAAAAATCGGAGTTGCTAGCCGCTTCTTAGCGCTTTATCTGCCGGCATTCCTTATTTTTTCTGCCATCGCGGCCGATTGGCTTTGGGATTTTAAGAAAGAAGCCGTCTGGAAGTACGCTTTTCGGGCGCTGGTCTTAGGGCTTGTAATTTTTGAAATCCTATTCGCTTACAACAAAAATTTTCTTCAAGCCGAAAATTTCGGGATTGCGGCGCTAGACCAATATTTCATTGAAGAGTTTAGAGGCAAGGAATCGGCGGTAATACCGCAATCTGACAATAAAAATTTAAATGAGGTGATTCAAAAGTTTGCCGCCAAAAAATCTCCTGGCGCGCAGAGCGAACCTTTGCTGATAGTTTATAACGATAATATGGCGATCGGCACGATTGAGTGGATATTTTATCGCCGGTTTTTTTACCAAAGCATTCCGACTTTATTCGTGGAGAATTTCTTGAAAACGCTGGAACTCCAGGGAGAAGATTATTTCCGAGGTTTCACGATTTATTTCGTGCAAAGCGGAAAAAATACTGTTTTGAATCCGTTCAAGCTGGACAAAGCAATCGGTTCGGAATTTGAAAACAGCTTGCTGGATCGCGGTATTTTCCCTCAAAAAATTATAACCGGCAAAGGGGGCCTGGAGATGTTCCGCGTTTATAAGTTTTCTTTGTAGACGTCCTCGGTTTCGGAGATCATCTTTGTTATTTCAAATTTCTCTTTTACCGCCTTTTTTGCTTCTTCGCCGATTCTTTTAGCTTCATTACTATTGGCAATTAGGCCCCTGATTGCTCCGGCCAGCTGTTCGGGGCTTTTTTGTGAAACCATGAGGCCATTTTCGTGGTCTTTTATTATTTCGGGTATGCCGCCTGTTTCAGTGACGACAATCGGCAGGCCGGCAGCCATGGCCTCTAGTAGCGTGTAGGGCAGCCCTTCTTTAACCGAAGACATAACGAACACGTCAAAGGCCTTCAGGTATTTATAATCTTCGCCCGTTGGTTCAATAAAGAACAAATCAGCTTTTATCCGCCGGCTGACGGATTTTAGTTTTTCCCGCTCAGGGCCTTCCCCAATAATAATAAACACTGGTTTCTCCGTTTCTCTGTTTCTCTGTTCTTTTGTTATGAGCGCTGCCGCGCGAATGAGTGTTTCATAATTTTTTTCTTTTACTAATCTGCCAATTGAACCGATCCAGGGCAAATCAGGTTGTAGGTTGTGAGTTGTAGATTGTGGGTTAAGTTTTTTAATAATTTCTTTTCTCGCCTCCGCTTTATTAAAAAACTTGATATTCGGATCAATTCCATTATGAACTGTTACTAGTTTTTCTTTTGGCGCTATGCCATAGCGTACGGCGAGCTTATAGTCATATTCCGATACGCAAATTATCTTGTCCTGAAAAAGGGCGGCGAATTTGTGCAGAAAGACATAAAACCAGCGTACCGGCCAGGAAAGCGCGTTTGTCGGGTTAAATACCCAGCCGTGAGCGGTAAATATTACTTTAGGGTTTAGGGTGTGGGGTTTAGGGTGTGGGGTTTTATAGATTGAGGCAGCTAATGAGCCGATGACGCCGGCCTTTGAGCTATTCAGATGAATTATGTCCGGCTGTTCTTTTTTATAAATTTTAACTAACTCAAATACTGCTAGCCAATCATTTCCAAACAACAGCCAGGGATAAATTTTATTGGACAGCCATTTTAGTTTTATCCCGTTAGAGATAGCGAGGGCTCGCAGCTTGTCTTCGTCTCTAACGGGACCGCCATACAGGATTTTCGTTTCAAACTGATTTTTATCCAGATTTTTAGCTAGATCATTAACATATTTCTGCGCTCCGCCAACGTCCGATTTAGTTATTATGTACACAACCTTTTTCTTCATTTTAGAAGTTATATAAGATATCATTATTATAACTTTTAAAATCACCTTATGTTTTCCAAGGAACCCAATGTAGCCGTTTTTTCTCTTGCTTTTACCCCTTTTGAAGGCGGGGCGGAGATTGCCGCCAGAGAGGTCTTAACGCGCCTAAAAGGGCTGAATTTTACGATTTTCACCTATAAATTTGATAAAGAGTGGCTTTCTAAAGAGAGGGGCGACAACTTTGAAATTGTCCGTTTAGGGAAGGGGTCCCGCGGTGGAAAAAGATATGGGCGTATTTTTGATAAAATCAGCTACATATTTTCTGCTTGGAGATCGGCTGAAGAGGCGCATAAGAGAAAGAGGTTTGAGGTGGCCTGGGCCATTATGGCTTCGTACGGCGCGGCGGCCGCCTTGTTATTTAAATTGAATCATCCCCGAGTGCCGCTGCTTCTGACTATTCAGGAAGGCGATTCTGAAAAACATCTGGTGTTTGGAAAATTTGGCTTGGTTGGATTGCTGGGTAAGATGGCGATCAAAAAGGCGGACCATATACATGTGATCAGCAATTATCTGAAAGATTTTGCGAAAAAAAGAGGTGCGCATTGTTCAATATCGGTTATACCAAATGGTGTGGATATCGGCCTCTTTTCAACCGAATACACTGATTCTGAAATTAAGGCCGCCAGAGACGGGCTTGGGATTAAAGATGATTATGTGATTGTTACGACCTCCCGGCTGGTCTATAAGAACGGCGTTGATGTCTTGATTGATGCGGTAGCTAAATTTAAAGCCAGGCGCCCTAACATCAAATGCCTAGTTATCGGCGGGGGGCCTGAAAGAAAAATGTTGGAACTAAAAACCAAAAACTTGAAATTGGAAACTAACGTAATTTTTCTCGGCCAGATTCCCCAAAAAGATTTGCCGCTCTATCTGAAAATCTCCGACCTCTTTGTTCGCCCGTCCCGCTCCGAGGGCTTGGGCAGTTCCTTTTTAGAGGCCAT
This sequence comes from Candidatus Paceibacter sp., assembly GCA_020724845.1. Lineage (GTDB taxonomy): Bacteria > Patescibacteriota > Minisyncoccia > UBA6257 > 02-FULL-45-10c > DYGE01. Next base: position 35,401 of record DYGE01000002.1, read on the forward strand.
GGCCGCCGGCATTCCGGTTATCGGGACGCCCGTGGGCGGGATAGTGGATTTTTTGCAGAATGATCAGACGGGTTTTTATATGAAAGTTAATGATCCAGAAAGCTTGGCGGAAAAAATTGAATACGTACTCGCGAAGCCGGACCTTAGGGAGAGAGTCGTTCAAAATGCGGAAGTTATAGTGAGAGAGAATTATTCCTGGGGGGTGGTTTCCAGGATGTTTAAGAATATTTTTGATAAGCTGGTTAATTTATGACAAAAAGGATTTTAATTGTGACCGGAATTTATCCGCCTGATATCGGCGGTTCGGCAAGTTATTCTCATTTGCTTAAGGAAGAATTGCCGGAGCGCGGCTTTGAGGTTTCCGTTTTAACTTACGCGGGCGGGAATCCGGAGATTTCTGGATTGTTTTTTGTGTCCAACGGGTGGCCGAAGGGTATTAGGCATGTTATCTATTTGTTAAAGATTTTGGCTCTTGGGAGAAAGCGCGATTTGATTTTGGCGGCGGACTCTTCATTTGGCGCCGCGTTTGTCGGCGCCCTGGCGGCCAAATTGCTTGGGAAAAAATATATTGTGAGGGTTACCGGCGACTATGCCTGGGAGCAGGGCGTTCAAAGGTTTGGGGTGAATGATCTACTCGATGACTTTCAAGATAAAAAATACGGCCTTTTTGTTGAGTTTTTGCGGAAGTGCCAAAGATTTTCAGTAAGTTCGGCAGATGTTGTTATTTCGCCGAGTAAATATCTAAAAAAAATAGCTTCCGGATGGGGTATTGATGCGAATAAAATCCAAGTAATTTACAATTCCTCGGAATTGCCGGATGGCAAAATGACTAAACAGGAAGCTCGAGAGAGGCTGGGTCTTGGCGGGAATATTTTATTATCGGCCGGCAGATTGGTCCCTTGGAAAGGTTTTGGCTTGTTGATTGAGATTCTGCCGAGGCTTTTGGGAGAATATCCGGATTTAAGGTTGGTAATTTTAGGCGACGGCCCTGAGCGCGCAGCGCTTGAGTTAAAAGCCAAAAACCTGAAGCTTGAAGCTAATGTATCATTTACCGGCAAGCTGCCAAAGGCGGAGCTGCTGCAATATTTGGCTGCTGCTGATGTATTCGCCCTGAATACGGCTTATGAAGGATTTTCTCATCAGATCATTGAAGCAATGAGTTTTGGCTTGCCTGTGATTACGACGAGAGTCGGCGGGAATCCGGAAATCGTCAGAGATGGTGAGAGCGGATTCTTAGGAAGTTATAATGACCCTGTTTTTTTCAGAGATTCTATTAGGAAAATCTTGGCGGATGCCGGCTCTAGATCCAAGCTTGGAGAGGGCGCCAGAGCGGCCGCGGACAGGTTTTCAAAAGAAAGAATGCTCAAGGAATTAAGCGAACTACTGAACTCTTTATGATTAAGGTTTTAATGCTCTCTACTGACCAAAAGATTTTGGAGAAAGGGTCGGCGGCGCAAAAAAGAATGTTGGAATATGGAGAGCTCTTTAAAGAGCTGCATATTGTTGTCTTTACGACGCAACCTACAACTGACAACCTACAACTAACAACTAATACCTGGGTTTACCCAACCAATACAAAATGGAAGCCGCTTTATTTTAGGGATGCCTATAAAATTGGAAAAGATATCTTGAGCGGTTCGCATGATTCGGATAAGAGTTCGGGTAATTCGGATTATGCAATTACTACGCAGGACCCATTTGAAACCGGCTTAATCGGCTGGCTGCTTAAAGCGAAATTTGGTCTTCCGTTGCAGCTGCAAATTCATACTGATATCTTCAGCCCGTATTTTAGGCAGGAATCTTTGAAAAACAGGATTCGCGTACTACTGGCAAGGTTTTTGTTGCCTCGCGCAGATGGCATCCGTGTTGTCTCTGAACGTATCAAACAATCTCTCATATCCCGTGTCTCATATCCCGCATCTCATATCTCTGTTTTGCCGATCTCTGTTGATGTCAAAAAAATCCGAAACAAAAAAGTTAAAACCGATTTGCGGCAAAAATATCCGGACCGTGATTTTATAATCCTGATGGCTTCCCGCCTGACTAAAGAAAAAAATATCGGTTTAGCAATTGACGCCATGAAGGAATTGCTAAGCGCTAAACGCTTAACGCTAACTCCTTTGCTCCTCATTGTTGGCGATGGCCCGGAGCGCAGTAATCTGGAGTCAAGAATTAAGAATTATGAATTATGGGACAGCGTAAAAATAGAGAATTGGACCGATGATCTTGCTTCATATTATAAAACTGCCGATATATTTTTGCTTACTTCTAATTATGAGGGATATGGCCGTACCGCGATTGAAGCGATGGCAGCTGGTTTGCCGGTAATAATGACGGACGTCGGCCTTGCCGGGGAGTTGCTGGTTGACGATTTGGATGGGGCGGTGGTTCCGGTGGGCGACAAAAAAGCGCTGGCGGAATCAATTTCAAGGCTGGCTAATAATAAAGAAGTTACAGAAGGCTTTATAAAGGAGTCGGAAAAGCTCATCAACTCTTTGCCGGAAAAAAGCGAATATCTTGCTTCATATAAGGAATCTTTAGAAATACTGGCTTCTTCGCAAAAAGCGAAATTATGTTATGTTTTGCCGAAATATGATCCTAATGACAGCACTCACTTTTCTTACTTGCGTGATTTTTTGAAGGAAATTTCCAAATCGTTTGATATATTTTTAGTTGTGGAAAAAGGAGAAATCCCTCCAGCCGACTTAGGTTACCGAAAAGCAAAAATCTCTCGAATCAGCCTTTGGCCGATTTTGCGGGCCAGGTTTTCCGGATACAGAGATTTCTATATCCATTATTCGTTTCGGGCAGCCTTTTGGGCTTCGTTGGTGGTGAGAATTTTTGGGGGCAGGGTATTTTATTGGAATTGCGGAGAGCCTTGGAAATATCGCAGGAATTTTTTGCGGGAACTATTTGAGGACAGCGCGTACCATTTGATTACTTTTTTAGTGACTGGAACGGAATCATTGGCAAAACAATATGCCAATTATTATAAAATCCCGCTTGGGAAAATTAAGATTATGTCGAATTGGATCAACTTAGATCGAATTATGAATCAAGAATCAAGAATCAAGAAAGAGGAATTAGGGATTAAAGAGGGGACGAAAATTTTGCTTTTTGCGCACCGGCTATCAAAAAGAAAGGGGGCGCATTACTTGCCGGAAATCGCGAAAAATCTGAATCCCATTATTCATGATTCGTTATTCGTGATTCTTGTAGTCGGAGACGGCCCCGAGCGCGAGGAAATAGAATTAAGAATTAAGAATTATGAATTAGGGAATAAAGTTCGATTTTTGGGATCTATACCTAATCATCGGTTGCCCGGATATTATTCGCTTGCTGACGTATTTATAATGCCTTCCGACGAGGAGGGATTCCCGCACGTTTTATTGGAATCCATGGCTGCTGGCACGCCTTTCGTTGCCAGCGACGTCGGCAGCGTTAAAGAAATCATTCCTGAAGCGATGCAAAAATATGCGGTAAAAGCAGGAGATGTCCTTGGTTTTTCGGATAAAATAAATGAGTTGTTGTTGAAATCTCCGAAAGAGCTGGAGCATCTTGGCGAGTCATTAAAAGATTGGGTGAAACGTTATGATCTGCCGATTGTGGCTAGAAAATTCACAAATCTAATCAATAATGGCTAGGATTATCGCCATCATTCCAACTTATAACGAAAATGATTCCATCGGACGCTTAATTGACGCGCTAGAGAGGGAGTTCGGAAAAATTCAAAATCACGATTTTGAGATTGTCGTGGTTGATGCCAATTCTCCTGACGGGACGGCCGAGACTGTCAAGGAAAGAAAAAAGTTATATAAGAATATAGAGCTTATCGTTGAAAAGAAGAGGCGCGGATTGGGCTTGGCGTATATTGCCGGGATGCGGCGCGCGATTGGCCAGCTCGGAGCGGACGCTATTATTGAATTTGACGGCGATTGGCAGCATAACCCGGAAGATATCAAGCGATTAGTGGCAGAATTTGATAATGGTTACGATTACGTAATCGGATCGCGATACGTCTCCGGAGGAGGCGTGCCGGAGGAGTGGGGATGGCATAGGAAGTTATTAAGCAAATATGGCAGCCTGTTTATCCGCTGGGCGCTTCACCTCTCGGTTCATGACGCTACTTCCGGTTTCAAGCTCTCCAGGGTGGCTGGATTTGCTGAAAAAATGCCGTTAAGCGAAAAACAGATCTTGTCCAAGCGGCATGCCTATAAAATCCACCTGCTCTACGAAATGATAAAGCGGGGCGCTAAAGTTAAAGAGGTTCCTATTGTTTTTTCCGAGCGGCAAAGAGGCAGTTCCAAAAGTGCCGCGGAAGATATTTTTGAGTCACTGAAAGTAGTTTTTATCTTATGGATAAGAAGCCTGAAAAATTAAAAATTTATTACATTGCTAATGCTAGAATGCCGACCGAAAAGGCCCACGGCATTCAGCTGGCAAAAATGTGCGAAGCTTTCGTGAAACAGGGTGTTGATTTGGAATTGATCCTGCCGCGAAAAATAAATCTGGAAAAAGACTCAATTGAAAGTTTCTACGAACTGCGATCGCCCTTAAAAGTGAAGAAGCTGCCGGTCCTGCATTTCGGAACTTCTTACTGGGCGGATTTTACCTTAAGCGCTTTAACTTTTTCGATTTCTTATTTTATCTATATGATTTTGGAGAAGCTAAAGGGGAGAAAGGGGGTTATCTATACGATAGATCTGGATTATTTTTCATTTTCTTTGATTCCACTGCTTGGTATGCCGTACTTTATGGAAATTCACGGAGAGAAGAAAAATACTCTCGCTCATCGGCTGATGTTCCGTTCCGTTCGGGGCATTATTACCATCAACCGTTATATTAAGCGGCAGCTCATGGAAACATTTAGTATTCCTTCTGAAAAGATTATCGTTCACCCAAATGGGATTGACCTTGATTTGTTTTCCGGCGCTATTTCCCGCGATGAAGCCAGATTAAAACTTGGCCTGAAAAAGGACGTTGCCATCGCGCTTTATACCGGCCAATTTTACGACTGGAAAGGGCTGGAAATCCTTGTTTCCCTTGCCAGCCGCCTTGATGGCATTTATCTTTATGTGGTGGGAGGAACTCCGGAGGAATTCAAAAAGCTAACCGGCATCAACGAGATTCCTTCCAATATGGTTATAGCCGGCAGGGCGGAGTTTAAGGACATCCCCCTTTGGCTGGCCGCGAGCGATGTATTGGCGGTAATCGGAACCAAAAAAAACAACTATTCTTACCTGTATACCTCTCCAATGAAGCTTTTTGAGTATCTGGCGGCGAAGCGCCCGATTGTCGCCAGCGAAACCCCGTCTAATAAAGAGATTGTGTCCGAAAAGGAGGTATTATTTTATGAACCGGATAATGCCGATGATTTCGCGGAGAAGGTCCGGTTTGCGGCGAGGAATCGGGACGCAATGAGTTCCTATATAGATGCCGGCTTGCGAAAGGCCAAGGAATTTTCATGGGAAAACAGGGCCAGGCGCATTATTGAATTTATCAATTTATGAAAAATATGAATAAATTATTAACGCCGCGGATTTTTACCTTAAGCGGGCTGGTCCGCGAAGACATTTTTGAAGGAAGGCGGGTGCTTGACGTAGGATGCGGAAACCGGAAACTTCCCGGTTCTGTGGGAATGGATATAATTAAAAACTCCCAGGCGGATATAGTGCACGACCTTTCCTCTTTTCCATGGCCGGTAGGCTCTGATTCTTTCGATATCGTCTTTTTGAATAGCGTCTTGGAACACGTTCCGGATGTTTTAAAAACGATGGGAGAGCTTCATAGGATCGCGAAAAATGGCGGGCGTATCGTCATTAAGGTTCCGTATTTTCGTTCAGTTGACGCGTTCGCCGATCCGAGCCATTATCACTTTTTTGCCTCCAGCTCCATGGATTTTTTCATTGAGGGAACAGAGTTTCGGCACTATGGTTATGTTCCGTTTCATTTTAAAAAATTGGGTTTTTGGTACGGGTGGCCGCATAGATCTCGAAATCCAATCAAGCAGATCATTAAACTATTTGTGCATCGATTCCCGAACTTTTATGACCAGTACCTATCCCTGCTTCTTCCGGTAGAGTGCGTTTTCTGGGAATTAGAAGTCGTGAAATAAGTTATGAAAATTGGCATTATTCTTCATCCTTACGGCGAAACCATGCCCGGCGGCCTGCCGCGGGTGATTTTTGAGTGGACTAAGGCGCTGCTGGAGCGGGATCAAGAGAATGAATATATTATTTACGTAAAAAACCAGCCGAAATCACCGCCTTCGCTTCCGGGGAAAAATTGGAAGCTGGAAGTTTTAGGATCTGGCCTTTTCTGGTTGAATCGCCTTAAGAAATCGTCCTCGGCTGATGTTTATATCTTCAACACCCCGATTCTGCCGCTTTTCTTCAGGCCCAAGAAATCTGTATTGATAGTTTACGATTATCCGTACAAGCATCTTCCGCCGAAAGACATGAAAGACCGCTTTCGCCGAGTTATTATCGGCTGGTATCATAAATTTTCCCTTAAGCGCGCCGATGCGATAGTGTCCATATCCCAATCCACCAAAGACGAAACGGTCAGGATTTTTGGAGTTCCGCCGGAGAAAATTTCCGTTATCTATCACGGCTTTAAGAGTATCTGCGATGTTCCGGAATCAAAAATCGATTTGCCGGAGAAGTTTTTCATTTTTGCCGGGACTATCAAGGAGCGCAAAAACGTTTTTAATATTGTGAAAGCGTATCGCGAGTTCAAAAAATCTTCTCCGGGAGCGAAAGAAAAGCTGGTTATCGGCGGGAAAAGCGAGGGAGCTTATTATGAATCCATTAAAAAGTATGTTCAGGAGGAGGGGTTGGAAAATGATGTTATTTTTGCCGGATACCTTAATGACGGGCAATTATCCTACGCTTATCGCCGGGCTTCCGCGCTGGTCTTTCCAAGCATCATTGAAGGTTCCGGGAACCCGATTCTGGAGGCGATGGACTGCGGAATTCCGGTGATAACTTCCAACATTTTTGGTCCGGCCGAGTTGGGCAGCGACGGATCGGCTCTTTTAGTTGATCCTTATAGCGTTCCGGAGCTGGCTAAGGCTATGGCAAGAATTTCTGGCGATGAGAGCCTAAGAGAACAGTTGGTTTCCAGGGGCCGCGATCAGATTAAAAAATTCTCCTGGGACAAGGCGGTAACGGAGCTTCTGAAGATTATAGATTCTCTATGCGGGTAGGTTTTCTAACTCACAATTTAAGACACGATAACGGAGCGGGAGTATTTTCCAGGCGCCTCATTGCCGGCGTAAAAAAAAGCCTTAATTGCGAAGTAGTGGCGCTGACCACTATCCCTTCCGGAGATGATTTTGAGAAACCGATTATTTATCCCGGCAAGCGGCGTCTTTTAATGTCGCTCTTTGCCATCAGGCGGGTGTTGAAGGATTGCGATGTTATCCATGCTTTAGACGGCTATCCCTATGGCGTAGTAGCGGTTCTGGCATCGCTCGGTCTCAAGAAAAAAATCATAATTACTGCTGTAGGAACCGGCTCAATCAACCCCTTATACCGACCCTTCTATTCCCGGCTTCTTAAATACAGTTATCGGAAGGCGAACAGGGTAACGGCAATCAGCCGGTTCACGAAAAATGAAATTTTAAAAAGAGTCCCGAATCTTGATATTGAAGTTATTAATCACGGGGTAGATTTTAAGAAATACCAAGCTGTCTCCGGCTCTGAAAAATTTTCCAAATATCAGCCATACATTCTAAGCGTGGGCTCTTTGCGTTGGCGCAAGGGATACCATTTGAGCATCCCTGCTTTTGCCAAAGTAAGCGAGGCCTTTCCGGATTTGAAATATCTTATCGTCGGGAAAAGATATGCCAAAGATTATTACGATCGGCTAAATGGTCTCATCGGGGAATATAACTTGAAAGACAAGGTGATACTACTTGATTCGGTTGATAAGTTTGAAGACTTAGTTGCGGCTTACAGGGGCGCGGAATTGTTCTGTTTGCTCTCCCAAAATATCCGGCACGACGTTGAGGGGTTTGGACTGGTCTTCTTAGAGGCGGCGGCGGCCGGCTTGCCGGTCGTAGGCAGCAAGGGCGGCGGCGTGGAAGACGCGGTTTTGGAAGGCGAGAACGGCCTTTTAGTCCCGGAAACCAGCCAGGAAGATTTCGCGGGCGCGATAATCAAAATTTTAAGGGACAGGGCCATGATGGAGCGAATGTCAGCGGCGTCTCTGCGATTAGCCAATTCCTTTGATTGGAGCGGGCAGATATCCAAATATATTGATTTATATCGTGAATTAAGTTAATAATGTTACCAGGCTTATAAGGGTTAAGTTATATCTATTACTTATGGAACAACGGCCAAAAAAAGCGCTTATTACCGGAGTTACTGGTCAGGACGGCTCTTACATGGCCGATCTTTTGTTATCTAAAGGATATGAAGTGCACGGTTTGGTAAGGCGATCCTCTACTTTCAATACCGAGAGGATTGACCATCTTTATGGAGGAACGGTTCAGGAAGCAAAGGGCAGGTTTTTTATGCATTACGGCGACCTGACTGACACTAATTCTCTGATTCAGATATTAAGCAAAGTTAATCCGGATGAAGTATATCATTTCGGGGCGCAGAGCCATGTCAGGATCAGCTTTGATATTCCGGAGTCAACAGCTCAAACCACCGGGATTTCAACTCTGAAAATTCTGGAGGCCTTGCGCATCGTTAACCCGAAAGCGAAATTCTATCAGGCGTCTTCCAGCGAGATGTTCGGAAAGATTCAAGAGAACCCGCAAACCGAGAAGACCCCCTTCTATCCGCGCAGCCCCTATGGGGTTTCTAAGGTGTTTGCTTATTGGATGGCGGTTAATTACCGCGAGGCTTATGGCATGTTTGCCTGCAACGGCATTCTTTTCAATCATGAATCTCCGAGGCGCGGAGAGAATTTCGTCACCAGGAAAATAACTACCGGCTTAGCCAAGATTCTTGCCGGCAAGCAGAAAAAAATTTATTTGGGAAATCTTGACGCGAAAAGAGACTGGGGTTACGCGCCGGAGTATGTGGAGGCGGCTTGGCGCATGCTTCAGCAGGAGCGGCCGGATGATTACGTGGTTGCCACCGGCGAAACCCGCACGATTAAGGAGTTTGTCGAAGAGTCTTTCCGTTTCGCTGGAATTAATGACTGGGAAAATTATATTGAGATTGATCCTCGCTACTATCGGCCAACGGAGGTTGATGTGCTTATCGGCGATGCTTCCAAGGCCAAAGAAAAACTGGGCTGGGAGCCGAAGACTAAATTCAAAGATTTGGTGAAGATTATGGTCAAGGCGGATTGCGAAAAACACGGGGTTCAATTAAAAGAAGTATAAAAATTTTTTGTAAACGACGATAGGGTATATTTGTACTTAAGAGCGGGTAGATGTCCTCTGTGCGGCAACTACGGAGCGCCAGATTGCTTGGTTGTCCATCGGACAAATTTGGCGTGAGGCGTAGGCGGCGTCAATCGCAGGAATTGGCGAACGCCGGTGCCGGTAAGAGGATATCTGCCCGCTTCTAACTTGGAGAAATACTATGAAAAAAATTAACTATCAGATTGGCGTCGGTTGCGCCGATATCACTCAAAAAGAAAAAAGCTATGTAATGGACGTTCTCAACAAAGAACGTCTTTCGCACGGCCCTTACAGCCAAAAATTTGAAAAATCCTTTGCCAAGGCCCACGGCTGCAAATACGGCCTTTTCGTAAATAGCGGAACCGGCGCGCTCCGTATTGCTGTTGCCGCCCTGAAAGAAGCGGAAGGATGGAAGGATGGCGACGAGGTGCTTTGCCCAGCGGTTACTTTTGTCGCCTCCTCCAATGTGATTATCATGAACGGCCTAAAGCCGGTTTTTGTGGATGTGGACAGCCGAACCTATAACATTGACCCGCGTGAGATAGAAAAGCATATTACTCCGAAAACTAAGGCAATAATGGTGGTTAATCTATTCGGCCAGCCGGCCGACATGGAGCCGATGTTGAAAATCGCCCGCAAGTATAAATTAAAAGTTATTGAAGATTCTTGCGAGACTATGTTCGTGAAATATAAGGGCAAGCCGGTCGGCTCATTCGGGGATATCAGCTGTTTTTCCACTTATGTCGCTCATCTTTTGGTTACTGGCGTTGGCGGTTTAGCGTGCACTAATAATCAAAAATATGCGGAAATTATGAAGAGCTTGGCTAATCATGGCCGGGATAACATTTATTTACATATTGATGATGATAAAAATCTAAGCCGGCGCCGGCTTGCTCAATTGGTGTCGCGAAGATTTAATTTTATCCGCCTTGGTTACAGCTTTAGGGCGACGGAAATGGAGGCAGCTCTCGGGTTGGCCCAGATGGAAAGGAAGGATAAAATTTTAAAAGCTCGCAAGAAGAATGCCGGATATTTAATTAACAAACTGAAACCGCTTGAAAAATACCTTCAGCTGCCATGGCATCCTAAATACGCGGAACATTCTTTTATGATGTTCCCGATAGTGGTTAAGAAAGATTCAGGAATCCGTAAGGCCGATTTGGTAATGCATCTGGAAAACTATAACGTTGAAACCAGGGACATGCTTCCGCTTTTGAATCAGCCGATTTACAAAAAGCTCTTTGGAAATCTTGAGAACCGATATCCGGTTGCCAAATGGGTCAATGACAATGGCTTTTACATCGGCTGCCACCAAAAGCTTTCCAAGAAAGAACTGGATTATATCGTAGCGGTATTTAAAGACTTTTTTGATAGTAGAAAAATTATTTAGACACAGGAAATCAGAAAGAGTATTTTCTTTAGACTCGGGCTGCGCGGTGGGGACAAAGTGTCATAACCAGAAAGTATCCTCTTACCGGCACCAGCGTTCGCTGATTCCTGCGATCAGCGCCGCTTACGTCTCATCCTGATTTTCGCAAGCGAACCGAGCAAATCAGGATTCCGTCAGTTGCCGCACAGAGGATACTTTCTGGTTATGTTTATCAGGTGGAGGCGGTCTAAAGAAAATACTCTTTCTGATTTCTAAATTCGTTTATATAATAAAAAGTACTTATGAAACCTCTCAAAATAGCTTTTATTATTCGCAGGTTGAATGTTAAGGGGGGTACCCAGCGGCAGGCCCTTTCCTTAGTTAGGGAGCTAAGAAAACGCGGCCATATCGTTAAGGCCTACACCTTTTTGTATTCTCCGGAAAATTGCTATCCGGATTTGTTAGAGGGATTGGAGGTGGTTTCTCTGGAGCGCGGCACCAGCGCCAAGTTTTTCAAAGCCATTCCGTTAATTCGCCACTTAGAGCAGGTTTTTAATGAGAATCGGCTGGCTAAAAAATTGGCGCTTAAAATGGACAAAGATTTTGACGTTCTGAATCCGCACGACCAGGTCAGCTACAAAGTCGCTTACTACTATAAAAAGCGGGTTAAGAAAGCCCCTTCGGTTTGGCATATGAATGATTTGCCTCTGCTTCGCTGGGGGTACGATAAAATGCGCGGCGTTGACGATGATTTTCAACAATCTGTCATAAAGCGGATTTTCTATTATCTTTTTGATCTTTATGAAATCAAAAAGTTTCTACGCCATCAGGACAAAATCATAGTCGTGGATAATTTTAATGTCGGGTTGGTTAAAGATTATATGGGTCTTGAGGCGGAAACCGTCCGCAGCGGGCCGGACATAGAACATTTTACCTATACAGCCAGGAAGCACCCAGGCAAGGACATCAAAATTTTGACCAGCGGCATTTTGATGCCGCACAGGAGATATCAAGATACTATTTCAGCCGTGGGTATATTAGCCGGCTGGGGCTATAATCCGATGCTCACGATTTTGGGCGCTTACCAAGACAGTGATCCGTATTATAAAAAACTCACCCGCTTGGTGGGTGAGTTGGGTTTAGAAAATAGAGTGTCTTTCGTCGGCAGAGTAACGGAAAAGGAGCTGCTTCGGGTCTATGCCGAAAACGATGTTTACATTTTTCAGCACCACCTCCAGTCCGATGGCCTGTCTCCATTCGAAGCGGCCGTCTCCGGCCTTCCGGTTGTAATCTCCAGAACTGCCGGGTCTCATGAAACCTTGACCGATCACGAGAATGCTCTTTTGATTAATCCGAAAGATCCGGAAGATATCGCTGGGCGGATTAAGGAGTTGGCTGACAATCCGGAGTTGTATTTGAAGCTAAGTAAATCCGGGGCAGAGTTCGTGAAAAACAATTTTTCCTGGGAGAAGTATGCCGATGGCGTTCTGAAAGAATTTCAGTCCGCGCTTTCGGATTACAGTTCGGGATAATAAGTCTCTAGGTATTCCCGCAGGGCGTATCGCCAATCGCGCAACGCCGGCAATTTGGCGCTTTTTAATACATTAGATGGCGCTCTTGGAACTTTAAAAAATTCGCCTTGAGAAACTAATCGGATTTTCAATTTTTCAGCCGGGCGGCCAAGATATTCCGAAACCGCTTTTATGACATCCAGGGTGGTAGCTTCGCCGGCGGACGTTTGGTTAACAATGTGATAGATTCCGCTTTCTGATTTTCCGAATATCAGCTTTGCTAGTTCATGGGCAAAGTCCTGGACATTAGTAGGCGATCGCCACTGATCGCTTATCGCGACTATCTCATCCCCCTTTTGTATATCGGCAAGAAACTGTTCAACGAAGGTTTTTCTTCCCGGCCCATAAAGCCAGCCGGTGCGGGCAATGATCCATTTCGGAAATATTTCCGGGTATTTTTCGCCAAGTCCTTTTACGATATCCTCCGCCTCTTTCTTTGATTTTTGATAAACGGTTATCGGGCGCGGCTGGTCATCTTCGGTGTAGCCCTCAATTTTGCAATTTTCCCGGGTTCTGCCGAAAACCTCCGAGGTGCTTATTTGTACGAAGGTGGCGGGTTTCCCGATCTGTGCCAGCGCTTCCATCAAGTTTTTGGCCCCGTCTCGGTTGACCGCGTAGCATTGCTCCGGGTTTTCTTCGCAAAAATCCACCTTCAGGATAGCGGCGCAGTTGATTACCGCATCAGGAAGGATTTCCCTGAATCGCCTCTCAATCTTCTCCTTGTCGGTAATTTCTAAATCCCGATGCATTAAAGCATGGATTTCCAGCTTGGGATCTTGTCTGAAATATTCAGTTAATGCCTGGCCGACTAGTCCGCCGGCCCCAACAATTGCCACCTTTTTCATATTGTTTCCTTTTTGGCTGTTCTGAAGTTATACTATACGTCAATATAACAGCGATTTCAAGGACAAATTCAAAACTTCTCATCCTAAATATTTTTTGTAGCGCCTGACACAGGAAAGCACCCTCTGTGCGGCAACTGACGGAATCCTGATTAGCTTGGATTCCGTAAGGAATAATCAGGATGAGTCGTAAGCGGAATTATCACCCCGTGTTGGAAGGTAGGCCGCTATGCTATAGCATAGCGGTCGTCGGAAACCTGAAGGTGTTCGAGATGGGGGTCGGGGTGAGAATCTGGGACGGTAAGAGGGTGCTTTCCTGTGCAGCTAATATGCCTAAAAAAATATTTCTAAACCTCTATTCAACCATGACCTTCCGAAACTTCGTCGTTTTTCCTGACGGCGTAGTTTCCAAATTAGCCGACAATCCGGATATTAAACTGCATGTTTTGATACCTAAGGGCTCTAATTTCCGGGAGCTCTTGAGCCGTTATCCGTTTGGCAAAAAACTGGAAGTCATAGAAGTCAATACTAAAATGCCAAAGCTTAATCCGGCGCAAAAGCTTTTTTATTTTTTCTATTCCTACTTGATTTTTACCGGCACCACTCGTCTGCTTGCGACTTTCGGCGCTCGCGCTGACGCTCCTCCGGCCGGCGGCAACCGCTTTTTTGCCCCCCTTAAAAGCGCTATCGCCAATATTTTTGGCAGGTCTAAATGGATTAAAACCTCATTCGTTCCTTGGGCGTACAAGAAGCTATTTTCCCGAAAAGAGCTGGCTGATATTTTTGACCGGTATCAGCCGGACTTTGTGTTCTTATCCGGCATTGCCGCTTTTGAAGATGTTGAATTGCTTGCCGAGGCACAACGAAGGAAAATCAAGACTATGGGCATGCCAATGAATTGGGATCATTTAAATAAATATTACATTCCGCTCCATCCGGACCGCCTATTGATCCAAAATCAGCCAATGAAAAAAGAAGCAGAGGAATACCATGCCTATAAGGAGAGCCAAATTCAAATGGTCGGCTTTCCCCAGTTTGATTTTTATATTACCGGAAAAGAACATCTTCGCCCGCGCGCTGAATTTATGAAAAAATACGGCTTATCGCCGAATTCCAAATTAATCCTTTTTATTTCCGGCAGCGTTTACGCTTCCGGCGAACAGGAAATTCTAAAGGAAATGCGCCAATGGGCCAAGGATGGTAAACTGGGGCAAGAAGTCGGTTTTATGGTTAGGCCCTATCCTAACAGAGCGGATATTGCCAAATACAAAGAATTGGAAAAGTTGCCGGAGATGAAATTTTTCTGGGAAGATACCACGACTGATTTAGAGAATATTATAGAATTTATGAATATTCTTTATCATTCGGATATCGTTATATCAATATTTTCTACTACCGCGATTGAAGCGGCAATTTTTGATAAGCCGACTATTACCCTTGGCTTTGACGGCCGGGAGAAAAAGCCGGAACACCAGTCGGTTGCCCGGTTGGAGAAGCTCTCCCACTTCAAGCATGTTCTTGACACGGGCGGCGTCAGGGTAGCGCGCGGTTTTTCTGATTTATTGGAATTTATAGCAATGTACTTGGAATCTCCTGAAGAAGACAAAGAAAAGCGGGATTTTCTTTCCGAAAAGATGGCTTATAAAGTCGACGGCAAAGCGTCAGGGCGAGTGGCGGAGGCAATAGTTGCTTATCTTAATGAATAAAAGTCTTTCTTTTACAGATAAGTTCATTACCGGCGAGGCCTATTTTTGGTTCTGGAATTTAGTTAGCAAGGGCATCGGCTTTGTAAATACTTTTTTTATAATTTCCTCCCTGAGCATTTACGAGTACGGAGTTTTTCAGCTCCTGCTTGCTACTTATAATATTCTCTCTGATGTCATTTCAACCGGCGGAGGCGCGGTGGGCAATGATGTGCTCCGCCTGATAGGCGGGGGAAAGGAAGACAAAGCTAAGCGGCTTTTTTACGAGTATAACCGGTGGCGCGTCGGCCTAAGCATATTATTTTTTGCGGCTTTCTTTTTCGGCGCCCCGCTGCTGTCTTTTCGCTACGGCCCGGATTTTATCCGGCTGATTCAGATCCTGTCCGTCTTGTTTTTGGTGGAGATATTTCTGTTGATATCCAAGTCCATATTAAAAATGAGGCTGTATTTTAAGGAGGTGGCCAGTCGGTCGGCTATCGGCAAGCTGGTCCAGTTGGCTGTGCTCGCGTATTTTTTCTTTTATGCCGCCTTGGGAACCAGGGAAGTTCTGATTTCCATGATCGCGGCTTCTTTCCTGTCCACCTTGTTTCAACTGCCTTCTCTGCTTCGCGCCTACCGGCCCTGGCGAGGGCTTGCCACGCCCAGGGAATCCCTGCTCTTTCCACTGCTTAAGTCCCACGGCAAATGGGCGATTTTGCGGCAATTCGCTTCTGATTTTTCCAACAAAATAAAGCCCTGGTTGATTAAGCTTTTCATTAGCACCGAGGCGGTCGGCGTTTTTAGCGTTGCCACGCAGATGGTGAATGTCTTTAAGACTTTCTTGCCGACTAATACTTTGGCCACCCTAGTCCCGAGGTCGCTGACCGAGCAGGCGAGAATGAAGAATATATTCGTCTTTGGCACCAAATACTTGGTTCTACTTGGCATAGTCTTTGTACTGGCCGGCTGGGTTGCCGGACCGGTAGCGGTAGGCCTATTTTTTGAGCAATATGTCGTTTCTTTGCCCTTCTTTTTTGTCTTAATGCTTTTACTCCCAATTCAGTCTTTCTGGAGGATAGTGGATATTTACCTGGTAGCTTTCCAGGCCCAAAAATTCTTCTTTTTCCGAACCGGACTTCGGGCCGGGCTCTCATTCTTGTCGCTTCTTATTTTTCTTCCCCTGTTTGGGTTGTGGGGCGTGGTTATTCACGACTTGATGATCCCGCTAGTTATGTCGCTAGTGAGCTATTATTATCTCTTTAGGATTAGGCCGATATTTTGGTTCAGCTTCAAATCCATCTTCAGCTTCGGAACGGAGGATAAAATTATGCTGAAAAATTTGTATAATAACTTTATTCGCTTGTTAAAGATTAAATTGAAACTTGGATGATTAGAAACATACCTTGCCGCATTTGCGGAGAAAGTAAGAATTTTTTTAACTTGATTGCTGCCACCGGGAATCGCGGAGTTCCGTTTATTAGCAAAGAGCATAAAGTGGCGCTTTGCCAGAATTGCGGGGTGTGTTTTTTAAATCCCCAGCATGAGGATGGCGATTATAAAAAATACTATGAATGGCATGACCGGCCGGTGGACAGGAAAGTGAGTCCCAAGGGTTTTCGTCCGGGAACCAGGGGAGAGTACGATCGTTTGCGGCTGGATTTCTTTACTAAGATCTTAAAGGACAAGAATGCGAGAATTCTGGATATTGGCAGCGGTTACGGTAGATTCTTGAAATCTCTGGAGGAGAGGGGTTACCGGAATCTTCACGGCCTGGAGCCGAACCGGGAAGCGGTGAAAGTGGCGGAGGAAAACTACGGATATAAGTTTTACAATGCCGGCTTAGGAGACGCTTCCTTGCCGGAGAAGGAATTTGATGCCGCCACTCTAATCGCGGTTATTGAGCATTTCACCGATCCGGTGAAGGCGCTAAGAGATATGTACAAATTATTGAGGCCGGGTGGCTATCTGTATGTGAATACTCCGAATTTGGAAGATGTGGTTTTGCGCCAGGGAATTAATAAATATTTCAAGTTCGTCCATACCTTCTACTTTACGGAAAAGAGCCTGAAGAACGCGCTTAAAAAAGCCGGTTTCGAAATAGCCGGAAGCTATACCTTGCCGGCTGACCGGAGATTTTCCAACTTGCTCTGTCCGGAAAATTACTCCAATAGCGAGCTGAATATTATTGCTAAGCGCCCATTAAAAGATGGCGCGGCGTTGGAAATTGAAAAGGAGGATTGGAAGAAGATTCGTGACAAGGTTAGGAGCATTTGGAGAAAGGATAAATATTATGCTTTGACTGGGCGCCTGTTATCCATTTGGCGGCACAGAAAATTCATCGGTTATCCCGCGATTTTGCTTAAAAAGAAATTATGCTCTAAAAAGCCGCTGACAGATTTTGAAATACCGGAAACAACCGGATAACTATTTTCCAAGCTGTATTTTGAAATCGGCTCTAAATTTGCCAACCTTGCTTCAAAGTTATCCGGATAACTGAATTTCGCCTTGCCGATTGCTGATTTCGGTTCGTAAAGGGCGGTAAACATAACGCGCTCTTTAGAGGTGGCGTAACCCCCTTTGTGGATTCCGGTGGTGTCGCAGAAAATTATCGTTCCCGCCTTGCCGGTAGCCAGCTTTATCTCTTCGTTTGGTATTTTATTCTCTACCGCGCCTTCCGGTGGATAAACCCCGATTCGGCCGAAAGCTTTTTGAGGGAAAAGTTTTCCGTATTTTCCTTCTCGGTGAGATCCAAGGGCGTAAGTAAATGGGCCCGCTTCTTCGCCGACATCGTTGAGGTACAAAAACATTTTGCAGATTTTGGTGATTCCGGGGTCTCGGTGCCATCTCTGGGATCCGGCCGCCTCGGTTCCGGGCGGTACCGGTAAAGTAAGATTGGCAGAAAAGAATTTGAATTTTGGATAAGTTTCCAGGTAGGAAGCGGCAATAGCAAGCGCTTTCGGGTTGATTGCCAATAAAAAAAGAGGATTCCCAAAGTCTGCCGGCTGTTTGTCCTGATTCCAGGCGTATTTGAGGAACTTTTTCTTTCTACCGGTTTGGGCTGATTTGAGCTTGCTAGCCGTGTATTCTTGGAGCTTCGGCAGAAGATTTTCTTCCGGAAAGAGCTCGTCAATGTGCGTGAAAGCAACGCCATTCTTTTTGAGGTCATCTGCGATTCGCCGCTGGGCTTCATTTAACTTTGGTTGATTAGCCGTATAAAGCTTGATTCCCTTGCTATCAATCAGTCGCAGAACTGGCCGGGAAGCGCGGATTGAATAATATAGGTATAATATTACTAAACGCAGGTTTTCCCGAATCGGAAGAATTATGGTCCGGTATGCTGATTTCAGAATTGATTTCATAAACGCAATAGTATTATATTACGATAATTAAAATTATATGCAATCAAAGCCAAAAACTATTTTTATTTCTAGCTTTCACCCAGCGATTTTTCGTAATATTCTAGCAACTGATGTATTAAAGGTTTTATTAAAAAGGAACGACATAAGAATCGTTATTTTTACTTTGAAACACAAAAAATCTTATTTCGAATCCCTACTCAATTCTCCTAATATATCTATTGAAGGCATCCCATTCGATCCGCCTTCAAAAAGGTTTTCAACGCTTGTGATGAAAAGGGTGGCCAGGCTAAGTCTCGATACCTTGACTGCTCGTGTCGAAAAACTTGCAAAGTGGAAAAAGGAAAAAAAATTCTTTTATTATTTTTTCGCATCTATTTTAGGCAAAATCATGTCCCGCTCATCGGTGCTCAGAAAATTATTCAGATTTCTCGATTATCGCATTACCAAAACAGACCGTTATGGATTATTTTTTGAAAAATATAATCCAAGTTTAGTTCTTGTTACTGATATCCAGAATGAAAGAGATGTAGAGCTATTGCAGAGTGGCAAGGACAACAATGTTTCATCCTATGGAATGGTCCGTAATTGGGATAATCTTACTAGTCATGGAATCATTAGGTTGCTTCCGGATAAGCTGATTGTTCAAAGCGAGGAAGTGAAAAAACAAGCATTAAAATACAACGACTTACCAGAGAAGGATGTATTTGTAACGGGCATCCCTCATTATGATAAATATTTCCGAGGCCCCAAGATATCTAAGAAAGAATTTTTGAGAGTATCTAATTTGAATACTAGCAAGAAAACAATTTTTTATAGCGTGATTGGAGACGCCTACTTACCCAACAATAACTTAGATCCCTATATTCTGGATATTCTTTCCGGGGTAGACGCTCAAGTATTTGTTCGTTTCTCTCCCACAGTTCCCGTGAAGCAATTAGAAAACATCGATTCATATACGAATATGTTTTTTGATCGACCTGGGGTTAGTTTTAATCGAGACGGTTTTTTTATGGATCGAGAATTAAGCGAGGAGGATGACACTAATTTAATGACGGCGCTTTATTACAGCGATCTAATCGTCTCTGGGCCATCGACCATTTCTTTAGACGCGATTTTCTTTGATAAGCCGGTCATCTTGATAGATTTTTACAAGGAAAGTAGGGGTGAATGGGAAAAAATATTAAAATATAGGTGTGACCATTTAGATTTTATCATCAAAAATAGAGCCGTGAAGGTTGCAAAAAATGAGAAAGAGTTGATCGAATTTATAAATTTATACCTTAATAATCCACAAGAAGATTCTATTGGCAGAATGACAGTTAGGGGTGCGTACTGCGGCCCCAGAGATGGTAAATCGGGTAATCGACTAGCGAACCTTCTTTTAAAGGGGTTAGAAAGCTAACTATACAATTTCTTCTTAAGAAGAAGCTCGGCCAATAGAAAGTCGTTTTCGTTGTCTATATCCACAGAGTCTAGTTTTTCAATTCTATGATACCGGATTCTGTTACCAGTTAATAATTGGTCTTTAATCAGGGTATTGTATTTTACAGCTATCACGTCTGTATGGCTATAGGCCTGGGGAAAAAGTTGCCGAGGCATATTTGACGGCTCTATAAATCCGGTAATCTCTTTTGGTACGAAGGGAATTAACACATCTTCATTAATCCTCCAAAGTTTGTAAGGATGTTTTGGCGCGATGGTTATTGTTCTTGCCGAAGTTGCGTCATTATCATTAATTAGCAAGTCTATGCAAGCATCAATTGACGAAGTTGCGCAAAGGGGAGATGTGGGTGGGAGTCTTAATATTATATCAGCCTTCCAGCCTTCATTTTCTTCTAACCAAATAGTAGCATGCGAAAGATAATCTATATCTGAGGATTTATCGTTCGCCAGCTCTTTTGGCCTCAAAAACGGGACTTCGATCCCTAGATCCTTACCGATTTCCGCGTATTTTGGGGAGTCTGTAGATAGGATAAGTCGATTTATATATTTTGACTTTTTCGCCGCTTCTATTATCCATGCCATCAATGGCTTACCTAAAAGAGGGCGAATATTTTTATCAGGGACCGCCTTAGAGCCGGCTCTAGCCCCTACGACGCCAAGGATGTTCATACGTTTTTATATTAAAGGTGTTGATCTGTATTATCAAGCTTGATTGATAGTTGATGAAAATTGCATTATCATATTGTCAATAAGAGCAATAATCTACTTACTAATAAAAACATGACACACCTGACTAAAGCGCTAAGGAAGTTCTTAAGCACTCAATATTTGAGGGCTTTGAGTTTGGGCGCGGCGTTACTTGCATTTTGTACTAATCTTTTACCATCCTTCATGCGCGCGCGGATAAAAGAAAAATTAGAAATAATTGGAAAGTTGGATTACAAGCCTAAAAAGATTTACATGGCCATTGATAACCATTGGCAAATACAGCGACTATATGCTTGCTCAAAAGAACCGGAAACAGTTGCCTGGATAGAGAAATCTATTCAAGCAAATGACGTCTTTTATGACGTTGGCGCCAATGTCGGAGCTTATTCTTTTGTAGCTTGGGCAGCTGCTGCTGGAAAATTAAAAGTTTATGCTTTTGAGCCAAGTCCTAGCAGCTTCGCGGCTCTTAGTAAGAATATTGTGTTAAATAATTGTAGCGACGTAATCACGCCCTTTAATTTAGCGTTGGTTGACGAAACAAAATTACTACACTTAAATTATTCGAATATAGAAGCTGGTGCAGCTTCGCATAGCTTAGATAAGGGGATGGGCATGTCTAAGGGAGAGGCGCAAAGGCAGGTGATTTTGGGGTATGCATTAGATGATTTTGTGAGGAAATTCGATCTAGCGATGCCAAATTATATGAAAATAGATGTTGATGGGGCTGAGATGATGGTCTTGGGAGGGGCTCATTGCATATTGGCGCACAAGGGTTTAGAATCAATTCTTATTGAGGTAGATAACTTTGGTTCTAACTTTGAGAAAGTTGATGGATTTTTGATCGAGCACAATTTCAAAAGACTGTCTAAGTTTACAAGGGGGAGGCATGATGGATCTATATTTAATTGTATCTATCAGAGAGGGAGCGGAGAAATATCTTGCGCGGTATGTAACCAATAGTCGATTATAATAGTTTTATTAAGGCAAGAAGATAATATAAGTTGCCAAAAAATATTGATTTATGGGAAATTTCAAAAATAAGGTCAAAATAGGCGATAGATATGTGGGCGAGGGTGAGCCGACCTATTTTATTGCAGAAATAGGGAATAATCATAATGGTGATTACTATTTAGCGAAGAGAACTATTGAGGAGGCTGTTAAGGCTGGCGCGGACGCGGTGAAATTTCAGAAACGTTTTATTGACCAGACTTTTGCCAAGGAGTTGAGGGAGAAGCCTCAGACAAAGGACCAGGTTTTGGGGAAAACTTATGGAGAATACAGGCAGGCTCTGGAGTTGTCTCTAGATGAATTCAAAAAACTGAAAAAAGTTGCTCAAGATTTAGGTACTACTTTTTTTGCCACGCCTTTTGACAAAAAGAGCGTGGATTTCCTGGAAGAAGTAGGGGTGGACGTATACAAGATTGCATCTTTTGACGCTACTAATCTTCCATTATTAGAATATGTCGCAAAGAAGGGGAAGCCCATGATTCTTTCAACTGGTATGACCTCTCTAGAGGAATTGGATGAGGCGGTTAAAACGATTGCGCCGCTAAACAACCAACTCGTCATCCTGCATTGCGTTTCTGTGTATCCTACTACAGACGAGAGATTAAATCTCGCAACTATACCATTTTTAAGAGAAAGGTATAAACCGATTCCTATTGGGTATTCCGGACATGAAAGGGATTACGCGCCTACCCTTGCGGCTATAGCATTAGGCGCTAAGTGCGTTGAAAGGCATATCACTCTTGATAAATCTTTGCCTGGGCCGGATCATGCTACAGTCAGCATAGACCATTTAGAATTTAAGCAAATGGTAGACGAGGCAAGGAGGATAGAGACTGCGCTTGGTAAGCCAGGAAAACATCTTTTTGAAGAAGAGATGAAGACTAGAGAGAAGCATAGCAAGAGCATAGTTTCCAAAGTTAAAATTTCTGCCGGTACGCCTATTACTGCCGATATGGTGATCTGCAAAAGCCCTGGTTATGGCCTTAAGCCAAGGAGGTTGCCGGAAGTTATCGGAAAAAAATTGAAGAAAGATGTTGAGGAGGATACTGTCTTGACGGAGGACCACATTTTATGGGCCTAAAAAATGATTACTTAAACAACCTATTTAATCTTAGGGATAAGGTTGCTGTCATTACTGGCGGTAACGGTCAATTAGGCTCTGAGTATGCTAAGGCGTTACTGTCGGTAGGAGCAAGGGTAGTTGTTTTGGATACGACTGATGGGATGGGCGAGAGATTGGCAGATGCCGGCGGTTCTTTAATGTATCTACAAACGGATATCACTGATAAGAAAAAAGTTGAAAGAGCTCTAGAGGCGATAGAAGAAAAGTGGGAAGCTCCGCATATCCTTATTAATAATGCTGCCTTGGATTCTCCGCCCGGAGCCAATCCGGAGGAAAATCGATCATTTGAAAAATATTCTCTTGAAAGCTGGCAATCTGTTCTGGGTGTGAATCTTACCGGTCCTTTTATCTGTTGCCAGGTGTTTGGTGGTAAGATGGCTGAGCTGGGCAGGGGGAGTATTATAAATATTTCCTCAACCTATGGGTTAGTTTCTCCTAATCAGGGCGTTTATAAATATCGTGAGGAAAAAGAAGGCGTGCCTTTCGTGAAGCCAATTTCTTATAGCGCGACTAAGTCGGCAGTCCTTAATTTTACGCGTTATCTGGCAACTTATTGGGCGAAGAAGGGTGTGCGAGTTAACACATTGATTCCTGGCGGGGTATTTAATGGTCAAGATCAAGAGTTTATAAACGAATACAAAAAACTGGTTCCAATGGGAAGAATGGCGAGGGGGGACGAGTATAATGCCGCCGTGCTTTTCTTATCCTCCGACGCCTCATCTTATATGACCGGGGCTAGCCTTGTAATTGATGGTGGTTGGACCGCTTGGTAATTTAATTTAAAAAATGATTAATAAGGCGCTTAAAAAAATTTTTTTTAAAGATAAAAAGGCAAATTTCATAAAAAGCTTTATTAATGGCGCGTGGGAAAATGGTGGCTCTGGGGTCGTTGTTGATGTAAAAGATCCTGCTACCGGAGAATTAGTCTATAAAGTCAAAGATGTTTCCGCGTTCCAAATTAAAAAAGCATTTAAGGCAGCGCATTCCGCTCAAGAAAAATGGCAATTTGAGGTCAGTATTCCTGAAAAGGAAGATATCTTTCGGCAAACTGCTAAATTTTTAGAAGATTCACGTGGAGATCTCGCTTGGGTGCAAATTAGAGAAGGGGGCAGGCTTTGGAAGTTTGCTGATGCCGAAGTGCAGGGGGCGCTTAATAGTATTTGGCATTATCATGGCGAGCTATCCAGGGCTCATGGGGATTTCTCTCGCACTCAGATGAAAGATAAGTTCGCCTTTGGAATCCGCGAACCTTACGGAGTTATTTTAGGGATAACTCCATGGAATTCCACTTTGGTTTTGCCGAGCAGAAAGGTTTTTGCGTCGCTTGCAGGGGGTAACGCGATCATTTTGAAGGATCCTACTGAAACCCCTTTAGCGGCTTCTTTGCTTTGCCTTGCCTTTCAAAAAGCCATGCTGCAGGTTCTGGGCAAGGACCGTTATAGAGAGGTTTCTGGTATTTTTCAGGTTCTTCACGGTAAAGGTTCCACGGTCGGAAAGGCCTTGGTAGAAAAGGGAGACTATGACAAGGTAACCTTTACTGGCTCGCGGAGCGTGGGAAGCTATATCGCGGAAGTTGCCGGGAAAAGAATAAAGCCAGTTAGCCTAGAGCTAGGTGGGCATGGCGCCATGATTGTTATGGATGATTTTGATATAGATAGAGCTGTTTCAGAGGCCATTGCTGCTAATTGTGGAGATGCCGGACAGCGATGCGTTGCTCTAAGGGCTGTTTTTGTGCATAAGAAAAAATACGATGAGTTTTTGAATAAATACATCAAGGCGATAAGCGCATTGAAGATCGGCGACCCTTCCTCTATCAAATCGGATATTCCGCCACTTATAAACAGAGCCGCCCTCGAAGCGGTTATGAAGGACTTAGAGATGGCCAAAAAAGATGGCGCTAAGGTGGCATATGGCGGGAAATCACTGAATGAGAGTAGCTGCTTCTTCATGCCAACAGTTCTTACTAAAGTAGATTTGAAAAATTTGGCTATGACAAAAGAGATTTTTGCCCCAATACTATCCGTAATTCCATTTGGCAGTGTCAACAGAGAAAAAGCTATTATGGCAGCTGTTAAAATGATGAATGCGTCAAATTATGGTCTAAGCAACGCGATTTTAACAAACGATATTTCTTTAGCGATGAAGGCTATGGCAAAGGTAAGAACAGGCGTTCTTTACATTGGTAGAGGGACCACGGGCGCTGAGGAAGGAAAACTTTTCGGTGGCGTGAAAGATTCCGGCTTTGGTAAGGAAGCGGGCGGCTTGGAAGATTTTACCTATGTTAAACAGGTTTATATTGACTATCATGGTAAGGCAAGGCTGGCTAATGTTCATCAGGCTAAGATTGTGAGGAAAAGGCTAGCTAATGCTGATCGAAAAACTCGAAGAAGCAGGCGTAAATAGAAATTTTCTACCTTTTTGAATTATTTCTCGATTATATTAACGAGTTAATATATTGAATATGGAAAGGCTTAATTACGTACCAATATCGGAGATAAGAAGAGTCAAAGATGGCGTCAAAGATCCTATTTTTTTGAGTCGTATATTAGCGGACATCTTTCGAATTAATACCCTTTATATGATCACTTTTTCTGGATCAGGACATATCGGCTCTAGCTTTAGCGCGATGGATATTGTCACTCTGCTCTGGACAAAGATAATGAGAAATCCAAATGAGAATAAGGTTGACAGCGATACCTATTTTTCTTCAAAGGGTCACGATGTGCCGGGTCTTTATGCTTTATTGATGGGATTGGAGAAATTAGATTTTGAATACATTAATAAATTGCGTAGATTAGATGGTCTTCCTGGACATCCAGACGTTGAAACGCCTTATATTGTAGCTAATACCGGTTCGCTGGGCATGGGAATTTCTAAAGCGCGAGGAATGGCGATAGCTAATCGCCTGGATAAAAAGAGTGGTCGTTTTTATGTTTTGACTGGAGACGGGGAACTGCAGGAGGGACAAATCTGGGAATCTTTACAGCCTGCTGCTAATGGTAATTTTTCCGAAGTGACCGTGATCGTTGATCATAATAAAATACAATCGGACTTAGAGGTCAAGAATACCAGCGATTTAGGTGACCTAGAGGCTAAATTCAAATCATTTGGTTGGGAGGTAGCTCGCTGTGATGGGCATAATCTTGACGCATTAGTCAAAGTTTTCGATCGCTTTAATAAAATTAAAGATCGCCCGCAGGTTCTTATTGCTGATACCGTAAAAGGTAAAGGAGTGTCATTTATGGAAAAGATGGGCGGAGACGGGCTTTATAAATTCCATAGTGGCGCGCCGGATTTTGAAACTTACCAAAAGGCTCTAACAGAGATTCTGGCGAGAGTTAATAAGGGCTTAAATGACAGTAACCAACCGCCCATGACGTTGGTTGAAGTTGGCCTCCCCGAAAAACATTCATTTGTTAATCAGCAAAAACTTGTATCTGCATACAGCGATGAGTTGTTGAAGCTCTCCGAGGAGAACAAAGAATTGGTAGTCTTAGATGCGGATCTTATGCTAGATTGCGGGCTCATCCCCATGAAAGAAAAATTTCCTGATCGTTATATAGAATCAGGAATAGCCGAGCAGGATATGGTCTCTGTAGCGGGGGGGCTAGCCCTAAGAGGAAAGTTGCCAGTTGTTCATTCTTTTGCTTGTTTTCTATCTACTCGTCCGAATGAACAAATCTATAATAATGCCACAGAAAAGAAAAAGATAATTTATACAGGGACACTGGCTGGGTTGCTCCCCGCTACTCCTGGCCACTCACATCAGTCAGTTAGGGATATTTCTTGTCTAGCATCGGTGCCTGGTTTGCATATGATACAGCCTAGCAATGAGGCGGAGACCAGAATGGCTATAAGGTGGGCAGTAAATGAAAATCAAGAGAGCACCTACTTAAGGATTGTTTCAATAGCTTGCGATAAGTTGTTTGAATTACCTGAGGGATACGAACTTAGTCCTGGTAAGGGCGCGTTACTAAGAGGAGGGCGAGATGCCGTGATTATAGGTTATGGGCCTTTAATGCTTGGTGAAGCTGTTAGGGCTAGCGATCTATTGGCAACTAAGGGAAGGTCTTTGGCGGTCATAAATTTGCCCTGGTTGAATAAAATAGATGAGGAGTGGTTGATGTCAGCAGTTAGAGAATTCAAAACCATATTCACTCTGGACGACCATTATATTGATTTTGGCCAGGGGATGTTCATAGGAAATGCTCTGTCTAAAATTAAGAGCGACAAGAAAGTTATTAACTTTGGCGTGAGAGAAATACCGAGATCCGGGCATAACGCGGAAGTTTTAAAATATCATGGGCTCGATTATGAGAGTCTAGCCGAGGAAATATCTAGTCATTTGGGGTAGGCATAAGAATGTCCTTATTTTAAAAAATGAAAACGATTTTTATAACCAGTTTTCACCCGATTATTTCCCGGAATATTCTTGCTACTTCTCTGATAGATCGCTTGCTAGAGAAGGGGGCTCGTGTTGTTATTCTGACTTTCAATAAGAAAAAGGAATTTTTTGAAGAAGAATTTTCGCGAGAGAGAGTAATCGTAGAAGGCGCGGAAAAAAAGCTTGCTTGGCGAGATGCTTTCCTGCGCTACCTTTCGCTGGCGGCGCTGAATACCAATTCACTTGCCATCAAAAGAAAAACAGAAATGCGTGGCAGCGGTTCGTGGCTGGCTTTACTTATCGGCAATCAGAAATGGCCAAGAAAACTGGTAAGAAAATTAAATCTGCTCCTTACGCCGAAAAACGCCTTTGCCGATCTTTTTAATCGTTACCAGCCGGACTT
This sequence comes from Candidatus Paceibacter sp., assembly GCA_020724845.1. Taxonomy (GTDB): domain Bacteria; phylum Patescibacteriota; class Minisyncoccia; order UBA6257; family 02-FULL-45-10c; genus DYGE01. The sequence goes on from DYGE01000002.1 coordinate 62,657, forward strand.
GGTATTTTCTACTGATGTTCAAAATGAATTTGATGCAAGAATCATTAGGGAATCTAAGTCCAGGAATGTTTTGGCGGTGGGGATGGTCCGCTCTTGGGATAATCTTGCCGCGAAGGGATTAATCAGAATTGTTCTGGATAAATTAATTGTCCAAAACGAATTTGCTAAAAAAAGCGCGGTTGACCTCCATGGCATACCGGAAGAAATTATAGAGATTGTCGGCATACCCCATTACGACTTATATTTGACCGGTCAGCGGATGGAAAGAAAAGAGTTTTTCGCTAAGATTGGGGCCGATCCGAAAAAGAAGTTGGTGATTTTCGCCCCGACCGGGGATCGGTACATAAAGAATAATTCTGTGGATCGGGATATTCTGGAAATTTTGGACAAAAACCTGCCGCCGGATTGTCAGATTCTGGTTAGGTTTCCTCCCACCGATACGGTTAGCGGCCTGGATGTGCGTAAAAATGAAGGCCGTATTATTTTTGATCGCCCCAGTACCAGGTTTAAGACATTGAAAAACACCGAGCTTTCCAAGGTGGATGATGCGCATCTTGCTGATACGCTTTACTGGAGCGACCTGGTTGTTTCCGGCCCCTCTACAATTTGCGTTGACGCCGCGTTTTTTGATAAGCCGGTGATCTTAGCCGGTTTTGACGGTTATGAAAGTCGTTCGTATTTACAAAGTGTTAGGCGATACTTTGATTATGACCACTTTCAGCCGATACTAAAGAGTGGCGGAGTGAAATTCGCTGAAAACCCGGAAGAATTATTGAAATTCGCAAATGATTATCTTGATAATCCCGAACTTGATTCTGCCGGAAGATTGAGAATTGTAAATGAGCAATGCTGGAGGGGGGGCGGCCAAGCTACTGAACGTCTGGCAAATGTGCTATTATCCATTCTAAATGGATAAAAAGCTTTCAGTTATCATTCCAGTTTATAACGAGAAAAACACAATACAGAAAGTCATAGAAGCCGTAAGGGGCAGTGGGGCCGGCGGGCTAGAAAAGGAGATAATAATTGTTGATGATTTCTCTAATGACGGAACGAGGGATCTTCTTAGGGAAATAGAAAATGAAAGCGATTGCAAGGTCTTTTTTCAGGATAGGAACCGAGGAAAGGGCGCGGCGGTTCGCCGCGGCTTTTCCGAAGTTTCCGGCGACTTTGTCGTGATTCAGGATGCTGATTTGGAATATGACCCCGCGGAATATGAAACGCTGTTAAAACCACTTTTGGAGGGGCGGGCGGATGTAGTTTACGGGTCCAGATTCATAGGCGGGAAGAATACTTCGCATCGGGCTTTATTTTTTTGGCATTATCTTGGCAATAGGTTCCTCACTATTTTATCCAATATTTTTACCAACCTTAATTTGACGGACATGGAAACGGGATATAAAGCGTTCACCAAAGAGGCGCTTTCTAAGATTACTCCAAAGCTTCAGTCGAACCGGTTCGGCATAGAACCGGAAATCACCGCGCAAGTGGCGAAAAATAATCTGCGCATTTATGAAGTCGGAATATCTTATTTCGGCAGAACCTATGACGAAGGTAAAAAGATAAACTGGAAAGACGGCCTGGCGGCTATTTGGTTTATTTTTAAATATAATTTATTCGGATAATAAAGGGTTCATGAGCGGAATTTTCACTAAGGCATCTTTATTGCCGGAGCTTCTCAAAAATATTTTTTTGCTGAATTTTGAGAATATCTACACTTTTCATAATTTGGAAATATTGCTGGAAGCGTCGTTATTTATTTATGTTTCGTTTCTAGCCGGCAATTTGGCATTGAAGGCAGCGGGGATACAGTTTTCTTCTAGCGCTAAAAAAGTCGCCTATTCGGTTATGCTCGGTTATGGGATTTTCGGCACCGCGGGGCTTCTCCTGGCGGTGCTCGGCAAATTTACCGCGCTTAATATCAGACTGGTTTTTATCGCGGTTGCTATTCTTTCGCTCCGAGAAATTTTAACCCATCTGCGTTCTTTGGTTAATTCCAGCTTTTCATTCGTAAAATTCAAGATTTATTTTAACCGCTTTTTTAGGGAAAACTTTTTTCTGAAACTTATTGTGGCGGTTTGGTTGATAATCAATTTTGCGGTAGTTTTCGTTCCAATTACCGGTCACGATACGTTGGATTATCACCTACCATTGATAAAAAGCATATTGGACAAGGGAAGGATTGATTTTTATTTAAGTTCGTCTGGCTATTTTCCTACAATTTTGAGTGGCACAGTGCCAAGTAAATTTTTACCGCTCCTCGGTGAAATTATTTACACTGCGCCGTTGCTCATTTTCAACAATTTCAACGAGCCGTTCATATTCCAGCTGCTCCAATACAGCATGCTGATTTTGCTGATTGCCTTACTATACGATTTCCTGCGGGAAAGATTGGAAAATAAATTTTTAGCCATCGTTGGGGTGTTGCTGACGTTGTCTATTATGGACCTTCAGAGGGAAATAATGCATGGCGGTTATATTGACGTTCTCGCCTTTTTATTCGGAATAGCGAGCTCCTTGCTGGTAATTGATAATTGCTGCAGAGAAGAGATGAGTCAAAAAGAGCTTAGCCTATCCGCTTTGATGCTAGGGCTTGCTTTGGGGGTGAAATATTTAGCTTTGAATTTCGCGGCTATTAATGTTTTGTTCTTAGCGGGCGCGTTTTTATATAAAAGGATTCCTGCTAATGAGGCTATTGAGGGCCTTATAAAATACTCATTCATTGCTTTTCTAGTATCCGGGTTTTGGTATCTTAAAAATCTTGTACTCTTCGGAAATCCGGTCCATCCGATGTTCTCTAGCTCTTTGTTTACGTCGCAGGTAAATATGTTTCTTATGGACAGGACTTCTTTAAATTTCTTCGCCTTTCCTTTTTACCGTTACGGCCAGTGGTTCGTACAGGAGGTGGAAACTTCCAGCCGGCTGATTATTTTGGGGTACTTTATATTGGCCTATCTGCTGATTTTGCTTTTTGCCGCCTTCCGCCGGAGATTTAATTGCTCGGAAATACTCTTATTCGCCTTTGTCCAGCTCTATCTGTTATTTTTATTCGTTACTTCCCACCAGTACCGATTTCTTTTGCCGGCGGTGATTATGCTGGTGCCGCTTTTGGCATTACTGGCCGATCGCTTGTACAAATTTTTGCAGGAAAGGCTAAGCGAGCGGTTTTATAAAATTTTCTTGAAGTCATCTATCGCGGGACTGAATTTGTTTTTTCTTTTTATGCTTCTGGCAAATATTCATTTTTTTCACGTGAAGTTTTTGTACGCGACCGGAATTTATGATCAGGAGGAATACATTTTGGAAATTGGAGGGTTTTAATGGTATATGACCAAAACGATATTTCTTACGATTTTTGAAGGAGCGGAGGCGCGAAATCTTTTGAGGACTTCGGTGGCGCCGACTTTGCTTGGCGATCCGGAAACGCGAATCGTGCTTTTTACAAAAAGCCCGGAGCGAGTTGAATATTATAAGAAGGAATTTAATGATCCGCGGCTGATTTACGAAGTGGTGACGCCGAAACCGGTGAGGGGGCTGGACAAAGTTTTTGCGTCTCTGAAGTTTTTTCTTCTAAAAACTGAAACAACAGACCTGCGACGTTCTTCCGGATTGAGCCGGTTTGCGAGCTGGCTTCTAGCGAGGCCTTGGGTAAGGAAAGCAGTTAGATTCCTGGATTACCATTTGGTCAGAAATAATGCCTATGCTGAATATTTCGAAAAATACCAGCCCCAGGCCGTCTTATTGGCACATCTTTTTGATGAGCCGGAAATTCAGCTTCTGCGGGAAGCGAAGCGGCGCGGAGTGAAGACGGTGGGATTCGTAAATTCCTGGGACAAAGTTACTGCTCGCTGTATCATGCGGCTTTTGCCGGATAAGGCGATTGTCTTCAACGATATAGTTAAGCGGGAAATGATGGATTATAACGACATGGATGAAAGAGATATCTTCGTGAGCGGGCTTCCGCAATATGATAGCTATTTTACGGATAACGATTATTCATCGCGCGAGGAATTTTTTAAAAAACCAGGCCTTGATCCCGCGAAAAAACTTATAGTATACGCCCCGCTGGGACGATCCTTCGGCGCTTCGGATTGGGATATTATTGATTTGCTGTATCGCTTGAAGGACGAGAGGAAATTTAGCGCCGACGTTGAGATATTAGTTCGTTTTCAACCAAATGATTTTTTGGACGAATCAGAGCTGAAAAAGCGGCCGCATCTTGTTTATGATTATCCCGGCATTCGGTTTTCGGCTAAGCGCGGGGTAGATTGGGACATGAATGCCGATCATCTGAAGCATTTGCGCGATACCCTTTATCATATGAATCTTTTAGTTTGCTACGCTTCCAGCATGAGTATTGATGCGTCAGTTTTTGACAAGCCGGTTATTAATATCAATTTTGAGCTCCGCAGGCCTAAATCTTTTGAAAAATCTTCCACTAAATATTATTCTTTCGCCCATTACAAGAAAGCGCTTCGAGCCGGCGGAATCCGGCTGGTGGGTAGCGAGGCGGAGCTGGTGGAGTGGGTGGGCAAGTATCTGCAGGATTCCTCCATTGACCGCGAAGGACGAAAAAAATTGGTAGCGGAACAGTGCCAGTTTACTGACGGCAAATCAGGAGAGCGAATCGGAAAATTTATTCTTAGTTTGATGTAAGTATGAATAATCAAGAATTTAATTATAATGGGCAGAAACTGGAAAACATCCCTTGCAACCTGTGCGGGGAGGATAATTTTGCGATTATAGCCAGGCGTTCGGCTAACGGCCTGCCGGTAAATACTTGCCTCTGCAGAAACTGCGGCTTGATTTATATAAATCCGCGAATGACCAAAGAAGGGTACGATGAATATTATAAATACCACTATCGCCATGATCGGGCGCTTGCCAAAGGAAAAGAAGATGCCGGAGGCGATCTGGAGAAAAATTTTTCGGCGGCCAGAAAATTCGGTTCGGCTTTAGCGGGTCGGTTAAGGGAATACCTTGGAAGCGGAATTACTCTGGATATTGGGTCCAGCACCGGAGGCGTTCTTCAAGGGCTGAAAGATGTTGTTCCGGATTTGGAAGTTGTCGGGGTTGAGCCGTCGGTCGCGGAGTCAGGATTTGCCAACCAAAAAGGCATTAAAACCCATGTGTCTTTGTTTGAGAATCTCCCGCGAGAGACTATTGCTTCGGCTCAAAATATACTCTGCGTGCAAAGCTTGAATCATTTGCTCGATCCAAGGAGTTTTTTCCAAAGGTGTTTTGACTATCTGGAGGAAGGCGGGCATTTAATCCTTTCGGTTAAGAATTTTCGCCATCAGGCAAGGCGGGCCGGATCTATTGAAGCCGGAGTTCAGATTGACCACCCCTACATGTTTACTCCGGAAACTTTGAAATTATTTGTAGAATCCATCGGATTCAGGGTCGTCTACTTGGATGTTGATGAAGGGAAGCCGCAGCGGGATCTGATACAGCAGAGAAAAGAGGGGCTAAGCCGCCACCATATTCGCTTGGTAGCGGAAAAGCCGAAAGGCAAAAAAATAGCGGTAGCCGAAGTTAGCCGTCCGGATATCTACAGGCAAATGCGCCGGCAATTCTCCAGGCCATATTTGAAGTTGTATTATTTGCTTTTTTATTCTCATCGGCTGGGGTTTTTGAGGAAGATTTTTCAATAACTTCCCATTCTCTTTATTTAGTATTCTTTTGAATACCAAAGCACCCTCTGTGCGGCAACTGACGGAATCCTGATTTGCTTGGTTCGCTTGCGAAAATCAGGATGAGACGTAAGCGGCGCTGATCGCAGGAATCAGCGAACGCTGGTGCCGGTAAGAGGGTGCTTTGGTGTTTATTCTATAAATACACTTCCCGTGAAACTGAAATAGGGCGATTTTAGTTGTATATAAAGAGCGGCCTCGATAGCTTGCTCTATTTATTAAAATACTGCAGAATAACAAGGCAATTTTATCCCGTTAGAGCTAACCACCATTATGGCCATTAAAAAGAAAACTGAAAAGCGCAAAGTTTGTTTTCCGATAATGAACCGGGTTCATTATGCTCGCAATAAGAAGCTTCTAGGGATGCTTAATAAGCATCCGCAAGTGGAGCTTCAGCTGGTTGTCGGGGGATCGGTGCTTTTGGACAAATACGGGGAGCGTTTCCTGCCGGATATGCAAAAATCCGGGTTCACAGTCAATGAAGCGCTTTACAATGTGATTGACGGGGGAAGCCATATTACTATGGCGAAGACTGCCGGCCTGACCGCTTTGGAATTCTCCAACTCTTTGCATAAATTAGATCCGGACATCGTGGTGATCCGCGGCGATCGTTTTGAGCAATTGGCGATTGCTATGGTGGCAGCTTATTTGAATAAAACCATCGCTCACATTGAAGGTGGCGATCTGACCGGCACCATTGACGAAAGCGTCCGGCACGCCATTACCAAACTTGCCCATATTCATTTTGTTACCAATGAGGATGCCAAAAAACGGGTCATTCAGATGGGAGAAGATCCGAAGCAAGTTTTCAATGTTGGGTCTCCGGATGTGGAATTCGCGGCTTCGGTAGATAAGAAATTAGATGGCAGCGTGGTTAACGAGGTTGGAGTCGGCGAAGAAATAAACTTAAATAAGCCATTTCTGATGGTAATGCAGCACCCGGTCACTACTGAAAAAAATAATAAGGAAAATATGGAATTGACCTTGAAATCAATTGATGAGCTTAATATGCCGACTATTTGGTTTTGGCCGAACAGCGATGCCGGCACCAGCGAGATGTCAAAAGTAATCCGCTACTATCGGGAGTCCGGAAAGCTGAAGAATAATCAGATTAGGTTTGTAACCGATCTCCTTCCTGAAGATTTTATAGCTCTTCTGCGAAGAGCCAGGGTGCTGATAGGCAATTCGTCCGCCGGAATAAAAGAATGCTCTTATCTTGGCGTTCCAGTGGTGAACATTGGCAGTAGGCAGAATAACCGTCTGCGCGGACCGAATGTGATGGATGTGAGCCATAATGCGGCGGCAATTAAGCGGGCGGTTCACGAACAGCTGGCTCGAGGGAAGTATCCGAGTTCGGACTTATATTACAAGCCAAACTGCAGCAAAGAAATGGTTAATATCTTAAATAGAGTTACTCTTCATGCCCAAAAAAAGTTCCACTCCTAAGATACTTGGCATAGTTACCGCCCGCGGAGGTTCAAAAGGGATTCCCGGTAAAAATATTAAAATTTTATCCGGAAAGCCGTTGATTGCTTATACTATTGAGGCGGCTAAAGAGTCCGGCGTTTTGGATCGCTTGATTTTATCCACCGATGATCAAAAAATTGCCGGCGTGGCCGAGGAATACGGATGCGAAGTTCCTTTTTTGCGGCCGGCGGAAATTGCCCAAGATACGACGGAGCACTTGCCGGTCGTTCGGCATGCTGTCCAATGGCTGAAAGACAAGGAGGGATATTATCCGGACTATGTGATGATTCTGCAGCCGACTTCGCCGCTTCGCCAGCCGTTTCACATAAAAGAATCGGTTGAGCTGATTATTAAATCCGGCGCGGATTCGGTCTTAAGCGTTTCGGAAATTCCAGAAAATTTCAGCCCCTACAAGGCGATGGTGGTTGATAGAAATAACTTGCTTAAGCTCTTCAGCGGCGACCCGGTTAAAAACCGCACCGCCAGGCGGCAGGATCTCGGTACCGCTTACTGGAGCATCGGCTCAATTTACCTTTTTAAAACCGACCTGCTTTTTAATTCCGAAGATCCTAACTTTTATGGCGAAAAAGTGGCGCCTTATATAGTTGATAAAAAATACGTAGTTGACATTAATGTTCCGGCGGACTGGGAAACGGCCGAAAGGGCCCTGAATGCCATGAATAAAGACAATCCGAGCGTTACGAACAGTTCGGAAAATTCGGATAAAATTTCGTAGTATTCGTATTATCTATGGTTATATTAATTACCGAATCAAAAGATTATTCCGAAAAAGCATTGGCGACCTATCGATCGCTGGGCGAGGTCATTTTTTTTGACGCCTTGCCAAGCGCGAAGAAAAGCAATGCCTTAGCTAAGGCGGACGTTTTGGTGGTCCGATTGAATCATAAAATTGCCGGCGATTGGATGGAAAAAATGCCGAATCTCAAGGCGATAGCTACGCCTACCACCGGCTTGAATCATATTGATCTTGAGGAAGCCAAAAGACGCGGGGTTAGGGTGGTATCTTTGCGGGGGCGAACCGGTTTCCTGAAATATATACCCTCTACCGCGGAGGAAACTTTGGCGCTAATGCTTTCTTTGGTTAGGAATATCCCCTGGGCTTTTGAGGATGTCAAAAAAGGCAATTGGAATCGGGATAGGTGGCGTGGCCGCCAGCTTGTCGGGAAGACTCTCGGGATTCTTGGTTGCGGAAGATTGGGCAAAATAGTAGCCAAATATGCCAAGGCGTTAGGTATGGAAGTTGTTGGGTCCGATCCGAATGTGGAAGCGAAAGTCATGAAACGCTACGGGATTCGAAAAGTAAGCGCAGAAAAGCTTTTTAAGGAATCCGATATCGTTAGCTTACATGTATTATTGACTGACGATACTTATAATCTTATTAAAGAAAAGCATTTGCGATCTATGAAGCCGAGCAGTTTCTTGATAAATACCGCTCGCGCCGAATTAATAGAAAAGGGCGCCCTTCTGAAAGCGCTTAAAAATAAGTGGCTGGCGGGCGCGGCGGTTGACGTCATGTGGGATGAAACCGGAAAGTCCGCCAAGCATCTGCGCGACAATCCTCTGCTGGAATACGCGAAATCAAATCAGAACCTTCTTATCGTTCCCCATATCGGCGGAGCGACTCATGAAGCCATGCAGGTTACCGAAAATTTCATTGCTGATTTAGTAAAAAATTATTTCAAGAAGCATGGCTCAAGATAATTCTCAAGAGATTTGGAAGAAAATCAGTTCGCCGGTCAGCGAAGGCGTTTTTATTATTGCCGAAATTGGAAAGAATTTTATCCAGACCCGGGATGAGCGGCCGGTTGAGGAATACTTGGAGAACGCCAAGAAATTGGTTGATGAGGCCGCGAAAGCGGGCGCGGACGCGGTTAAGTTTCAAACTCACAATGTTGAGGATGAACAGCTCAATATCAACGTCACCTCTCCGCACTTTAAGGGCAGCGACCGCTATAATTGGGTGGCTAGAAACACCGGGGCTACTCCAGTGGAAGGCTTCTGGAAGCCCCTGAAAGAGCATTGCGAAAAACGAGGGATTGTTTTCTTTTCCACGCCGATGAGCCGGGGATCGGCAAAAATTTTAAACGAACAAATTGGCGTTAGTCTTTGGAAAATCGGATCCGGAGATATTTTAGATTTTGTGATGCTGGATTATCTTAGGAATACCGGCAAGCCGATTATTCTTTCTTCCGGCATGAGCACTCTGGAAGAGGTGGAGAAAACGGTAAAATTCCTGCGGGAGAAAAACAATCAGATTGTTCTTCTTCATTGTGTTTCAAAATATCCCTGCCCGCCTGAAGATTTGCATCTGCGCACCATTGATTTTTATAAAGAAAAATTTGACATGCCGATTGGTTTTTCAGACCATTCGATCGGCGTTGATTCGGCTTTGGTGGCGGTGGCAATGGGCGCCACGGTGATTGAAAAGCATTTCTCTCTTTCCCGTGACCTATGGGGTTCTGACCACAAAGTTTCGCTGACTCCCGAAGAGCTGGCCGATCTGGTGGCGGGCGTCCGGGAATTGGAAAATAATCCGCGAAAAAGGCAAGAATTGTTGAATAGCGATTTCGCGAAAAGAGGCATGGGCCAAAAAGAGAAGGTGCTTCAGGAGGGGGAGGCGGCTTTTCGTCCGCTGTTCAGGAAATCCCTGATGGCCGGCCAAGACATTTCTGCCGGGACGGTTCTTGCGGAGGAAATGATATATGCCATGCGTCCCCAGCAATACGCCGGCGGGTTGCCGTCGGAAAATTACGAATCCGTTCTTGGGAAAAAAACTAAGCAAGATTTAAAAAAATACGACCCGATTACTGAACTAACGCTTAGGAGAACAGAATACGAACTCTGATTGAGTTTAGAAGCAAGAATTTGAGTTAAGTTTGCGAAGCGACGAGGAGATCGCGCCCATAGGCGCCTCTCCGAGAAGCGACAAAGAAATTAACCAAATTCTTGCTTCCCTCCGGGTGAGTCAAAAAGACATCATTTTCTTCGTTAATCGTCGCTTATGTATCTAAAGATACACTACGCTCCTCTTGCCTTGAAACTGACATCTTTTTGACTCACTAAATCTAATCAAGGTTCGTATTCTGCTCTCCTAGTTACATTTGACCATTGGCGTAAGTTGTATAAAATGTAGTAATTACACACCATCATTATGCAAAACGAATTAAAAATCGGAGTTGCCGGAGTCGGCTGGGTAGGAGGCCAGCTGGAAAGGTATTTTAGAGAAATTAAAGGATATCAGACCGGCAAAAATCTTTTCCTTTACGATATTCTTCCGGAAAAATGCTCCGGCAGCATCGGAGAAGCTGATATTATTTTTGTTACCTTGCCAACTCCGCGCGATTCGCAGACCGGAGCTTGTGATACATCCATCATCGCTGATGCGATGAAAAAAATTGACCAATTATCTAATGGACAGGAGAAGGTCATCGTTATCAAGTCCACTGTCCCCCCGGGCACCACGGAAAGTTTTCAAAAGCAATATCCTCATCATAAATTTTTATTCAATCCTGAATTCTTGAGCGAAAAAACGGCCTGGCACGATATGATGAAGCCGGATCGCCAAATAGTCGGATTTACTGAAAATGGCTTTGAAGCCGCCCAACTAGTGCTTTCTTTACTGCCGAAAGCTCCGTTTATGTCTCCCTGGGGGATCGGTACTTATCAGCATACCAGGATTACCGCCACGGAAGCGGAATTCATCAAATATGCCGGCAATGTCTATTTTGTGAGAAAGGTAAATTGGGCGAATGCTCTGGCGAGAGCTGCCGAAAAACTTGGCGTAGACTATGAAAACATCCGCAAGGGAATGTCGGCGGATCATCGCATTGGCGATTCCCATCTGGATGTCGCTCATGGGGGATATAAAGGCTGGGGCGGATATTGTTTCCCCAAAGACCTGGATGCTTTTATTCAGTTTGCAAAGATTTCCGATTTGGAAGATATGGCGACCATGCTGACCGCGGACAGAAATTTTAATGAAGCGTTGTTGAATGAGCAGGGCCTGACTTTGGCGGATGTCAGTATGCATATTGATAAACTTGCCGAGAAGCTGAAATTGCTGCAAGATAAGAAGAGTCAGAATACGAATTAGAAGACGAAATGCATTCTACTTATAAAAAATTTGCCCTTGGCTTGGCAAAGGCCGGACTCTTTATAGTTCCATTTATACCCTTGTACGTATCAAGGTCTTTATTTTTTCCTTACATCACCGGCAAGGCTTTTATTTTCAGGCTCGTCGTGGAGGCTGCCTTTGCGGCCTGGATATTTTTAGCGATTTTTTATAAGGAATATCGTCCGCGGAAATCATATCTTTTATTGGCAATCGGGATTTTTGTTTCAGTCGTAACTTTGGCAACCATTTTTGGGGTTAATCCTTGGCGTAGCTTTTGGTCAAACTTTGAGCGAATGGAGGGATTGCTGGCCCACTTGCATCTTTTTGCCTACTTTTTAGTTCTGGGGCACGTTTTCAAAAGAAAAGATTGGCTGATTTTCCTTAACCTTTTTGTCATTGCCGGATTGGGCGAAAATATTTACGCGCTTATCCAGAAACTCGGATATCTACCTTCGCCGCAGGGCGGATTCCGGGTAGACGGCACGATTGGCAATCCGACTTATCTTTCCGCTTATTTAATTTTTGTCGCCGCTTTCTGTTTGTGGCTTTTTCTAGAGGCCAAGAATAAGTCTGCTAAGTATTTTTACGCTTTTGTCGGCCTATTTTCACTTCTTTCTATATACTTTACCGCCACCAGGGGAGCGGCTGTCGCTTTGGTTGCCGGCGGATTCTTGGCGGTATTGCTTTATCTGATTTTTATCAAGGCCGATACGGAGCAGAAAAGGCTGCATAAAAAATTCGCCGTGGTTTTTTTGGCTCTTCTCATTTTGATCCCAGCCGCCATTAAGCTTTCCGCGGACACTTCTTTCGTCAAAAATAATGAGGTTCTTTCCCGATTCGCGTCTATTTCTTTTTCTGAAGCGAAAACCCGGTTCACTATTTGGGAAATGGGCTGGCAGGGGGTCAAAGAAAGGCCGGTTCTCGGTTGGGGGCCGGAGAATTATGCGGTAATTTTCGCCAAACATTATAACCCCTCGCTTTATTCTCAAGAGCCGTGGTTTGACCGTTCGCACAACATAGTTTTTGACTGGCTCATTAATGCCGGCATTTTAGGACTCTTGTCTTATCTGGGAGTTCTATTGGCGGCTTTTTATATGATTTGGAAGAATTATTTGAAAAATATATTTTCTGTTGAGCTTGCGATTTTATTCTCGGTTCTTCTATCGGTATATGTTTTGCAGAACATGTTTGTCTTTGATCAGTTGGCGACTTATTTGAGCTATTTCGCGGTTTTGGCTTATATACACAACGCAGCCACGATGCAAAAGAGGGCGGAATTAGAAGGCGCGGCCGGGGCGGATGTTCAGAAGTTCGGGCCGTTAGTTGCGGCGGGCTTGCTGGCGCTTTTGGTATTGGTTGCCTATTTTGTTAATTTTCGGCCTTATGCCGCGAACAGGAATTTACTGGATGCATTGAAGCTTCAGAACCAGGATTTGCCCGGAGCTTTTGAGAGTTATAAAAAAGCCATGTCTTACGATACCTTGGGCCGGCAAGAAGCCAGAGAACAGTTTGCCAGATTTGCCGTTGCTATCGGTTCCTTGCCGCAGGTAGGCGCCGAGTTAAAGGACGAGGCATTGAGAAGGGCGATTACGGAGGCCGAGAAAGGAGTGGCGGAAAACGAACTTGATCCGCGGCCTTACATATTTTTGGGAAGCGTTTATAGCCGGGTTGGCCTGCTGGATCCGGCGGCCCAGGTTCTGAATAAGGCTTTAGAACTTTCTCCCAAAAAGCAGCAGATCTATTTTGAACTGGCGGATGTTTATATCAAGAAAGAAGACTATGCGACGGCGGTCAGTATTTTGGAGCGGGCCTTTAATTTTGCCCCCCGATTTGATTTGGCAAGAATGAATTTGGCTGCCGCCTATATTCTCAACGGCCAGCAGGAAAAAGCGGATCAATTATTGATAGAAGCTTACGGCAGGACCGATGTTACGGAAAGCGTTTTAGTTCAGGTTTATTCCGCCAGGAAAGATTACCAGAGGTTGGCGGGCATCTGGGGGGCTTTCGTAGAGTCGGATCCAGCCAATACGCAATACATAAAGGGACTAACTGGCGCTTATCTTCTGCTTGGCGACGAGGCCAGCGCGATTAAGACTCTGGAAGAAGGCGCTTCTGCCAACCCTGCTTTTGCGCCGGAGGCAAGCGCTTTTATCAGGCAGATTAGGTCCGGCAATTATTAATTCCGGAGAAAAGCCAATAGCTTTTCTTTTTGGATATTCAAAGCCAAAAAATAGACTAGCGCGGCCGAAGTGATGTTTAGAATAACGTTGGCACCGGCTTGTCTTAAAAGAAAAACCAGTATTGCGGCTGCTATAGTCGCGATTATTATTTTTTTCATCTTATTGAAGATAGAAAACTGATTTATTTCTTTCATAGAATTCCAGATGAATGCGTTGGCTATTATTTGGGTAGCGATAGTTGATATGGCGCAGCCGACTATGCCGAACTGGGGGATCAATAGAAAGTTGAAAAGCAGATTTCCGGCCGCTCCCAGCGTTGAGAAAGTTACGAATCTTTTTTGCTGATTGTAGGCGAAGATGGAATTGCTGATGATAACCGAAGGAAAGACGATGACTAGCGTCAGCAAAAGCACCTGAAATGCGGTGACGGCGGCTTGATAGGCGGGACCGAAAAGAAGATTAATTATTTGATCCCCTAGAATAATTCCTCCAGCGGCGATAGGCAAGGCGAAAAGAAGGGCTGTCGCCAAAGAAGTCTCCAGTATCTCCCTGAATTGATGATTGTCCTGATTGGCAAGCTTGGTCAGAGTTGGAAATAGGCTGGTGGCGAATAAAGACGGCAAAACGTAGAGAAGCTGTATTGGCCGCTGGGCGGCGGAATAGAAACCGACTTCTGCCGGAGAGCGCAGCCAGCCGATCATAATTACGTCAGTATTAATCATTATTGCCCCTAGAAAACTTGCCATGGCGAACGGCCAAGATGATTTGATGATTGTCCCCGCTAAAGAGAGATCAAAATTCTTGGCAAGGTAATAAAAATAGTTCTTAAGCTGCCAAGCGATAATTAAAAATCCCAGGCCGATTGCGATTACATAACCCATTACCAGGGCGCGGCTGGTGGGCGAGATGGCTAAAAATCCGATTCCTAAAATAGCGATGACTAGATTGGTAACTATCTCGTTGATTCCTTCCAGTTGCATTTTTTCTTTGGCTCGGCTGACGGCAAATCCAAAATTACGCAGGCTATCAAAGACGAGAACCAAGCTGATCAATGGCAATAAACTTTTTACTTCTTCTATATTAGTCACGTAAGGTGCGCCAAAGATTAAGATGGCGCTGCCGGCAGCGAGGAGCATTATCTTAATAAAGAAAGCTGTTGAAAAATATTTGTCGCCTATTCCCGGATCCCGTACCGATTCTCTGGTGACAATCGCCCCTACTCCCATATCGGAAAAAATTGTCATGAAGGCCACTAAGCTCATGGCGTAGGAGAAAGCCCCCCAGCTGGATGGCCCGAGGATTCTGGCCGCGTAGATTACCACCGCCACCCTGATCAATCTTCCGAAAACTTGGCCGGAAAATAGCCAAAATGTATTTTTGGCTATTTTTTGTTTCAAGCCCTGATTTTCAAAGAGGAATTGTCTGATTTTCCTTAGCATTGCCGGTTTAAGTATTATTGGTGATCAGGAATTTTATGGTTTTGATAATAATCAGAAAATCCAGGAGCGGAGAATTATTTTTGAGATAGTAAATGTCATACTGCAGTTTTTGATAGGCGTCTTCGGCCGAGGCGGCGTATCGGTAGTTGATCTGGGCCCAGCCGCTGATGCCCGGCTTGGTCAAATGCCGTAGGTCATAATAAGGCAGCTCCTTTCTTAGTTTGACGACGAATTCCGGCCTTTCCGGTCGGGGGCCGACGAAAGAAAGCTCTCCTTTCAGAATATTCCAAAGCTGAGGGAGTTCGTCTAAATGAGAGCGGCGCAATATCTTCCCGATCCAAGTCGCCCGTTCGTCTTGCTGGTAATTGGCCCATTGCGGGCCGTCTTTTTCCGCATCAACGCTCATGGTCCGAAATTTGTAGATGGTAAACTCGCGCTCGTTCTTGCCTATTCTGGTTTGTTTAAAAATCACCGGGCCCGGCGAGGTTAGTTTTATCAATATGGCTATCAATATTCCCAGAGGAAATAACAATATTCCGAGAATTAGCGCCGCGATGATTTCCATTGGTCCGTTTACCAGTTCGTAAACCTTATGTTTGTTGACTAGGTTTTCCAGGAACCAAACTTCCTCCAGTTCTGCCAGCGGTATTTTATGGAAAATTATTTCGTACAGTCTGGATAGTTCCGTGACTTCAATCCCTAAAACCAATATTTTATAAATAAGCTTGGCAGAACGGCTGTCTTTTTTAAGGTGGGCTGGTATGACGACTGTATTTATATTGTGGGATAGGATGATCTGGGCCAGGTGATTGAATTCTTTGTCTTCCAGCCCTTCTTTCATCCAGTAACTGATTTGATAGCCGAGTTGGGGATTATTTTGGATATGCTCTACTGCTTCTTGGGCGGTTTTATTGGAGCCGACCATTAAGACTCGGTTGGCGGCTCCGGTCTTCAATAAGATGAAATTATAAATCTGTCTCCAGAAATAATTTATTCCTCCGAAGATGAAGAAGAATATCAACAGGTTGGTTTTTGGAGTGATGCCGAAGTAGGGGATGAGGTAGAAGAACAGCGCGGCGGTGACGATGTTAGCGACCAAGGCATACCAGTAGGCCTTCTCAAATTCTAGGCCGTTTTTCAGGAATTTAAGATCGTAGAGTCCGGCAATGTAAAATACGACGATCCAGGCCATGAACAATATGGTGAATGGATCAATGTGGGTATTGATCAGGTTAGCATAAAAAAGATCGCCGTAGCGGAGCCAGAGCGTCAGGGTAAGGGCGATATATAAGGTAGCTATGTCGCCGACCATCAGCGACACTTGTTTTATTCTAGACAAATTGTTCATTTAGGTTATCATTATATTACCTATATAAAATATAACATCAATTAACACCTATATGGATACTTCATCACAAGACAAGAAAAATCAGAGCAATATTTTTTTACCCGCCAGTATTCTAATTGCCGGCGTGCTTATTTCCGGATCGGTCATTTATAGCACCGGCCTGAAGCAGGGAGGAGCCGGCGCCGTCCAGGAACCTGACTCCGCTGCAGAGGTTGTAGATGAATCAAAGCTGGCGCTAAATGACGAGGACGTCATTTTGGGCGATCCGAACGCTCCGGTGACTATTATTGAATACAGCGATTTCCAGTGTCCTTTTTGCGGGAGATTTTATTCCCAGTCAGAAGGCCAGATTAAAGAGAATTACATTAAAAACGGCCAGGTTAAATTTATTTATCGGCATTTTGCCTTTTTGGGTCCCGAGTCCAGGGCTGCCGCCGAGGCCGTGGAGTGCGCCAAAGATCAGGGAAATTTTTGGCAGTACCATGACCAGCTGTTTGACGAGGAGATTGCCGATGGCGCAGAGCATAATGGAAATTTGAACAGGGAATTATTTATGGAGCTTGCTGAAGCTGCAGATTTAGATTCTGCGGAGTTTGCCAGCTGTCTGGATGCCGGAAAATACTCCGAAAAGGTGGAAAGCGATTATGCCGGGGCTCAAGCGCTTGGCGTTCGCGCTACTCCCACCATCTTTGTAAATGGAACCAAGGTTGAAGGGGCTTTGCCATTTAGTTACTTCCAGGCGCTGATTGATTCCGAGTTGGCTAAGTAGCTTTGTCTTGATATAATTTAATTAAATAATTAATTTTGTAGAAATATGGCGAACAAAGTAACAATTTATTCCACCCCTACTTGCGTGTATTGCAAAATGGCGAAAGATTTTTTTAAAAATAACAATGTTGAATATACGGAGCACAATGTCGCGGAGGATGACTCGGCCCGCGAAGAAATGGTCCACAAATCCCATCAGCTCGGCGTTCCGGTAATTGATATCAACGGCGAGGTATTTGTCGGTTTTAACAAAAGAGAAATCGCGAAGGCGCTGGGAGTAAGCGAGTAGGATATGTACGATTTGATTATTATTGGAGGAGGTCCGGCTGGCGCTGCCGCTGGAGTCTACGCGGCCAGGAAGAAAATAAAAACTTTATTGATTGCCAAAGAATTTGGCGGGCAATCTTTAGTTTCTCCGGATGTTCAAAACTGGATCGGCACTAAATCTATTTCTGGACTGGAGCTAGCTCAAAATCTGGAAGAGCATGTTAGGAGCCAGGAGGGCATTGAGATTGTAGACGGCGATCTAGTTGAGGGGGTAGTTAAGTCCGATAGCGTATTCTCCATCAAAACGAAAGAAGGCAAGAGTTTCGAATCTAAAACTGTCTTAGTGGTTTCCGGCAGCCGTCGGCGCCGCCTGGGCATTCCTGGCGAAGACAAATTGGATGGCAAAGGCGTGGCCTGGTGCGCTACCTGTGATGCGCCTCTTTTTGGCGGGAAAACTGTGGCAGTGATCGGCGCCGGCAATGCTGGCCTGGAAGCGGTGCGCGATCTTTTTCCTTACGCGAGCAAGGTATATCTGATAAACCGAAGCGACAAAATTAAGGGAGACGCGGTCACCTTTGAAGAGATAAAAAAGAATCCGAAGTTGGAGATAATCATGATGGCGGAAACTAAAGAAATTTTGGGAGATAAGATGGTTACCGGACTTAAGTATCTGGACGCGGAGAGCGGGCAGGAGAAAGAGTTGAAGCTGGACGGTGTTTTTATAGAAATCGGATCTATCCCCAATGTTGAGTTTTTGGGAGACTTGGTTGAAAAGAATCAGTACAACGAAATTAAAGTTGATCACAAAACCCAGCAAACCTCCCAGCCCGGTGTTTGGGCTGCTGGCGACGTTTCCGACGTTCTCTATAAGCAAAACAACATCTCCGCCGGCGATGCTATCAAGGCAGTGCTGAATATCCACGACTACTTAAATGGCGTAGAAAGAAAATAGGTCCGAAGATAGGACTTTCTTACAATCCTTAATTTTACTTAGCCTAACCTATCCCCACTTATTCCCGCGTACGCGGGAATAAGTGGGGATAGGAAAGGTCAATTATATGCGGCAAAAAATTGGAACAATTCAAAAGAAAATTTTACTGCTTTTACTTTTGATTCCGGCAACCGGCTTAGCTTATTCGCCTCGTCAGCGAGCAAAGATATTCCGAAAATTTGGAGAAGAATGGGATAAGATCAACGAGACCGCGCTTAGCCGAGCGATTAAAGGTTTATATGAAAACAGGATGATAGATTTTCAAGAACATAAAAGTGGAAAGATTAGGATTACTCTACTTAACGATGGGAAAAAGAAGGCGTTAGAATATGATTTGGAAAATTTAGCGTTGAAAAAACCTAAGCGCTGGGACGGAAAGTGGAGAATGATATTATTTGATATTCCTAATACCAAGAGTAAGGCGAGAGAAGCGATCCGCTATCATTTGAAGAGATTGGGTTTCTATCGATATCAGAAGAGCATATTCGTGCACCCTTACCCATGCAGGGACGAACTTGATTTTGTGATTGAATTATACGGAATAAGGCTGCATGTGCGTTATATAGTCGCCGAGGAAATAGACAACGATATTCATCTTAGGAAAGTATTCAGAGCTTTAATAGCTTAATTTAATGTTTATATCGAACAAAAAACATCCCTACCTATTCCTGCGTACGCAGGAATAGGTAGGGATGTTTTAAAGATGCGAGAAAAGATATGAGATACGAGAGGGGCGACAAGGGAAGGGTTGACCTCGTTAGAGACCGCGAGGGCACACAGCGCGCCCTTGTCTCTAACGGGGTTGACTTTTTTGGGGGATTGAATATAATAATAAGCGATTTATTTATCAGGGATTATGGAAAGTAATTTCAACCAAAATAACGGAGAGGGCGTTGTCTCTAAGAAACGCTTTTTTATTTTTGCGGGAGTTTTGGTCAGCGCGGTCGTTTTGCTGGCCAGCAGTTTGTATTGGTATCAGTGGTATAGCGACCCGGACCGCTTGGAACTGAAAGCTTTCCAAGACTATCAAAAACAGGTTGAGGAAGCTTATAAAAACGATACTTATGGAGGAGCGACCCCGGAAGAAACTTTGCGTCTTTTTATAGAAGCACTGAAAGCAGAAGACATTGAGCTTGCGAGCAAATATTTTGCCTTGGATGACAATTTGAGTAGGTATAAGTGGGTGGAGTTTTTGGAGAATATTAAGCAGAGGGAGTTGTTGCAGGTTATGGCGAATGATATCGAATCCAAGGCTGTATCTGTCGGGGCCTCTTATGAAGGAAACTATGCTTTCGAAATCTATAATAATGACGGGACGGTCGCTGTTACGATTGAGTTAACTAAGAATCCTTATTCCAATATTTGGAAAGTAGAAAGTCTATAGATTAGGAAATATGAGGAAAATAGTAATTCTATCCATTTTAATATTTCCTCTGAATGTCTTTGCTTACAGCGTGGGGACTCACGCTTTTTTAACTCAAGAACTGGTTGAATTTTATAATCAGCAATTTCCAGAGCGGCAGATCCCGGAAGAATTTGAAGATGAAATCATTGAGGGCTCTAGAAGAGAAGACGACTTAGTCCGTTGGATGAATCATTTTTATGACCCGGTCAACAACCGCGGGCTTACCGCCGTTCCAGGTAATTGGCTTAGTTCTAAAGAGTGGTCCAGGAGCGCGGATGAGCAGGTTTCCGCTTTGTATAACCCGATTGTCAACACCACTATCGCGGATTTACTGGCGGTTACTAATCCGATGGCTTTGCGTGAGACGGATTTCACTTGGGAGCGGGCCATTCAGGATTACGTCAAAGGGGACAGGGAAAGGGCCTTTCGCGCCCTCGGCCAAGTGCTTCATTTGATTGAAGACGCTTCGGTGCCGGACCACACCCGCAATGATCCGCACCCGGCTTTTGACGACCACGACGCCTTGGGCACGGGGAGTCCCTACGAAATTTGGACTAAGAATTTTAATTTGAGCAGTCCGGATAATAATTTGCCGAACCGGCTTTCCGGTAAAAAACCGGTAATGCTTGGAAATCTGGAAGAATACTTTGATGGCCTGGCGACTTATTCCAATAATAATTTCTACAGTAAAGACACTATTGGTATGGGTGAATATTCCTCTCCAGAGCCAACGTATATTTGGAGAGAAGAAAAAATATTCTATGGTTTTAGGAAGGATGAAGATGGTAATTATTACCATTTAGTTAGTTATAAAAATGATCCCAAAGATGTTTTATGGGCACAAAAGGGAAACTTAGATTTAAGAGATAAGCAGGGCGATAGAGTGCTAAACGACTACTGGAACCGTCTTTCGGTGAAATCCATCCAATATGGAGCAGGAGTTGTCAATTTATTTTTTAAAGAGGTTGAAAAAGCCCAAAAAGATCCTAATTTTGTAATTGAGGAACCGAAATCTTTATTTGCTCAAGCGGTAGAGGTTGTGGGCGGGTTTTTCAAAAATTTATTTCAGAATAATCAGGAAGAAGATTCCGGACTCAATTTGGTCGCAGAGATTGATTTGAACGATCAGGAAAATTCAGCTTCGCCGGAGAGGAGCGATAACCTTGCGCGGCCAGATGATCTTGTTGAAGAGCTTGTATCAGAGGAAGCCCTCGCCGATGAGCCAGAGGCGCAAGAATCGGAAGAAGCGTTAGACGAGGAATTGGAAGAGGCGCCAGAAGATGTTAATCAAGAAACTTTGGAGTTGGAAGAAGGGGCAGAAGCTGAAGAGGTCTTAGATCCGCCAACTCAAGAAAATTCAGCTGATAATTTTCAGGTATGCACTTTCGCGACTAGTCAATCCGCCAGCAGAAATAAATTACTCATAAATGAAGTTGCCTGGGCCGGCACCGCCGAAAGCTCTTCAAATGAATGGATTGAGTTAAAAAATATTTCCGGCGGCGAGCTGGACATTTCCAACTGGCAGCTGCTGGATGAGGCTGAACAGATTAAGGTGACTTTCCCGTCTGGCACGAAAGTGGCGAGCGGGGGTTTTGTTCTCCTTGAAAGGACGGATGATAATTCAGTCCCAGGCGTGGCGGCGGATATTATTTATACCGGAGCGCTTTCCAATAGCAACGAAGGCCTGCGCCTTTTTGATCCTAGCTGTCAGCTTATTGACGAAGTTTCGGCAGATTCATCCTGGCCGGCCGGAGATAGCAGTACCAGGAGGACGATGGAGCGCTCTGCTGATCTAACCTGGCACACTTATAATGGCAGCGGCGAGAGCGGAATTTTTGGGACCCCGAAGAAAGAAAACAGCCAGTTGCCGACTACCAGCGGAGGATCTCCGTCTCCGGCGGAGAACGCGCAAGCGAGCGCCAATTTGAATATTCTTATCTCGGAAGCGCAAATAACCGGATCCGGCGGATCAAAAGACGAGTTTGTGGAATTATACAATCCCAACTCGGCTTCGGTAGATTTGACCGGCTGGTACGTAAAAAGGAAAAGCTCCAGCGGCAACGAATACAGCTTGGTTTCCGCCGGCAATCTTTCCGGGAAAACTATCCCGGCCAAGGGTTATTTCTTGCTGGCCCATCCGGATTACAGCGGTTCTGTCGCCGCTGATGTTACCTGGCCGTCTTCCTACGCGGTCTCGGCGGACAACACGGTCATTTTATATAAATCAGACGGTTCGGTGTCCGATAAATTAGGATTCGGTTCGGCCGCCGACTATGAAACCAGCCCGTATTCGGATAATCCCGCTTCCGGCCAAACGCTTTCCAGGGAATCTGAAAACGACACCGATAATAACGCCGCTGATTTTGAGCTGACCACGCCTTCTCCGAAAAATTCCAGCACTTCTGGCGGATTTCTCGCCATTCAGGCGGAAGCTGATTCTTCCAATCCGGCCAATCACCCGGTTATCAGCGAATTGTTTATCAATATGGCCGGTTCGGACGACCAAGAATTTATTGAGATTTATAATCCGACCAGCCAGCAGGTTAGTTTGTCCGGATGGTCCCTGCAATACTTGAGCGGGGGAGCCAGCACTATGGCGCAAATCGCCAAGAAAAATTTTACTGACGGCGCCAGCGTCCAGCCGTTAAGTTACTATCTGATTGGAGTCGGTGGTTACAGCAGCAGTACTGCGGCCGACATGACTTGGAGCCAATCATTGAATAACACCGGCGCCACGGTGTTTTTGGTTGCCAGTTCCTCCGGGCTGGCGTCCTTTGATAGCGATGAGATTATAGATAAAGTCGCCTACGGTTCCGCTTCCGGCGGGGAATTGCGCTCGGAAGGCGCCGCGGCTCTATTGCCGCCGGAAGGGCAGAGTTTAGAGCGAAAAGCTAATACTGATAATTCTTGCTTATCTATTTTAGATGAGGAGAATAAATTTTCCGGCAATGCTTGCGATCGGGATAATAATTCCAAAGATTGGGAAGCGCAAAGCTTGCCTAATCCGCAGAACAGCCAAAGCTTTCCGGAGCCCCGGACAGCTCCGACGGCGCCTGACGATTTCAGCGCGGCATACGACTCACCGAATATGATTGTGAATTTGAGCTGGTCCCCGTCTCAAGATTACGCCAGCAGCTCTTCCGCCGTAAATTATGTTTTGAGTTATGCGACTTCCACCAACTCTCTTATCCAACTGGCGGAGGTAACGGCCACGACTACGTATAGCGCCAGCATTAAAGAGGTCGGCATCGGCCACGCCTTTTCCATTACTGCTAAAGACAGAGATGGCTTGCCTTCCGCTTCCAGCAGCTCCGTCAGCTTAAATGTTCCTAGTCTGTATTCCAATTTTTCCTTCTATAAGGACACCCGCGCCGCTTCCAGCACTAAGTATTTGTTAGATTTCTACTATAATAACTATCCTTTTGCGCCGGATGTGTACGATAACGGCGATGCTTGGAAAATTTTGGTGTTTTATTTAAACAGCGACGCTCCGGACGAGGTGGAATTGAACGCCGCCGGCAATTGGAATTTGGAGAATCCAGGCGTTGCTCTAGGGGTTGCTTATGGAAATTGCGCCAGCGGAAATGAAAACCGCTACTCTTTGATTTTGCCGGACACTTCCGCGCGCTGCAGCAATGGCGGAGGCGTGGAGAATGAGGCGATGCATTGGGATAACCTGGAAGACCTTCATTTATTAGTTGAGCTCTCAACGACTACCGCGGACGCCACTTTCACGAATCAGGATTTTGTGACGGTCGGCGCTTACTCGCTGCAAAGTTCCGGCGGCGGAGATCAAAAATTCAAATTGGCGGCTTTGGATAGGACTAAGCGTTATTTCCAGAGCGATACTCCCGCGCATCAGTCTCCGGATATGCCGGATAATTTCGAATTAAGCTTCAATCAGAGCAGCTCTCTGCTTCGGATCATCTGGGACAGGTCTCGCGACGGAGATACTTTGGATTCGCTGATAGATTATGAAATTAAATACACAACCGGAGATCTTGATAGCGCCAGCTGGATTGACGCTCCGGAAGTCAGCCCCGACTCCGGTGAGAATTCGGAGATAGGCGGACGGCCGTTTACTAAAATTTCCGTTGAGTCCGATACGCTTTATAACCTCGCTGTCAGGGCCAAAGATGATTTTGGAAATTACTCCGTGGCGACCACTACCTCTTACCAAGTTCCGGAAATAGCTCCGCCTTACGGAATTTCCAATATTCAATGGGGGTATATAAATTCTTCTTCCACTATTGAAATATCTTTTAGCGCCAATGCCTATCCGTTTATGACCGCCGGCAATTCCAGCGCCATTCTCTTTTTCTTGAATCAGTCGCCGCCAAGCAGTTATTCTTTTTCAAATTCCAGCGACCGCTGGGCGATTGGCGGCTCAAATAAGGTATTGAAGCTCAAATACAGCACTTGCCAATACGGAGTAGATGAATTGCTGGGCGGCTTACTGATGCACAACAGCGACCAATGCCCTAATGGCGGCAGCGGACTAAAGAAAAACGCGGTCAGAAATGATTTGGCCAGCGGCCAGACCAGCTTCGGAGTTGAGGTGATTGGCGTTTTGGAAAACGAAGGATCGGCTTCTCATACCTTTAGCGCCGATGACTACCTGACCATGGGCTTTTACGAGCTCCAAGGGAATTCTTTCCAGGCGGTCTCAAGCCATAACGAGAAAATTTATTTTTCGGAATAGTTAGATAAGAAGGTTTGACTTTCCAAAAATTTCTGCTAGAATAACCACATTCTGATCTTTGAACTGTAAATGGAGTTCTGAATGAGCGGTTGGCTGATGGCGTTTCTGATCCTGGCAGGCCTTGCGCTGCTTACCGGGACACTCTGGTTTGTCGGAAGAGTCTATCATGATGTCACTGAAGTAACTTCAAGCGGCATTCATATAGTAAGATGGACCGGCGTCCTGACATTTATGGAATATGTCTCTAACAAAGAAAGGGGGTATGAGATTTTCCGAGAACAATCTCTTTTGGCCGCTTTGGTTCTGAAGCGTTCGGCGCCTCCTTCCAAAGACCCGCCTTGGCAGATCTCCGTCCAAGATTTTCAAGCCGGATCCCAATTGGAGATTGCTCCGTTCTCAAAGGGCAAGAATGACCAGGTTTCAGTAGTGCGCAGAACTGAAGGCTTTCTTATGGCCACTGCAGAGCCGAGAAGCAAGTATAAAGATTTGATTACGGCAGCTAATCAGCTGGATGTGGAAATTAAAAGGAGATTTAATCCCATCATCGAAGATGCCCTGAAGTAAACAAAGCAGCGCTTTAGCGCTGCTTTTTTAATAGTTGAGAGGACAGTTTACAATCAAACTCTCCACCATTTTTGCCTGCTTGTCTTTCGCGGCTTCAGAGCCGCTCTCTCTATTTTGTATTCTCTTCTGAACCTCGTCTCCCTCAATGCCGTGTTTCAGCGATTTAATGCTTAGTTCCCGGTGGATGCCACCCTCCCGGATATCCAGCCGCTTGCTTATAAAATCTAAAATTTTAACAAATGATCCTGACTCCAGCATTTGCTTGTGTTGATCGCTTGCTGGAACCCCAAGTTTGTTTAAGGCCAGATGCTCATCTTCATGGGCTATCACCCCATAGAAATAAGCTTCCTGTTCCAGGTAGCTGAAACTGATAAAGTTGCGCCGATAATATCTTTCATATGACGCAAGCCATTCGTAGATTTCTAGTGGATAGATTTCCGCTCGGTAATGACCGAAGAAAGCGCGCCCGAAAACTTTTCCATCGTCATTCTCTATCCTCTTTTTGTCTTTTTTACACTGTTTGATTTTCTTTTTATCTTGATATTGGCTGCAATCCTCTCTTAGAAATCGCCATTCCGCCTCAACGTATTCCTTGTAAATTTCATCATAATCTCTCCCGAGCATTTCTTCCGCTTTTTCTTCAAGTTCTTTTCTGTCTTCCAGGCAGTCCTCTTTACGCGAGCCTTTATATCCGGAACAGTCTTTTCTGACTAATTTTCTGTAAATATCTTCTTCTAAGAAGGCAATTTCCGGCATTGGCGTTTTTGGGTCAAGCCTATGCACCCTGACCACTTCTTGCCAGATGTCCCTAATCAGCGGTTCGTCAATTTCCTTTTCCCAGCATCCTGCTAGCGGCAAAAGGAGTATCAGAAGTAATAGTTTTTTAAGGTTCAAACTAACCCCCTTGGAGAATTAGCTTACTTTCAATATACCACTATCGCGGTTTATTTTTCCAACGGATTACTTTACATTAAAAGAATCATGATCGTTATATTGGATAATATACGAAGCTTATATAATGTAGGTTCTATTTTCAGAACAGCGGACGCCGCCGGAGTTGAGAAAATCTACTTATGCGGCATCACGCCGGAGCCGATAGACCGATTCGGCAGAATCAGGCCGCAGCTCGCCAAGGTTTCTTTAGGCGCGGAGAAAACTGTTTCTTGGGAAAAATGTCCTTCCTCGGCTCGGCTGATAAGCAAGCTTAAAAAAGAAGGATACAAAATTTACGCCGTAGAGCAGTCAAAGAATTCCATCCCGTATTACACCCCGCGCCCTAAGCCCTCCGCCCTGGAGCGAAGCGTTTTTATTTTCGGCAACGAAGTCAAAGGAATCTCGGAATCAGTTTTAGCTAAAACGGACAAAATTTTAGAAATTCCTATGCATGGGAAGAAAGAATCGCTAAACGTGTCCGTTGCCGCTGGGATTATTCTATTTCATTTCAAGCAATTCGCCGGCAAGCGGTAATTGCCTGAATTTGTTATAATTTAAGGTAATGAGAATTTTTAGCGCAAAACCACAGATGAAGGTTCTTTTTGTCGCGTCTGAAGGCGCGCCCTTTATAAAGGCGGGCGGATTGGGAGAGGTTATGTTCTCTTTGCCGCGGGCTATGCGTGATTTGGGCCATGACGCCCGGGTAATGATTCCTCGCTACGCCGGTATTGATCAGGAAAAATTTGAGTTGAAGATGGAGCATGAGAATCTTATGGTTCCGACCGGGGCGGAAGATCCGCAGCAGCCGGAAAGCCTGGTTTGCAATGTTAAAAGGTTTGATGAGCGTTCGGACGATCGTTCTCCGGTAACTACCTATTTTCTGGAGAATCAGGAGTATTACGAGAATAGAGCTAATGTTTACGGCTATGGAGACGACGCGGTTCGCTGGGCGCTGCTGGGGCGCGGAGTGATAGAGTTTTTGCGCTCGTCCAAGTGGGTTCCCGACGTATTGGTAGCCGCTGACTGGCAAGCGGCCTTTGCCATCAATTTTTTGAAAACCTCGTATAAAGATGACGATAAATTGAAAAAAATAGCCACTGTATTTTCCATTCATAATATTTCCTATCAGGGAATGTTTGACTACCGGTTTGTTTCAGAGATGGATTACGATGACGGCCGTTCGGCTATTCCTTCTTTTTACGATCCGCGCCTTTTGAAATTGAATATGATGCGGCGAGGAATATTGTACGCGGACATTATTAATACCGTTTCGCCGACCTACGCCAAAGAAATTATGACCGAAGAGTACGGAGAGCTGTTGCAGGATCTTCTGAAAGAAAGGCGTTCGGTGGTTTATGGGATTCTCAATGGGATTGATTATGAAACTGTCAATCCGGAAACTGATCAGAACTTAGCGGCCGCTTACAGCGCTCGGGAACTTGAAAAGCGCAGGAAGAACAAAGCCCAACTGCAGGAACGATTCGGCCTTCCGGTTGATGAGGATAAATTCGTCATTGGCATAGTATCTCGATTGGACAGCCAAAAGGGCTTTGATCTTTTATTCAAAACTTTGCGCCCTTTGGTAAAGCAGCTGGATTTTGACTTGGTGGTTGTCGGAGGGGGCGATGCCACCTACATGACTTTTTTTGACGAAGCAAGCAAAGAGTTCCCTCAAAACATTGCCGCGCACATCAGTTTTGACCTTATTTTGCCGCGCCTGATTTTCGGGGGCGCTGACGCGCTTCTGATTCCCTCCCGTTTTGAGCCGTCCGGATTAACGCAGATGGAAGCTATGCGTTATGGAGTGGTGCCGATTGTCAGGAGAACCGGCGGGTTGGCGGATACGGTGGAGGATTACAATCCCGAGGAAAATACCGGCACCGGGTTTGTTTTTGACGAGTTTGACGAGACGGCGCTTACTATCGCTATTACCAGGGCTTACGTAAACTATCGGCACAAGAAGGTTTGGCGGGGGATCCAGGAGCGGGCAATGAGGAAAGACTTTTCCTGGAAACATTCCGCGAGCGAATATCTTAAGCTTTTTGAGAGGGCCCTGGCGATTAAGAAAGAAGAACAGGCGAATTAAATTTCTGAATATAGAAATTTAATTTTTTACAATTATGCATTGGGCCAATTTTTTACATATTTACCAACCGCCGACCCAGAAGGAGGTGTGGGTGAGAAGGATAACTAAAGAATCATACAGGAAAATATTTTCGGGCTTATTGGACATTCCCCAGGCTCGTTTGACTATTAATATTAACGGCGTTCTTTGCGAATTGCTGGAGAAATACGGCGGCCAGGATGTTTTGGATGACATAAATAGGCTTCTTAAAAGAGGAAGTATTGAAATTACCGGCAGCGCGAAATATCACGCTTTCCTGCCACTTTTGCCGGAAGAAGAAATTGAGCGGCAGATCAAGCTTAATGAGGAATCGCTCAATAAATATTTTGGCTCCAGTTGGAAAAAAGATGGATTTTTCAGCCCGGAGATGGCCTATTCTTACAAGGTTGCGAAAGCGGCTAAGAAATTGGGATACAAATGGATTGTTATGGATGAGTTAGGGTTTCCCGAAGCCAAGCCGTCTACAGATACCATTTACAAGATTCAGGGCTTGGACGATTTTTCAGTTTTCTTTCGAGAGAGGAATTTTTCTTTCATCATCTTATCCGCCCAGGCCGGTTCCGTGCCGACAATCTTGAGATATTTGGGAGATAGGCTGGAAAAAGAAGAGTACATTGTTACGGCCATGGACGGAGAAACTTTCGGACACCACCGTCCCGGCCTGGAGATGCTCCTTTTTGACGTCTTGAAAGAGGGAAAATTGAACACGGTAATGATCAGCGATCTGCCGGGCAAATTTTCCAAAACAGAGGTTATTGAACCGAGAGAATCCACCTGGGCGGTGACCAAAAGAAACATGAAAGAAGGGCAGCCATTTGCGCGCTGGAAGAATAATGAAAATATAATTCAGCAAAAACAATGGGAGTTGACGGACCTGGCGATTGCGGTGGTTAATCGAGATAAAGGGGAAGAAACCAGGGAATTACTTGATCGGGCTTTGCACTCCGATCAGTATTGGTGGTCTTCAGCCAGGCCATGGTGGAGTTTGGAAATGATTGAGCGCGGCGCTTTTGAGTTGAAATCGCTGATTTTACTTTCTAAATCCGCGACTAAAGAGGAGCGCCAGCAAGCCGAATCTCTGTATAAGGAAATAATCTATACCGGCTTTGATTGGCAGAGGACCGGAAAAGTTGATGAAATCACCCGGCAGGAGAATGAAGAGATCGCCGGCCGGCTGGATGAAAAAGAAAAATTGTTTGTTACCCAAGAAGAATACCGGCAGATGATTAAAACTTTGCGTGAGCAGATGGAACTTTCCGCGCAGACAAAAGAATATAGCCGAGCGGCTATGATTCAGGATAGAATCAGAGAGCTGGAGGAAGAAATGAAAAAATCACCAAACCAATAATTCAATTCTATGAAGAATATCTTAGTTGCTTCTTCGCTCTTTGTGATTTTGGTGACGGCTGGGCTCGTTTATAATCTCTTAACTCGGAAAGAGCCGGCGCTTAAAGAATTAAGAATTGGCGAGCATCTTTTTAAAGTTGAGATAGCTGATACTCCGGCCGCCCAGGCTAGGGGGCTTTCCGGCCGGCTGCGCCTGCCGGAGGATCGGGGCATGCTTTTTATTTTTAATAATCTTTCCATGCAGAGCTTCTGGATGGTGGGGATGCGCTTTCCTTTAGATATCATTTGGATTAGCGGCGATCGTATTGTTGGCATTTCGGACAATTTATTGCCGGCGGCGGTGACCGGAACCAGGACTTACGCCCCGCCGGAACCGATTGATAAAGTTTTGGAAATTAACGCCGGCTTAGCCGAAAAATTAGGCATCAGGATAGGCGATTTAGTGGAAATCCCAAGATAAAAATGAAAATTCTTTCCAAGAAGAACAATAAATATATATTACGTTTCAGTTACCAGGAAGATTTTCAAAAAGAGCTGGGCGAGTTTTTTAAGAAAGAAAAGATTAAGGGCGGCTGGATATCCGGACTGGGCGCGCTGATTGACCCGGTGATTGCCTATTACGACCTCAAAAAGAAAAAATACCTGAAGAAAAAATTAAAAGGGTTTTTTGAAGTTTTGAATCTGGCCGGCAATATCGCCCAACTGGAAGGAGAAACAGTTACCCACATTCACATAACTCTAGGAGATAAAAATTATAAAGCTCTCGGCGGGCATTTTGTCTCCGGGAAAGTAGGCGGGACGATAGAGCTCTTGGTAGAGTCCGGCCATCTTCTGAAAAGAAAGAAAGACAAGTCAACCAGGCTCAACTTATTAAGCTAGGACTGAAGAATAAACGGCTCACTCCGCCAGCCGGCGGATGAGCCGTTTATTTTTTGATTTTTAGCTGGATTAACGGTAAAATTATCATCATAGTCATGAACAAAGATAGCTCTAAGCGGATATTCGGCTTGCGGCCCAACGTTTTCTGGTTGGGCCTTGTCAGTTTATTGAACGACTTTTCTTCGGAAATGATTTATTCGGTGATGCCGGCGTTTTTAACCGTGGTCCTGGGCGCGCCGCCGGTGATTGTCGGATTTATTGAGGGGTTTGCCGACGCCTTGGCCAGTGTTTTGAAAATTTATTTCGGCTGGTTTTCCGACAAAATCAAGAAGCGAAAAATTCTCGCGGTGTCCGGCTACACGCTTTCCGTTTCCACGAGGTGGTTTTTGGCGTTGGTGGGAAATTTCTGGCAGGTGTTTATTTTGCGGTCTATTGACCGCATCGGTAAAGGACTCCGTGATTCTCCGCGTGATGCCCTCCTTTCCGAATCAGTAGAGCAAAAAGAGCTTGGAAAATCTTTCGGCTATCATCGGGCGATGGATAACATCGGCGCCACTCTCGGCCCGCTTGCGGCGGTGCTAATTTTGCCGCTGATTATGAATGATTATCGGCTGCTTTTCCAGATCGGTTTTGTGATCGGCATTTTAGCAATCTTCGCTTTTGTCTTTGTGAAAGATGTAAAGAAAGAAAAGCCAACCGAACCGCATCCGCCTTTCACTTTTTCTTTGCGGGGCTATAGCCATTCTTTTCGAGTGTATCTGGCGGCGGTATTTATGTTTGGGCTTGGGTTTATGCCGATCGCGCTGATGCTTTTGAAATCGCAGGAAGTCGGTTTAAACGGTTACGCGGTGCCGCTGATGTATTTTGTCTATAATTTGTCCTTTGTTTTATTCGCTATTCCGGCTGGGAAATTGGCGGATAAAATAGGAGAAAAGAAAGTGCTGGCTTTCGGATTTCTAGCGGCTATCTTGGGTTATCTGGAACTAATACTTTTTTCCAATGTAGCCGGCGTAATTATCGGATTCATTATTCTGGGAATCTATTCAGCTTTGACCGACGGGGTTGAGCGGGCGTTTGCCGCCAAGCTGGTGCCGCAGAATAAATTGGCCACCGGGCAAGGATTTTTAAACGCCGCTGTCGGCATATCCTCGCTTTTGGCCGGATTGATCGGCGGCATAATCTGGACGCAGTTCGGTTCGGCTCCGGCCTTGGGCTATGGCGCCGTAATGATGGTTATCGGTTTATTAACTTTCATCCATTTGAACGGCCACAAGAAAGATTTATAATAAAGGTGATGTCTAAAACAAAAATATCAATTAACGGATTTGGCAGGATCGGCCGGCTTTTCTTCCGCCAGGTCTGGAATAAAAAAGATTTGGAGGTGGTGGCGATCAATGATCTGGGAGATATAGAAAATCTTGCTTACTTGTTAAAGTACGACACTGTCTACGGGCGATTCGGTTTTGATGTCAAAGTTGAAGATGGAGAACTGGTAGTTGACGGGGCTCGGGTAAAAGTTCTGCAGGAAAAAGATCCGACCAAGCTTCCCTGGGGAGAGCTGGGGGTTGATGTCGCGGTTGAGGCGACCGGAGTTTTTGAAACTTTTGAAAAAGCCAAGATGCACCTTACGGCGGGAGCGAAAAAGGTAGTGCTGACCGCGCCGGCGAAAGATGAAGATACTGAAGACGCTAAAACCATTTTGCTTGGCGTTAATGAGGAGCTTTTTAAAACCTGCAAAATTTCCTCTAACGGCTCTTGCACTACTAACGCGACTTCTCCGGTAACGACCATCATGTCGGAAACTCTGGGGATTGAGAAAGCGTTTTTGAATACCGTACACGGCTACACCGCTACCCAAAATTTGGTTGACGGTCCTACTAGAGGGAAGGATTTTCGACGCGGCCGCGCTGCCGCTCAAAATATCGTGCCTTCAACGACCGGGGCGGCAATTTCGGTGACTAGAGGCCTGCCGGAGTTAAAAGGAAGGTTTGACGGTGTCGCTATGAGAGTCCCTACGATAACCGGCTCTTTAGCAGTTATTTCCTTTTTATCAAAGAAAGAAACATCAGTAGAGGAAATTAAGAGCATTTTTCGGGAGGCGGCTGAATCGCCTCGCTGGAGGGGTATTCTGGCAGTTAGCGAAGATCCGCTAGTTTCATCCGATATCATCGGCCAGCCATTTGGGGCTATCGTTGACTTGCAATTCACGAAAGTAATTGATAAAAATTTCGTCTCGGTTTTTTCTTGGTACGACAACGAGGCGGGATATGTTGCTACTTTAGTAGGGCATGTTCAAAAGGCTGCTGAATCGCTTTAGTTGAACCAAGAATCATGAATAATGAATCAAGGAAAATGAAAAGTATGACAAAATTCATAATTCTTAATTCGTTATTCTTTATTCAATAGCATGCTAATCTACATCGGCGCCGACCACAGGGGATTTGAACTTAAAAACGCGCTTGAGCGATATCTTAAAGACGAGGCCGGTTACGAGGTGGAGGATTGCGGCAATACGAATTATGACCCGGCTGATGATTATCCGGATTTCGCGGCCAGAGTTGCTTCCAAGGTCAGTCTGGACCCAAAAAACTCCAGGGGGATAGTTATTTGCGGATCTGGGGTGGGAATGGATGTTGTGGCGAATAAGTTTAAAAATATCCGTTCTGCTTTAGCTGCCACGCCGGACCAGGCCATGTCTTCCAGGAGGGATGATGATACTAATGTTCTTGCTTTGGCATCGGACTTTCTAACCGAGAGAGAAGCCAAGAAAATTTTAAGCGTATGGCTGCAGACGGACTTTTGCGGGGAAGAAAAATACAGGCGAAGAATTGAGAAGATAGAAAAAATAGAGGAAGAGAGATAAGATTTTGGCGTTATAACCAGAAAGTATCCTCTGTGCGGCAACTGACGGAATCCTGATTTGCTTGGTTCGCTTGCGAAAATCAGGATGAGACGTAAGCGGCGCTGATCGCAGGAATCAGCGAACGCTGGTGCCGGTAAGAGGATACTTTCTGGTTATGTTTATCAGGTGGAGGCGGTCTGAAGAGATAGTATTCAGGGTATTTCTTAAATAGAAGCGAAAATCTTAACATCATTTGCTTTTTTCTTTTGAAAATGTTATTTTATTAACGAGACTGGACATTGAAAAGGAGGCAGGATGAGGCTATTCAAGTTCCATCCGTTCGTAAGGCTGGTGCTGGTTCGGCACGGTCAGTCAAGGAAGAACCAAGCCAAAGGGCCTTTTTATAAAGACGAACAGGAAAGAACCAAGCTGCACGTAACTAAAGATCGCTTGACTCCCTTGACGAAGGAAGGGAGGCTGCAGGCGAGGAAGGCGGGGCGCGGATTGAAGAAGTTGTTCGGCAGATTTGACCGAATTTACCACTCCGGGTTCGTTCGAGCCAAAGATACGGCGGCGGAAATCCAAAGCGTTTTTAAACCGTCGCAGAGGGTAACTCCGGAATCGGTAATAGTTAGGCATTCCATTCGAGAGCGGAATCCCGGCTATCTGTCTGACTTTACAAATGACGAAGTCGGAGACAGATTCTCCTGGTGGGACAACTACTATTACTACAGCGACAAGTTTCTTTTGACTCCGATCGGCGGAGAGAGCTTGATTTGTATGGCCGAAGGCCGGATACAGACTTTTCTGCGGGATTTGTCGCAGGAATTGGACAGCGTGCTAGCTAGCTGCAGTCATTCGGAGTATCACGACGGCGAGAAAGAGTTCAGAGTTCTAATCGTCTCACATGGCAGGGCTATCCAATGCATGCGTTATATCCTGGAAGAATTGAGCTACGAGGCGGCGGAAGAAATGATAGAAGGAAAAAACCCTCCGAATTGCTCCGCTACTTCTTACATCTTTGACTATTCGGGCAAGGCAGTGCTGGATTTTGAGAATAAGGTGTTCAAATAGTTTTAGACACGCAGCCGCAAGGCTGCTTTTTTGTTATCATTATAAGATGGAAGTTATACCAGCGATAAACGAAATAGAGTTTGGCGAAATAAAAAAGAAAATGGAAACAGCTCATAGATTTGGAGCCGCTTGGGTCCATTTGGATGTGGCTGACGGCAAATTTACCGCCAATCAATTATGGAATAACCATAAAGACTTAGCGGAAGTTCGCGCTTCCCGGATGCAGCATCCGCACGTGGAAATGCATCTGATGGTGGAAAATCCGGACGAAGCGCTTGACGATTGGCTGGATGCTAACGTTAATCGAATTATTGTCCATGTGGAAGCGGCAAGAGACGTGGCCGCGATGAAAGCAAAGTGCGAAATGTTCGGCGCTGATTTAGTGCTGGCAAGCAACCCTGATACGCCGGCAGAAAAACTTCTGGCGCACAAAGAAAGCGTTGATAACTTTTTAGTTTTAGCAGTCAATCCGGGCGTAGCGGGGCAGAAGTTTCAGGAAAGCCAATTGCAAAAAATAAAGGCCTTAAGGGAAAGCGCGCCCGGCGCCAAAATAGAAGTAGACGGCGGAGTGGATGCCGAAGTCGCCTTAAAAGTAAAGGCGGCCGGCGCCGATATCTTGGCATCGGCTTCTTATATTTGGAACAGCGATAATCCTAAAGACGCGTACGAGGCTTTGGGCAAACTGTCTGAAGGTGCGTAAATTTTTATAAAGTTTATATTCGGTTATAATAATAGTATGTCGGCACTGCACGAAAAAAAGCTTAAATCTCTTGAAGAGATGGCGAATAAGATCCGCCAGGACATCATCTCTTCTTTGGTGGAAGCCAAGTCCGGCCATTCGGCTGGTCCGCTTGGGATGGCGGATATTTTCACCGCTTTTTATTTTCATATTTTAAATCACGATCCCAAGAAGCCGGACTGGCCAGAGCGGGACCGATTAGTTCTTTCTAATGGCCATATTTGCCCAGTACTTTACGCGACTTTGGCCAACGCCGGATATTTCCCGATGGAAGAATTGATGACTTTGCGTAAATTGGACAGTCGATTACAGGGACATCCGCATCGCGGCAGCTTGCCGGGACTGGAAACGACTTCCGGTCCGCTCGGTTCCGGCATCTCCCAAGCGATTGGGATGGCGCTGGCTGCCCGCCTTGATAAAAAAAAGCAGCGAATTTATTGCCTGACATCCGACGGAGAGCATCAGGAGGGAAATACTTGGGAAGCTATTATGTTTGCCGGCAAGCAAAAATCCAAACTGAATAATTTGACTGTGGTAATGGACAGGAACAATATCCAGATTGACGGTTTCACGGAGGAGGTAATGCCCCTGGAGCCGCTTAGGGATAAATACGAGTCATTTGGCTGGCACGTGATTGAAGTTAGTGGTCATGATATTGAGGAATTCGTGGCAGCGGTTAATGAGGCGAAGGCAATCTATGAAAAGCCGACGGTAATAATCGCTCACACTATTCCTGGCAAAGGAGTGAGTTTCATGGAGAACGATTATACCTGGCACGGCAAGCCGCCGAAGCCGGAAGAGGCGGAGATTGCCCTGAAAGAGTTGCGGACGCTGGAAGGCAGGATTAAATCAGAGCATGAGTAGCGTCCGCTGATTGTCGGTTTGTTATAATTATAAAGACACAGAAAGGTCGTAAAAGTAATCTATCAATCTTAAAAATATGCATATGATGAAAGGAAAATGGCATAAGTATTGCTGGTGGTTCGGGGGCCTTCTCTGGACTTTGGCAGCTTTGTCAGTTCTTCTTGCTTGGTGGGCAGTTTATCGCCGAGGGCTAGTTCTCGGTCTTGAGCCGCTCGCTTGGTATTGGAACGCTTTAGTTCTTGGCGTACTTGCTTTGGGCTGCAAGAGCGATTGCGGATCCTGCGGATCTTGCGGCGCTTGCGGAACCTGTATGCCGGAGGAAAAAGGAGGAGAAATGTAGTTTTTATTGAGCTCAATAAAAATACGCAAGGAGAGTTCCTTGTCTCGCCGGATCCGCCAGTTGGCGGAGTAGGCGGATCGAGAATTTTCATGCCCCGCATGATAGTGCGGGGAAGAAAGCTCTTGAATTCAATTACGCATAATGCTTAACAAATCAGCAAAACTTAGCCCAAAAATTTTTGATAAGGACATAGATCAGAAGCCGACCCGTGATGGTTATGGGCAGGGTTTGGTAGTGGCGGGCGAAAAAAATCCCAATGTCGTGGTTCTTTGCGCCGATCTTACCGAATCAACCCGCTCCCATCTTTTCGCTGAAAAATTCCCGGAAAGATTTTTTGAAGTTGGCGTGGCGGAACAGAATCTGGCGACTATTGCTTCCGGTCTGGGCGTTAGCGGCAAAATTCCATTCGTGTCTTCCTATGCCACTTTTTCGCCTGGCAGGAACTGGGAGCAAATCCGCACTACTATTTCTTACAATGATTCAAATGTGAAAATAGCCGGAGCGCATGCGGGCATTTCGGTTGGCCCCGATGGAGCGACTCACCAGGCGATTGAAGATATAGCGACTATGCGGGTCATGGCCAATATGAAAGTCTTTGTGCCTTGCGACGCGGTTGAGGCCGAAAAAGCTACGGTAGCCGCGGCGAAAATTTGGGGCCCGGTTTATCTCCGTTTCGGCAGAGAGAAGATGCCGGTCTTCACTACTGAAGAAACCCCTTTTACTCCGGGTAAGGCTGAAATCTTCTGGGAATCCTCCGGGAAGGGTTCCAGGGCAAAAAAGCCGCAAGTCGCGATTATCGGCTGCGGTTCTTTGGTGCATAACGCGTTATTAGCCGCTAAAGATTTGGAAGAGGAGGGGATCGGCACGATGGTCATCAATAATCACACTATCAAGCCATTAGACGAGAAGACGATTTTGGAAGCGGCAGAACGGTGCGGCGCCGTGGTAACTGTTGAGGAGCATCAGGTTCTCGGCGGATTAGGCGGAGCGATATCCGAACTACTGGCGAGGAAGCTGCCAATGCCGATGGAGTTCGTCGGGATGCAGAACACTTTTGGCGAATCCGGTGAGCCGAAAGAGTTGATAGAAAAGTACGGGATGGGCGCAAAAGACATAAAAGCGGCAGTCAAGAAAGTACTAAAAAGGAAAAGATAAGAATTTAGCAGTAAAACAGCTCTATACTATTTTTGATACTCGGGCTGCGCGGCCTGCCCGGCCAGGGCGGGGACAAAGTGTCATAACCAGAAAGTATCCTCTTACCGGCACCAGCGTAGTTCCGCTCCCGCGGCGGAACTCGCTTACAACTCCCAGCCGGAGTCGCCCATAGGCGACACCAAGCTCCGGCTGGTCCGTTAGTTGCCGCACAGAGGATACTTTCTGGTTATGTTTATTGGGTGGAGGCGGTATCAAAAATAGTATAGAGCTGTTTAAATTGTCTCCAAACCTTCATTTATTTGCTTTTCTTTTTATAAAAAGTTAGGATGAAGCGGTAGATTTTTGACAGCTGAATGGGAGGCGAAGATTATGTCTCTTGAAATCCTGATTTTTCGGGGAATCGAGCTATTGGTTATCGTGTTGGTTTTGGTTATGTCGGTTTCCTTGCACGAGCTTGCTCATGCTTGGTCAGCAATGAAATTAGGTGATGATACCGCGGAGAGAGCCGGCCGACTGACCCTGAATCCTATGGCGCACCTTGATTGGTTCGGATCGCTGTTTATGCCGATATTGACGTTTGTAATGGGAGGATTCATCTTCGGCTACGCTAATCCGGTACCGGTTGATGAATCCAGGTTAAGACAGTGCAAGATCGGCCCTTTCAGATTGGACGGCGGGTTGTGCGTAAGTCTAGCCGGGGTAATCGCGAACTTTCTGACCGCGTTACTATTCGGACTAGCTTACAGATTTCTGCTCTGGGGCGGTATTGCGTCCTTGATTGGGCTGCAGCCGGCTGTGCTGATCATGTCGGTGATCCTGATGACGGTTAGCACTAACTTGATATTGGCATTTTTCAACTTGCTGCCGATTCCGCCGCTTGACGGCTGGCGCATCTGGGGCGCTTTCTTGAGTCCGCAGTCGCGCGCGGCAATTGAATATAATGCCGGTCTTTTTCTGCTTCTTTTCTTTGTGATGATTTTTCTTCTGCCCCAATTGTTTCTAGGCCCGGTATTTTGGCTAGTCAGATTTTTCTTTGTTTTGTTTTCTGGCGGCGGCTTCTAGATCTTATTAAGAATTATCCCTCGTTCCTGCTCGCGGCAGGCAAGTTTGGCGGGGGATTTTTTTATGATAATATTTTAATATGTACGACGTTGTAACTATAGGTTCCGTTACTTGGGATAATTTTATCCAGATGGATTACCCGACGATAAAATGGCCGGACACTCCGGAAGGCAAAGCTATTGCCCTGCCGCTTGGGGAAAAGTTTAGGGTTGAGAATGTTTATTCCACGATTGGCGGCAATTCAGCAAATGCCAGCGTGACTTTTGCCAGGCAGGGTTTTAAAACCGCCTGTTTCGGCAAAGTCGGTCGGGATGTGCCAGGGAAAGCTATCGCTGAATATCTGAAGAAAGAAAAAGTGGCGCCGATGTTTGCCTTTTCCGGCAGCCAGCCGACTGCGTATTCAACCTTGCTTTTGAGAATTCAGGGAGAGCGGACAATTTTAAGTTATCATGGGGCTTCAGATACTTGGGTTGAAAAAGATATCCCGTGGCAGAAGCTAAAAAGCCCTTGGTGGTATTTATCGTTAGCTGGAGAATCGGATAAATTTTTAAAGCCGCTTCTGAAGTTTGCGAAAGAAAATAATATCCGTGTCGCCTTCAATCCCAGCGGGCACCATATTCAGCATAAGAGAAAAGAAATTTTGTCTTCGCTGAAAGACCTGGACTTTCTAGTTTTGAATACTGGGGAGGCGGCGGATTTAGTGGGCATCTCTTTCAAAAAAGAGAAGGAAGTCTTCAGGAAGCTGGATAAGTTGCTGACCCCGGGCATCGTGGCAGTTACTGACGGTCCAAAGGGGGTGACTGTTTCTGATGGGCGGTATATTTATAAGGCGGGAATTTTTAAGGAGCAGATGGTTAAAGACCGAACTGGGGCGGGAGATTCTTTCGGCAGCGGATTTGTTGCTGGCCTCATGAGACGCCAACAAACAATTAATCCTGACCGGGTAGGCAACAAACAACTCACAACTAAAGATATTGAATATGCCATTCGACTAGCTACCGCCAACGCCACTTCGGTTATTGAAGATATTGGCGCCACCGAGGGAACGCTGACTAAAGCTGAATTTGAGAAAAGCGGACGTTGGAAAAAATTTGAGATAAAAGTAACGAAGTTATAAAGATGAGCAATAATCACCACGAAAAAATAGCCAAGATCCTTAGGATAGACAAGCGCCGCCTTATCGCGCTTCAGGAAGATATGAAAAGGATTACGGGCAAGGAAAATGTTTGCGCCAATGTCGCGGACGAAAATGAGGCGATAGTTAGGAGGAGTTTGGACGCCTTGGGCTTAGGCAGAAACGTTCCCGCGTCTGAAGTTTATGACGCTTTAATTAGCAAGCTGGAGGC
The DNA here is from genome assembly GCA_020724845.1 of Candidatus Paceibacter sp. GTDB lineage: Bacteria > Patescibacteriota > Minisyncoccia > UBA6257 > 02-FULL-45-10c > DYGE01. Next base: position 102,319 of record DYGE01000002.1, read on the forward strand.
TGATGATATTAAAATCTTTGAAGCCCTTAATCTTTTTTCTTTGCGGAATCCGGATACGGCGGGGAAGATAGTGGATTTTGTGCGGAAGCTTCATCCGCCCAAGAGCGGGTTTTTCTTGAAACTTGATAAGGCTAGGGAGTTTCTCCGCAATGAACCTCCTAAGAACATTATGGCTGCGCTTGGTTATTCGGACGTGAAAGAGATGCTTGATAAAGAAGATTTATTGGAGGTTTACAGCGCTCTCCGGTTTTTGGAAGATTCCGAATGGCTGAACAACGTTTTTTTCAAACAATACGAGATACTCACCCCGGATGATTTTGAGGAGCGAACTATTCAGTTGCGAGCGCTAGACAGGAAATGGATAAAGGCCGCGGAAGATTTTGTGGCGAAAAAATACCATAATGTTAGCCACTTGAAGGAGATGGGCGTTATATTCGTGATCCCGATTTTTTTGGGCATTTCCGGAGAAACACTGCGTCTTATCAGTTTATTGACTCATTATCTTAATGAAGTGGAATATTACTCCGATCTCTTTCGAATGGCCGCTCAAAAGAGCGGAGATTCCGGAAAGGTTTTCTCTATGAAGCATGCTCTCCACTTCTTCTATTCCAAAGGGCACGAAGAAGTGAGTTTTGCGGAGCAAGTTATCTCTTTGCTGCGGGGAGACGTTATTAATTACCGCTTACCGGACGGAAAGCAGCCTAAATTCCTGGTTATACAAAGGTATCTTGCTAAGGACGATGAAAACGACTGGAGGTTGTTTGAGCCGCACGTCAATCCGGAGGCGGTGCACTGGAGGCGAGCAGAGGAGGAGATAGTTAGAATGGAGACCTTACTCCCCAATCTTAAAGATGGCCTGCATTTCTGGAAAGATCTTGACTGGGCGGGAGACTTTTTTAAAGGCGCTGTTGGCAATGATGTGCTGGTGAGTTTTAATTTGGTAGATACAGCCATGTCTTTAGTTAAGGAAAAAGAACTAATTAAATATCTTTATCATCACCAAGAGGCGCTTTGGAATAAGTTAGTTTCTTCCTGTATAGGAGAAGAAAAGATGATTCGCTTGATGAAAGAAAATATGATTAAGGGTTGGTTTGAGCTTAGATAAATATGAAAAATATACTTAAGAAGTTATCGCCAAAATCGGAATCAGATAAAAGCGAGCGCTTGGAGGATCAAATTAGGCAGCTCGCGGAGGAGCAAGCCAAGGATTATGCCATTTTGGAAAGCATAGGTGAGGGATTGCTTGTTACTGACGAGCAAAAGAAGATTACGATAGCAAACAGGCAGGCCGCGGACATGCTCGGACGAGGAATAGATGAATTAATTGGGGGGAAGTGGTTTGAGGTTATACCAATTTATGACATTGGCGGGTCGCTTGTGCGGAACGAAGAGCGCCCTATGCAGAAAGCTCTTTCAACCGGAGAAAAGGTGGCGACCGACGCTTATTTTTATGCCCGTAAAAATGGGGTAAAATTTCCAGTCGCTATTACTGCCTCGCCGGTAGTGCTAGACGGTAAGATCATCGGCGCGGTTGAGGTTTTTAG
>DYGE01000003.1 GCA_020724845.1 Candidatus Paceibacter sp.
CCAAGCTCCGGGTGGTCCGTTAGTTGCCGCACGGAGGATACTTTCTGGTTATGTTTATTGGGTGGAGGCGGTCTGTGAAATAGCATGCCGTTCTTCTGAAGATAGTAGTAGCAGAGGAAATACTCTTTTTAGCTTGTCAGGTTATAATAATAGATATGGGATCCTTTTTTAGAAAAACACTGGTTTCGCTGAAGCGGCTTTTTAATATGGAGCAGGTTGTTGCCGGTTTAGAAATCAAGGAGGCGGCGATTAGGATAGCGCAGTATCGCGATAACAAGTTGGTGAAAGCCGCCGTTCTTTTGGAGCCGGGGATAATTGAAGATGGTGAAATCAGAGACCGCCGTAAGCTAGTTGATAACTTAAAAAGGCTGCGAGCGCAATTTACGGATAGCAAGGAAGGGGTTCCGGTGATATTGTCTATTCCTTCTATTAATGTTTACGCCCAAACTTTCAGCACTCCGTTTCTTGTAGGAGAAAATTTGGAAGAGGCGGCTAAATTGAATTTAGCTTCTATCTCGCCGGTTGACTTGAAAACCAGCTACGCTGATTGGCAGAGGATCGGTGTTTTGAGAAGGGATAACAAAATAGAAATGATCGGGGCTTTCGCTCCCAGCGCGGTTGTGGACGCGTACATGGACGCGGCGGTTGAATCCGGTTTTGTTCCGGTTGCCGTAGAATTTCCCGCTCTAGCGCTTTCCAGGGCGATAAAAGATCTTGCCGCCGGCATCAACATGGAGGCGCCGCAAGTGGTGCTTAACGTTTCCAGCGATGGAATTGATTTTATAGCGATGCGGCATGGAAATTTATATTTTAATTATTTTACCCCCTGGAAGCTTATTCGAGAGGAGGGAAGGCTTGGACGGGAAATTCTATTCAGCGATTTTAAAGATACTATTGTTAAAGAGATTAAGAAAGTTGTTGCTTTTTACGGAAGCCATTGGGAGGGCAGGCTGGAGAAGCTGATTTTAGTAACCCAAGCTTTGGATGAGGAGATATCCGGCTTGATCAAAGAAAATTTCCCTTTGGAGGTGATTGAATTGAAATTGCGGGAGTTCTCCAATTTACCTCCTTCCTGGTTCGGCGTTCTGGGAAGCGCCTTGCGCGGCAAAATTCCCAGATCAAAGGACAATTTAATCAGCTTGACCAGGGTTGGGACTGAAGAAAAATACTACCAGACGCAAGTCATGCTTTTTGTCAAAACCTGGAGAAACGTTTTCCTGGCAAGTCTCGCGTTTTTGGCGCTGTCTTTTGTTCTGGCTGATAGCCTGCTCTTTAGATCTGCCGGACAGCTTCGCCAGCAACTCATCGGCACCGCGGTTATTCCGGAGGGTGCGGAGGTTTTGGCATTAAAAGAAAGGGCTTTAATGTTCAACCAGCTGGTTGATAAGGCCTTTTTTGCTGAAGAACGGAGCATTCCCCGGTCTCCCATCTTAATTAAGATAGATTCGGCAGCTGGCGGAAATGTGTCTTTGACCAGGGTATTTATAGATGCCGAGAGATCAGCTGTTCTAGTAGCCGGAAGGGCCGGCGATCAATCAACTGCGGTTAACTTTAAGAACGCGCTTGTCGCGGAGGGTTTTCAGAACGTTTCTTTGCCTCTTTCCGATATAGTGCTTAATCAGGATAGAACAGTCTCGTTTACGATCACCTTTAGCTTAGGAGAGCAGGGGACTGATTCCTAGCGCTTCTTCTGATTTCCGAAAAACCTCTTCCAATATTTTTTTGTCAGAGGCGCTGATTTTTTTAAGCACAAATTTCTCGGCTTTTTGTCGCGGAATGCCTTTTCGGGGCTTTGGCCTTATTCCTATGCGCAAGCGCCAGAAGTTCTTGGTGCCTAGCGCATTGATAATACTTTCAATGCCGTGGTGGCCGGCTGCTCCGCGCCCGTATGACAGCTTGAAGTCTCCCAGGATAATATCGCTATCGTCGTGAACAACCAGTGTATTTTCTGATTTAATCCCGGCTTTCTTCAGCGCCCTGGACACAAATCTTCCAGATTCATTCATGTAGACGTCGGTTTTTAAGCTTTTACCTGCCTGCCGGCGGGCAGGGCCTTTTAGCTGGAAGCTTTTAGTTAAATAATCAACAAAGAGGTGGCCGACGTTGTGATAGGTGTTTTCGTACTTTTTATCAGGATTGCCGAGGCCGATGATTAGCTTGAACTCTGGCTTGCTTGTTTCCATACTCTAATTGTAGTAAAATATCTCTATTGGTGTCCATTTTTAGCGTATAGCGTATAGCGTATAGCGTATAGGTTTATCTAAATGCTTAACGCTAATCGCTGAACGCTTTTATGAATGAAATCGTTTTTATTAGCAATTTGGGAAGTTTTAGAAGTGGTTTTGATAGCGGTAGTTACGGTGTTTTTAATCCGCACTTTTCTAATTCAGCCATTTTTGGTTAGCGGGGCTAGTATGGAGCCTAATTTTGGAAGCGGCAATTATTTGATTATTGATGAGCTAACTTATAGGCTTAGAGAGCCGGAGAGGGGTGAAGTTGTTGTTTTCAAGTATCCCAATAATCCGTCAACTTATTACATCAAAAGAATCGTAGGTTTGCCCGGGGAAAAGGTTGAAATTAAAGAAGGATCCGTTTACATTTTTAATAGCGAGCATCCCGACGGCTTGAGGCTGGAAGAAGAATATCTGCCATTTAATGTAAATACTTCCGGCTCGGTATCCACCTCCTTAAGCGACAGCGAATATTTTGTTCTAGGTGATAATAGAAGCTACAGTTTTGATTCCAGAAGCTGGGGCAGTTTGCAGAAAAAGTATATAATTGGTTTGGCAAGATTGCGGCTTCTACCGATTAACCAGGTTCAGGCATTTTCGTATTAGTGACCGCGAACAGCGCCCAAATAGTTTAAAGATCATTCGTATTATTAAATAAAATTTGCTATATCGCGAATACTCTATGGCTAAAAAAATACAAAAAATCAAAAATTTGCGATCGCCCAGGGGGATGCACGACATTCTGCCTCAAGAACAGGATTGGTGGGATAAGGTTAGGAAGGAGGTGGACAACGTGGCTAATTACTACAATTTCAGCCGCATAGACACCCCGCTATTGGAATATTCTGATGTTTTTGAAAAATCTCTTGGCGAGACTTCAGATATAGTAGAAAAGCAGATGTTTGTATTGAGAAGCGGATCCGGAGATCGTTTGGTGCTTAGGCCGGAAGGCACGGCGGCGATTGTCCGCGCTTATATTCAACACGGCTTGAGCCATCTCGGCCAGCCGCTCAAGTTATTCTATTTAGGCCCGATGTTTAGAAAAGAACGTCCGCAGGCCGGACGCTTCAGGCAGTTCCACCAGGCTGGCTTTGAAATTATCGGCGGGCAGGACGATCCTATATATGACGCCCAGATTATTCTGGCTACTTTCAAGCTTTTAGAGCGTCTTAAAATAAGGAATTTATCTCTGCACATTAATAGCATCGGGTGCCGCGTCTGCCGGCCGAATTACCGCAAAAAATTGACCGAATATTATAAGCCGCTGTCCGCCAAGCTTTGCAAGGATTGCCGCCGCCGCGTCAAGCAGAATCCTTTGCGCCTTCTTGATTGCAAAGAGGAGTCTTGCCAGCCGTACAAAGCGGAGGCCCCGATTATATTGGACAGCCTTTGCGTAAATTGCAACCGGCACTTGAAGCATGTTTTGGAATTTCTGGAGGAGTTGGGGTTATCCTATAAACTGGATAACTATTTGGTTAGGGGTTTGGACTACTATAACAAGACAGTTTTTGAATTCTTCACTGAATCTGCTGATCAAGGTGGAAAGGCGTTCGATTTTGCTATTGCCAGCGGCGGTCGGTACGATTATCTGATGGACATGTTTGGCGCCAGGCAATCGGCCGCGGTCGGCAGCGCCGTGGGTCTGGAGAGGGTCATTGAGGTTATGAAGGGGACGGATGTCGGGCTTGGCCTAAGGAAAAAACCTAAAGCGTTTTTCATTCATATAGGAGATTTAGCAAAGAAGAGAAGCTTAACTTTAATTGAGGAATTGAGGAGCGCGGGGGTTGCAGTGCTGGAATCTTTAGGAAAAGATTCGCTGGCCGCGCAATTACGGTTGGCGAATAAAACCGGATCTGATTACGCGTTAATTTTCGGCCAGAAAGAAGCCTTTGAGGATTCAATCATTATCAGAGATCTAAAGAACAGCGTCCAGGAAACCGTGCCTCTCAAAAAGTTAGTGAATGAGGTTAAGAAGCGATTAAGATAGGGCGTAGATCGTAGTGCGTAGGGCGTATAAAAAAACAATATCATTCCTACGAACTACGGGCTACTGCCTACGAACTAAAGTGGATTGCATCTTTTGCAAAATAGCCAAAAAAGAGGTCTCCTCTAATGTTGTTTATGAGGATGATCAAGTGATGGCCTTTGAGGACATTAAACCGTCCGCGCCGGTGCATTATTTGATTGTTCCGAAGGAGCATATTCAGTCTATTGCTCATCTAGAAGGGAATCATCGCGACATTCTTTCTAAAATCATCTATGCCGCGAAAGATTTAGCGAATAAATTCGGATTAAAAGGGTACAAGCTGGTTTTTAATGTCGGCAAAGAGGGGGGTCAGGTTATTGACCACCTGCATCTTCATTTATTGGGAGGCTGGAATAACAAGAAAGATATTGAAGCGGTGCCGCATCCAGGCCTAGACAAATAGATATAATTTTGCAATACTATAACGACTATGCAGGTTAAAAGAAAAGAAGGGGAAACTATCGGTTCGCTTTTGTACCGATTCTCCAAAAAGGTAAGGCAAGGAGGTATTTTGCGCGAGGCTAGAAAGCGCCGTTTTCACGACCGTCCGCAGAATAAAAATAAGAGAAGGTTAGCCGCCATTTACAGGGAGGACAAGAAAAAGGAGGTTGCGCAAGCCAAAAAGATGGGCCTGCTTTAGACTTTACGAACATACGAAAAGTCTATGAAATTACAGGAGCAACTGACAAATGATCTTAAAGCAGCCATGAAAGCCGGCGAAGCTGTTAAAGTCGGTGTTTTAAGGATGCTTGGAGCGGCTTTGAAAAACAAGTCAATTGAGAACAAGAGCCAGGGCAAGCCGGAAGAGTTGGCTGATGAAGATATTCTTGGCGTTATTGGCAAAGAGGCTAAGAAACGAAAAGAGGCGGTAGAGGCGTTTGAGAAAGGCGGTCGTCCGGAAATGGCCGAAAACGAAAAAAAGGAGCTGGCTGTTTTAGATACTTATCTTCCTAAACAAATGAGCAGGGAAGAGGTGGCGGCCGCGGTAGAAAAGGTTTTGGTTGGCTTAGATGATAAAAGCAACCAAGGGCTGGTAATGAAAGCGGTGATGAGCGAACTCAAAGGCAAGGCTGACGGTAAAATGATAAGCGAGGTAGTAAGGGGAAAATTAGGTTAGTTTATATAGGCACTTTATCTATTTGCCTACCGGCATCGGAGTTCGCTTGCTTTTACGGTAGGCGTTTTTTTATTTGCTATTTAAATAAATTTTTGGTAGCCTCTTTTTAGATTCATCGACACAAGAGAAAAGAAATGAGCCCTCAATCAGAAGGTCAAAGAATGAAAGAGCTTAAGTTTCGGAAAGAAAATCATCAAAGCAACCATCTTCCAAAGGCGCTCATTTTAGGCGGTACTGATGGGTTGGGGAGGCAGCTGGCTTTAGAGGCGGCTAAAAATTCCCTTTGGCCGGTGGTCACTGGCCGGCGATCGGTGCTCGGCGATAAAGAGCTTAGGGAAATTTGCTCCGCAATCAGGTTAGATTTATCTAAAGATAAAAGCGTAAATGATGGATTAGCCATTTTAAGGCATTGGTTTCAAAGCGATGTTGGCTACGTTTTCTGGAATGCCGGCGTATTTCTGCGAAAGCCGATGCACAGTGTTTCTCCGGATGATATAGATAGAATGATCAATGTGCATCTGCGCGGGCCGATGAAATTCCTCCAAGGGTTCCATAAAATGCAGGAAAGACCATACCACTTGGTAGTGATTGCTTCCACTTCTTCGTGGCGAGTGCGAGTTGACGAAACGCTTTACTGCGCGCTCAAAGCGGCTAAAGCTGCTTTCGCGAGGAACTTCGCCAGAGAATTAGTTGGGGACCTGTTTAAATCCAAAGTTACTCTAGTTAACCCCGGCGGCATGAAAACGCCGAATTTTTGGGAACCGAGCGGACAGGATATCTCCGGCTACATGGATCCGAAAGAAGTTGCCGAGATTATTTGGCGCGAAGTCTTGCTTCAGAAAGATCGAGATGAACCATATCATGAGGTGCAGATTTTGAGAAATGAAGACGGATCTCCTCGGGTTGAATACGGCCCGAAACTTCCGGAACTTCCTTTCTAAGCGGCTTTCAAAGCCGTTTTTTTAATGCCTAAAATTGAGGTATAATTCCTAGATGAAATTAGAAGTCATCGTTTTAGACAAAGGGGCAAAAGATTATAAAAAACATATTATTCAATCAGCCAGAAAACTTTCTGCCGCCTTGCGGCAGAAGGGAGGTGTTGAGGTTTATCTGATTGGCGGCAAGCGGATGCGCATGCTTAATAAACGTTTCCGCGGCAAGGATAGGTCCACTAATGTTCTTTCCTTCCAAAAACCGAAGGGTTTTCCAGGGGAAAAGCTGGGGGAGGTGTATTTGGACCCTAATTATATCAAGCGGCACAAAGAGGACCCTGACCTGATGCTGGTACACGGGGTTTTGCACATTTTAGGGTATGATCACGAAAAAAATAGTGATAGAATTAAGATGGAAGAATTAGAAAGTAAGCTTCTTAAAAGACTATGACGATGGCTAATGGCTATGACAGTTAATATTTTGTCATCGTCATGGTTATAGTCATTGTAATAAATGCATGGCTCAACAATATGTAACCGGTCTAGATATCGGCACTAATAGTTTAAAGGCGGTAATAGGCGAATTGAAAAACGACGGGCAGTTGTCCGTTTCTAAAATTTTAAAAACCCCTTCCGGCGGAATGCGAAAAGGGAGTATCGATGATCTTTCAGAGATGACCAGGTCTTTGAATGTGATGTTTGGCGATATTAAAAAAGTTTCCCGCAACGCCCTAAAAAACATATATCTCAATGTCGGAGGCGCCGATGTGCGCGTGCAGGCTTCCAAGGGCATTGTCGCGGTTTCCCGAGCGGATTATGAGATCCATCAGGATGACGTAGACAGGGCGGTGCAAGCTTCCCAAGCGATTAATTTGCCGCCCAATCGAATGGTACTCCATTCAATCACTCGGGAATTCGTCGTTGACGGTGTAGGGGATATTCGGGATCCTCTTGGGATGATTGGCAATCGATTGGAGGTAAACAGCTTGATCATTGACGCTTTCGCTCCGGCAGTCAAAAACCTTACTAAGTGCGTGGAAATGGCCGGGGCAACGGTTGGCGGACTTATTTTTACCCCGCTCGCCAACTCCAGGTCCATTCTTTCAAAAAATCAGAAAGACTTAGGCGTTGCGCTGATTGATGTCGGTTTCGGCACAACCAGCTTGTGCGTATACGAGGAAAACAAGCTTATTCATGCCGCGGTTTTTCCGGTTGGCTCCGGAAATATTACCAATGATTTAGCAATCGGATTAAAGACTTCTGTTGAAGCCGCAGAGGCAGTGAAGCTGACTTTTGGCTCCGCTTCTCCCAAAGGAATTTCCGGCCGTGAAAATGTGGATCTCAAAAAAATTGACCCGAATGTGCGCAATAACGTTTCGCGCCGATTCATCGCGGACATTATTGAAGTTCGGCTTGCTGAAATCTTTGAATTTGTTAATAATGAGCTTAAGCTGATTGGAAAAGCCGATAAGCTTCCGGTTGGCGCCATCTTGGTTGGCGGAGGCTCTAAGATGCCTGGCTTGGTTGACCTTGCTAAGGCGGAACTCAACTTGCCTGCCCAGATTGGCATTCCCAGCATGTCCTCTTTAGAAATGGCGAGCGGGGAGATGAGTCTTCAGGCGGAGGACCCTGAATTTGTTTGCGCCATTGGCTTGGCTCTTTGGGGGAGGGATAGGATGTTCGCCGATCAAGTTGGCGGCGGCTTCGGTTCCTGGGCTAAGAAACTTTTTAATAATCTATTACCATAACTATATGGCAACAAAAAAACCGAACGAAGTATTCAAACACGAAAAAGCGAGAATCAAAGTAGTTGGCGTGGGCGGCGGCGGCGGTAATGCTATAAGCCGCATGAAAAGAGATCTTTTCAAAGGGATTGATTTTATCGCTATCAATACTGATACCCAGGACTTGGAGTTGTGCAATGCCGGCACAAAAATTCATATTGGTAAAAACTTGACTAAAGGATTAGGGACTGGCATGAACCCGGATCTTGGCAGGCAGGCCGCCGAGGAAACTAAGGCGGAAATTACTGACGCGATTAAAGGAGCGGACCTAGTGTTTATAACTGCCGGTCTTGGCGGCGGCACTGGTTCGGGCGCCTCTGGGGTTGTCGCGGAGGTTGCAAAAGAAAATGGCGCTCTGACGATTGCGGTGGTGACCAAGCCATTCTCTTTTGAGGGATCCCAGCGTGCCAGGATAGCCCAGGATGCTTTAATGAAGATGAAAGATAAGGTTGATACTTTAATTGTCATCCCGAACGACCGCATTTTCACGATTATTGAGAAAGACACTACTTTAGTAAAAGCTTTTGAAGCCGTTGACGACATCTTGCGTTATGCCATTCAGGGGATCGCGGAATTAATAACTATGCCGGGCATTGTGAATGTGGATTTCGCGGACGTGAAGGCGATTATGGAAAATGCCGGTACGGCTTTGGTGGGAATTGGAATTTCTTCCGGCCAGGAACGCTCCGTGGCTGCTGTCACCCAGGCGATTAATTCTCCTTTATTAGAAGCCTCAATAGAAGGGGCTAAGGGAGTTCTTTTTGGCGTTTCCGGATCAAAAGATTTGAAGATGATGGAAATTAACGATATAGCAAAGACTATTGCTGACGCGGTGGATCCTTCGGCAAAAATAATTTTCGGCGCTTACCATGATCGAAATATGAAGGCCGGACAGATAAAAGTTACTATCGTAGCAACCGGTTTCAGCGTGAATAGCGTGGCAGGCAAACAGTCGCCGGCTCCGATCTCCAGTCTTTTTAGCAGTCCGGTAGAGAAGAAGCCAGAGCCGCTGCTTATGAAAAAAGAGGAGGAGCGTTCGGATGAGGATCGGGTTGTGAAAGAAAGGCCGAAAACAGCAAAAAAATCCTCCGACGTCTGGGACATACCCACCTTCCTTAGAAAAAAGAAGAAATAAGTATTTGTTTATAAAACTCCCCATTTTTGGGGAGTTTTATTTTGCGACAGCAAAAAGTTATCCACATTGCCTAGTTAAGAGGCGAGGTAGTAAAATGAAGTTATGTCCACCAACAAAGCAAATAAAAAACTTAGTGATAAAGAAATAAACGCTTCTTTTTCAGAGAATGCTCTGAAGATGATGAGGAAGCGTTTTTTATTAGCCCGAGATGATGGTTCTCAAGAAAAACCAGCAGACATGATGCGACGGGTTACCGGCGCCTTAGCCGGTGTTGAGCGCGACTACGGAGCCGATGACAGGGCCGTGCATAAGTTTGAAGATGACTTCTTTGAAATAATGGCTAAGAAGGAATTTACCCCTGCTGGACGAACAATTACCAACGCGGGCGCTCCAACTGCTTTGGTCGCTAACTGCATCGTCTTGCCAATTTTTGATTCCATGGAGGATATTTTCCAAACCTTGAAAGATGCCGCCTTGCTTCAGCAGGCCGGATCGGGTTTGGGTTTTGCTTTTTCTCATTTGCGGCCGGCCGGCGCCCCTACCAAGAGGTCGCGCGGGATTTCTTCAGGTCCGATTTCTTTCTTAGAGGTCTATAACCGGGCTTTTGGCGTCATCAAACAGCAAGGGAGGCATGGAGCCAATATGGCGATTATGCGAGTGGATCATCCGGATATTTTGGATTTTATAAACTGCAAAAAGATCGAAGGAAAAATTCGCAATTTTAATATATCCGTCGGCCTTACAGATGAATTTATGGAAGCAGTTCAGAACCGTCCAGATGAATTATGGATGGCTACCTTCAAGGGCGAGAAGATGAAGCCGAGAAAAGTCTTGCGGGCGAAGAACGGAACAGTAACTGGATACGAAGAATTAGACATTACTGCCAAAGAGCTCTTTGACGAACTGGTGGAGGGCGCCTGGACGAATGGCGAGCCGGGAGTGGTGTTCCTGGATACCGTTAACAAAACCAATCCCTTGCCTAAGTTGGGAGAGATTGATGCCTGCAACCCCTGCGGAGAGCAGTTTTTGCACCACTATGATGTCTGCAATCTTGGTTCTATCAACCTTGCCGCTTTTGTCAGGCCGAATGTTTCTTCTTCCGCTAAGCCGAACGAGATGATCGACTGGAATCGCCTGCGTTTTGTGACTAAAACCGCTATACGCATGCTGGATAATGTGATTGACCGTTCTAAGTTCCCAGTTTCTAAAGTCACCGAAATGATGAAGAAGAACCGCCGGATTGGCCTGGGTATAATGGGTTTTGCCGATCTGCTTTATCAATTGCGAGTGAAATATAACTCGCCGGAAGGTTTTGCTTTAGCGGAAAAACTGATGAAGTTCATACAAAAAGCCAGTGAGGAAATGTCTGAAGAATTAGCCCGCCAAAAAGGAGTTTTTGGCAATTACGATTTGAGCGTGTTTAAGGAAAAAGGCATCAAGCGGCGCAATACCGCGCTTACTACCGTTGCCCCGACCGGCTCAATCTCTATGATGCTGGATACCTCCAGCGGCATTGAGCCGAATTTCGCGCTTCTCTACACTAAGCAAGATAAAGATGGCCACCAATACCGATATTTGAATCAGTACTTCCAGAAGGCTCTGGAAGAGCACGGTATAGATCTGGAGAAGGTAAAAGACGAATTGGTCAGAACCGGCAGCGTTCAGAAGCTGGACTGGCTGCCGAAAGAGTTGCGGGATACTTTTGTCGTTTCTATGGATATGTCAGCCGACGATCATATCGGCATTCAGGCGGCTTTTCAAAAACACGTGGATAATTCTATTTCCAAAACTATTAATTTTCCGAATAGCGCCACCAGAGAAGAAGTTGCTAAGGGATATATTATGGCCTGGAAGAAGGGCTGCAAGGGATGTACGGTTTATCGGGAAGGCAGTCGAACAGTCCAAATTCTCAATTTAGGCACTGGCGAGAACATTACTTCCCCGACGGATTTTCAGGAGGGATCGGAGAATGATAAGAAAGCTAACCGGCAGCCGCCTAAAGAGGCGATTGACCAGAGGGTTATGGATTTACCGAAATACTCTCCGAAGCCAAGGCCGGAAGTTCTGACCGGCCAGACCTATAAAATAAAAACTGGTTATGGCAATTTGTACGTGACGGTTAATAATGATGAAAATGGCCAGCCGTTTGAGGTTTTCGCCACTATTGGCAAGAGCGGCGGATTTTTCCAAGAGCAAAGCGAAGGAATCTGCCGGCTTATCTCTCTGGCGCTTCGTTCGGATGTCGGCGCGGAGGATATTATCAGAAACTTAAAGGGCATTCGCGGCCCGATGCCGACGCTTACGAACAAGGGAACAGTACTGTCCTTGCCGGACGCCATTGGCCAAATTCTGGAAGAGCATTTGAGTTATGTTTCCGGAGAAACTCCGAAACTGGAAGAAAAATCCGCTGAAACATTGTCCGAGCATATGAATAAGGCGGAACCGGTTTTTGTTAAATCAGATTCCCTAAGGAAAGAGCCGAAGAAATCTATGGCTGATTTTGGCGTGATGCCCGGCTGCCCTGATTGCGGTAATATGCTGGAAATGAGCGAGGGCTGCATGTCCTGTAAGGCATGCGGGTTTTCTAGGTGTATATAAGATTTAACGGCTCGCTGCTGGCGAACAGTTTATTAATCTTGACTTCGGCCATTTATTGGTCTACTTTATATATAGTTCAAAGTTGAACCGATTGAGGCAAGAGGGATGACTATTGATCCGAATGAGCTTAGGCGGTTGGCGGAAGAGGCTAATCAGAAGAAAGCTGATGCTGTTAAGCAGAAAGCGCTTGAGAGGATAGAGGCCGAGGCGCAGGCGATTATCGCTGAATTGCCGGGAACGCTGAAAGCCGCGGCAGAGAAGGGACATCTTAGTTTTAATTATTGCCCGATAGTGGATGCTGAAGTTGCAAAGAAGGTGATTGAGTATTGCAAGAGCCAAGGATTGAAAGTTTTTGGGGATCCAGGTGATGGGATGATTGATATCAGTTGGGAGGCAGAAGTAAAACCGACATCGGTGCCTTACAAATATGGCGAAAAGTTTGACAATAAATCTGGCAAGAATTATGAGCTTTGCCCGGAGCCTGGTTGCGGCAAGTCAGCCAAGAGTTGGTGTCGCTGTATGCGCAGCGACAGCACCTGCGTGGACGGCCATTCCTGGCATATTGATAATGAGGGGCTAGTTCGGCCCGGGGACAGCCATTCTAAAAAGAACCGCTGAAGAAGCGGTTTTTTCTTTGACAATTTTGCAATTTTCGCTTATTATCTAATCAGCTCTCGTTCGATAAGCGAACAGGTAATGGCTAAGAAAAGAAAGAGTAAGCACGTGGGAGATCCCAAGTGCGAGTCGCATTTTGGACAAATGTATGCCGCTGTGATGGGAAGCTGCAAGGGCTGCGGTAATCCGACTGCCAGCAGTGCCTTTCAACTCTGCAGCGTCTGCGCCAAGAAACGGGGCAAATGCCAGGTCTGCCTGAAGAAGCTTTAAAAGAAAAAACCGCGGTTTAACCGCGGTATTTTAATTGCCTTGCCTATTTTTTTATTTAACTGCTTCTACTCAAAGCATTCCAAATTAAGGTAATAAGGAAAATGGCGCTGGCGATAATAATGATCGCCGGTCCCAGTTGGAAGGAGAATAAATTAGATACGGCTATTCCCGAAAGAACGGAGAAGAGAGATATGCCGGAAGAAATAACAAGCATGCTATTCAGATTTCTGGCGATATTACGGGCGGCAGATGCCGGGATGATGATCAGCGATCCCATCAAGAGTACTCCAAGGAATTTCATTCCCAGGATGACCGTCAGGGCGAAAGACAGCAAGAAATATAGCTGCAGCCGATCAGTGGAGATTCCGGCTGTTCTGGCGAGCTCTTTGGAGACCAGCGCTAAAACCAGCGAATGGCGGTTTTTCAGGATAAACCAGATTACAGCCGCAGCAATGATAGATCCGTAAATAAATTCATTTGCGGTTACAGTGGCGATGCCGCCGAACAGCACCTCTACTAATTCGTGGGCTTCCTCAAAGGCCAGAGCTCCAACTGCCAAGCTAGCCGCGAAGAGTACCCCGATGACAGCTTCAGTGTTCAGTTTGGAAATTTTTTCAACTTTCCAAATAATCAGGGTTCCGAAAAGAAGCACTAGTCCGCCACCGAGCACTGGATTGTACGAATAAATAAGCGCCAGCCCGATTCCCGGCAAAGCGACGTGCGACAGCGCGTCTCCTGCTAGAGTCATCCGGCGCATCAGAGCGAAGGATCCGACAATGCCGGAAGCGACAGCGGTAAGGCCGGCCAGTATTAAACTAAGCATTTCTATGTTTATCATGGTGGTTATGGGTAAAGAACTTGTGGTGTTCGTCGCCGTAGAGGTCGGTTAGGATATCCGGTTTCAGCACATCCTTTGGAACGCCCAGGCAAACTTGGTTCTTATTCAGGCAGAGCACTCTATCAGAATGCCGGTAGACATTGCTTAGATCGTGGGAAATGGTGATGATGGTCAGTTTGTGTTCATGCTTAAGCTTGTGCAGGGTGTCATGGATTTGCTGTTCGGTTGGTTCGTCAATTCCGGCGGTCGGTTCGTCAAAGAGGAGCACGTTTGTTCCTCCGATCAGGGCGAACGCCACTAGCGCCCGTTGAAATTCTCCTCCGGACAAAGTTCCGAGCGAATTGCCCAATAGAGAGGGCGAGAGATTTACTAAATCTAAGTATTTTTCCAGCTCTTCTTTATTCATTTTTCCGGTTTTGGAATGCAAGAAATCGCGAAGCGAGAGCGGAACATTCCTTTCCAAATCCAGTTTTTGCGGCACATAACCTATGACCGAAGTAGGCGCCCAAGAGATCTCTCCACTATATGGCAGAACTCCTATTAAGGCTCTAAAGAGTGTGGTCTTGCCGGAGCCGTTCGGCCCGATGATCATGAAATGCTCGCCTCGGCTTATGTTAAAGCTAAGGTTATCGATAACCGTTTCTTCCCCGAGCTTCACCGTCAGGTTTTTAACCGTGAGAATTTTTTGCGCTGTTTCTTTTTCCATAGTCGACCCCCTTTAGCAAGGGCTCGTATAATAATATTACCATAATTTCCGGTCGTCAAATTATTTGCAAATAATTTGCATTTAGTTTAGCGTAGCAGATATGGGTAAAGTAGGCAATAAGGGTCAAATTAAAGAGAGACTGCGAACCTGGGGCTACAAAGCTACGTCGGCACGTCTTTCTATTTTGGGCGTTTTAGAGAAGTCCCCTTCGCCTCTTAGCGCCCAAGCGATTATTGATAGGATGAAGGGCGAAGTTGATCCGGCAACCGTGTATCGTAATATTAAGGCGCTTAGAGACAAGGGGGTTATCCGCCCGATTGATTTTCGCCACAACCACGCTCATTATGAACTGGAGACCGATCGAGAGAAGAAACGTCATCATCATCACCTGATCTGCACTAAATGCGGCGCCAGCGAGGACATTTCTTACTGCGACGTGGAGTTATTAGAAGAAATGGTTATTAGAAAATCAAAATCATTCAGCGCGATTAATCAGCATTCTCTTGAATTCTATGGTATTTGCGATAAATGCTCTAAAAAATAAAAAAGCCGCTGTTTGGGCCGGAGTCATTCTCGCTGCGCTTTTCTTTGGTGCCGCTTTTGCCCAGCAGACCTATGAACCGCTGCCGCCGGAGGCGTTTCCGCCGGACCAATTTTATAAAGCCGAGGCCTTAGAGCTTTTTGATGATAAAGTTCGCTTGCAGATATTAAGTGGCGTGGAGCAGGGCAGGGAAATGGTCTTGGAAAACAACAGTTTATTTTACAATCTTGAAGAACAAAAGATAAAACAAGGAGAGGTGTTGGTGCTCATAAAAAATCAGGTTCTGGACGAGGTTAACTATTATATTGCCGACAAGTATCGGCTTCCGGCGATTATGGTTATTTTTATATTGTTTTTTGGCCTGACCGCGCTGACTGCTGGGTCGAGGGGATTGACTTCATTTCTGGGGCTGGTTTTCAGCATAGCTATCTTAGCGGTTTTTGTGGTTCCTAAGATATTGGCCGGCTATAATCCCTTATTCATTTCTCTAGTCGGTTCAGTGGCTATTGTGTTGATATCGCTTTATCTTGCCCATGGATTTAATAAACGGACCTCTATTGCTCTTTTGAGCACTCTGCTGACGTTGGGCGTAGCCGCGGTTTTGGCTGTTGCGTTCGTTTACTTTTCGAAATTATTCGGCACTGGGAGTGAAGAAGCTTTTTATCTGCAAATTTCTTCAGTGGAAAATCTCAATCTCCGCGGGCTTCTTCTGGGGGCGATTATTATCGGCGCTCTAGGGGTGCTGGATGATGTGACCACCAGCCAGACCGCCGTAGTGGAAGAAATTAAAAAGGCTAACCGAACTCTTCCTTTCGGCGAGCTTTATAAGAGAGGATTAAATGTCGGCAGGGAACATATTACCGCTTTAGTAAACACGTTGGCGCTCGCCTATGCCGGAGCGTCTTTGCCGTTGTTTCTTTTATTTTCCATAAACGAGAGCCGGCGTCCTCTGTGGGTTATTCTCAATGATCAGATCGTGGCGGAGGAGATTATTCGCACTCTGGTCGGCAGTACCGCCCTTCTATTCGCGATTCCCATCACCACATTTTTAGCCGCTTATTTTTATAGTAGGGAATAAATATGCTATCATAAACATAACTTCCAGAAAAAAGTATGAAGAAATTTTCACTGCCAAAACTCCCATACGAGCTTGGCGCGCTGGCGCCGCACCTCTCTAAAGAAACTTTGGAATACCACTACGGCAAGCACCATGCCGCTTACGTCAATAAGCTGAACGGCATGATTGAGGGCAAGGATTACGTTAATATGCCGATTGAAGAGATTATTCAGCGCGCTGATGATAAAAGCCTTTTCAACAATGCCGCGCAAGCTTACAACCATACGCTTTATTGGTATTGTATGAAGCCAAATGGCGGAAACGAAGACTCAAAACCGACCAACCAGATTGAATCGGCTATTACCGAGGCCTTCGGGTCAATGGTGAATTTTAAGGAAGAATTCACTAAGACTGGCCTTACTCATTTTGGCAGCGGCTGGGCTTGGCTGCTTAAGAGTAAAGAAGGTAGGCTGGAAATCAAAGGCATGCACGATGCCGACACTCCGATCAAAGATGGTAACACTCCGCTCTTGGCGTTAGATGTCTGGGAACACGCCTATTATATTGATTACCGCAACGCGCGAGCCGATTACATCACCGCTTTCTGGAAACTAGTTAACTGGGAATTCGCCGAGAAGCAATTGCTAGCTGATCAGAGTGAACCATTGATGCTGGTTAGCGAACAATAAAAAAGGGACTACTGAAGTAGTCCTTTTTAATTACCATCCCAACTTTTCGTACAGAAGAACTCTCGCAACTTGAGCTAGCAGTACCGCGTCGTGATCGGCTCGGTGCGGTTTTTCTCTGGTATCCGGCACGCCAAGTTGCTTCAGCTTGGCATTTTTTCTGCCAGTGTAGCCGCGATGCAGGGAATTGAGTTCAATTCCGCCCCAGCCGAATGGCGAGCCGTTGTCGGTATTGGTTCCGAAACATAGATTGACGTGTCCGCTGTCAAAAAAGGCGGTGTCAATCACTCCTTGAACCCACTTTCCGCCGGTGACGCGGCGCACCCACTCTCTGAATCTTTCCATCGCCATTCGCGGGTCTTCGCAAACGCTCCGCATCCTTTCCAGAACAAGTTTTGGGTTGAAATTCTGACTGGTCGGATCGTACCTTGAATCGGATTGCCTGACTTCCTCCAAGCATTCAAGGTGCAGGCAGCCGACCCGCATCGCGTCTATCTCGCATTCCATAGAATGCGGCTTAATTTCCGCGTAAAAGATAAGTCCTCTTTCCTGATAATCGGCATAATCCAGTTTCTCCCTGGTAACCAGGCAGGCTCCGAGGGAAAGCGTTGGGTGGAACCCGAGCCGCTTGCCGGCTGCTTCCACGTCATTAGCGATATAGATCACGATATTCCACATCTGATTATTTAGAGCCAAAGAAAAAATAACACGGCCGAATAAAAAAATAAAGCCCCGTTTGTCGGTTGACGAACGGGGCTTTTGAGTTAGGCCGCCTCGCGAGGCACGAATTCGCAGGGAAGAGTTTGTCGTTCTCCCATGCGCTGGAAGTACGACGGTTTGGCGGTAAGACGGAGGAAGTTGGTGTAATCGCTAGGGTCGTACCGGTCGTAGTTCAGGTGATGCGTATGGACGTACTCCGGCGCGATTTCCAGCTCCTCCATTTTGATCCCGGGCCACTTCTTCTGGGCTTTCTGCCAGAGATCCTCGAAGTCGGTGTGGTCGTTTCCTTGGATGTAGAGCTCGTCCTTGGAGCTCTCGTTCTTATCCGGCGGCCAGTGCTGCGCGTGTATGCACATGTTGATTCTCCTGTTTACAGTATTACTTCAACGAGCTTGGCTGTATTATATATCAAAAATTTCCTCTTGTCAAGCTAAAAATTTTATGTTAATCTCTTGGGAGATACAAAATCCAACCTTGAAAAAGGAAATCGGGATGGAAACGGAAAGGGGTATGGTTCTACACACCGACCAGGAGAAGCTTTTGGCCAAGGTGGCCACGGTCAAAGACGAGCGTCTTCAACGAGAGCTCCAGCAGAGCGAAAAGGATACGGTCGTTAGAAAGAAGAATGTCTTTTTGCAGCAAAGAAAACAATTTGTTAAATATTTTGCCGAGTGTGCCGATGTCTATCTTGGAATTAAAAAAGAGGATCTTGTTAAATTTGACGAGAAAGAACTGCGTGATTTAGCCGGTTTCCTTGCGACTCAATCAGTTTCTAGAGCAAAGCTTGAGAAGATGTGGGGCTATATTGGCGGCCCACTTGTGACGACCTTAATGTTCGGTGCGGCGGTTTTTATACCTGCTACTATACCTTTTGGGTTTATGCCGGGTTTAGCATTTGGGCTTGCATTATCCGGCGGGCTCGCATCTCTGCTTTCTACTTTTGCGTGTTGCGAGCGTGCAGTTAGCTGGAATTATTGCCATTACCACAAGCTAATGCGCGACCGCTATGGAGAGAATTATTTTCCCCATGCTCTGTTGGAGAGTGAGGGCGGAAAGAAAAAGAAAGCTCCTGCGAGCCAACCCGAAGAGAGTGATTAGATTTTGCGAAAACCCCTGCCTCTGGCAGGGGATTTTTATATCGTTTATTTGGTAATTTGCTTCCAGAGCCAGACGACTGCTAAAACGCCGACTGTCAGCCAGATGAGCGAGCCGAGCCAGGCAAACAGCATCCAGAATCCGCCAAATCCTCCGCCCCAGGACATCATATTGTAGCCACCCATCATGCCTTGCGGCCATCTAGAAGCTTGGTCTCCGCCATAGCGCATGCCGACCAGCCGGCTAGCCATCATCGCCTGCGGTCCGGGATATTGCCGCATCAGTTCAACTAGCCGTTCGGATTCTGCGTCCGTTAAGGTCCCGGCCATCATATTGACCATCAAGCTCTCCATCTCTTCATGGAGTTCGTCTCCCAGCGCCTGGTCTTCAATAAATCTCATCATTCCGAAATCGGCATCGCCGCTTGCTTCACCGTGGGCCAGAGCCGCGACCGGAAGGGCGAGAAAAGAAGTTGATAAGAGTGAAATTATAAGTAGAATTTTTTTCATATTTTGTATTTTAGGTTTATTAATTCCGACCTTTTTATAATTTTTTATTGCGCAAAAGCATTGCGTTAACTGCCACGATAACCGTAGAGAATGACATCAGGATTGCCGCCACAGCCGGCTGAAGCAGAATGCCTTTGAAAGCCAGCGCTCCGGCCGCAAGGGGAATAGCAATAACATTGTATCCGGTAGCCCAAAAGAGATTCTGGATCATCTTTGAATAGGTGAGCCGCGAGAGCTTGATTATCTTGGCGATATCGCGCGGGTCGTTTTTCACCAGGATAATGCCAGCTGATTCAATTGCCACGTTTGTCCCGGCTCCGATAGCGATGCCGAGATCGGCTTGAGTCAGGGCCGGAGCGTCGTTAACGCCGTCTCCGACCATCGCGACTTTCTGGTCTTCAGCCTGCAGTAATTTTACAATCTCTGATTTTTTCTCCGGCAGGACTCGGGAGAAATATTTATCTATCCCAAGCTCTCCGGCTACCCATTTAGCCACATCTTCCGCGTCTCCGGTAATCATAGCAGTCTTGATTCCCATTTTTTGCAAGCTTTTAACTGCCTCTCGGGATTCTTCTCGAATAATGTCGGCTAGCGCGATGGCGCCGATCACCTGGCTGTTTACAACTACGAAATTGACTGTCTTGCCTTGTTTCTCAAGTTCTTTCACTTCATTATTGAATTTTTCCTGGAGCGCGACCTTCGCGTCTTCAATTAAAGTCCTGCTTCCGACAAGCACTTCTTTATTGTTGATTTTTGCCTTTATGCCTTTGCCGGGAATTCTTTGAAAATCCTTTACTTCTGAAAGAGTGATTTCTTTTATCTCAGCTTCTTTCACAGTTGCTTTGGCAATGGGATGTTCGGAATGGCTGTTAGCTGACGCGGAATATCGCAGTACCTGATTCTCATCTCCGTCTTTTACGGCGATGACTCGGTCAATGCCGAACTCTCCGCGGGTCAGCGTTCCGGTTTTATCAAACAGCACTATATCAAGATTCCTGGCCGCTTCCAGCGCCAGCCGCTGTTTAACCAAGAATCCGTTCTTGGCCGCTTTAGTAGTTGAAATTGAGGCAACTAAAGGTATAGCCAGGCCCAGAGCGTGCGGGCAGGTGATGACAAGCACGGCTACCATTCTTTCAATAGCGAAGGCCGTATCGGCGGCCGCCAGCCAGGCGGCGAAAGTGATGCTTCCGACTACCACTGCGATAATGGTCAGGTAATAGGCCGCCCGGTCGGAAAGCAACTGCAGGCGGGACTTTGACGCCTGGGCTTCCTGGACTAAGCGCATAACTCCGGCTAGGAAGGTATCTTCGCCAATTTTAGTGACGTTGATTTTTAACGAACCGTCGCCGTTTATGGTGCCGGCAATGACATCATCGCCCGGTTTTTTGGCGATCGGCTTGGATTCGCCGGTGGCGATTGATTCGTTTACATCGGAAAGCCCTTCTTTAACAACTCCATCGGTTGGAATCTTGCCTCCCGGCTTTACCAAGACAAGGTCTCCGGCTTTCACTTCGGAAAGAGGAATGATTTTAGCGACACCATCCTGAATAACTTCCGCTTGGTCCGGCAGAAGTTTGGAAAGCTCCTTGAGGGCGCTCTGCGCTCCGGTTACCGCTCGCATTTCCATCCAGTGCCCGAGAAGCATGACTGTGATCAAAGTCGCCAGTTCCCAAAATAGAGTTTTTCCTTCGCCCACAAAAGTTATATAGGCGCTATAAATGTAGGCCGTGGAAATAGCGAGAGCAATCAGAGTCATCATTCCGGGGAGTTTTGCTCTAAGCTCTCGGTAAGCGGAGGCGATAAATATCCAGCCGCCGTAGAAGAAAATTACGGACGCTAAAACAAATGGAAGGTAATCCGATCCCGGGAATCGCGGCGCCTGGTATCCAAGGAGATCCTGGGCCACTTCGGCATAGAGCACGACTGGGATGGAAAGGATAAAGCTTACCCAGAATTTCGTTTTGAAGATGTTAGTTGAATGGCCTCCATGCTTGGAATACTCTTCCTTGCTTTCTTTTGCGGGCATCGGCAGCAATTTCATCCCACACTCTGGACAAATTCCCGGCCCATCCTGAACCACGTTTGGATGCATTGGGCAGGTATATTTTTTCGCCAATTGTTTTTTCGGCTTTGCCGAGGTCGGCATCAGATTCATTCCGCATTCCGGGCATAGTCCAGGACTGTCCTGGACAATCTCCGGATGCATCGGGCAGGTGTATTGTTTTGAATTTTGATTGTGTTCCATTTTATTGTCTTAATTTTCTAATTATTTTTATTATACTCCGCAACTGCCGCTGCCGCCAATTTTTTCCGGTTCCACTGCTGACAAGATTTGCCTATATCCCTGAGCGCTGGAATACGCTGATCCTAGGACTTCTTTCGGATTTACTTCATTCCAAGCAATGCCTTTCTGATGGAAATAAGAGGCAATTATTAGGTAGGTGTCCGGGAACCAGTAAGAATTAACCTGGAGCGCCATCTGGTATAGTTCGTCTTCATTCAGGCCCTGGGAAGCGCCTAGCTCCAAAAGGCCAAGCATTGCCATTCCATGATTGCAATCCGGAAAATGGGTTGAATTTCCGCAACAGGGGCGGTAGATATTTTTAGCGGCCTTTTCCACTAATTTTTGCTGTTCCGAGTTAAGCGGCAGCAAGGAATGCCTGCTGTAGTGGTCCATCGCTTTTCCTTTGGAAAGAGGCCAGCCGCCGGTGGAGGCGAATTGTCCGGCGTCGCTTCCGTAAACCGGGCTGACCATTGGCCCTTCTTCCAGGATTGGGTTTTGGTTGGCGAGCCCGAGCGCCCACAGGAGATTCAGCAAAAAACTAGCATTTTTTTCATTGATTTCTAGCCGGCCGTTGTCTGTTTCATAAAGAAGACGCCTCGACTCTTCATTAAGCCCGCCTCTTTGGTCGTAAAGTATGGCCAACTTTGTTTTGTCAATGACTCCGCTTTCAATTAACTTCCTGCCGAGATCGCTCCAGCGGACCGGCAGCGTCACTCCGTTTACTGGCCGAACTGATTGATCTAAGTTTTCCGTGTTTACTTCTATGACTTGCTGGTCTTTTCTAGGGTTCAAAAGGGGATTGCTGTTCATCGCTGATGTCAGTAACTGTGCCAGCAACAGAATGCCAGCTAGTAACAGAACCGCCAATGCCCAGCTTTTCAAAGGTTCAAATTTTGGTGTTTCCATAATTTTTATTCCAATGTATTTCTTTCCATCTTATAGAGAAAGAAAAGAAATATGCCGGTGATGATAATTGCCCAGATAATTTCCGGTAATTTAGTCAGAGTTTCCAGTAAATTTTGCGACCAGGCGTTTAAGGCATTGCCGATCCCGACTTGAACGGCCGGCGCCCAGAAGGCGTCTCCGGAGAAGGCTAGGGCGAGTAGTATAACTCCCATCGCGAAAAAGACTGCTCCGGCAAGAAGGTTGGTGGAATGAACGTAGAACGTTTTTGCGCCAATTTTAAATTCCAGCATTTTCCCCTGGATTAATTTTGATTCTTCAATCTTGAAGCGGTCGTAGAAGTAAGCAGCGATGAACAGCGGGAAGGTCATTCCGAACACGTAGGCGAAAGTTACAATCAGCGCCTTCCAGAAAGTTCCGGAGATAACCGCGAGCGTTACCGCGCCAGCCAGCACCGGGGCGCAGCAGGAAGTGGCGGCTCCGGAAAATATTCCAAGCAGGAATACGGACTTTGGATCCGATCCGCTCATCTTCGGGGTTAAGCGCTTCGGCATTGGAATCATGGCCAGGCCTTTTCCTCTAACAGCTAATACGGCAAGGAGAATCATTAAGAGTCCGCCGAAAATGTACATTTCGCTGTGGTAATCGCGGAAGAACTGCGCCAGGCCGGCCGCCCCTAGTCCGATTGGCACCAGGATAACCGCGATGCCGGCGAAAAAGATAAAGGTCATCTTTAAGATATTCTTTTTCTCCCGAAAGGCGGAGGCAAGGTAAGCTGGTAGAAGCACAGTTATGCAGCAGGGAGCGAAAAGCGCTACCATCCCCGCGATGAAAGCGGCGATAATTGATGCTGAAAAGATTATGTCCATCGCTATCGGCTTACCATTGCCTGGAAGAAAAGTTCCAGTTTTGGCGAGGCGACTGAATTGGTTTCTAAATAGATCGACCTTTGGGCAAGCCCGACGCCGGACGGCCCGTGCGCAGCCGGGTCAAAAATAGCTTCAACGGTTACTGTTTCTCCCGGCAGAACTTCCACGTTTGTTTTGGAATTGGCATGGCCTGGCATCCCGAACTCTCCGTACTTGCCGCCGGAACTGTCCGTGATTAACGCGGTAGTGCACATGCAGGAGGTGTACACCTTTTCAATGATTACCGATTCCGGCCCCTCATTTTTCAGAGTAAAATTGTGAGATACATTTCCATTTGCCATTGAGATAGCCCCGAAATCAAAGCGGATTTCTTCCGCTGTCAGCGCGCTGGCGGAATAGGTAATCGGTTCTCGGGCATCGCTTCCGATATTGGAAGCTAAGGCAATCAAAGCGGCAAGAAAGAACGCGCCGGCTCCGAATGCTATAAAATTGTTATTTTTGTTTTTCATAAATTAAAACACCCGTTCAGAATTTTGAACGGGTGTATAATGATTAATTTCTTTAATAGTAAAGACTCTGATTAAATCAGGTTAAATCACACACCCAAAGAATAAGAGTGCGGATCTCTTTTATAATGAATTGAAAACCAGTCAAGGAATTGGCTAAACGGTATGGAATAAGAATTAGCGTTGGCCAAGCGGCTTTGGTATAAAGAAGCCGATTCCGAGATATTGTTTTTTGAAAGTTTAGAGTAGACCAAATAAGCCGCAGCCATAGCGGAAACAATAAGCAATATTAGCGCGTCGGCGTTCAATGTAAATTTCGCGAGATTCTGCAGGCCGGAAGCGTGGTGTAAGGCGAGGGCTAAAACTCCGCCAACCGGAGGGCAACTATTTCCGGATAACAAGTTGACTGGGCAATTGTGGCCGCTGGAGTGGTCAACCATGCTCAATCCAAAGAAGCTAAAGGTGCCAATTACGAATAGCGCCGCAATTATTAGAATAGAAACGATTTTTAGTTGCATAGCGATATTATAGCTCGGTGAATCCACCAAGACAAGTGCCGCCATAAACTTGTTGCAACCTTGCGTAATTTCTTATATCATATAAAAATATTGAAAATTCAATATATATTCCCCGGTAGCTCAGCGGTAGAGCGGCGCGCTGTGAATAACTAAGTTTGTCTTTTCTGGTATAATCAATTGTGTATGCCAGAAAGGAGAACATATGCCGACCGTGCTGAATATTTAAAACAGGCTGTTACCAAGAGGAGAAGAAAACTCAAGGTGATGCTTGTAGAATATAAAGGCGGTAAATGTAGGATTTGTGGCTACAAGAAGACCCATTGGGCGCTTGATCTTCATCATATCGATGCCTCCAAAAAAGAATTTGGATTATCAGTACGAGGATTAACGCGCTCTTGGGAAAAGCTTAAACAAGAGGCAGATAAATGCATACTTGTTTGTGCTAATTGCCATAGAGAAATACACGCAGGCATTACGCAGCCTTCTAAAGTAATTTAGATTGAATAACGAGGTGAATTCGGTGAAGTCCATCTATTGATGGATAATACCGAGCCAAGGTCGCTTTAGGCGACAAGGTGTAGAGACTATCCCACAAGGGAGTAGGTTGTAGTCCCCAAAAAGATTTACATCCGAAGCGCCTCGCCACGTGATCTAAGAAGATTTTACGTGGATGATATAGTCCACCCCTATTAGTAATAGTAGGATAAGTGTAACGCGACGGTCGTAGGTTCGATCCCTACCCGGGGAGCCATATCGGACGAACGGAGTCAAAAGCTCCGTTTTTCTGTTTATTCATGCCACTTACAGCAGGTTCTAACCGAGAATTCTCTGCAACACCCACGAATGAGACATTTTGCAGGGGTATCAGGTATTTGGCCATATCAATACGCAGTTTTTTGTCTTGTAGGAGAAGGTTCGAACCGAGCGCTTTTAGAATGCTTCGTTTGGTTTCTATGCTTCCTTCCTGGTAGGCGGCGTGCGCATATTTGGCAAAGGTGAAAATCTTTTCTGCGTTCTCCATCCAGGCGTCTACACGGCGGTCCGTATCCTGTAAAAGTCCCTGGAATTTGTTTTTCTGCTTCTCAAGCTCCCTGCGTTTGCTCTTGTATTCGTCTTCGGTGATCTCGCCAGCCGCGCGCATGTCAATCAAATTGTCCAGCTTGCTCACTACGATGTTGTAGTTTCTTTGCTGGGTTTCCAAGATTATGTTGCGGTCGCTTGATTCTTTGGCGTTTTCTTCCTGAAGCCACTTCATGGCCCAGCTATGAAAGTTAGCGGGTATCTCAATGCTTTTCAAAAGTTCGGCAACCTGGCTTTCCAATGCTTTTATTTCCAGCGACCGCTGGGAGCAGGGACCTTTGCGCTTGGTGCAGTGGTAGTAGAGGTAATAATGGACGTTGCCGTTTTTCGGCCGTTTGACCTTGTCCTCGGCCGTCACGTAACAGCCGCACTCTCCGCAGTGGATCATACCCGTATAGGCAAACTTTTTCTGACGTGGGCGTTGCTTTCCTTTTCTGCCCAGGTGCGCCTGGATGCGGTCGAAGTCTTCTTCGGTGATCATGGCGGGATGCCCGCCTTTGTACCAGTTGCCTGAACCTTTCGGGTATTCAAATTCGCCATAGTAAAATGGATCGGACATGGCGCGGTAGAAGGTGCTCTTGGCCATCTTCTTTCCATTTGGCATGCGCAAACCCCATTCTTCGGTAGCAATCTTGTGAATTCTGGGAGCGGTGTACACGCCCTCCAGAACCATGGCGAACATCCGCTTTATTAAATCAAACCGCTTCGGGTCTTTTTTGATAATCTTTTGTCCTTTCTTGCGGTCTGGCGTATTCATATAGCCGACAGGCGCAGGTCCTGGATACCAGCCGTTCTCGGCTTTGCGCTTGAGCTCCCGCTTTACATTTACAGAAAGGTCGCGGATAAACTGGTTGGCCATGCCGAGCTCAACGCTCATCATAAGTACGTTGTCGGTCGGGTAATAACTGCGGTCGTAGGTTTTGATATGGCGGATGACGTTTTGCTGGAGCATCCAGCTGATGTTTCCGCCGTCCACGGGATTGCGGGCCAGACGGTCCAGCTTCCAGCAGAGAATTCCCTGGGCTTCGCCGTTGGTAATCCGCGTGAGCATTTCGTTGAAAACAGGACGGCCTGGTGCTTTGGCTGACTGGGATTCGGTAAAGATGTGAACGATATTGATACCGTCACGCTGGGCCATTTCTTTGAGCACATCCAGCTGGGAATCAATGGAGGCTACCTGGCGGTCTTCCGCTTCCGATGATTTGCGGGCGTAGAGAAAGTATTTGAGTTGTGGCGTTAATCTCTCCATGGTTATTGCCGATAATTTTGCAGCGCTTCGCTTTCCAAGGCGTCATAGTAAAGACCGATCGTGTTCTCGTAGCTGAAGATAAACCCGCTTTCGGTAATACCGATCTGGATAAACGGCGCACGGTCTGCTTCTACACCTTCTGGTAGCAGGTTCTGGTATTCCATGTCATTCCAGGTGAAGAAGTAGTTCGCGCCGTCTGGACCGCCAGACTTGTCACCGATCTCATACTGGCGGATGTTGCTTGTCAGCTGTTCAAAATCTGGCTCTACCCGCTCAAGAAACTGGAGTACAAGCTTGCTTAATTCGCCCTGACTTTTAACGTCGCAGGGCTTGTCATCGCAGAATCCGTAGTGTGGTTTGCGGTGAAAGGCAATGACCTTGCCAGTAGCCGAATCTACCTCGGCGGTTCCGCCCTGATCATCGGTAAAGTTTATTATTTTTTCCTCAACCACTCGGTCTCCGCGGATGCCCTCATAGGTAACCAGGCCAAAGTTCCCAGAACGGCCGTAGGCGTCTCTTGGTTCGAAGGTAAAGCTGGCACCCTCTGTAATGCCATAGATGCGGTTGGCTACGTCCAGAATGCCACGCAGGGCCTCGGTGGCCTGTTCTTTTTCTGCCTCGCTTACGGTTTCCCTCTCTTGGGCCACATCACCCGAAAGCGGTGCTTTGTCTGCCGTAAGGCTGTAAATCCCGTAACCTGCCCCAAAGACCGCAACAAGGGCGATTACGGCGTAAATTATGGTTTTATTTTTCATAAGTGTGTTCATTACGTTAATTGTTTAATTTTTCGACCTGGTGAGCGTGGGTCGCAGGCTCTAACAGCAACATGGTCCCAAGCCCGAAAGAAGTCAAACAATACAAAAAGGGACAGCCAGAGCCTGCGACCCACAGTCTTGGAATGCACGAAGGCACCCAATTGTGGAGGATGGCTGCCCCTTTCAGCCCGCAATTGGGCTTCAAAAGAAGCACAGCCATCGTGCAATATTCCAAAACTGTAGGTCGCACCTTTATAATGGCACTTACAGCGTTATTTTTCAATGTTTTTATGCGGGCGAAGGTAAAAACCTGTACCGATTTTGTCCGCCTTTTATCCGATTTATTTTGGTCGCTTTTAATGGTCATAAGGTTGTTTCTTACCGATGTTTTACCGATGGTCTACCGATGGTTGATAGGGTCGAAATACCTGAAGTTTCCCTGAAGTCTTCCTGAAGTTTTGGTGAAGAATTGGTGAAGTTCTGGTGCAACCCAGACTGCCGAATCCACCGAAGTTTTACCGAAGTCCATAATTGTTTGTTTTTGACGCGCTTTGCGCGTATTACTTATACTTTCTTAATCTTCTTTCTTACTTATATCTCTACTTAATCAGGTGGCCGTAGTGGCTCGCGGTCAAGCGTCATGTTGGTCTCTGACCGCAGACCACCATGGTCTCTGGTGCCGTGGAGCAGTTTTCTGTTTACGCGGTACATGGTTGTTGGCCACAGACCGCTCTCAGTCCGCACTTTCCTCGTCTCAATCAGGCCCAGACTTCTAAGCTTCCGCCTGGTTCTGACGCAGGTACTGCCCCCGAATCCATAGGCGGCAAAGCCTAATACCTTACCCTCTTTGGTTTCGAAGCTCTTATCCGTATGCCAGAACCAGCCATCCTTAGTCGCAAAGCGGTTAGAAAGACTACATAATCTGAACAGAAAATCCCGCTCAGCGTGACTGAGCTTCTTTCGCAGAGTTTCATTATCGTAGACAAGATGAGGCGCGAAGAAACAGTTTTCGTGCCTATTCTCTGATTGTTGTTTGTGATCCATAGTTTTCATCAAGTATTTCAGTCACTTTGTTGCCAACCGCTTCTTCCATAGCTCTGCCGACCTCAGAGCTGATCGGATGGAAGGTATTCAGGTTCTTTTCGCCGACTTTCCGTGTCGGGTAAACCAGGCGGTATCCTGTACCGTCCAGGCGGGTATAGACAGCGACCGACCCGATCCAGAATTTCCCGTCAATCACGAAGGAGACAAAGCCCACGTGGCCGTCTCTGGGTTTGACGGGTACAAACTGAATTTCACTGATTTTTGTTGGTGTCTGGCTCATGGTGTTCCTGTTGTTTTTCCATGAATTTCTGATAGGCAGGTTTGTAAAGCTGGATCAGATTATTCGCATGCAAAGAAGCCTCGGCCTCGGACAATTCCACGCCGTATTTTTTTCGGTAAATCTCTTTGAATTCTTTGATGGCTTCTTTGGGTAACATAAAAGCGGAGCTCCCGAAGGAGTCCCGCTTTTTGCCTCTGACCAACAGAACACGGCCCGTCTATTGGGAGAGGAAATCGAACCCCCAAGGGTTATTGGCCGTGTTTTGTATTGGTTTGTGAAAGAAGCCTTGGTCTTTATCTGCAACGAAAAAAGACCGCTGCTTCTCGCTCTCGGTTTCAAATCATGGGTCCGCCCGAAGACGGATAATCTGATCTCATCGAGAGCAGAAGCAGTGGTCCTTTGTGGTCCCAATATGTCAGGACGTCTTGATCACTTCTTCTGCCGTACAAATCTTACATGCGACAGTCGTATATCGTACCTGTATTATATGCCGCACAGAAAACTGCGGCAAGACCCCCGCATTGTGGAAAAGCCACACTGACAAAATCTGACAAGGACTGACGCAAAATTACGCTCTGACAGATTTGAACACTTCTGACATAAGCGCTATAATGAAATTAATCCTATGAAAGACAGACTGCTCACAGTCAAGGAGGTTGCTGATTACCTACGTGTCAGCGAACGCTCTGTGCTTCGATATATAGAAGCAGGCAGACTTAATGCGTCCAAGGTCGGATGGTGGCGGATCAGGCAGTCTGATTTGGATGACTTTCTGAAAAGAACCAGTCGTCCGCAAAAAAGAAAACGCCATGGCTGATGTAATGACAACCGCACAGCGGTCTTACAATATGTCCCGTATCCGCTCGCAGGATACAAAACCCGAAATCCAGCTTCGGAATCTTCTGATTTCAAACGGAATCAGTGATTTTGAAATTACACCTAAACATATCCCAGGGCGTCCTGATTTTTATTTCTCAAACAGAAAAACAGCTGTGTTTGTAGACGGATGTTTCTGGCATGGTTGCAAAGACTGTTACCAGGCTCCAAAGACCAATGCGAAGTTCTGGAAGAAAAAGGTCAGCACAAACACTGCAAGAGACCAGGTAGTTAATCGGGAATTAAAGTCTCTTGGAGTAAAAGTAATCAGGGTTAAAGAACACAGCCTGAAATCTGCGCCTGACAAAACTATAAAGCACATTGAATCTAAACTATCACAGGATCAGCGACCGAAGGTTCTTGATCTTTTTGCTGGCGCTGGAGGATTATCGGAGGGTTTTATGAGGGCAGGTTGTGAAATGATAGGCCACATTGAGGTTGATAAAAATTCCTGCGAGACTTTGACAACGCGTATGATATATCACGCGCTTAAGGCAAGAGGAAAATACGAAGATTATAAAAAATATGTTTTGGGGAAACTGAGCAGAGAAGAACTAGTTGAGAAATACGGTCTGCAGAGAGATCGGAATTCGGTGATATGTGCTGAAATTGGAAAGGATAATTATAAAAAACTTATAAGAGAAATACGTGAACGACTCAACGGTCAGCAACTGGATATCATTGTCGGCGGTCCTCCGTGCCAGGCTTACTCGTATATCGGGCGTGCCAGAGACGAAAACAGAATGCGGCGTGATTCGCGTAATTTTTTGTACAGATACTATGTTGAATTCCTGAAAGCCTTTCAGCCGAAGATTTTTGTATTTGAAAATGTCCCTGGACTGATAAGTGCTGGTAAAGGCAGGTATCTGAAAGACATGCGGCGCCTTATGAAAAAGGCTGGTTATGACACTGGATACAAAATTCTTAACGCATCTGATTTTGGTGTGCCACAGAGCAGAAAAAGAGTTCTGCTGGTGGGGTGGAATAAATACTCAAAGATGGAGGAATATCCCGATTTTCCAAAAGTAAAAAGGCAGTATAAGGTCAAAGATTTCTTTGTTGGGCTTCCAAAGATTAATTCTGGCGAAGGAAAAACAATACAACGATTCTCAAAAAGAAGTGATCTGCTTGAAAAGCTCAGAATCATGAATCCAGAATTTGGCCTGCTGCTGGATCATCTGTCGCGTCCCAATACCAAACAGGACCTTGAGATTTATCGACTGGCCGTTACGGCAAAGAAAAAAGGTCAGAACATAAAATATAATGAGCTGCCAAGGCGTTTGAAGACACACAGGAATGAAGACGGTTTTCTCGACCGATTTAAAGTTGTAGATGCCAGCGCAGAAGGGTCACATACCATAGTTGCTCACATAGCCAAGGATGGTCACTTCTATATTCATCCTGATCTGAGACAAAACAGATCTATTTCTGTCAGAGAGGCGGCGAGATTACAAACGTTTCCTGATGACTATAAATTTGAAGGTACCCGAGGTCCCCAATTTCGCCAGATTGGAAATGCTGTTCCACCTATGCTGTCAGAGGTGATCGCGAGGGAACTAATTAAATACCTGTAGAATCATGAAAGTATTAAAGACAAATCCAGGCGCCAAACGTTTGATGGAAAGCCTGCGCAATATGGGTTATGACTGCAGTACTGCTGTGGCTGATTTGGTTGACAACAGTATTGTTGCGCATGCTTCTGAGATTTACATCGATATAATTCCGAAGCAGGATGATCACCCTGCAGCAATTGTTATTGCCGACAATGGTAATGGAATGGACAGGAATGAGCTTCATGAGGCAATGCGTTTCGGCGCTTTTCAGGAATATTCCCCAGATGATCTGGGTAAATATGGTCTTGGTCTCAAGACTGCTTCCCTCAGCCAGTGTCGTACTCTGACCGTTTCGTCCAAAGGAAAAAGTATTCGTGGCAAAAGACCGAGGCGCCACTGTATGCGCTGGGATATTGACCATGTTTATAAAACCGACGACTGGAATCTTCTTGAGTTATCCGACGATGAGCTTCTTCCTTGGGAGCAGAAACTTATTGAGCATGATGTCGTTAAAGAAAACGGCACCGTAGTATTGTGGACTGATCTTAATGATGCCCTGCCCCTTCTTTCCTCTGAAAATGCCTTGGACCGTGAGAGGTTTCTTGCTCACCTCATCGATGAAATCAGTAGTCATTTACGAATGGTATTTCATCGGTTTATGCAGGGTGCTGTTACGGGAAGACGGAAACTGGATATTTATGTTTGCGGAGAGCAGCTGATTCCGTGGGACCCCTTCTGTCGAAATGAATCAACCCGTGAGCTGGAAATTATCCGTATTCCTGTTATTTCAATGGAGCCTGACGGTTCAAAATTAAAAGAAACGGTTACTGTCAGTCCTTTTGTTTTGCCACGAGATGATGAATTTTCATCTCCAGCTGCCTGGAGAGAAGCTTCTGGACCCAAAAACTGGAATCAGCAGCAGGGCTTTTATTTTTATCGCAATAACCGTCTGATGCAGGCAGGTGGCTGGAACCGTATAAGAACCTCGGATGAACACACAAAGCTTCTCAGGGTGGCAGTAGATTTCCCTGGAGAACTTGACCGCGCTTTTTCGATAAATATCACAAAAATGCGGGCAAAGATTCCGTCTGAAATAAGACAGGATATTAAGTCCCATGTAAGTGCATGGGTGAAAATAGCGAGAGCCCGCTATGACGGTCTGTCTTCGAGAGCCAGTAAGCAGCGCCAGAAGCAACAGAGGTCAAAGACCCCCGAAAAGGGCAAAGCGGTTCAGGAACAGGTGAAGAATTCAGTCACGATGGGCCGTATGATTTTTCACAGAAGCGAAAACGCACGGGACATTGTGATTACTGAGGACCGAAAAAGAAAACTTATAAATATATCAGTTCCTGTTTATCACGAGCTGGCAGGCATTTTTACCAATGGTAACAAGTGGGATCATCACAAGTTTTCGATGATCACCCTTAGTATTCTTGAGGCAGTAGCGGCAAAAAAGCTTCCATCCGACCGTATTCCAGTCAGCACGCTCAGGAAAATTTATAAAGAGTTATGATTAAAACGCTTTCAGACGCAGTCACAATTGTTGAATTTCTGATTTCCCGTCAGGGGAAAACAGTCGAAGAAGCCGTAGAAGAGGCTTCTGTTCCAATGCATCTTCGGGAGCAGGTAATAAAATATTTTGCTCTGCCTCTTGAAATCACGCCGCCCGATCTCCTCGTAAGCACTGAAAAGATTCCCCGTTGTGATCCAGACCCCGATTCTGTCCAGCAGTATTTCGGAGCTTTCCAGAGATTTCTTATCGATGAACGACACTGGCCAAAGTCAACCATTGATACCCTTGCAGATACCTCTCTCGACCTTGTCAGGCGGTTCCCCAAACCAGATGCGGTACAGTATTTTCAGGGGCGCGGCCTTGTAGTCGGGCACATACAAAGCGGCAAAACCGCCAACATGGCCGCACTGATAGCCCGTGCGGCTGATGAAGGGTATAAGCTCTTTATTGTTTTGGGAGGGTTCTGGAAAGATTTGCGGGCCCAGACACAGAGAAGGCTGGATCAGGAAGTTGTCGGCGGTTCTGACAACGATGCAGATGGTCCATATGTTCAGCATGATTCTGAAATACCCCGATGGGTAAGACTTACCCGTTCTGGTCTTGAGGGTGACTTCAGGCCAGGTCCAAATGATCTGAACCCGCAGACACCAAAACTTGCTGTCATTAAGAAAAACAAAAGAATAGAAACTCTGGTGAACTGGCTGAAAAAATCTCCCGTATCACTGGGTGAATTACCTGCAATTGTTATTGATGATGAGGCAGATCAGGGGTCTATAGATACAAATTACGGACGTTACGATGATGACGGCGAGCAGATTGATCCATCTGCTACCAACAGGCGCATCCGAGAACTTCTTGGTATTCTTCCGAAATGTGTCTATGTCGGTTTTACTGCAACCCCCTTTGCCAACGTACTTATTGATGCCTCAACAGAGGAAGATTTGTATCCACGAGACTTTATCGCCACCCTCCCAGAGCCGCCAGGTTATTTCGGCCCGAGGAAGCTTTTTGGATTGGGGCTTGATCCTTCTGATCTTTCTCCTGTGCCTGCTCAAAGACCTCCGCTTGACCTGATTCGGCACATCAACGAAGAAGATCTTGATGAAATTGATAAAGTAATCAATGAAGGCGGGTCTTGCCCTAGGATTCTTTCAGACGCACTTCTGTCTTTTGTGCTCGCAAGCTGCGCTCGTCTTGCACGGGGACATAACCGTGACCGTGATCATTCCAGTATGCTGGTCCATACATCTCACAGAACCGAGCCACACCGAATATTTGCTGACACGATAAACCAGGAATTGCAGCTCATAAAGAATGCAGCTGCCCGACCCAAGTCCTTCCCCGAACTTATGGCCCGTGCCCGTGAGATATGGAATTCAGATTTTCGCAGAGTTACCGCAGAGCAGGATGACCCCGAACTTCAGGAGTACGATTTTGAAACAGTCTGGAAGTTTGCCAAGACACTGACAGAGTCGATTGAGGTTAAGGTACTTAACAGCACTTCGGACGATGAGCTGGACTATACTGGGCACGCAAAAAGATATGTGGTTGTGGGCGGAAACCGCCTTTCCCGCGGGCTTACCCTGGAGGGACTGTGCGTAAGCTTATTCACCAGAGATACAAATCAGTACGATACCCTTCTGCAGATGGGAAGATGGTTCGGCTATCGACCTCAATATCATGATCTGACAAGAATATATGTGGAATCACAGCTTGCTGAACGTTTTGCAGAGCTTGCCCGTGTTGAAGAAGAAATGAGGGCAGACCTGTCCAAGTATTCACAGCAGCCAGACCCCCCGACGCCCCTCCAGCTTAAACCTGTTATCCGCAGTCACCCGACAATGATGGTGACTTCCCGTATGAAAATGGGTGCTGGGAGGCCTCTCTATATTTCTTTTCAGAATACTTTGCAGCAGACAGTTGCTTTTCCGATGGAAAACAAATCACTGCTGCAAAACAATCTTGAGGCGGCAAAAACGTTTATCTCTGGACTTCCTGATAATCTCCAGAGTGCTTCTGATGAAGGTACGCATATATGGACCGATGTCCCGTCAGAAAAGATTCTGGAATTTCTTCAGGCTTATGAATTCAGCCGTGAGGCTCGGGATGTTAACCGCCAGAATCTGGTCAGTTATATTTCCCGACAGAATAACAGGGGCGAGCTTGTATTATGGGACGTGGTTATCCCGCGCGGAAATCCTAAGCTGGAACCTTTCAAATGGACGAAAAATATACTGACACGCAAAATTACACGTGTGCCGATGACAAGTAAATCTATCAGGGTTTTGTCGAGCCCTGCTGATATCAGGAACTGGCAACAAGTAGCATACCGCGACCTTAAAGATCCCAAACGGGGATGCCTGATGCTTTATTTGATTGACAGAAAATCTGATCTGGGGAGCGATGTAAAGTTTTTTCCGAATACTTCCGATGCCGAAGATATTCTTGGTCTCGTTCTTGCTTTCCCCGAATCAAAATCTAATGAAACGATTGAATATGTCTCACAATGAAATTACATTCGGAGGTATCCTGCAGCCGCTGGTTGATCGCCTGACCCGTACTCCGCAAAAAAGAGGCAAACTTTCGGGTCAGGAGGTCGTCATCCCGAGAAAGGATGTGGGAGTAATTATCGCTGTTGATGATGAGAATAATATTCACCTTCTTGTTTCTCCAGCGCCTTCAGACCTGGATCATCTTTCAAAACTTGATCTGAAAGGATTAAAAATTGATGTCAAAGACTGGGCAGTTGCCGAAAAACCAGCTCAAAGCTATCTTGATATTTTCTGTACAACAGGCTCACTTCCTTCGTTCAGGCGCCCATTCCTTCGTTTTGCTGAGGATGTACTGTATGAAGTTTCTAAGTCACAAACACAACCTTCTGATGCAGTATACAAAACCTGTATAAGATGGAGAAAATTCTGGAGCCCTGATGTTAAAACAGAAATAACAAGAGAGTGGATTCAGGGTATGTTTGGAGAGCTTAGCTTTCTTTCCAGTCTGATAGAACGGTTCGGGTCTGGTGTTGTGGGCAGCTGGAGCGGGCCTGTCGGTGCAGATCATGATTTCCAGTCGGGAACAAAGCTGGCAGTTGAGGTAAAAACATCCACCGAAACACCTTTTCGTATTATCTGCAATATTCATCAGCTGGATGATTCTTTGTTCAAAACACTTTTTATAGCCTGTTATCGCATTACTGCAACAGAAAAAGGACGGACTCTGTCAGAACTTGTAAGAGAAATCGAACAGCTTATGGGTGATGACGAGACTGCCTTGGATGTATTTTATGAACGCCTCATGGCGGGAGGTTATACCCGCCAGCTTGAGTCCGCTTACGATAATTTCAGGCTGGAGACTGATGATGTTGTTATGTTCCGTGTAGATAATAACTTTCCGAAGCTTACCGAGAAAAGTTTTGTACGTCCGCCTGATCATCGTATCAGCAGCATAAGATATATTCTCGAACTTGCAGGCCTGAAAGAGCTTTCCTTTAATGATGTGTCAGGTGAGTTAAACATATTTGCTAATGAAGAAAAATAATCAGCTCGCTCTTATTGTTGCCTATTTTCTGTCACGGTGTGACAGGGATGCTTATACCCGTCTCGGATACAGTTCCTTTACAGAGGCAACAAAAGAGGTCGGAAAAATCCTCGGTGTTAAGCAGGCTACAGTTCAGAACATGCGTGATGAATTTGATCCATATCATGACAATCCACGTGTCGGCTGGCAACGGGAATTGGCTGGCAGTCGTCTGAAAGTGATGGAGGCATTTCAGAATACTGACGATGAAACTATGCTGGAGATAGTTAAAGAAATCCTCTTTAACAGCAATTTCCAGGAGACTGATGAATTTCATGATATAAGTGTTGTCTTTTCGGATAAAAAGCAAAATCGTCACAAAAGAGAATCCGTGTTTATATTAAGAGGTCCTACTGGGAAAAAGGCAGAGAACTTTTTTATAGCTAATTTTGAAAAAAGCAGGAATCCTGTTGACGGCACCTTAACAGACAGACGCGAAGACGGATGCGGTTATGATTTTGAAATAAAAAATTCTGTAGGCCTGCATTTTATTGAGGTTAAAGGGCTGGCATCTGAAAGCGGTGGAGTACTGTTTACAAACAAAGAATGGAAAACTGCGCTCATGCACGGCGACAGATATTATCTTGTACTGGTTCATAATATTGCTGCTCAACCATCCCTGAAAATTATTAGAAATCCAGCTGCAAAGCTTAAAGCCAAGAAGAATATTTACACCACGGTACAGGTAAGCTGGTCTATATCATCTTTAATCTTGGAATCCTGAAACAGGGACTGATAATTATGCTTAAACGATACATTCAATATCTCAAAGACAACCCGCAAGGGTACTTGTTCAAGCGGAAGCTCTACGGTTGGGGCTGGGTGCCTGTGAGGTGGCAGGGCTGGCTTGTGGTGACCATAGGAGTCGCTATTGTTTCTCTTGGTTACTGGATCGGAGAGACCGATGATGCGCCTGGCATGATACTTCTCGGTCTTGCGCTTGGGGTTGGATTTATATTCGTCTTCGGCTACTGGAAGGGAGAAAAACCGCGCTGGCAGTGGGGCTTACCGAAAAAATATGATGAAAAGAAATAATATAAAACAATTTATTGTAAGCGCATTTGTCTTGTATTTCTCCTTTGGTTTTATCTTTGCCGTATATGCATATTCTCACGACTTGCGGACATTCAGATGTGTTGATCCGACCGCGCCGCACGGATACATTGGCATGGGTAGCGGTAGTTTTCAGAACCCCGATCCTGAACGTTGTACCCGACGAGGATTTGAATTGCGGTCTATCGCAACTATTCCGTTCTTTACTGTCGCTGGTCCTGTGATTCTTGCGGGACGTTACACTCATGCGCTGTTTTATCAATCTGATTAAACGCAGTAAGATAAAAAATGATGACAAAATATTACAAAACATTTATTTGGATTTTCATGGGGGTTATAGCTCTTGTTTGGGCAACCTCAATTATCATTCGGTCCCAAGAATCTCAAGAAAGCATACCGCCAGAAATTGTCGCTGATTTCCAAGAAGAGCTTATTGACCGCGCTTTGGCACGCGGGCCTATGCCTATAGAGGGATTCGAGGCCGCTATGCTTTTGGATATATTTCCTGGCCTTGAAGAAAGTGATTTTGATGGAGTACAGACAGGAATAATGGAAGAAGAGGGTGTGTATTTTTACATTGACGGCAAGCTTCAGTGGGAGAGAGCAAGCTATCAATCAATAACGTCTGGTGAGAAAACCGTATCAAGTGAAGGATACGGGATACTTCTAGGGAATCTCGCACAAAGACTCGGCATGCCCGCTTCAAGCGCGGAAGAAGCGGTGGCAATTGTTGACGAAGTTGATATTCCGTCCGACATTACCGACCATATCATTTCAAAGCGTGATCTGATTCGCGTGTATACCCCACGCCCACTTTCTGTTATTACCTCACCACTCACCGTCTGGGGTGAGGCGCGCGGCTCCTGGTATTTTGAAGCCGACTTTCAGCTTACCCTTGTTGATTGGGACGGCAGAATTATCGCCGAAAGTTACGCCAGCGCGCGTCTTGACCCCAATGACCCAGAATCAACCTGGATGACCGAGGAATTCGTGCCGTTTGAAGGAACAATTGAGTTTGAGCTTTCAGAAGAGAATCGTGTGTACAACAGGGGTACGCTCATATTCCAGAAAGCTAATCCGTCAGGGTTGCCCGAAGAAGCCAACACTTTAGAAATCCCCGTTTTATTTGAATAATCACGGGTTCATACTATGACAAAATCTCATAAAATACTTATCGGGATTATAGCTCTGCTTATTATAGGAGGCGTGATTTATAGTGTTCATCTTGTTGACCGCAGGAAGGACATGACGAAGAATGAGTTATCAGACGTAGGGATCAACATTCCCCCTGGTTGGTATGAACATCGATTAACTGGTACACATATTATTTTGACAAAGCAGGAAGATCTCCCCGACATTGGTGCCACTGAAGGATATGCCTACGGCGAACAGATAAATATTAGCGTCTTACCAGCAGGTATACCGTCGAAAGAGTGGGTTAGCCAAAATTTTATGGACCTGGAGGATGTACTTGTTAAGGAGGCGGCGTGGAGCATTGTAGATAACGGAGATACTATTATTGATCCTGGCGATATAACTTTTCTGCGCGTAGAGCATGAGACTCCTGCAGAGCCGCAATTAACCTATTATGTTTTTGAAAACGGGCGCGTGTATGTATTTTCACTTTATCCTCTTGAACCGCAAAATGCGGAGCGGTTGGATGCGTTGGAATCGGTAATGCGTTCATATACCAGTATTGGCGCAGATGAACGCATTCGCATTAACGGGGCGGTCACCGCGCTTGCGGACGGCTGGTCGGCATACCGCAACGAAGAATTAGGCATTGCCTTTGAATACCCATCCATTGTAAACGGAGAGAACATCTTTGTATCCGAGTTTGGGCCTTCCGAAAGAAATGGCGTTGCAACAGATGGAGGAGTTTCGTTTTATCCAGACAGTCGTTTTGGTTTTATCAGCATTTCTGTTGCGCGTGCGCCATTTACAACAGTAGAAGACTGGTTTGATTGGAGAGAAGAACAGGTCGGCTATTCTATCTATAAAGATGGAGAAACAATAATTGACGGTCAGCGAACACTCATTACACATACCCCACAAGAAGCGGGCGCCCCGCTTCATCCCGAAGAAAACCGCTGGCGGACGACTGTTTTTTTCAAGAATGGCACGTTGTATAAAATCTTTACCCGTGCGGTACCCTACGAGGATGTACAAAAGATTTGGGAAACATTTCAGGTTCTCTAAGCCCTAATGGCCTTCTTCGTATTAATGAAACTTGGTAAAATAAAAAACAATGAAAAAACCTAATAAAATTATTATCGGGTTCGTTATCTTGGCCCTGCTTGTCGGAGGCTTCTTTGTTTTAAATTCGTATATCTACAATGAAAAGCAGGCCGTTACCGCAGACGACTATAAGAACGCGGAATTTATCATAGAGGGTGAACGAATAACGCTTGGCGGAGAGGCGCGCTATTTTGGAAATGATCTTATGACCGACCTGAATGACGACGGACGTGATGACGTTATCTTTCTCATTACGCATGAACCAGGCGGTAGTGGCACCTTTTACTACGCCGTTGCCGCACTCAATACCGAATATGGCTATATCGGCTCTGACGGCTATTTCTTGGGTGACCGCATCGCGCCACAGACAATTGAGGAGAGCCAAAACCCGCGCCATGTAAATGTCATTGTAGTGAACTATGCTGACCGTGCCCCAGGCGAACCGATGACTGCCGAGCCATCAGTCGGTAAGAGCGTGTATCTTAAGCTCGACCCAACGGCAATGCAGTGGGGCATCGTTGAGCCAGACTTTGAAGGAGAAAGTGTTTTGCCGCTTGCGGACGAACTTATCCTTAACTGCCAGCAGGATATTCCACGGGAGAAAATAGATGATTCGGTCCTAGACATAGAGCGCGGAACGGTAACCGTTTACTGGTGGGATGGACAGCTACAGGATAATGTTTCGCTGATCCTTCCATATCAACCTGAAACTGATTTCGCGGGCTGCTCGGAATCAGTAAGAGACTTCTTGCGCCATATCCAAGATACTTATGAAGACAATAAGGATTAAATACTTTTTTATTATGCCAAAGCAAAAAATTACCATTATAGCCGCAACAGTTCTTGTCCTCATTGGAGGAG
This sequence comes from Candidatus Paceibacter sp., assembly GCA_020724845.1. GTDB lineage: Bacteria > Patescibacteriota > Minisyncoccia > UBA6257 > 02-FULL-45-10c > DYGE01. Next base: position 40,019 of record DYGE01000003.1, read on the forward strand.
CGGTGTTTTTTAATAATCAAAAGGAGGGCAACGATTCTTTCAGCGGGTCAGGCGTGCTCAGTCCAATTCAGGAGGTCTATGCCGCTTTGCCAGAGCAGGCAAAGCCTTTTTATTACCAGCAGAGCGAAGGATTGACTAAACCTGTTCCCGAACGACTGGTAGAGCTTGATCAGCTGACCATCGGCTGTTTTGGAGCGGATACTATTATGCAGATGTCGCCAGACGACACGAATCTTGGCGGGCAGTGTTGCGGTGTTCTGAAGGATATAGAAGCATACGAGGCCCAGCTTCCCGCTCTGCATGCCTTTATTGAAGAAAACGGAAACATAGACCTGATTCCTAGAGACCCCTATGACATACCCGTTACCCATGCGCAAACTCTAATCGGATTTGACCAGGAAATCATGCTGTCAGTAGAAGAGCAGGACATATACGATGAGGCCGTAATCCTTTCCCATCACGGCGGCCCCTGCTGCTGTAAGTGCTGGAAATGGTACATGATGTCTGGCCTGGGCAAGAAGCTGATTGCAGAACACGGCTGGGATGCCGAACAGCTGGCTGAGCTCTGGGATTTATCCAGCTCATGCGGTCATGCCGAAGATACGAATATGCAGAAGCACTACGAGCACGACGATGAAGCGGTTTAATCAGTACGCTTTCCCCGTTTCAATCAACCGCACGGCTGCCTGGAGGGCATAGGGCGTTTCGCCCTCTATCAGAGCCGTGCGTATATCTTCTGTTACGCGGAGCCAAATAAAAATCCGTCTAGTCAGACGGGTTTTCCATTATCTTGGATAAATCCTCAAAAAGTTTTTCCATATTTTCTTTAAGCTCTTTGATTTTCTTTGAGTCCGCGGGTTTCAGTTCAATGTTATGATCTTCTTTGCAGTGCCTAATCATTTGACCTAGTTTAATTCTTTTTTTGCAGTACTCGCAGATACTACAGCAGGGGATGCAGCTGAGATCATCGCAATGTTTCATCTCTGGGTTGGTGTGGCAGGGACATTCACACTTGAATTTTGACATTCCCAAACTCTGACTAGCTTACTAGTCCAAATAATAATTTACTTAATAATTTTTTGCAATATAATTAAATTTTCACAACCCTGACTCTAAAATTCTTTACGATTGGGAGTAAAATTTCTTCTCAAATACCCCAATAATCCTGTGGTTTTTGTGTAAAATGGAGTTATTATCTAAATATGAAAACACTAGAACAACCGCCAAAGGAATCAAACAAATTAAAGAAAGAGATAGATCCTCGGGGGCGTAAGGAAGAAATTAAGAAATATAATTTTGAGGAATTTGAGAGATTAGAAAAATCCACTATTAGCTTAGTCGAACAACTAAAAGAAAAAATAGACAGAGGGGAATATGATATGTTGATCAGCGACGATTCTAGCGGTAGATTACATACTCTAATACTAAGAAAGGTAATTAACGAGAGGAATAGAAAAATGCATCCAGAGTTGCCTCAAAATGAAACTGAGGTTAAGACTAGGTTTATCGCGGGAGGGACCGATATAGATGATAGATATTCAAAAATCTCAGAGTTTTTTCAAAAACTACGGCCAGAGGTTAAGAAAAAGGCTCTGTTAGTTACGGAGTATATGAACACCGGAAGAAGTATAAGATATTTAGCCGAATTGATTGAGCATAGCGGCATAGATTTTGATATTGCTACAGACAGGGCCGAGGATACTCCCGAGGGATATAAAAGAAAGTTCCCGAATACTTTAGGAAGTAAAGTTGTATATGTAGGCATGGTCGGCAGAGAATTCCCTCTCTATAAGAAGCCTTGGCTTACGGGCGTTGAAAAGAAATTATTTAGTTCTGAAGCTCATCCAAGAGCGTATAGGGATAACCTCGATGCGCCGATTCAGGGTTCTCAGGAGGATGTGAATAAAGCCAGAGAAGATGTGGGTATTTTAGCCGACAAGGTATTACGGGAAGTTTGGGGAGATTAATTATCAACAAATCCTGGTTTTCTGGTCGGGCGGGCTAGGTGGGCAAGCTGTCAGGCGAGGTAACCAAACAACAGACTAATCTCTGTGGTTTTTTTGATTTGGTTTACAAAATGCCCATTTCAGTCTATTGTCAGAAACATGGAGAAACTTCCATCAAAAAAAGAAAATATTGACGGTATTATCATGCCAGAGAACTTTGAGGCGCGCAGAAAGCAACTTTCAGAACGAATGTGGAGCGGAGAATATGATGAAGCGCTTCCGCTTGCAGATAAGATGTTAGAATATCGTACAGAACAAGGAGACAGAGACGCCGCGCTTGTAAACTATGCGAGTAATTATTATTCTGTGGCATCAAGGTTGTGGAAAGAAAAAGGAGCTAAAGAAATAGCTTCAGTTGGGGGGCATATGAACACAGCGTTGCGCGCTCTCCAGGAGCGATTAGAAAAGGAAATTGAAGCGGGTGGAGGAAAAAAAGAAGGAATGATCCCGGTTTCGCTTAATAGAATGACAGCAAGCGAACTTGATGTAATGCAGGTAGTTTACAGAAAGGCAGCCGTAATTGCGGATAAAGTTCCTTTAGTAAAGCCTATGAGGACATTATTGTTAAGCAAAGAAAATGATAAAGTCCGTGATTGGGACGCGGCCGCGCTTCTTTCAATTAGGGCAGGTCTTAATAAAGTTCGGGATGCGGAAAAATCTGGAAAACCAGAGCCGCCTCATACGGAAATCTTTCTGCGGATAGGGGCATTTGAAATAGCCAAGCGATACGGATGGGATAACGACGCGCAAACTCGCGCTAAGAAGATTTTTGAACTCGCGGAACGCTACCCGTGGCCATCAAAAGAAGAAAAGTCAGATAAAAGCGTTTATGGTCAGGCCGCCAGAGTGGCGAGGCAACTTAGAGATGTGGCTCGGACAACCGATGATAAAGAAAAAGCCGCGGAGTACGAAGAAAAAGCAAAGTCTTATTCAGAAGAGGTGCCAGACCAAAAAGCAAAACTTTGAAATGGGAGATTACTAAAAGCTGCCCAAAACAGAATAATGGTTGCGTCCCGGACTTTTTTGGATTATCCTAAGAATTAGCAAAACTAATTCAGGTTCGTCTCCAAGTGAACAAAGGTCCTCTTGCTAAGTGGGAAGACAATGATTCAAGGCATGAAAATCTAGTTTGGTGGTCCAGGTTGGATAACCGCTACCAGATTGAGGTTCAGAGGACCGGGGAACGCGCGGGAGATTTGGTAATTTATGACCATAGCGATGGCGACAAGGAGCTTCTTAGAGAGTCGGTAGGGCTCTCTTATGGGGCAAGGTTCGGTCCCGACGTTTCCGATGTGGAAGATTGGAAAGAGCGAGCTGTCAAATTTGTAGACGGATTAGAGCAGTAACCGCTCAATAGGGCGGTTTTTTCTTTGGTTTCTGGTATAATTGGAATGTCGTACTAATTTAAAAATTCGATCTTATATGAAAACTTTAAAATGTGATTTGTGCGAACACGAAGCTCAAGGCGAAACATTTGAGCAATGGATGGAGGCGATGAAGCCTCATTATGCCGAAGCGCACGCGGACTTTATGAGGCAACAGGGCGAAAAGTCGGAAGAAGAACAGAAAGCAGGGATGCAAAAGTGGGTGACCGATAACAAGGCGCGATTTGAAGCCGCGTAGACTTTGGGCACGGCCTCAATATAAACTGAGTTCTCAATAAAAAATCCGCTCATTGAGAGCGGGTTTGAACTTTGTATTAGCGCTTATCTTCTAACTTGATGAGCCTAGCTTTGTTATGGGCTCCGACTAGCAATCCGTAGCTTTCTCTAAATCTTCTCTCTTCCCACCTCGGTGGCAAGTCTTTCAAATAGAACCCGCCAATAAAGGAACTAATTCCACTAGAGAACACTAAAATAGCAAGGGGCAAACTTTGAATCACCGAGAGGCATATCATGGTCCCGCCTCCAGCAATCACTATTCCCAGAATGGCGAAGAGAAGACCATCTCCGGTTTTCTCCGATAGCCTTGAGAGAGCCGCGGGTAGTTTTACCTTTTCATCTACTAGACCGGCAAGAATGGGAAGTTCTTCTTTGCTAAATTCACTAACTTGTTTCCGGCTTATACCGAGATATCGCTCGGCAAGTTCGGGTAGGCACTGCTCAATTTGTTTTAGAGCTTCCTGTTGTTCGGCAGCTATTTTTGTAGCTTGGTTTTTCCTCTGCAAAATCGCCAGCTTGGCTATCGCTTTCTCTCGAGGATGCTGTGTGACCAGAGACTTGTTTTCAACCATTTATACACCTTTCTCAAAGTTCTTAGGATGCCTATATATTATCAGAAAAAATTGAGTTTGGCAAGTGTTGATTTGGGAGTATTTGCTTTTTAAGCATTATTGACTGGGGATGATTTTAGAGTTTAGACTTCAAGGAATTATGGGAGAATCAAATAAATCTCTAATATTTAAATGGAAAGACAGTCTCGCCCCAGCCCGAATTTCAAAGATAATAAGGGATGGCGGAACGGGCGTTCTTCCTACGGACACTATCTACGGGCTGGTTGCTTCGGCGCTTGATAAAAAAGCGGTGGGAAAAGTTTATAAAATGCGCGAGCGAAATCCTAAGAAGCCATTCATTATACTCATCAGTTCTGTCAGGGATTTGGAAATTTTTGGCATCAGGGTTGATAAAAAATTGAGATCATTGCTGTTTAAATTCTGGCCAGGCAAAGTTAGCGTTATTTTGCCCTGTCCGTTGAAGCGCTATCACTATCTTCACAGGGGCACGAACAGTTTGGCTTTCCGTTTGCCGGCAAATGAAGATTTGATTGAAATTCTAAAAAAGACCGGGCCCCTGATCGCGCCTAGCGCCAATTTGGAAGGACTCCCGCCGGCAAAAACTATTGAGCGGGCCAGAAAATATTTTGGCGACCAAGCGGAATTTTACGCGGACAGCGGCAAGTTGGATTCGCCGCCATCAACTCTTATAAGAATTTCGGCAAACGGAGAGGTTGCGGTTTTAAGGCGCGGAGCGATGAAGATTTGAGAAACGAGGTTAAATAATTGCTATTGACTTTATGGGAGATTTTTGATACTATATGTATCGGCATATCCCGGTGCAGAATTGATCGGGATATTCACAAACGAAAAAGGAGGCGGGGAGTATGAACCTGCTGCTGTTGTTGCCGTTGCTGTTGGTTGTCGTAGCCGTAGCGGGCCTTTTGGCCGCGGTGATGTTCCGCCGGGTGGTTAGCACCAATACGGTGCATATCGTGCAAAGCCGCACTAAGACGACTCCGTACGGGACTCAACAGGGCGAAGGCAACGTCTATTACCAGTGGCCCTCATGGGTTCCTGGTCTGGGCGTTACGGTCATCGAGTTGCCGGTCAGCAACTTTGACCTTTCGCTGAAGGACTACGAAGCCTATGACAAAGACCGCGTGCCTTTCAAGGTTGATGTTACGGCGTTCTTCCGCATTGAAAACACGGCGCTGGCCGCTCAACGAGTGTCCAACATCAAGGAACTGGAAGAGCAGCTTTCGCTGATCGTGCAGGGCGCGGTGAGAAAGGTGCTCGCTTCGGACGTTATTGACTCCATCATGCTGGAGCGTTCCAAGTTCGGCGACGAGTTTACCAAGGAGGTTGCGGAACAGCTTAAAGAGTGGGGCGTGAGGTCGGTGAAGTCCATGGAGCTGATGGATATCCGCGACGCCCACGACAGCAAGGTCATTTCCAACATCATGGCCAAGAAGACGTCGCATATTGAAATGGAGAGCCGCACGGAAGTCGCCAAGAACACCAAAGCGGCCGAGACGGCGGAGATTGAGTCCAGGGAGGCCGTTGACATCCGCAAGCAAGTGGCCGAAGAGGCGGTCGGCAAGCGTACGGCCGAGAAGGAGAGGACCGTCGGCATTGCCAACCAGCAGTCCCGCCAGGAAGTTCTCGCGCAGGAGAAGGTGACGCAGGAACGCGACATGGAAGTGAAGCGGGTTCAGCAGGTCAAGATGGCGGAGATCACCAAGGAACAGCAGGTCGTCGCTGCCGAGCAGGAGAAGGAGACGATGGTCATCAAAGCCGAGGGCGGCCTGGAAGCCCAGCGCAAGGAAGCGGAGGGCGTCAAGGTGCTCGGCGAGGCGAAGGCCGATGCCGAGAAGGCCATGCAGATGGCGCCGGTGCAGGCGCAGATCGCGCTTGCCCAGGAGATCGGCGAAAACGAAGGGTATCAGAAATATCTGGCGATGATTGAGGCCGTTAAGGCATACCTCACGGTCGGCAGCAAGCAGGCCGAGGCCTTGCAGAAGGCCGAGGTCAAGGTGATCGCCAATACTGGCCACCCTACGGCTGGCGCTCGAGATGTGATGGATCTGTTTACGTCCAAGGGCGGAACGGACTTGGCCGCTATGGTTGAAGGGTTCGCCCAGACGCCGCTAGGCCAAGCGACCTTGAGCAAGCTGGGGGTCACGACGAACGGCCATTCGCCCGAGGCGCCGAAAGCGGGAAAGTAATTTAGTTCGCTACCAGCGGACAAAACAAACCACTCTAACCAGGGTGGTTTTTCTTTTTAATTGGCGAGGCAAAAAAAGAAAATTGCATATCTTTGATATAATTAAAATTATGAAAGAGTTGATGGCGAAAATTAAATTAAGCGAAATATTTTTCTTGGCTTCCGGGCTTGGGATTCTATTTTCTCTCCCTTGGCTTGAGGGCGGCGGATTTTCTGTTTGGGCGGTTGCCAAGGCCGCTTATTTCGCCGGGGTAATACTATTAATTTTCAAAAAATAAAATGTTGGGGATAACTTATCCGGAACTAACCAGATTTTTAATCCAGTTTGGCATCGCGGTCAGCGGAGCGGCCTCGCTTTGGGGATGCGTATTCGCGCTCAAAAGCCGCAAAAGCGGAGAAGTTATTTATGAAAACTTATCTTCGCTGTTAATGTGGCTTTTTATAGCCGGATTTTTGATCTTCACCTTTAATTGGTGGATAGGCTCATTATTTTTATTTGTTCCTGATATTTTTGCTCATGAAGGGATCGTTGTCAGGCCGTCCGTGGACGCCGTGCTAAGGGGATTTGAACTTAATATGCCGCTGGTAACATTGATTATGTTATTGGGGATTTTGAACATTCACTGGTTTTTCTATTACAAGGAATTATGGAAAAAGTACGCTTCAGTTTTGTGGGGAGCGCAATTTTTGTTATTCAGCGCGGTTGCCGCGCTTTCTGCCGCGGCCCCGGATTTTTTAAGCAGGCTGCAGATGTTTTTTACATTGCATAATTGGCATTCTATACTCACTTTAGGGAGCGTAATCACCGTTGATTATCTTTTTTTGGCGACTTTCCGCCTGCACAGCCATAAAAAATTCTTGTACGCTTTTTTCCCGATCATCAGCTTGTTTATTTGGATCGGCTTAGGAATAGATTTTTTGAGCAACTTTTTGATTTTCGAAGACGCTTTTCGCTTAGATGACCAGTTTCTTTTCATCCAGACTATCGTGGCGATTATAATTATTAACGGCGCCATACTCTCTGGGCGGATTAATGAGCTGCTAATCAACTTTGCGGAATTGGCAAAAAGAGAACTCATTGACCCTCTTCTCAAGAAAGTTATTGCCGTTTCCGGCTCGGTATCGATCGTGTCTTGGCTCACAATAACTTTCATGGATTTTTTTGAATTTTCCGCGAAGTATTGGCAGTTTTGGGGGGTTTATCTGCTTGCTGTCGTTACGGCTTACACTATTCATGGCATTCTGGAATCGTTTTTCGCCAATGGCGAGCCGGCGCATTAAAAAGACATCGCGCATTATTTAGCCAAATAAAAAAATGAAAATAAATTTAAACATTTCAAAACTTTGGTTCAGCCTTTTGTTATTAGGCATCGGCGGTTTTTTTCTGACGTTTATTTTCCCGCATCCCCAGGGTTTCTACGCTTTCGCGGCGGTAGCGGCAGTCGGCGGCTTTGCCGTTTCCGCCAACGTTTATCGCGTGAAGCGATCTGATGACAAGCTAATATGCCCAATGGGCTCGGACTGCAATGCCGTAATTACCAGCAGATACTCGAAGTTTTTGGGTGTCCCGCTCGAGATATTGGGGATGATGTATTTTGCTATCGTTTTTTTGACTTATCTATCTGTTTCATTTTATCCGGGGTTGTTAACGGGAACGTTTTTGACCGCAGCCATGGCGCTTTCGGCGGCAGCTTTCCTATTTTCCACTTATTTGCTGTTTGTTCAAGCATTTTTATTGCGGCAGTGGTGCGTATGGTGCATTCTGGCCGCCGCTTTTTCGTATTCGATCTTTTTGGCTTCTCTGACAAATTTGGATATGGCCAGCCAGTTTCTAATCAGGGCGGAAAATGTCTTAGCGGCCCTCCAATCTCTTGGATTCGCGCTGGGGATAGGTTCAGCTACCGCGGCAATCTTCGTTTTCTACAGGTTCTTGAAGGATCTTGATATTGACGAAAAAGAAATGGATACGCTGAAAGGCATTTCTGAAGTGGCCTGGGTCGGTCTTAGCTTTGTCCTGCTTAGCCAGCTCTCTCTTTACGTAGCCCAGCCCCAAATTTTGGCAGATTCAAATTTGTTTGTTTCCAGGATCATAGCGCTTTTTGCCGCCGCTTTTTTCGGGGCCGTTTTGATGGTTATTTTGGCGCCGTTTCTAGCATACATTCCTTTTGGAGAAAAGCCGGGGAAACACCATGTCTCGCTTTTGGAGGAGCTCCGCAAGCCGACGTTTGCGGCCGGAGCGTTGACGATTTCATCCTGGTATTTTGCTTTCTCAACAGCCTTTCTTCCTGAATATCCGCTTGGGTCATTGCTGGTATTTTACGCATGCTTTGCGACTGCCGCCGTTATCTTAAGTTTGGCGTGGGAGCAAACGATTGCCGCAAAGTCCCTGCATAAATAAGCGCCGATTCTTTTTAGAAAGCCGTACTTGAGAGCGGGTTCCTTTTGAGCTATATTATTAGTAAGCATAAGTTGAAAGTAATTTCAATCATCGCTTGTTATGTTCAACAAGATTAATGATAGGTTTATAGAGTTCCTAACCAGGCGCGGCAACAAGAGAACCTTCTTTCTGTTAGTTTTATTGTTTCTTTTGCTGAATCCGCTGGTTTTTAACTTAGTGCTTGATTATAGAACCTATAACGGCATTGTTACCGAGAGCTTGCGGAATGAAAAAATGGATACGGCCGTCTTAGCCTCCCGCTTGTTTGAAGAAAGGCTTGATAACCTGGTTAACCTTGGGGTTTCTTTGGCTACCAGGGTCCAATTTAGAAGGGCGATTGAGCGAGGAGATTGGAACGAGGCGGCGCGAATAATCGGAGACGTTCCCCAAAACTTTTCATTTTTAGACAGGGTTTTCTTGACTGATCCGGAGGGCTTTGAAACGGCGGCAGTTCCGGAACTCATAGGGGGTGTTGGGAAAAATTTTGCTTTCAGGGATTGGTACAAAGGGGTAAGCAAAGATTGGAAGCCCTATGTTTCCGAGGTGTATAGGAGAGAGGCCATTCCTCAATACAATTTAGTTGCCATTGCCGCGCCGATTATTTCCGAGAACGGTTCCGTGCTGGGGATCTTGGTTCTTCAATTAAGGTTAGAGAGTTTGGTTAGTCAGTTGAAGTCAATAAACGCGGGTGAAAGCGGTTTCGTGTATTTGGTTGACCAATACGGTCATGTTATTGGCCATCCGGATTTTCCGGTCCAGGATGAAATTGTTTCCGCCTTTGACGACTTTTTTATAAATGACGCGCTTGCCGGCAATGGCGATGTTGGAATTTTTGACAGCAAAATAGACGGCCAGGTTATGTTTTCCGCTTATTATCCGATAGCTAAATACGGATGGAGCGTAGTTGTCTCCCAGCCGGAGAGCGTGGCCTTTGCTTTCAGCGGCGATTTGTTAAATAACAAGATCACGCTCGGTTTCATTTTTATAATTTTAAGTTCGGCCGTGATGCTGGTTCTGTTTAGGTTGATTTATATCTTGACTCTTTATCGGCAGAGGGAAAGAAGGATATTTGAGAATATCGGGGACGGGGTTTTCACTATGGACAGGAACTGGAGAATCACTGACATTAACGATGCCGCGCTTAAAATCCTTGGGAAGGACAAGAAAGATGTTGTGGGCAGGAGCTTCAGGCAGGTTTTCAGATTCATCAGGGCGAATGACCGGCAAGAAAATATAAGGTTTATAGAAGAAGCGATGCTCTTCAAAAAAACCAAATTTATGGAGAACCACACTCTTTTGATTACCGATGACGGAAGAGAGGTGCCGGTGGCTGACAGCGCCGCCCCCTTATTGGACGATTCCGATCAGGTAATTGGCGCGGTGGTCATTTTCCGGGACGCGACTAAGGAGAACGAAGCAAGGCAGCTCCGTTCCGATTTTGCTTATTCTTCCCATCAGCTCCGCACCCCGGTCAATCAAGCGTCTTGGGCTTTGGAGGCTGCTATGGAAGCCAAAGATAGAGAAGAGGTTAATAAATATCTCAATACCGCTAGCCGGGCTTTGGACAGCACGATTGAGACTGTTGATAAAATCATACGGATATCGGAAATCAACCAAGGAATGGTTTCTCCGTCTATTAAGGAGTTCAAACTATCTGCCACCCTGGATGAGGTTATTAGCGACTTAGAGAAAGCCACAAAGGAACGGAAAGTGGAAATAAAAAAGTCTTCCGGATTGGAAGAAATTTCATTGAGGTCCGACCCTAATTTGCTGAAAACCATGCTTTTTGATGTGTTGGAGAACGCGATTTTTTATAGTCCTCTGGGCGGTAAAGTGGAAATTGCAGCTTCGGCGGATGAAGACTTGCTCATTATAATCAGAGATTCCGGCATCGGCATACCGGCCGAGGAGCAGCCCCTGGTGTTTACCAAATTTTTCCGTGGCAGGAATTTTGACAAGCAGCAGATCGCCGGAGCGGGGTTGGGGCTAGCTATCTGCCAGGAATACGCGAAACTCCTCGGCGGGAAAATCTGGTTTAAGTCTAAAGAAGGCCAAGGAACTACCTTCTATATCTCAATACCGCTCAACAATTAGATTTTTGTGCTCGGATAAAAATAGGCGCCCCTTCGGAACGCCTATTTTTTACTCTTGCTCATCCTCAAACGATTTTTTCAGTTCTTCCCGGAGTTCGGGGGTGTCCTGATGACCGTGGGCCGTGACCGCGTGGTTTATGGCCGCCGGCAGAAGGTGCTCTTCGCTGCCGCTCATTTTCAGGTCGCAATTTTTTTCGCTTGGCATTTTGCGGCAATCAATAGATTTTCTTGGCATGTTATTAAAATTTAAATTAATTTTGACCTTTAAGGTTAGTATACATTAAAACTATTTTGATAAAAAACCGCCCTTAGGGTCTTGACGGAGATACGCACGTTGGATACACTGATTGCCCGAAGGGAAACCGTTCTTAAATAGCAAAAACAGCGAGGGGGAGGGGGCGAGCGAGATGGCGGGAGAAGCGAAAGCGAAGCTGGTTCTGCACCACGACGATCCTCCGTGCGAGGCAAGGTTAGCCAATGGCTACTGCCGGGAATGCCGGTTTGTGCCCGATATGCAAAGCACCTGCTTTTGGTATTATTGTCCCGGATGCGATATCCCTCTCAAGAAAATGAAATGCAAGGGATGCAAGAGGGTATTTAAGAAATAGCCGCCGCAAATGGCGGCTTTTTTTGTCGTGGGCTGTTAATGTTGTATAATTAAATTAATTAATCCAATTATTATTTATGAATAAACTTTTAGTTGTTATTGTAGCGCTATTATTAATTTCCGCTGGCGTTTACTGGGCAGTCCAATACTCTTCCAACTATGGCGGAAGCAATGGCGATATTTCCGGATTACTGGTTGGGGACAATGCCATTTATGTGGCGGACCAGCGTCCGGGGCCGTCAGTTAATATTAGTTTTGTTAAGCTTGCCAAAAATGGTTTCGTAGCGATACACGCGAGTGCTGATGGAAGGCCTGGCGCCATAGTCGGCAGCAGCGATTTTTTGGAGGCTGGCGAAACTAGGAATTTTGCAATTTCTCTTTCGCGTCTCGTTACCGAGGGTGAAGAACTATTTGCCATGCCGCACGTAGATGACGGGGACCTGGTTTTTAATCCAGCAAACGACCCTCCGGCGCTGGACTCGGAGAATAACGTTATGTTCATGAGGTTCTTTATTAGCGGGGGCGCTGAAGATCCAGGCGCAGTAAGTTTGTAAAAGAAAATTTTCAATTTTTAAAATTAAGACATATGACTATTATGACAAATCGTTTAAAGAATTATTTGGTATTCAGTGTTTCGCTAGCTGTTGTAGTTATGCTTTTCAGCGCTATCTTTGCTTTAGCGGCTAGCCATGAGGATGTCGGCGCTATGGCAGAAGAAAAAATGGAAGAAGCGCGCGAGAGGGCTGGAGAGGCAATGGAGAAAAGCAGGGCCGAGGAGCATCGGAGCCAAGTTTCCAGAGTTGCCGCGGAATTAAGAGAGCTTGCCGGGAAAGACAGGAATATAGGCGAGGAAATAAGAGAGGTGGCTATGGAACAGGAAGAGTCGTCAGAAAAAGCTGTAGAAGCTATGGAAAGCGCGGAGAAGAGAAATGCTTTTATAACTTTCTTATTCGGAACTGATTACGGCAGCTTGGGACAATTAAGGAGCGAATTGGTAACTACGGAAAATCATATTAATCGCTTAACCGGAGCTATGGAGAGGGCTAGCGATCAAATGTTAAAAGACGATTTACAAGCCCAAATTGATGAGTTGCAGGCAGCTAAAGATTCGGTCGAAAGCTTTGTTAGGGAGCAGGAAAATAAATTCAGTTTGTTTGGTTGGCTGGTAAGATTGTTCCAATAACCCATAAAATTCCCCGCAACGCGGGGGATTTTTAGCATGCATAATAAAACAAGCCGCCCCTTATTTAGGACGGCAACCAAAGCTTACCAGGTATACTCTTTTGAGTAATTTTTTAAGGCTTTTAGGGGAAAATAGCTTTGCCTCCTATGCTTCATCAAAAAACTTCGCGCCATATGATATTTTCTTGATCTCCCTTCTCCGCCAGGTACTATTAAACAAAGTACTGACGCGACACAAATTCCAAGCGGACCTAAGGCCAAGCCTGGACTATTAATCACTAATCCAGCGAAAGAACTTAACACTGAAAGAATTCCCAAAGAAACCCCGACAGCCAGACAGGAGCGTTGAAGCAACGCCAAATTCCTGGTCCGCTCCGCGAGCAAATCGCCAAGATCGCAAATCTGCTTGTCAGTAAGTTTGCTTATCTGTTTCTCCCCAATACCAAAGTATTCTGGGCAAAGATCGGTAAACAAATTCATAAACTCGTTATCTTTTCGGCTGATTTCCGCCGCCAAGCTCAAACTGCCAACTTTAGCAACCAGCTCATCCCTTTCGGTTTTTTTCACCAGTCCGCGATCGTCATTTTGCCCTTGCCCCATCTTTTACCTCCCTATATAAATTTCAAAAATATTCAATCTGTGGAGATATTATCAGAAAAATACTCCTTCGTCAAGTGATTGACTTTTTGATGGATCCGTACTATTGTATAAGCACCCAAAGCACTTTCACATTAGAGGGGAAAGATGAAGATTCTTAAGCAAGGGAAGAAGCCGGATCCTGACTGGGTTGGAAGAAGGGTTACGTGTGATTATTGCGGCTGCCTATTCCAGCTTGGCATGGAAGACAGAAAAAGTGTTCATTATGAATCAGACCAGAGAGAAGGGGATTACTATACGGTGAAATGCCCGATGAAAGATTGCCGAAAAAGGATTTATTTCAGCGCCCAGTAAGAATATCTGCCGCGGCAAGAAGCCGCGGTTTTTTTATTTTCAATTCTTGCTGAAAGTCTTTATTTGACTTTGCGGTTATTTTCATATAATATATAAGACGGCTGTTAACCAATAAAAGAAAGAGGGTCCGAGTGATTGTTGACTTTCTGAAGGACTTAGTCGGCGCTTGGGGGGAGGAAGATAGGGAGTTGGCAAAGAAGCTTGGAGTTTGGGATCCGCATCCGTTTACCGTAAATCAGTATCTGACAGATCTGTTTATGATTGTTCCGGAAAATATCGGGCGGGATCATAAGTATCCTCCGCGATTCGCGGTTGCTAAAGAAGATGGGCTTTATAAGTTGCCTGACAAAGTTATCTTTTATAAGCAAAAACCAGAGATCGTTCCAAAGGGGCATAAGGTAACAGGCGTGCGTTTGAGCATTGATCTTGCCTATGAGGTTCCTCAAAAGCTTGTCAGGCGCGGATGTTGCCAAAGGTATTCCTTGCGCACCTCGGTCAAGCTTGACCGGAAGTTCGGAGGCGATCCCGTCTGCGGAGGAGGCATTAAGCGGCTTTTCGCTCCCAGTTCAACCGAAAAGAGGGCGGCCAAAGATTTGCAGCGCGTACTTGAGAGGGGCAGATTTACGGGGACCACCTGGTTGCATCAATATTTTGACTTTTGGTCTGACTGCTCTTACCGCGCCGAAGAGAATAGTTGTAGGATTGCGGTTTTCGTCGGTGGTGAAGATGCTGTGATGCGGCACATCAAAAGAGTTGCCGATCCTCGCGGGAAATACCCATATTATCTTGATGACGAGGGGCTCGAGAAAATGAAGGATTGGCAAAGGGAGCAAGAAGAGAGAAGTAAAAGAGGCGAATCCTTCACTCTAGTTTCTGTGCCGGAGTTTATGGATACCAAAACTTCCAAAGTGAGATTTGAAATTGTAAGCTAGGGCTTTGATTGCCGCCTATCAAGGGCGGCTTTTTAATTAAAAAATCCCGCTCGGGGCGGGAATTAGACTAGGGATTCATTCAGTTATCTTGAGAATTTTTCTATTTTCAGATTCGGAAGCGCGGCTTGCAGGAATTTGGCCATGGCGTCGTCTTCCGCCGGACCGGGCCGATAGGTTCCGGAGTTGCCGGAGCAGATGATCTTGCCGCTCGGATCTTTCCAGAGCTCCCCGGCCCAGACAACGTACGGCTTAGTCTTGTCTGTTTGCTGGTTCTGTTCGCCGGGAGACCATAGGTATCCTGATACCAGAACATGTTTGGAGAGTATCCAATCCACCAGTTTGTTTCTGACAGTAATGCGCGAGATTATCAGGCGGGTAGCGGGCTTTTCTTTCGGTTTAGAAGCGGGTTTGCGCACGGCCACAATGTTGTATTTATTCTCCGAAGCCTCGGAATGAGTCCGCAGCATGTCGTAAATGTCTCGTTCGCTGCAGGTTCCGATTTCGTGGAATGCGGAGGCGCCCATTATCTTTCTCATCAGCCAGATGACCGGCTTTGAGAAAAGGACGGTCTTTTTGACGCGGGTGGCGAATCCCGGATTTTCTTGAGAAAAGGGCTTTAGCGCCTTTTGGAAGTAATCATCAGCACTGATTCTGTCTATCATTGCTTCAAAAAGAGCGTGCGGACCCCAGAGCTGGCGAAGCATTCTGCCGGGCAGGGGAGCCGCGGTTACTCTTACTTGAATGTCTTTCAGATAGTCGCTCTCTACTGGCAGGGCTGGCGCCACTTCGGCCAGCTCCGATTTTTTTGCGCCAACCGGCTTTAGCCCGCGGAACGGAGCCGTCAGCATCCCGTGGAGTTTTGCTCCCAAGGGGTGCTTTTTGAAGTGCCGGTAAGGCGTCGCGATTTCGGCTAAGATAATGCCGCGAGTGTACTCTTCCATGCTCATTCTGGTGGTCCGGATAACTTCGAAACCAATTGGTTCGCCATCAAAGAGAAGGCCGCCTTCCAAAAGAACGCTCATCAATTGGTATGGCCAGGTGATCGCGGAAAGCTTCTTGCTCTTGGAGCTGAATCCGGCGGATTCCAGCACTTGCATTGTTCCATTAACGCAGGTGCGGAATTTTTCCCCGCTTAGTTTGTCCATTTCTTTCCGTACGCGTTCTTGAGCGCTCGGCGGAAGATTCAGCAGGCGCAGCCAGATGCCTGACTGCAGAAACGATCCGGAATTACGCGTAATATTTTCGATATGCGCCGCTTTTCGCCAGAGCGAGTAAGCGGCGAACTTTTGGTAGCCGGTTCCGTCCGGCAAGGCAGTTACCAACGCGGTATTCGGCCTGCCGAAAACGATAAATGTCTCGTTATAATTGTCAAAGACATCCTCAACTCTGGCTACTCGAAAATCATTTACGGTTCGTTCCTGGACGTTGGCGTCAATAACTTTCTTGACCAGATTGCAGAAAAGAAATTCCGGCCGGTATTCGAACCGACGGGCGTAGCCGCGTTCTCTCTCGGATTCTTGATTTCGCACAAGAACCTCCTGTAGTTTTGAGCTGCTGCGCGTATTTTAGCAGAAAAATTCGGACTTGACAAGCTTGGCTTTTTCTTTTCAATTTGAATTGATTGCTTTTTGATATTACTTGTACTATTATATAAGCGTCTAAAGTACTTTTACATTAGGGGGAAAAGATGAAGATGGTTCGATTGGGATTTATCGGTTGCGGCGGGCACGCGTATTCGTCTCATGGTTTGGTGGCGGACAAGCTGCCGGAGCTTTTTCGGATAACCTCGGCTTTTGACCCGAATCTGGAGGTAGTTGATCAGTTTGTTAAACTGGCGCCTGATTTGTATCGCGCTTCCTCGGCAGAGGATTTGCTGGCCAGGCCGGACGTGGACGCGGTAGTGATTGCCACCCCGCATCAGTTCCATCTTACTTTAATGGAAAAAGCGGTGGCTGCCGGCAAGCACGTTCTTTGCGAGAAACCGCTTTGGGTAGGCGACTATGCGAGAGTAATGTGGAAAATTATTGAAGAAGCGGAGAAACGAAAGTTAGTTCTGACCAGCTGCCATCCGAGGCGCTATGAAAGAGAGAACGTTCGCCTGAAAATGGAATTGCTGGAATATCGGGAGGCGTACGGCCGACTGGAAGAATTTAACTTCCGATTTTTTTATCACAAACCGAGTACTGATTGGAAAAAAGAGGATAGTTTGCTGCTGGATCATATGAACCATGAAATAGACCTGGTGAACTTTCTACTTGGCCACGCGCCGTTTTATCTTAGGAGGGTCTGCGACAGTTTTGACCGATATCAGGTTGTCGGCAGAAGGGAAGACGGGGTCAGCTTGTGTTTCAGCGGTTATCGCCGATTGGAAAATCGGATATACAACAATGAGCTGGAACTGATTTTTGACCGCGGCAGAGTCAGAGTTTTGTCTTCGCTTAAAAAGGGCTTGGTTGAAACCAGGGTCTTGGAGGAGCATTTTGACGCGTTCGGAGCTACTATTGATTCGCCGCGAGGGTCCGCCCCGTATAATCTTGCTTTTTTTGATGTGATGAGGAATTTCGGCGAGACCATCTTGGGCAGAGCGAAGAATTATCTGACGATCAGCGATTTATTGACCAATACTGTTTCCTGCAATGTCCTGTTGGAGGAAGGTTATTATCATCAGTCCAGGAATTTTTAACCTCGCGTTGCGAGGTTTTTTAATTGCGAAGAATCGGTTAATTTTTGATATACTGAATATGTATGGACATGGATGATTTTAAAAAGTTAAGCGGCAGTTTTTCGCCAACCGACATTTCCGCTTCTAACATTCAAGCTTTAATTGAAAGCGAAAGATGGAAGGCGAAGTTTGAGACGCTTCAGGAAGCGTTGGAGAACGAGCGAAAAGAAAGAAAGGAGCTGGAGACTAATCTTAACAAGCTGGCATTTGAGCTCGGTGCCGCCAAAAATGAAATTAAGCTCTTGGAAGACAAGATCAAGCTTCTTACGAGCGGAGCCGGCCCCGAAAGGCTTCGCCATGAGGCAGGCAAAAGCCAGCCCGCGGTTCACGAATATAAGGAGGAGCCAAAAACCGAACACAAGGTTGCTCAAGAACCGGCGCAAGCGGAGGTTAAGCCGAGCGCGAAGCCGGCTGAACAAACGATAGAGCCGGAGCCAAAGCTTAGAAAAGAGGAAGTTGCGCCTGATGAGCCGGAAGAGAATGTTGATCCGCCGAAACTTTTTGAAGAGCTCTGGATTGAGCAGTTTAAGGAAGAGGAAAAAGAAGGAGACTTGGAAATAAAGTCTGCGATCGCGGAAGCGTATCAGGAACAAGCGGAAAAAGTTTGGGAGCTTGGCGACGCAATTTTAGAGGCGTTGAGCGAGTCTCCTAATGAGCTTTGCTATGATTTCCTTAGGAAAAGGGGAACTGAAGACAGCATCTATACTAAATTCATTGACGGCGTGGCGGCGCTGGAAGAAGAATTCGGCAAGTACAGGAATATTGTGGAAGTGGTGGACTACGACTTGAAGAGCTTGAACAAAGTTATCCCGCACTTAAAAACGACTTGTTCCGAAATTTTCCACTCTGGCTAAATTTGCGGTTTTGGGTGGTTTGTGACATAATTTACCCGTCTTTGAAAAGGAGGTTTGGATGAGCAGAGTTCGGGATGTGGCGTTTTTGGAAAGCGGAGTAAATCAGCTGGCTGAAGCGGCCAAGATTGACCCGGAGGCCTGGAAGAAGTTTATGGCTCACATGGCCGGGCTGAAGGAGCATCACTTGGAAACCTATCTTCATTGTCTCCGAGTCGGCGCCTACTCGTTCGGTTTGGCCGAAATGGAGAAGTGGCAAGATCTGAAATACCCGCTTTTCGGCGGCTGCGGCCACGACGATGGCAAGTGCGAGGTTGAGCAGGTTCTCCTAGGGGCGACCGGCCGGCTGACCGAGGAAGAGTTCAACCGAATAAAGAAGCACACTAGAGAAGGATTTAACCGGCTGAAGGAGAGTTTTCTCTTTACGGCCTTTATTGCCGGCATGCACCATAAGTTCCAGGATAAGGGCTACGGCATTGACCTGGATAGGGACTCGCCGGTTCCGCTAAGCGATGAGTCCAAGGAAATGGTGCGTAAAACCGCGGTGCTGGTGATGACTGCCGACTTCTTTGACGCTTTGACCACCCGAAGTAACAACAAGGGATTGATTGATGACCCAAGTGATCCGGCTAAGCAGGCTGAGGTAATGACCCAGTTCTTCCCGGAAACTCCAGCGAGAGTAGCATGGCTAGTTGAAAATAGAATTAAGTGAGATCTTCGCCCCGCAGCGTTACGCTGCGGGGCCTTTTTTGTTTGACAATGGGGATTTAAAATTGTAAACTCTTGGCAGAAGTATCCTTAATAACAAGGAGATGAGATGAGAAAGGCGCTGATTTTAGCAGTTTTCGCGTTTTGGCCTGGCCTTTGCGCCGCTGCCTCAAATGGTCCGGAGATGGCCATTTCTCTTAAGAAGGGATTTTCAATGAAGCCGATGATGGAAAGCCCGGCTCGGTCTTATTCGGCTGATGATCTGGATGTTTTTTTCTATGACATAAAAACCAAGAATAGGTATTGGGGAATGGGGGTTCGGAAACGGGAGGACAGCGAGAAGACAAAATACTTGGCGCTTCCGGTTATCAGAGGCGCCTTGGAAGATATCGGCGCCGCGACTAAAGAAAGTTTGACTGATTCCGGCTGGCGGATCGGTTACGGGCTTGGGCCTAATTTCGTTTCTGGATCCGGATCTAAGCTTTATTTTTATGGAGAGGTGGTTGTCGGTTTGGATATTGTCCTTTGGAAATGGCAGCGCGGTGAAAGGTCTTTCGCTTTCAACTGCGATGTGAAATTCGAAGCTCTGAAGAATTTCGACTTGATGTCCTTGACTCCGATGATCGGCTTTACCTATCAGTTATTCTAGTTTATCAACCGCCTGTTGGGCGGTTTTTGAATTGCTGATATAATTAGGAGAGTAGAATCCAAAAGACTGAAATGCTAAAGTTTTTATTTACCAACAAATTGTTTCTGGCGATCATTGGAGCGGCTGTTCTGGCCGGCATTGCGTACTTTGCTTTTAATAATGAAGCGCCTCAAGCCGACACTGCTGAAGCGCAGATAAGAGATTTAAAACAAATAGTCAGCGTAACCGGTTCGGTGAGGTCTTCGGAGGAGATAGATTTGGCGTTTGAGGTTTCGGGCAGAGTCTCTGATATTTATGTAAACGTAGGCGATCAGGTTATTTCCGGCCAGAGATTGGTGTCTCTGGACGCTAGCGAGCTGCTGGCCCAATTGAGCGATGCCAAAGCCAATTTAGAAGTTCAGGTTGCTAAATTAGACGAGCTTAGGAAGGGAACTAGGGCTGAAGAAATAAACGTCGCTATTGCCAAGGTTAGAAGCGCGGAAGACGCATTGTCCGATGCCAAATTAAACTTCACCAACAGCGCCAAAGATGCCTTTACTAAAGCCGATGACGCCGTAAGAAACAAAGTTGATCAATTTTTTGATAATTCCAGAAGTTCCAATCCGGAACTCTCTTTTCAGCCGAATAATGCTCAACTTGGAAACAAACTTGAGCAAGCGCGGCCTGGCATTGAACAAATTCTTAACGAATGGAAGTCGGCGACGGACGCCCTATCGGTCAATAGCAATTTAAGCCAGCATTCTGATTTAGCGAATAGCTACCTGAATTCCATCAACTTATTTTTAGATGACGTGGCTTTGATGTTGAATTCCCTCACCCCTACGGGAGAAGTTTCCCAGACTAACATAGATAAGTACAGAACAGATGTTTCAACTGCCAGAACTAATTTAAATACCGCCATAACCAACCTTGCCTCGTCCGAAGAAAAATTTAACAGCGCTAGAGCCAGTTTGGCTGTCGCGGAGCGGGAACTTGAATTAAAACAGGCGGGAGCAACCCAAGAGCAGATCGCGGCGCAAGAGGCGCTCGTGCGGCAAGCGGAAGCCAAACTGCAGGTTACTAATTCTCAACTTAGCAAAACCGTCCTGCGAGCTCCCTTTGCGGGAGTGGTTGCCAAGAAAGACGTGAAGGTGGGCGAAATTGCGCGGGTTAACAGCCCGGCTATCTCGGTGATTGGGCAAAGCGAGTTTGAAATTGAAACATTTGTGCCGGAAGCGGATATTGCCAGCGTAAGCGTGGGGGACATTGCTGAAATCACGCTTGACGCGTATGGGAATGACGAGCTTTTTGAGGCCGAGGTGGTTTCCATTGACCCCGCGGAAACCGTGGTGGGCGGCGTGCCGACTTATAAAACGATTTTAGAATTGAAGGCTGTGAATGGGAGGATTAAGTCAGGTATGACCGCGAACATTGATATTCTAGCTGATATGAGAGAGGGCGCGATCGCGATTCCGGTGAGGGCGGTGATATATCGCAATGGCGATAGGATCGTCAGAGTATTGACCGGCGGGGAGATTGTAGAAAAAATGGTTGAGACGGGCATACGCGGCAGCGACGGATTTATTGAAATCACGCGCGGCATTGAAGCGGGAGAGGAGATAGTTGTGTTTATAAGAGATTAATTTCGCGCGGCATGGCCTTGATTGAAGTAAAAGATCTGCGGAAAACTTATGTCAATGACGGTGTGGAGACGCCTGCTTTGAGAGGCGTTTCTTTTTCAATTGGAAAGGGGGAATTCGTGTCTATTATGGGACCCTCGGGATCCGGCAAGTCAACCCTTCTGCATATTCTGGGGTTTTTAGACCGGCAAACTTCCGGCGTGTATAAGTTCAATCAAAAAACAATAGACGGTTATTCAAGCGATGAGCTGGCAAAGCTGCGCAATGAAAAAATGGGGTTTGTGTTCCAGATGTTTAATTTGTTGCCGCGCACTACCGTTCTTGATAATGTGCTGTTGCCGCTGGTATATTCCGGCTTAGAAGAAAATCAATGGGAGCAAAAAGCGGCGAAGGCGGTGGAGCAGGTCGGGCTTGCGCATAGGATGAATCATGAATCCTCCCAGCTTTCCGGCGGAGAAAAACAGAGGGTAGCAATCGCGAGGGCGCTTGTTAATGACGCGGAAGTTATTTTCGCAGATGAGCCGACTGGCAATTTAGATTCCAAGTCCGGAGAAGTGATTATGGATACGCTGCAAAACCTAAATAAGATGGGCCACACTATTGTATTAATAACTCACGAAACTTACACTGCTGAACACTCCCAAAGGATTATTCGCTTGAAGGATGGATTAATGGAGAGCGATACTCCTGTGAAGAACAGGAGAATTGCGAATGGCCATTTCACTAAATAATTTCAATGCAACTTAAGCACGGATTTAAAATAGCGCTGAATGGCTTACAGGCGAATAAATCTCGCACTGCTTTAACTATTTTGGGCATAGTCATAGGCATTACCGCGATCATACTGGTGATGTCTTTAGGCGAGGGCGCTAGGGAGTTGATTTTGAGCGAGGTGCGCGGCATGGGGGCTGAAACTATAGTTATTCGCCCCGGCCGTGAGCCGAAGGGGCCTACCGATATTGCTGAAACTGTTTTTTCTGACTCTCTTACTAGTAGAGATGTGGATGCGCTTAGGCTGAAGAGTAATGTTCCCGGATTGGTGGATGTGGCTCCCGGCGTGATAGTTACCGGCAGCGTTTCTTACTTAGGGGAGACCTACAAGCCGTTTATTTTGGGCTGGTCAGCCGAATTTATGGTGGATTTTTTGGATCTTTATCCGGAGGACGGGGAGATATTTTATGAAAGCGATATCAGGCAGAAGTCCAGCGTGGCGATTATCGGATCTAAGGTTAAGGAAGAGCTTTTCGGCGATTCGGACGCGGTCGGGCAGAATATAACGATTAAAGATAGAAAATTCAGGATTGTCGGCGCATACCCTCCGAGAGGGCAATTGGCCTTTTTCAACGTTGATGACTTGGTATTGATTCCTTATACTACTGCCCAGTCGTACCTTCTTGGCATTGATCACTACCACGAAATTATCACCAGAGCGGCGAGTCCCGACTTGGTTGACCAGACGGTGCGTGATATAGAGCTCACGTTGCGGGAAAGCCATAACATCACCGATCCGGAAAAAGATGACTTTTTTATAGTCACGCAACAAGGGCTGGTGGATCAGATTAAAATTATCACTCAAACTTTTACCGCTTTTCTTGCGTTGGTGGTCGCGATATCGCTCGTAGTCGGCGGAATAGGCATTATGAACATCATGTTGGTATCGGTAACAGAAAGGACGAGGGAAATCGGCTTGCGCAAGGCCATCGGCGCCACCAACAGAGATATTCTCACCCAATTTCTTCTTGAGTCGGTTTTATTAACATCAGCCGGAGGAGTGATAGGCATTGCGATCGGCCTCGGCCTCTCGCTGGGAATTTCGGTGGTGCTTAGCCAATTTTTAGGAATTAATTGGGAATTTTCTATTCCCATTGCGGGCATTGTGCTTGGATTAGGCGTTTCCGGATTAGTGGGATTAATTTTTGGACTGTATCCGGCAAGGCACGCGGCGCGAAAGGATCCGATTGAAGCATTGCGCTACGAATAGCCGCGCAGGAAAATTTTTCTGGAATTTTTCTTGAAACGTTTTTGCGATTTATTACGTTATATTTTTTGTGAAAGATATTTTTAAATTTTTTTTTCGGAAAAATTTAAGTTATCCACAGTTTAGAAAAATTTTTTTCGCGGATATTATTTGTATAATGAAATTAGAAAGGAATTTTTTCAAAAATGTTTTCTGATGTCGCAAAAATTTTTCTTGCGATGAAAGCAGAAAGGTCGCTTGCAAACTTATCTTAACAATGATCAGATAAGTTTGGATAATTAATTTCAAATTTGCAATTGAACAATGGCAAAGAAGAAAAGAAAGGCCGCCAAAAAAGCAAAAAAGTCTAAGAAGCCGATGAAGAAGGCTAAGAAAGCCAAGAAGGCTAAAAAGACTAAGAAAGCTGCAAAGCGAGGCGGGAAAAAGCGCCGCAGATAAAGTTTATCTGTTTAAAACACCCCCGGTTTTCGGGGGTGTTTTATTGAAAAATAAATTATAAAAGTTTAAAATAAATTTATGTTGGAAAATTTCTTTTCTCCGGACACCTTGCAAAGGGTATTTCTTGGAAACACATTAGAGGATTTTATTGTCGCGGGCGGCGCTTTTTTGGTGCTGCTGCTGGTTTTTAAGCTGCTGCAGGCGATTTTGTTTTACCGATTCAAAAAACTGGCCGAAAAAACCGCCACCGCGGCCGACGATGTTTTCATAGAAATCCTCCGCTCTATCAGGCCGCCCTTCTATTCTTATCTTTCGTTCTATTTGGCGATGAGCTTTTTGGAATTGCCTGGCGCTTTCAGAAAGGTAATCAATGTAATTCTGGTGGTCTGGGCGGTTTACCAAGTGACTTTGGCGCTGCAAATCCTGATAGATTATCTGCTTCATGGGCGATTGAAAGATGCCGCGGCTGCCAGCAATCGCGAGGCCTTGAAGGTGCTCGGCAAGGTGCTGAAGGGGATTTTGTGGACAATTGGCGTCTTGTTTATTTTATCCAATGTCGGCATTGACGTTACTTCTTTCATTGCCGGGCTTGGCATCGGCGGTGTTGCGGTAGCTCTGGCGCTTCAAAATATTTTGAGCGACCTTTTCAGCTCCTTCGCGATTTTCTTTGACAAGCCGTTTGAGGTCGGCGATTTTGTAGTTGTCGGCGAGAATCTCGGGGTAGTGGAAAGAATTGGAATTAAAACCACCCGCCTGCGCGCTTTGCAGGGCGAAGAAATAGTAATTTCTAACAGGGAATTGACCTCTGTCAGGATTCAGAATTTCAAAAAGATGAAAGAGCGGCGCGTGGCTTTTAGCTTTGGCGTGACTTACGATACCCCGATTGAAAAGCTGAAAGAAATCCCGCAGATTATAAAAGAAATCATAACAGCCGAAGAGTTGGCTCGTTTTAGCCGAGCCCATTTTAATAAATTTGACGATTCCGCCTTGAATTTTGAAGTCGTTTATTATGTGCAAACCGCTGACTACGATAAATATATGGATATCAATCAGGATATCCACCTTAAAGTAAAGGAAGCGTTTGATAAAAGAAAAATATCCATGGCTTTCCCGACCAGGACTATCTATCTGGAAAGGGAAAATTAAAAAGCGGATTAACTTCCGCTTTTTTGTATTTTTTTCTCCAAAGAATCCAGCACATGCTTCGCGATGTATTCAACCATTTCTTGCTCGCCGAGGTCAGTGGTGTCAATGAGGTGCAGTTGGGGATATTGCGGTGACAAAACTTCATAGACCTTTTTAAATCTCGTAACCAGCGTTGCCACGGTTTTGGGGTTTGTCGTCTCGCCCGGCTCTTTGCTAAGAGCTATTTTCAATTCTCGTTCCATGGCGACCATGGGGTCAGCAGTCATGAAATATACCGCGTCCAGCTTGTCGGTAAAGAATCGGGAGAGAAAGAAAGATTGTATCGTTTGCTTTTCATCCGCGTCCAATTTGCCTTTCTCATCCCAGTATTCCATCCAGCAATAGGCGTCGAACAGGCAACGGTCAAAGATGACGATGTCATACAGAGTGCCCATACTGATGTCTACCAGCATTTCGGCGGCGTACATTCCGGTTCTGATATTGTAGAGCGGGGTTGCTCTTGATATGTGGCGGATAACTTCCGCCCCTTCCTGCGGGCAGAGAACTCGGAATCCCTGTCGCCTGAAGAATTTGTCCAATTCTTTGATGCAGGTGGTTTTCCCCGCTGATGGCGAGCCGGTCAGCTCCATAAAAAATGGACGAGGCATGAAATTGCGGTCGTAGCGGATATCGCTCTTTAGATAATCAAGAATCTTTCTAGCCTGTTCCTTAAATGTCCGCTCTCGTTCCGGGCTGGTCATCGCGCTCTTTTTCCAAGGTACTTATACCTATGGTAATATAGAAGTGCCTTGATGCCAAATCATTTTATGTCTACGAAAGAAAAAATAATCGGCCTGGATATGGACGGAGTTATCATTGACTTTAGCCAGCTTAGAGTTGATCTCGCGAGAAGTTTTGGGTTTGCTTTAAAGCGTGAGCAAACTGCTTCGGAACTGCTGACAAATTTCATGCCTAAAGAGGTTGTCCGCGAATTGCAGCAGCTAACTTACCATGATCCGAAAATAGCTTTAACTCCGCCGCTAATGCCGGGAGTCGCCGATGTTTTATCGAAAATGCAAGGTCGGGGCGTTAAGTATTTTTTGATTTCCAGGCGCAAAGATCCGGAGATTGCCGCCAATCTTTTAAAGAGGCATCGGCTCTGGCCGGATTTTTTCAATGAAAACAATGCCGCTTTCGTAGATAGTATTGACGGGAAAAATCTCAAAGCGAAAGAATTTGGAATTACCCATTACCTGGATGACGAGGTAAAGGTGCTTGAGAGATTGCGGGATGTCCAAAATAGATTCCTTTTTGATCAGTTTTCTGTAAGGCCGAATTTCGACTTTTACACTAGATTGACCTCTTGGGATGAGGTAGCGGAAAAATTTTATGTTTTTTAAATTAATCGATTCTGCTATCGCTTTAGCAATCGGGGCTATTTTGATCATAGCTGGTATTTATCTGACTACGCCAAGACCGCCCGTTCCTGATTTCCAGGCGCCGCCGGCAGCGATTGAAAACCTTGACGGCCTGGAACCGGAGATTATTACGGAGGATTTAATTGACGCTATGCCTCCGGAACTTCCGGCCGCCGATGAGCCTGTAAGCGAGTCGATTTTAGAAGAGTCGGAAACTCTTGAGCGCCCGGAAACCGTTCAGTTGCCGGAAAAGGAAATTGATATAACGGCAATTGCTTTAGTTCGTTGCCTTTTTAAAACCCAGTTTTACGCGGAGTCCGTTCAGCCGTGGAATGAAGCCCAATACAATATCGGCACCGGCGCATTCATCTCGCCGGACGGCTATATTTTGACTGCCAGGCATATCTTAGAAGTCAGAAGGGAGTTACTTGATGATCCGGTCGGCAGGATGTGGGAATTACAAAAATGCGAGATTGCTATGACTGATCAGGAGCAAAGTGAAATCCCCCCGGTAAAGAACTGGCGGGAAGATGAAGAGAGATTCAAGCCGGTAGAGATATTTTTTAAAACCTCGGATGAGGATTACGCGGAAAGCGCCGGCTTGGATTTTGCGGTCTTGAAGTTATCCGAAACCGATGATGATCTGCCTTATTTTGAATTATTTCCGCAATTATTATTACTGGAAAAAGAATCTCCTATTATTGCCATTGGTTATCCGGGACGCGAGAGCGCCAGCGCCCAAAGGCTGGAGAGGTTTGATGGCGAGTTTTTTGAATTAACTTATTATGAGGGATCCGGTTGTGACGGAACTATTCAGCCCTGCGGATTGCGGTACGGTCTTCGGAGGTACCCGGCCGATCATCAAGAAGATTTTTGGAAGGCCACGGATTTAGGTATAATAACCCCTTATTTCCGCGGCGGATTTTCCGGGGCCCCGGTTTTTCTTAGCGGCAATTTTATTGGCATTGTAACGCATGGCCGGAGCGGCAATTACACTGAAAGCGGTTGGGATGAGGCGTTTATTTTAACCTCTTACGACATCTTTGAGAATCTAAAAACTATTCCGAATTTTCAGATTGGTTTATAATTAGATAAAACGATGATTACTATATACCAAAAAACCGTTAAAGATCCTAATTTGAGACAGCTGGATAATTTCCAGACTGGTTCTTGGATATACGTGGAGAATCCAACGAACGATGAGTTGGATCAATTAGCTGAACAATTCACTTTGGAACGCGATCTGCTGGAAGACGCCAAAGACGTTTACGAAGTTCCTCGCCAGGAAATTGAGAACGGAACCACTTATATTTTCACTAGAGTGCCTTATGAAGAGGAGGCTACCGTCACCACCATCCCGGTGCTTTTGATTATGGGGAGTAATTTTGTCATCACCGTGACTCAGCGCAAGCTGCCGTTTTTGGAAAAGTTCACTTCCGGAAGCGCCACATTTTACACTACCCAAAAAGCCCGCCTTTTTATCCAATTATTTCATCAGATTAATTCCGAATACAACAAATTCATTATTAATATCAATAAGCAGGTTAGGAGTATCCATATCAAGCCACAGAACATAGAAAATAGCGATATTGTCAGGTTTGTTTCTTTTGAAAATATCCTGAATGATTTTTTGGCCGCCTTAGTGCCGACTAGCAATATCTTAAAAGATTTGCTGTCAGGAAAGTATTTAAAGCTCTATGAAAAAGATACTGATTTGATTGAAGACCTCTTTCTCGCCAACGGGCAGCTAATTGAAATTTGCCGCGCTAATATTAAAAATATCTCTAATATCCGCAATGCTTATTCAACTATTATGACTAACGATCTTAATAGGGTAATTAAGTTTCTGACCGCCTTAACTATTGTCTTAAGCGTCCCGACGATGGTCGCGAGCTTTTACGGCATGAATGTCGCCCTTCCGATTGCCGGAGATCCGCTGGCGTTTTGGTGGATTGTCGGCGGAACTTTCATATTGCTTGTGGTTTTAGCGGCGCTCTTCAAGAAAAATCGCTGGCTATAGGTTCGTCTCCTACTCTCCGGTATATTATTAAAAAGCCGAGGACAGGTCCACGAAGGCGAGAGAAAGCCAGATAGTGAAAACGGCATTTCCTAATAACAGGGGCAGCAACAAATGGGATAGCCGGTAACCAAGAAACCCCAAGGGTATCACCAGGACTTCATTTGGGAATGGCATGACGGAAGCAAACAGAAAAAGCGCCAGCGGAGGAGCCCAGTGGTAGCGGTTCTGGAGCTTTTGCAGAGTCCTAGAAATTCTTTCGTTGGATTGCGAGGCGACCAGGCTCCTGCTTGTTCTGCCGATTAAGTATCCAAAGGCATCTGCTGTGGTGGTGCCGACGGCGATGATGCCGATGATTATCCAGAGGTTAAGATTACTAGCCAAAAATATCGGCAAGAAGGCGATAATCGGTATGGAGACGCTAATATTGAATCCGCTCAAAATTGCCGCGAAGAGAATACCGAGATATCCGTATTTCTGGACTATCTCTTGAATTCGTATGCTCCCGCTGACCGCGTGCCCGATCCAGATGGAAGCCGCAATTATAAGGATCAGCGCCAAAATATGCCAAATTTTCTTCTTAATCAAATTCTTTAAAAAAATTTTTTCTTCAGCTGATATCATTTTTTTATCCTATACGTCTAAGTATACCAATAGATTAAAAAAAGCGAGACGAATCTCGCTGTGTTTAGCTTAGTAATCCCGCTCTGACATTCTTGAGCGCGCGTCTTCCGGAAGATCGCTTTCCGTGTCCTGGTAGATCCGGTCGGCGATTTTCTGCAGGGTGCCTTGGATTTGCCGGTAAATGGCTCGGAAAGCCTTTTTGACCGGATCGTTGATGATTGTCCAGACGGCGCTCCACGGCCAAAAAGTCATCCAACGCATAATCCTCGCCTTGTGATCCAGGGATTCCGGCTTGAAGAGCTTTTGGCTTTCTACGACCCCGGCCCATTCCTCCTGAAGGTTTGCAGGCACGAGGTTGCCCTCTTGGCCTTTGGCTTTCAGGAATTTCGCCTTTTTCTCGTCGTATCGTTCTTTCCGATCTCTTACGTAAAACCACCATTTGGCCACTGACCAGAGAGTGCCGAGGACAAAATACAGCCCGACGAGGCCAAGAGTGCCAAGCGGATTGGTGATAAGGGCTGTATAAACCTTTAGGTTGCCCCAGGTTTCAAACAGGAAGAGCGTCAAGAGCAGTGTCAGCGTGGCCCAGGCGCCCTCATCGTGATCTATCAGGCAGAACAGCAGAACAGATTCCAGCGCCAGTACCATCCAGAAACCGAATGACCAGAGAACCAGCGACCCGGCCAGCCAGCCGGCCAATCCGGCAAACAGCGCCCACTCGGCCAATACGCCCCAGACGAACAAACCGGCTACCACCCATCCCACGAAGATCATATCAGTCTTTGCCTCCTTGATTTGCGGATTTGTTTAAGCTCCCAAGAGCTTATCATATTTCTATGCGTTAGTCAAGAAAAAGCCCGCCATTTTCTGGCGGGCGAGATAAGTCAAATAGTCACCACTTGGTTGCTGATCAGCGCTCGGTAGGCCTCGCAGGATTGAGTGAGTTCATCATGGGCTCCTTGGCCGACTAGTCGGCCATGATCCAAGACGAATATTTTATCAACGTCCTTTATGGTTGATAACCGGTGGGCGATGATGATTGTAGTTCTGCCTTTTGAAGCCTTATCTATGGCTTTCTTAATCAGTTCTTCGTTTTTAGTATCCAGGCTGGAAGTTGCCTCGTCGAAGATCAGGATCTTTGGCTTTTTAATGAGCGCTCGCGCTATGCCTACTCGTTGGCGCTCTCCGCCGGATAAGCGGATCCCTTTTTCTCCGATTACAGTGTCAAATCCGTTCTCTAGCCGGTAAAAGAAGTTATCTATACAGGCGGCCTCCGCCGCTTCTTTCAACTCGTCTTCAGTAATTTCTTCGGCTCTTTTCTGGTCAAGCCCGAAAAGTATATTATAGCGGATGGTTTTGTCGAAAAGAGAAACATTTTGCTCCACCGAGCCGATTTGTTTAAGGTATTCGGCCAAGTCCAACGATTTAAGCTCTTTCCCGTCTATGAGTATTTCACCGGAGATTGGGTCGTGCGCTCGCAGTATTAGCGAAGCGATAGTAGATTTGCCGGCGCCTGAATGGCCTACCAGCGCCACTTTTTCTCCGGGGTTAATCTTTAAGTTGATGTCCAGCAAAGTATCCTTTTTTTCATCAGCAGATTTCTGATCTTCGCGCTGATAGACAAAGAAAACATTTTGGAACTCAATTCCTCCCTGTACTTTCTCTAATCTAACTGGCTTTTTCAGCACCTTTACATCCGGCTCAATTTCTAGCAATTCAAAAAATTTCTTTACTCTCGCATAGAACCGCAGGAAGCTCCTGTGTATTTCTCTGATATTATCCAGATTGCCAAAGGCGCTAGATGAAAGGGATAAAAAGAATACCAAGTATCCTGGCGTGTAATCTCCGCGATAAACCTGCAGAATCCCAACTATGATGACGGCGATTTTTGAAGCGCTTAGGATGAAGCTCCGAATGGAGCTGTAGAAACTATGCTTTTGCCAAAGCTCTCTGCCGACGGCGGCAAAATTCTTAAGCCCGCTGTCATATTCCGCGGACATCCTCTCTTCTTGAGAGTTTATTTTGATCAATTCCATGTTCCTGAGTATTTCGGCATGAAGCTTGTAATTGTCGTTATCAATATCCTGCCACCTTCCCATTTCTTTATCTAACGAAAGGTTGATATAGACTGTGGCGGCGCTAAGCAGAATCATGCTCAATAGAACGATCAGCCCTAGGGCGGCATTCAAGTAGAGCAGCACCATCATTGTCAGTGTCAGCTGAAGAGCCATAGGCAGGACTCTCCAAAGTATCAATTGAGTTAGTTGCTGCAAAGAGCTTTGCCCTCTATTGATAATGCTTTGTTTAAGTCCGGAATTCTGGCTGTTATGCTGGCCCACAGAAAATCCCATGATTTTCTGCAGGGTGGTATTCGCGATATGTTCCGATACCGTGAAATCCAGATAGTTAAGCTCAAACTTGTCCTTGTAATAAGCCAAAACGCTGTCCCTAAGGATGTAGACCAAAAAGGATAAGCAGGCCAGCCCCATTACTACGTTGATTTCGTCCCTGGCGATTATCGCGTCTATGACTTTTCCATATAGGAACGGCGAAACTAAAGAGAGGATTTGGCTGCTTACCAGAAAGGCAAACATGATTACTATCGGTCTTTTGAAGGGCCGGTAAATTTCTGACATTTTCAATGCCAATGGTTTCATAAGGCCTCCTTTTTAGCTTTCAAAGACGTTACAAGATTATATATAATTTTAGCCGAAAAGTCAAACTTGCCCCTTTACAAATTGTATGGTTTATGATAATATATGCCTAGCAGTCAAATTCGTGAAAAATGGAGGAAAGATGGCCTACTTCTTGGAAATCCTGGTGTGCCTGGTCTGCGGCCTGGAAACGGACCGCGCCGAGCTGGATAAGCCGGACGCTAACGAGAACTGGTGTCCGGCCTGCAAAGCCGAGGGCAAAGACAGCCCCTTGATCCTTAAGGACGATCCGTCGCGCGATCTGGTGCGCCTGTGATAGACAGAGTCGATCAGCCGGAATTCGTTAAGCGAGCGCGATTCAGCATTGAGCAGGTCGGAAACCTGCGGAAGCCGAAGAAGCGGGAGATCGACTTCCAGAAAGGCGATATCTGCCTCTACGAGGAAGGCGCTTTTCTGGCGAAGTGCGAGATCTTGGACCGGTCGTACGATCCGGGGAGCAAACAGCTCTCGGTAACGGTTAAGATCCTTAAAGTTCTTCGGGTAGGAGCTTCCACTCTTCCCGAAGGGCATGTGCAGCCGCTGTCAAAGATCGTCTGCGATATGACCATGGCTCTCGGATCTTTCGTGTGGGAGATTCGGGAGTTTGATGAACAGAACCTGGCAGGTTGCAATTGAACATTGGGCCTGGCGCTAAGCGCCAGGCCTTCTCTTTCGGCATGTTATTATTAATGGGCATGAATAATTTTCATATTAAAGTTTATGGCGATGTGCAAGGAGTATTTTATCGGGATTCCGCCGGAAAAAAGGCCGAGGAACTGGATATAAAAGGATTCGCGCGAAACGAGGCGGACGGCTCGGTTTATATAGAGGCGGAAGGTGAAAAAGAAAATTTGGAAAAATTTTTAAAGTGGTGCGAGGAAGGGTCCAAATACGCGAGCGTGCGGGAGGTAGAGGTAGAAGAAGGAGAGATGAAGAATTATAATAAATTTGAAATTAGATATTAATGAGTAAAATACTTATCGCGACTCATAATCCCGGCAAGATTACGGAATATAAAGAGATTTTCGGCAGTTTGCCGTATGAGCTTTTAATGCTTGATGATTTAAGCATAAAAGAGGAGCCGGAAGAAAATGAGAAAACTTTTGAAGCTAATGCCGTCAAAAAAGCGGAATTCTATTCCGGGCTGACCGATTTGCCGGTTTTAGCGGAAGATTCCGGCTTGGAGATTGATTATCTGAAAGGGGAGCCGGGAGTATTTTCCAGGCGCTGGCCCACCGCCGCTGAAGCTATGGCGGGCAAGCCGGGGTCTAAAAAGACCGATGAGGAGCTGATTCAGATAACTCTGGATAAATTAAAAGGAGTGCCGCTTGAAAAAAGAGGGGCGCAGTTCAGGGTTGTTATTGCCTTTAAAAAATCTCCAAAAAGCGGGATTTTAACCGCCGAAGGGACTTTGCGCGGGATTATCTTGGAAAAGCCGGCGGCGGCTATCGTCCCTGGATTTCCGTTTCGGTCTTTATTTTACGTGCCGGAGATCAAGAAAGTAATCGGCGAATTGACTATGGAAGAAGAATCCAGATTCGCCCATCGCAGGCAGGCGATTAAGAAACTGGTCGCGATGAACGCGCTCTAATATAAAAAGAAAAATCCGCCCTTAGAGCGGTTTTTGGTTAATTAAAACCAATCATTACTTCTATTCCTTTTTGGCTGGCGATGTCAAATAAACGGCTCACATAGGTGAGTCGTTTACCGTCAGTTGCCACTTCTTAAGTGCAATTGTCAGCTACACCCCTGTAGGATCGGTGAACAAAATAGCGATAGTTTTGAAAATGATTTTCAAGTCTAGCCAAAGCGATTGGTTTTTTAAGTAATAGTCGTCCAGTTCTAGTTCTTTAAGATAGGGGAGCGAGGATGCGCCGCTGACTTGGGAGAGCCCGGTAATGCCGGCTTTTGCTTGCGGGAGGTGTTGGTATTCTGCCGGATATTTTGCCACTTCTTCCGGTTCGTGCGGACGCGGGCCGACCAGTGAAAGCTCGCCTTTTAATACATTGATGAATTGCGGGAATTCATCCAGCCGCAGTTTTCGCAGAATTTTACCAACCCTGGTTAATCGCGGGTCATTTTTTATTTTAAAAAACGGCCCGTCTTTCCGCTCATTGAGCAGCCAGAGTTCCTTATACTTTAAAAGGTGGGTATCGTGTTTCATTGATCGGAATTTATAGACATTGACGAGCTTTCCTCCGCTTAGCCGAGGGATTTTTACGAAAACCGGACCTCTAGAATCCAGCTTAATAGCTACAGCAATGAATGGATAAAGTAAAAATGTGGCAGTTATCCCCAAAATTGCTCCTAAAAAGTCATAAAAGCGTTTTATACTATAGTAAGACATAAATAAATTATACCTTATGTTATGCGCATTGCTCTTGTTCACGATTATTTAAATCAATACGGCGGGGCGGAAAGGGTGCTGGAAGCTTTTTCGGAAATTTTTCCGGAAGCCCCTATCTATACTCTTTTTTACGACAAAGAAAGGACTAAAAACAAGTTTGACGGCAAGGTTAAGGGCACCAGCTTTTTGGATACCCGCTTGGTAGTTAGAAATCACCGGCCTTTTATCCCGGTGATGCCTTTAGCGGCCGCCCAAATAAATCTCGGTCATGATTATGACGTGGTTCTATCTTCCAGCGCCGGTTACGGCAAGGGAATTCGTTATAACGGCCATACTTTTCATATTAATTATTGCCATACGCCGCTCCGGTACGCTTGGGAACATCAGAAATATTTTAACTGGAATCCGTTTTTAAAATTTATTACCTCTCCGTTATTTGGTTATCTTCGCCTTTGGGACCGATACGCTGGAAAAAAGCCAAAAATATTGCTGGCTAACTCAAAATACATTGCCGGAAAAGTGAGGCAGTATTATGGCCGAGAAGCGGAGGTGTTGTATCCGCCGGTAGACCTGAAAGTTTTCTATAAAGACAAGCAGTTGAAGAAAAAAGGTTACTTCTTGGCCGTGGGCAGGCTCATGCCGTATAAACGATTTGATTTGATCATTGAGGCATTCAACAGATTAAATTTGCCTCTTATCGTGGTTGGCGAAGGCCCAGAGTTGGAAAATCTCAAACGGCTGGCGCGGTCTTCCAAGATCAGCTTTTTGCCGTTTGCACCTGAATCGGAGCTTCGAGTCTTATACAATGAGGCCGAAGCCCTGGTTTTTCCGCAGGTGGAAGATTTCGGCTTAGTCGCCGCGGAAGCGCAGGCCTGCGGAACTCCGATTATCGCCTTTTCCCAAGGAGGCGCGCGAGAGATAGTGGAAGAAGGAGTTACCGGGGTTTTCTTTCATCATCAGTCTGTCGAAGATTTGGTAATGGGAGTAAAGAAATTTTTGCTTTCTTCATTTGATGAGAAAGCCATGCGCGAATCCGCCAAGCGGTTTTCCAAAGCGAGGTTTAAGAATAAGATATTTAAAATTGTAAACAGCGCGCGGCTAGCGTAAAATTAATTATATGATGTCTGATAGCGCGACATTCAAGTCAATCTCTTTTCTGCTAATCCTGTCTGTCATGGCTGCTTTTTCCCCAGTAGGCTATCTTGTCGCCCATGCTCAAGCTGGATCAGGGGTTTCTGGCGCAAGCGGCCCAGGCGGTTTGGCTGGTTTGATTGGGGAAACTATAGCAGGCGGTACTGGTATCGGGCTGGTTATCACCGGAGCTGCTTTCTTTGGCGGAGCTGCCGTAACCTTGCCTCTAGTAGGAGTGGCAATTATTGGCGGCTCAGTCTTGTATGGGGCGGGCAATTACGTTTGTTCAGCTTATTGCGGTGAAAATAATTTTTTTGCCGATCATGCAAAGGAATATGTTAGTAAAATTGATAGGTTTTATTTCCAACTGCCTCCTGAAGTGGAGCCCATAAATCCTGATCTTTTTGTGGATGCCGGACCAGAGCTAGTGCTGACTCCGGAAGAAAAGGCGGAACTTAGAGACGTCCCAAAGTCCGACAATGGGCAAGTCAGAGACGGTGAAACTCCTGGCAAGGCGCCTGAAGCAGATGAAGGTGCTCTGCGCGAGCAGATTAGGCAGTTAACTCCAAAACAAAAAGAGGATCTGGCTGAAGCAATCAGAGCTGATTTAGACGATCCAAGAGCGAGCGAGGTAATTCGGCAATTATTAGAGGAAGAAAGCGAAGAGCAGGAACTCGAATATTCCAGCGCATTAATTCAAGCGGAAAAGATTGCTAGTCAGGTGATTGATCAGGTGGCAGATCAGATTCAGGATCCGCTTGCGGCTAAAATTGCCGCGGACGCCGCTGTGCCGATTGCTTTGCAGATTTCCAACCAGATTACGGATGGTACATTTTTCAATCACACCGAATCCAGCTTAAAAAGCCAGATATTTCAGCATATTACTACCGAAATTAATCTCCAAATTGCCGATCCCAATGCCAGAAGCATAGCTTTGCAGATAGCTGACAGCATTGCTGGCCAGATGGCGACTCAATTGCTGGCAGACCCCGAACTTGATCAGATTCAAATTAAAATTGAAACTCTGGATACTGAAGTGGAAGATGAAGAAGTATTAAATACCCTTGCTAAGTTAAAAGATTTGCATGCTACTTTCCCTAAAGAGCAGTTATTGATCTGGAAGGGCAATGTTTCCGGCATTTGGTCAGGTGCTTTCACTATTGAGAGCGGTTTTGAGTGCGGAAGCGTTTCTAACGGCGCTTGGGAGGGGGAATTTTTTGAAGGAGAAGTGGATCAAGAGAATGAACTGGGTCAAACTTTCCATGGCGTTGAGGGCAGATTTGAGGCTGCGGGTTTCAGCGAAGGCAAGATTTTTGTTGGAGGCGAGAGTACGCCATCTGTAGATGAATTGAGCTGGGGGTCAGGAGAAAAACTTTTCTGGGGCGGCAAGATCGGTAATTTGAGCGGAAATCCGGACTATGATAAGGCTATAAATGGCACTTTCACATATCAATGCCCTAACAGGACTTCGATTAAGGTCGCGGGTTCTTTTTCTGGCAAGCGGGAAAGCAGCGATATCACTGGATTGTGGTCGGGAAGTTATAAGGCTGAAAGTCCGGCGCAATGCCTAGATTATCAGTCCGGTTTTGACCTTCAAATAACTGAAAAAGAAAATAATATCACCGGCCTGATGTATGCTTCCGGAAATAAAATATTTGAAGTATTGGGCTTTTATGAACCAGAAAGAAATCGAGCAGTTATGTCGGCTGGAGACTTTTCTTTTGTCGCGGGTGTCGGCGCCCGGTCGTCAATGTCGGGTAAGTTCATCGGTCCGACTTGCGGAGGCGCTTATGTTACAAATCCGGATGCGGAACCAAATCCGGAAGACAACCAATTAAAGGGCAGTTTCCAAACTGATTTTGTAAGGAGATGAAAATAACCGCCAGTAAGGCGGTTATTTATTTGTTGCTTGCTTTGTAGTAGACTCTACCCATGGAAAATATTCGGAACTTTTGCATAATTGCCCATGTTGATCATGGTAAGTCTACCTTAGCTGACCGGCTTCTGGAAGTTACCGGAACCGTGGAGAAAAGAAAAATGAAGGCGCAATATCTTGATCAGTTGGAATTGGAGCGCGAGAGGGGAATTACCATCAAAATGGCGCCGGTCCGGATGGCTTATACCCTGAACTCTAAACCCTACACCTTGAATTTAATTGATACCCCCGGCCATACCGATTTTTCTTATGAAGTATCGCGGGCACTGCTGGCGGTAGAGGGCGCTATTTTGCTGGTTGACGCCAGCCAAGGAATTCAAGCTCAAACTTTGGCTAATTTTAACGCGGCAAAAAAGGCCGGGCTAAAGATTGTAGGCGCGGTTAATAAAATAGACCTGAATCCGTCTATGGTTAGCGAGGTTGTGAAAAGCATGGCAGAACTTTTAGAGGTTTCAGAGTCGGATATTTTTAGGGTTTCGGGGAAAACCGGGCAAGGTGTGGAAGATTTGTTAAAAGCGGTAGTTGAGCAAATGCCGCCGCCATCTTTATCGGATACTGACCCTGGAGTATTTCAGGCCCTGATTTTTGATTCTTTTTACCATGAACACAAGGGCATTGTGGCGACTGCTCGTGTTTTTAACGGCGAAATTAAAAACGGCGCCAATGCTCATCTGATCGCCGGCAATGCTGATTTCAAGGTGAAAGAACTCGGTCATTTTGCTCCGGAGATGAAGGTTGATGAAAAATTGGAAAATGGCCAAATCGGCTACATTGCTACCGGACTTAAGAATCCTGAACTGTTAAAAATCGGAGATACCATGGCGGCGGCTGGCAACTTGCAGCTTACAGCAGATAACTTAAAAAAGTTTGCTTTGCCGGGGTATAAAGAGCCGCAGCCGGTGGTTTTCGTTTCTTTCTATCCTGAAGCCAGCGATGATTATGAAGATCTGAAAAGCGCCTTGGGGAAATTGAAACTCAACGATTCGGCGCTCCAGTATGAGGCGGATTTTAATGAATTTTTAGGCAGAGGATTTAAGACCGGTTTTCTTGGCAAGCTGCATTTTGAGATCACTGCCGAGCGATTGGAGAAAGAATTTAATATCAAGACAGTGCACAGTTTCCCGTCGGTTTCTTACAAGATAAAACAGCGAAACAATGAATGGGTCGTGGTTAATAATCCAAAGGATTTCCCGTCGGATTATCTGGAGGTTATGGAGCCTATAGCTAAAGTTGAGATACTGGCTCCCGCGGAGTATATAGGCACAGTGCTTCGCTTGCAGGATGTCTTCCGATTGAGGGACGTCAATACGCAAACCATAGGTAAGACGGTTCTCATATCCGCTAATTTGCCGCTAGCGGATCTGATCCGGGATTTTGATGATAAGCTGAAATCGGTCTCCGCGGGTTACGCTTCGTTAAGTTACGAAGTTGCGGATTATGTAAGCACTAAAGTTTCCAAACTCACCGTTCTAGTAGCCGGTCAAGAAGTCAGCGGTTTAACCAGAATCGTGCACAAAGAGGATGCCGAAAGGGAAGCTCGCCGCACCGTGGAGAGATTAAAAGATTTACTGCCTCGCCAGCAGTTCGCCCAAGCGCTGCAAGCCGTGGCTGACAGTAAAATTATCGCCAGAGAAAATATTCCGGCCCTAAAAAAAGACGTCACTGGCTACCTTTACGGCGGCGACCGCACCCGGAAAATGAAATTGTGGAAAAAGCAGCAAAGGGGAAAGGAAAAATTGAAAGAGTTGGCTTCAAAATCAAAGATTGACGTCCCCGCCAATGTCTTTAAGGAACTGCTTAAGAAGTGATAATATAAAAGTATGCAGGCTTATACCAAGAGAGCGCTTTCAGTACTACTGTTTATAGTGTTAATGGCCCTTCTTTGGCAGCTATATCAGCTTTATCTTCACAATAAGGAATTACGCGAGAGTTTCTCGGCTCTCAATAATCGGGTCGAGACTTTCAACGAGGAGAATCTTGTCTTGCAGGCTGACTTAGAATATTTTTCTGAACCGGAAAATCTGGAAAAGGAAATTCGCAGCCGGTTCAATTATAAAAAACCTGGCGAAAATCTGATTATCATAGTCCCGCCCAAAAATGACAATTGACCGATGACCGCTGGCAATTGACAAAAGAGTTAATTGTTACATGTCAGATGTCAAATGTTGCGTTTAGCATATGTCTTTTAATAAATCTCTATTTTTATTTTTAATGATCATGGCTGCTGGGATTGGCAGTTACTTTTCAGTTCGCGATGGCCGATATCCAGTAGCTATCGTTAATTTTGATTTTATTGCCGCAAAAACAATGGAGAAAGACTCTGCGGCGGCATATTCCTATCTTAGGAATACTATTCTGGTATCCGGAAACGACCCCGCCGTGGTTGATCTTCCGGAGTCTCAATTGGAAATCAGGCGCGCCACTTTGGATAAGCTGATAACCGATTCGCTAATCTATAACGAATTAAAGCTACGTTTCGGGAATGAATTTCAGGCGATCGCTGAAAGAAATATCGGGCAGTATATCGGGGATAATGAAAATATAGAGAATGGGGCAAAGACATTATACGGACTGGATTTACTTGAATTCAAGAAGAGGGTCCTGATGCCCCAAGCTTACCGGGAGATATTAGAGGGCAGGATGTATTTAAATAACGAAGATTTCAGCGAATGGCTTGAAAGCGCCAGGGCGAACGCCAGTGTCTATATACTTACTCCGGATCTGCAATGGGAGGATGGGGAGGTGAGTTTGAGAAACTAGTTTGGAGCGGGATACCAGAATCGAACTGGCGTCTATAGCTTGGGAAGCTATCGTACTACCACTGTACTAATCCCGCGAAGATGCTTGGGCTTACACTACACTCGCGGTATCTTCATATTATATTTACCCATATAAAATTCAAGTCTAATTCTAGCCTTCTAGCTAGAAGCCAAGTCATTTTTATAGTAATATTCAATATATGGCAGACAAAAAGCATCTGGAAAAGCATTCGGCAGGATTAAGCTCTTATATCAAGGACATCGTTTACGGCGCCAATGACGGCATTATCACTACTTTTGCCATCGTGGCCGGGGTGGCTGGCGCCGGCTTGTCTAATGCGGTTATCGTGATTTTGGGAATTGCGAACCTTCTCGCGGATGGTTTTTCCATGGCCGCTAGCAACTATCTTGGAACGAGGTCTGAAAATTCTTTGTATCGCGAAGAAGAAAAGCGGGAAATCTATGAAGTGGATAATCTTCCGGAAAAAGAAAAAGAAGAGATTCGCGAGGTATTTGAGAGGGAAGGCTTTGACGATGGACAGACGGAGCAGCTTATAGGATTAGTTAGCAGCAATAAAAGGTTCTGGGTTGATTTTATGATGAAATACGAGCTGGAAATGAGTCCTCCGACCGAAGGCTCTGAATGGAAGGCCGCTTCTTTGACCTTTTTATCATTCGTTCTTGCCGGCGCTTTGCCGCTGACCCCTTTTATTCTTTTCTCTGGGAATAGCGCCAATCTTTTACTGTATTCATCCACTGCTACCGCGGTAGCTTTGTTTCTAGTCGGAGCGGCCAGGTATTTCATCACTAAAAAGAATTGGTTTATTTCCGGTTTGGAAATGCTTTTAGTTGGCGGCGTCGCGGCAGGGGTTGCCTATTTTGTCGGATCTTTGATTGGTGGTATGATGTAGTATCTCTAAGATAGAGGCCACCTTTTTTTCGGGTGTCGCCAGAGTAGTTCAGTGGCAGAACAGTCGCTTCGTAAGCGATAAACGCGAGTTCGATTCTCGCCTCTGGCTCAAATTTATATAAATTCAAGCATGTTCAAACAATTACTAGGAGAATACGATAAAAATCACGCGCATATTTCTATTTTCCCCGGCGCTGGAGGAGAAGACGCCAAGGATTGGGCGAATATGCTTTTGGATATGTATGTTAAGTATGCCCAAAGAAGGGGGTGGAAAATCAGTTATATTGACGATCGGGCTATTGATGTGAAAGGGGAATATGCTTACGGAAATCTGAAGAATGAGGCTGGGGTACACCGGTTAGTCAGAATTTCACCATTTGATTCAAAAAAACTAAGGCATACCTCTTTTGCTTTAGTGGAGGTTCTGCCGGAGCTCCCGCATTTGGAATATCAGCAGATGCAGATACCGGCCGAAGATTTGAGGTTTGAAACTTACCGCTCTTCCGGCCCCGGCGGGCAGAACGTGAATAAGCGGGAAACCGCGGTGCGGGCGGTGCATTTGCCGACCGGCATCAGCGCTGCTTCCCAAAATGAGCGTTCCCAGGTCCAAAATAAAGAGAAGGCTCTAAACCTTTTAAAGTCTAAGCTCTTTAAGCTGATGGAAGCCAGGCAAGATAAGGAGCTAAAGAATTTAAGGACTCAAGTGAAGCCGGAGTGGGGTAGTCAGATTCGCTCTTACGTCCTTCATCCTTACCAGCAAGTTAAGGATCATCGGACAAAAGTAGTCAGCCATCAGCCGGATAAGGTGCTGGAAGGCGACCTTGATAAGTTCATTACTGCAGAGTTAGAATTGTAGAGTAATCGCAAACAATGCGAATCAGGCAAAATAATGCAAATAGGTTCCAAATATTGGAAAAAAATATATTCGCATTATTAAAATAAATTTGCCATATTCGCGAATACTCAATGATTAGTTTTCAAAACGTTTCCAAAGTCTATAATAATCATTCGGTGGCTCTTGAGAATATCAATTTCTCTATAAACCCTAATGAGTTTGTTTCTGTTGTGGGAAGAAATGGCGCCGGAAAATCAACAGTCATTAAGCTTCTCATCGGCGAAGAAAAGCCGAGTAAGGGCAGGGTTATTTTCGGCCCTTATGAGGTCAATAAGTTGAAGCCGGAAGAGCTGCCGTTATTGCGCAGGCAGATAGGCATAGTTTTCCAGGATTTTCGCCTGTTGCCAACGAAAACTACTTATGAGAATATCGCTTTTGCCCTGGAAGTAGAGGGGAGGCCTCAATCTGAAATAGAAGAATTTGTTCCTCAAGTTATTGACATGGTTGGGCTGTCCCACAGGACTCATAATTTTCCGCACGAGCTATCCGGAGGCGAAAAGCAGAGAGTGGCGATTGCCCGGGCAATGATTCACCGGCCGGCGGTGGTCGTGGCTGATGAGCCAACCGGCAATTTGGATCCTATTCATACGTCGGAAATTGTCAGGCTGCTCCTAAAGATTAATGAATTAGGGACCACGGTTATTCTGGTAACCCACAACAAAGATGTTGTGAACAGTCTTAACCGTAGGGTTATTAGTCTGGATCAGGGTAAAATAATAAGAGACGAAGAAAAGGGGAAATACGTTTTGGCTTAATGGTTACTACACTATACAGAATAATAAAATACGGGATTCAGGGATTTTTCAGAAATGGCTGGCTTTCCGTGCCGGCATTGTCAGTGATGGCGCTGGTGCTTTTTGTATTTTTGAATCTGATTATCTTTAACGTGCTAGCCGGAAACGCGCTGGATACTTTAAAAGATAAGATTGATATCAGCGTTTATTTCCAAAGTGACGTGGCAGAGGACGATATTTTAAGAATACAGCGTTCCCTGGAGAGCTTATCAGAGGTCCAAGAAGTCAAATATATTTCCAGGGAAGAGGCCTTGAAGAATTTTCAAGAACGGCATCAAGAAGATGAGACCATCGTGCAAGCATTGGAAATATTAGATGAAAATCCGTTGTCCGCGTCGCTGAACATTAAAGCCGGGGATCCTCGCGAATATCCGATTATCGTCGCTTACCTTAACAACGAAAATTTGAGCGGTTTGGTGGACCAGGTTACTTATAATCAAAATCAGCTGGTTATTAACCGGTTAGCTAATATCGCCGACACGGTCGGCCAGACTGGAATTGCTTTGACTGTTATATTGTCTTTAATTGCAGTATTTGTGACTTTGAACACTATCATACTTACTATTTATTCAACCAGGGAGGAAATCGGCGTAATGCGTTTGGTGGGAG
Source organism: Candidatus Paceibacter sp. (assembly GCA_020724845.1). Classification (GTDB taxonomy): domain Bacteria; phylum Patescibacteriota; class Minisyncoccia; order UBA6257; family 02-FULL-45-10c; genus DYGE01. The sequence continues at coordinate 82,889 of DYGE01000003.1, forward strand.
CTTCCAATAAGTTCATTCGAGGGCCATATATAATACAAGGAATAGTCTACGGAGTTTTAGCGGCGCTTTTAAGCATGGTGCTGATGACTCCTTTAGTCTCCATTGCTTCTCCTTATGTCAGTATTCTGATGCCCGAGATGGATTTAAGAGGTTATTTCTATGGAAATTTGGGGAATCTTTTCGGATATCAATTGCTGCTTGGAGTTGGCTTGGGGACGGTTTCTAGCGTGATCGCGATCAGGAGGTATTTGAAAATCTAACTTGCTTTAAGTTGGAATCCCATTCTAAAAACCGTAAGCCAGAGCGCTGCCGAGGAAGCCGATAATCATCATCCAGACCAAAAAGTGGGTAAGTACTTTTTTCCAGTCAAGTCTTAGTTTTCTATTTTTTGCCATTGTTTCATTCTAAAATATTTTAGGGGGACTTGCAATTTTTCTCCCGATCTGATACTATAGTGTCAGTACTACACTAAAGATAAAAGCAAAAGGAGGGAGAATGCAGTTTCAGACCTTGAGCGTTCTTGCAGGCAGCGAGGCCTGCAATGCCCGCTGTCCATTCTGCGTTTCCAAGATGACGCCGCCGAATGGCATTAAGCTGAAAGAGCCGGAGGTTAACTGGCGCAATTTTAGAAAGGCCTGTATTCTGGCGCATCGCTCTGGCGTGTCCACTGTAATGTTCACCGGTAAAGGCGAGCCGACTTTGTTTCCGAATCAGATCACTAAATATCTGCGCCGAATGCAGGAATTTGAATTTCCCATGATTGAGCTCCAAACCAACGGCATAACTTTGGCGGATTTGCCTGAAGAGTACGACAGCTACCTGCGAGAATGGTATGAGTTGGGAATGACCACGATCGCCGTTTCGGTAGTTCATTATAATCCCGAGCAGAATAGGCGAGTATATCTGCCTTACAAGAAAGCTTATATTAACTTGCCGGAGCTTATCAGAAAGCTGCATAGGCTGAATTTGTCGGTCCGCCTGACCTGTGTCTTGCTTCGTGGATTCATTGACAGCGTCCCTAGATTGGAGGAGTTGGCGGCCTTTGCCCGCGACAATAAAGTGGAGCAGTTGACGGTTACTCCGGTTAACAAGCCGGAAGACATCAGGGATACGGCTGTGTGGAACTGGACTAATCAGCACCATATCTCGCCGGAACAGGTGGCCGAGATAGCTAAATTCCTAAAAGAAAAAGCTAGCCACCTTAGGACGCTTGCCCATGGCGCCGAGGTTTACGATCTTAACGGCCAGAATATCTGCTTGAATCATTGCCTGGATGTCCGTCCCAACTCGAAAGAAATGCGCAATCTGATATTTTTTCCAGATGGCCATTTGCGGTACTATTGGCAGTATCCGGGCGCAATCCTCCTATAGGAGCCTGCGCTCCTAGCCCCGGTCTCCGGGGCTTTTCAATATTAATGATTTTATAATGCAATGAAGCAAAAAAGAAAAATTGTCATTTATGGCGGATCTTTTAATCCGCCTCACATGGGGCATGTTGCGGCTATAGAAGCAATCCAGAAATTTTTTCTTTGTGATGAGATATGGGTTATGCCTTCCGGAGATAGAGAAGATAAGACGATAGGCACCAATGCTGCGCATAGAATAAAAATGCTTGAAGAGCTGATCCGGGAGTTCTTTTCAGATTCCGACATTCCCATTCTAGTTTCTGAACTGGAAGTCGGCAGGGCCGGCTTTACCACAACCTACGATACTAAACTGCAGCTGGAGTCAGATTACCCGAACGCTGAATTTTATTTTTTTGTCGGATCAGATATTATCAGCGACATAGAATCCAAATGGGTTAAAGGCAGGGAGCTTTTTAAATCAAGCAATTTTTTAGTTATCCAAAGGAGCGATATTCCGCTGCCAAAAAAGCTTAGCTCTAATGTTATCGTCTTGAGCACTGAAATAACCACGCCGGACATTTCCAGCACCTTCGTGCGGAGTTTATTATCCGAAGGCAAATCCGCCTCTCTGCATATTCCGGATAGCGTGGCAAAGTATATCCAAAGGAATGGATTGTATAGGTAGAAAGTAGTATAATACGAGTAATGCCTAAAAATATGGATCAATTCCCTGGGCGGATAAATCTTCCCGCCAAGGAGCTGCCGAAGGCCACTAGGCCCAAAAGAGATTGGCGCTCTTCTTTTCATTGGCGGGTTTTCAGGATCATGGCTGAATTCGTGGACGGCTTCCAGTTTTTAGCTGATTTCAAAAAGACTGTAACTTTTTTCGGTTCGGCAAGGTTCGACCCCGAGAACAAGTGGTATCGGGAGGCGCAAAAACTGGCTAGAATGCTTTCTAAATCAGGATTCTCCATAATCAGCGGCGGCGGCCCGGGCATTATGGAAGCTGCTAATAAAGGCGCCAGGGAAGGGGGGAAAGGCGATTCGGTTGGCTTGAATATTCAATTACCTTATGAGCAGCGAGTCAATCCATACGTGAAAAAAGGAATTGGCTTTCATTATTTTTTCACCAGGAAGGTTATGCTTTCTTATTCGGCGCAGGCCTATGTCTTTTTCCCGGGCGGTTTTGGAACTCTGGATGAGGCTTTTGAAATTCTGACTTTGATTCAGACACACAAAATTTATGAGCGTATTCCTGTTGTCTTGGTTGGTAAAGATTTTTGGGGCGGGTTGGATGGATTTATGAAAACAAAACTGCTCAAGGGTTACGCAACTATTGATGCGGATGATTTAAGGCTCTATACAATTGTGGATAGCGCGGCAGAGGCTTTTAGCATAGTCAAAAAGTCTAAGTCGAGAGAAGAATTCTAGGGGAGCAGGGTACGAACAAGGCAAAACCTAAAAAGGCCAGCGCGGCCTTTTTAGATTGACCAAAAAACAATTTTGTGTTATTTTTATGCCAGAACATCCGAAGAACCCAGACGGAGGCTAGGTGGAAAAAGAACGGGAATGCGAGGTAGCCATCGTCGGCGGCGGAATAACCGGAACGGCTCTCTTGTATATGTTGAGCCGATATTCCAGCGTCAGGAAGATAATCCTTTTGGAGAAAAATAGGCGCTTTGCCGAGATTAACTCCAGCTCTGAAAATAACAGCCAGACTCTGCATTTCGGTGACATTGAAACTAATTACAGTTTTGAAAAAGCTAAGATTGTCAAAGAGGCAGCGGAGATGGTGGTCAGTTATGTCAAAGGGCGCAATAGGGATCTTTTCCGCGTGACTCACAAGATGGTTTTGGCAGTAGGTCAGGAAGAAGTTGCGGAGCTGCGGGATCGCTATGAAAGGTTCAAGGCGCTTTTCCCGAATCTGCGTCTTCTTGGAAGAAAGGAGATCGAGCTTCTTGAGCCGAGAGTTGTGGCCGGACGCGAGCCAGGCGAAGAAATACTCGCTCTGTGCAGCGAGGACGGCTACGCCGTTAATTTTCAGAAGCTTTCCGAATCCTTTGTCTTGGATTCACTTAAGGAGGAGAAGGAAGTTGAGTTTCTGCTTAGCGCCAGGGTTAAGGAGATAAGAAGGGAAAAAGATTTTTATCTGCTGGTTGCCGATGAAGGATTAGTCAGGGCGAGAGCCGTGGCGGTTGCCGCCGGCCCGCACGGATTAATCTTCGCCCAGTCCCTGGGCTACGGTACGAAAAGCGGAATTTTGCCTATTTCCGGCGGATTCTACAGGGCAGAAAATGTTTTGAGGGGGAAGGTTTACACTATGCAGGTTGATAAGCTTCCTTTCGCCGCCATTCATGGCGACCCGGATGTTGTTGATCCTCGGGAAACCCGTTTTGGACCGACTGCCAAGGTTTTGCCATTGCTGGAGCGGGGAAGCTACCGAACTTTCTTTGATTTCTTAAGGACCTCGGCTTTCACGCTGGATGGGGTATGGAGTCTTTTGAAGATAGTTTCCGATTGGGTGATTTTGAAATATGTCATTAAAAACTTGGCCTATGATCTCCCAATCCTGGGCAAGTGGTTTTTCTTGCGGGATGCCAGGAAAATAGTTCCGCTTCTCAAATATGCGGACTTGAGTTATTTAAGGGGCGTGGGAGGCATTCGGCCTCAAGTAGTTGATACCCGAACTAAAAAGATGGAAATGGGCTCCGCTAAGATAATCGGCGATAAAGCAATCTTTAACATTACACCATCGCCAGGCGCTTCCGTTTGCCTCAAGAACGCCGAGGAAGACGCGAAGATGTTGGTTGGTTTCCTGGGAGAGGGTCACAGATTCAAAGAAGATAAATTCAAAGAAGATTTTCTAGCTAAAATTAATTCTTAAAACCAAGCCGCAGCTCAAACTGCGGCTTTATCTTGTCCGGCATACCTAGTATTTAATATTTTGCAAGTCGGGATGCTCGTGGCCGATCTGCAGCCGCAACCGCAGGTGTTCCAGATGCTTCTGTTTGATATTGTTGTATTTTTTCTTATTGCCTTTAAAGTTTAACACCAGTTCGGCGGCATATTTTGATCCTAGAAAATGCGGAAGTATCACATAATCTACGCCTTCTCCGTACTGGGCGAGCGCGTCTTTGATGCGGTGCGCGACAGTGATGATAGTGACGTCAGGGTTTTTGGCCTTTAGTGTCCTATATATTAAAATATCCGTTTCCAAATTGGATACAGTGGAAATTGCTAGCTGGACTTTAGACAGGTTCAGTGATTCTAGAAAATCAAGGTCGCTGGCGTCCCCGTATTCGGCGTCGACGCCCATTTTATTCAGTTGTTCAATTATTTCCGGGTTATGGTCTACTACCAGGAAATTTTCGTTGATTTTTTTAAAGGCCCCCAAAAAGTCAAAGCCGATTCTGTTGCAGCCAAAGAGAATTGCCGAATATTCTTTTTTCTCTATTTGTTTTTCTCGGGCATTTTTCCGCTCAAATATGCTTAGCCAAGGGGATAATTTATTATAGATTTTATCCGAATAAAGAATCATATAGGTTGATCCGAAGATGGTGATTATTCCAACCATAGTTGCTATTGATAGCACCCGCTCTTCAAGGTGGCCGAATTTTAATCCCAGGGCGATCAGAATAAGGGAGAATTCGCTGATTTGCGCCACCGTAAAACCAGTCTGAAGGCTGGTCTTTTTTTGTATCCGGAAAGTCCCATAATCGCCATCAAGATAAGCGGGTTTCCCACCAGTACCAGCACTGACAGAATCAACGCAATTAAAATATTGCTTCCAATGTTGGCTATTTGCATCTGTGATCCGAGTAATATGAAGAACAGCACGATAAAGAAATCTCTTAAGGGCATAAGCCGGGCGCTGATTTCGTGCCTTGAAGGCAGCGTGGAAAGCGCGACGCCCGCTATCAGCGCCCCGCTTTCAATGGAAAATCCTACGCTCTGGAAGAGAGCGGCCACGCCGGTTCCCCAAGCAATGGCAAAAATAAACAAGAGTTCCAAAGATTGGGAAAGGAAATTGTTCAGTTTTGGCATTAGGAGCCGCGCTCCAAAATAAACAGCCAACAGCAGGGCCAGGCCCCTTAGAAGCAAGAATATTATATTGGATGGGGATGTTTCAGCAGATAAAAGCGGAATCGCGAAAAGGAGCATGATGGCTATTAAATCCTGAACCAAAAGGAATCCTATGGAAATTTTCGCGTAGAGTGATTCTAAGTCGCCTTTGTCGGTTATTAACTTTAAAATAATAATGGTACTGCTGAAAGAGAGCGCTATGCCAAGATACAAGGAAGTTAGGGGAGGAAACCCAACAGCTGCGGATATTAGGTATCCAACTATGGCTGTAAAGGTGACTTGTCCCAGCCCGGTTATGACAGACACCATTCCGAATTCCTTGATGACTCCCGGATTAAGGTTGAGTCCTACGGTAAAAAGCAGTATGGCTATCCCCATCTCGCCGAAAAGAGTGAATATCTCAATTGATTGTATGAGGCCCAAAGCAAGGGGTCCTACGATAAGGCCGGTTAGTATGTGTCCGATAATGAGCGGCTGTTTCAATAACCGCATTATTGCCGATATGCCGGCCGCAATGGCTATTAATATGCTTAATTCGGCGAATACGTGCATAGAATAATTATATTTGAGTTTTGCAATTTCTAATTTCCCATGAAGGTCTTGGGTTCCTCGTGATATTCCTCTTTACTAAGCATCAGGCCGGCCATCATCGCCAAGCTCGAGGCGATGACTACGAAATAAACTATGCCGTCGCTGAAAACTTCGGTGCGAAAAGCTTCCGGAATGTTGTAGAACAAAATGATGGTTACCAACCCGCGCGGCGCTATAAATAGTTCCGGGTAGATGTGGGTATCTAAAATAAATCGCAGTAGAATATACCTGGTTATCAAAATAACGGTAAAGATTACGATTCCGAGCCAGATTATCTCCTTAGTAGCGAAGGAATAATATTGGAAGGTATAACCGAAAAGAATGAAGAAAAACGTTCTGATTAAGAATGCCAGTTCGGTGGAGAAGATTTTAAGCTCTTGCGCGATGGAATCAATTTTTTCCAGATCAAATAGTTTAAAGAAGGGATGGGTGGCCTTATCTAAGTTATTTAAGACGAGCCCGAAAACTAAAATGGTGAGCAGGGACGGCAGATGGAATATTTTAGTGAAAGCGTAAACGCCGACCATGAAGGTCAGCAAAAAAATCAGTTTCAGGCGGGTTTTGATGTAATGCATGAAGAATAGCAGAAGTAGGGAGCTGACGAGCGATACCAAGATTATTAAAAGAATATCAACTCCGAATTTACCGGTTATATTGGAAGCGGTGACGGTGATGCTGGTTATGTAGCCGAACAGTAAAATTCCGATAATATCGGAGAAAGTGGATTCATAAATAACGAAGCTTTTCTTTTGCTCGGAAAGGTGGCCGATGCTAGGTATGGCAATGGCGCTGCTGACGACTGCCAGGGGAATCGCGTAGGCTGCGGCGCTTCGCATCCCTAAATCCAGAAAGTAAATTAAAAGCCCGGCGATGACGGCAGAGGTTGCCACTAGGATGAAGCTAGCGGAAATGAAGGAGTCTCTGATCACTGGCCTGGACTCGGCCGAAAGCTTCAGGTCTAGCGCGCCTTCCAGAACAATCAAAATCAGCCCTAATTCGCCAAGGATTTGCAGGGCAAGGGACATATCCGGCGGCTGGAAGCCCAAATAACTTCCGGCGGCATTAATACCCATGCCAAGGAAAAGAAGAAGGATTACTGACGGAAGTTTGTATCGGTTAGAGATCCAATTGAATACGTAAGAAAGAATTACCAGGGCGCTAACCGATAGAAGGATAATATAAGTCATGTATCTTTAATTATAGCTGATTTCGGCCCTTATTTTATTCCCAGGTCATTGCTATAATAGAAAGGTAGGCAGTTAGGCGCAACTTATGATTATAAAAGTCAGCGATAACTTAAAAAGCTTAGAAGTCTGGGCCAATGGCAGGAACTTGCCGAGTATTATGGGGGAGCCGAGCAGGGATGCGAATGGCTATATCGTGTATCCGGAGCATAAGAAAAAGCATGCGCATACTTTTAAAAATCCGGTTCTGATGACGGATAATTACCAGATTGCCCAATTGAATCCTACTAAGCGGGATACTTTATTTGCTTTGTACGGCGCCAAGCCGCGAATAGTGGAATATAATGGTGTCGGTGTTTTTTGGGACGATACCCATATAAATGTATGGTGCCCTTCTATTGATACGATTTTATTTGCCAAAGCGTTAGGGAGAGTATTTAGGGAGAAAAAGAATCTTAAGGCCGCTGCGGAGATCGGCTGCGGTTCCGGGTATCTAAGCAAATATGTTTTGTCTAAAAATAAGCGGCTAAGGTCAATGCTTATAAATGATATTAATCCTTACGCTATCAAGTGCGCCAAGGACAATATCAAAGATAGGCGGGCGAATTTTTATGTCGGCGACGGTCTTAAGAGAATTAAAAACAAAAAATTTGATCTGCTGATTTGCAACCCGCCATATATTCCAAGGCCTGGCGCGCAAGAAACAAACCCATACGAAGGCGTGGGACTGCTTAATCACTTAATTCATGAAGGGCGGCAATATTTGAATGAAGGCGGAGTTTTGGTTACTAATTTTTCTAACCTAAGCCGGGATATCGTTTTTAAAAATGATCCGGCGATGCGGATGAAGATTCTGGAGAAAATGAGAGTTCCGTTGAAGGTTAATAATGTTCTGAATAACAAGCGCTGGCTGAACTATTTGATGAGAAGAGGCCTTAAAAAAGAAAATCGCCCAGATTACGAATACTGGCAGGAGATTAACATCGCAGCATTTTATTAAGTGCCAAATTCCAGATAGAGCGCTGAATGGTCGGATGCCATATCGGGAAGGACTTCAAATTTTTTAATTTTTATATCGGGCGAGACTAAAATATAATCCGCGAAATTCGGGCTGTCCGGATCGCTATATTTTCTATACAAAGGAGTTCTGGTGGACTGGATATCGTACTCTTCAATTAAATTGATCATGCCTCTTTCTAAAATGGCCAGCGATTCGGTTTCCGGCAGGAGATTGAAATCTCCGCAAATGATTTTCGGGCCATTAAAGCCGTCCAGGAAGCTCTTAATTTTTTTGGACTGGTCAATTCTTTCCGGGGTATCAGTCTTGGGGCCATTATTCCAGAGGCCGTGATAGTTAGCTATTAGGACCTCTCCCTTAGGAGAATCAATAGTCAAATATTGGAGCTTCCTGGCAGTGAATACCGCACTGCCGGTTTCTTTCGGCTGTGCCGGTTGATAAACGATAAAATCTTCCACTTTTTTCAGCGGGACTTCATGGCGCCAAAAGGATGCCAAGCTCATCTTGTCTTTATCTTCATCAAAATAAGCAAAAGAACCCTCGAAATCTATGAGCTGTTTGGAAATCTTTTCAAAAAGCGGCCCGTAAATGTGCTCATCCGGGTGTCGAAGGTCGGTAATCTCCTGGGTGCTGTTTCTTATTTCCTGCAGGCAGAAAATATCCGTTTTATCGGAATATTTCCCGAGAAAATTCATCAAGGGGTATAAAGCTCTTCCGCACCAGGTATTTAAACTGATAAGCCTCATGGATCCGGGATAGGGACTCGAACCCCAATTTTCAGGACCAAAACCTGACGTCCTACCATTAGACGATCCCGGAATTTATTACAATACTTTAGCAAAATTTCAGGTGGTTGGGAAGCGGTCTTTTTGCGCGCCACTATCGGGTGAGTTTTTTAATAACCTCCGCGGCGGAAACCTCCTCTGCGATGTCGGGGATTAAATCTTCGGCGCGAGCGTTCCGAATGAAACGGGCGTGGCGAAGTCGGGGAAGGAGGGGGCGCGGGCAACGATTCCGGCAGCTTAGTGAGCGGCAGCGATTTTCTAAGCAACTTTTCAATAGTTCTTAGGTCGCCGCGCTGGTCCGGCGTGGCAAACGAGATCGCGTGCCCGGCGGCGCCCGCTCTAGCGGTGCGACCGATGCGGTGCACATAATCTTCCGCTTGGCTTGGCAAGTCGTAGTTGATGACGACCTCGATTCCGGTAACATCAATGCCTCGCGCGGCGATATCGGTTGCGACCAATACTCGATATCTCCCGTTTTTGAACCCCTCAAGCGCGTCTCGGCGCTGGGAAAGCGAACGGTTGGAATGGAGTTCCGCCGCGGCATGCCCCGCGTTTCGGATATCGCGAGCAGCTCTTTTTGCGCCGAATTTCGTACGCATAAACACCAATACTGAACCTCGATAATCGTGGAGCAGACTATGCAAGAGCGCCCCTTTTTGTTCGCGAGGAACAATAAATACCTCTTGAGTAACATTCGTCGCGGCGGTGCCTGGCGGTACTATCTCGATTTGCACCGGCAGTTGCATAAACGTCCTGGCGATTTGCATGATCTCCGGGGGCATCGTGGCGGAAAATAATAATGTCTGCCGTTCGGTAGGAATATGTTGCAATATGCGCTTCAATTGCGGAGCAAAGCCCATATCCAGCATGCGGTCGGCTTCGTCAAGGACCAGTGTCCTTATCCCGGATAAGTTAAGATTTTTCTGGTCTAAATGGTCATTGATTCTTCCCGGTGTTCCGATAATGATATTCGGGTTTCTGCGGATTTCTCCGACTTGCCGCCACACTGAAGAACCGCCGATAAGAAGGGCGGTCTTAAGGCCGAATGGCTTCCCGACGATGTTCAGGGATTCCTGGACTTGTAGCGCCAGTTCGCGGGTCGGAAGCACGATGAGTCCTTTCGCGCTTCTATTCTGCAACGCGCGCTGAATCATTGGTATTCCGAAGGCGAGGGTTTTACCGGTGCCGGTCTGGGCGATGCCGACCAAATCCTTACCTTCAAGGGCGATCGGGATTGCCTGTTCCTGAATTGGAGTCGGCTGTTCAAATTTATTTTTGTAGAGAACTTCTAAAATAGCAGGAGCTATCCCTAATTTTATAAATCCATTTGTTGAATTGTTCATATATTAAAATTCTACTTCTTATTTACGAAGTGAATTTTTAAGAATTTTTTTACGAATGCGAATACTCTTCGGAGTGGCTTCCATCAGTTCATCATCGCCAAGGTATTCCAAGGCTTGTTCCAGCGACATAATCCGCGGGGGAATCAAGTCGTCGGTTACGGCGTCGGTTTTAGCGCGGAAATTAGTCAGTTGTTTTTGCTTGCAGACATTTACCACTAAATCTTCAGCTTTGGCGTTTTGGCCTATTACCTGGCCTTCGTAAACTTTTACGCCCGGGCCGACAAATAACTCTCCGCGTTCCTGGGAGTTCAGAAGCCCGTAGGCCGTGGTAGTGCCGGTTTCATGGGCTATTAAGGATCCGTGCGGGTTGGTTTCAATATTATCCCATTTCGGGAAGTAGCCGGCGAATAGAGTATTGATAATCCCGTTGCCTTTGGTGCTGATTAAGAAATCGTTGCGGAATCCAATGAGGCCTCTGGTTGGGACGAAGAAATGAAAATCAACAATGCCGTTTTCTACGCTCATATTTTTCATCTCTCCTTTCCTTCGGCTCAATTTTTCAATTATAGTACCGGAGTACTGTTCCGGGGCTTCAATCCAGACATCCTCTGCCGGTTCCAGAGTCTTACCATTTTCTTCTTTCATAATAACTTCCGGCCTGGAGACTTGGAGTTCGTATTTTTCTCGCCTCATCTTTTCAATTAGAATCGCAAGATGCAGCTCTCCGCGTCCGCTGACGGTGAATTCATCCGGGGATTTCCCGGGTTCAACCCGCAAGGCCACGTCATTGTCCAATTCTTTCTCTAACCTTTCTTTTAAATTTCTGGAGGTGCAGAATTCGCCCTCTTGTCCGGCAAAGGGAGAGTTGTTAACGCTGAAGACCATTTTGACGGTTGGTTTTTCAATGGTAATCGGCGGGAGTGCTTCCGGATTATTGGCATCGGCAATCGTGTCTCCAATATTTATATTTTCTATTCCGGCAACGGCCGCGATGTCGCCGGATTCCAATTCCGGAACTTCAATCTTATTCAGTCCGATGAAACTCATTAGCCCGGTGACTCTGGCTTTTTTCTGACCTCCTTCTCTGGCTATATGGGTTATCGGAGAATTGTTCAGAATTTTTCCCTGGTGAATTCTGCCGATGCCGATCTTGCCTTTATAGTTATCGTAGGCGATAGAGGTGACCATCATCTGCAGGTTATCCCCCGGGCCTATTTTCGGCTCCGGAACGTGTTTTAATACGGTTTCAAAGACCGGCTTCAGATCTTCCATTTTTTCCATTTCCGGAGAATATCCGGCCAGGCCGCTCTTGGCGGAAGCGTAGATGATGGGGAAGTTAAGCTGATCGTTGCTTGCTCCGAGTTCTATGAACAATTCAATAACTTTATCAAGCACGTAATTCACTCTGGCGTTCTTCTTATCAACTTTATTAATGACCACGATGATCTTATGGCCCATACCTAACGCTTTTTTGAGAACGAAGCGGGTCTGCGGCATCGGGCCTTCCTGCGCGTCAACTAAAAGCAAGGCGCCGTCGGCCATATTCAAAACACGTTCCACTTCGCCTCCGAAGTCGGCGTGGCCGGGGGTGTCAATGATATTTATCTTGGCGTCGCCGAAGTGAACCGCGGCGTTTTTGGAGAAAATCGTAATACCGCGCTCTTTTTCAAGCTCGTTGGAAT
>DYGE01000004.1 GCA_020724845.1 Candidatus Paceibacter sp.
TGGCACATTGTCAGCGATTTTGGAAATAGGTTCTAACTTGGTACAATAGAGACACGAAATTAGAAAAACCGCCACAACTGTGGCGGTTTTTATTTTGTGAACTTCCTTAAAAATCTATGCGGATCAATCACGGTCTTGCCATGATCCATTCTAATAAATAGATGCAGATGAATGGCATTGGTGGCCCCGGTTTTCCCAGCGATGCCAATCTTCTGTCCTCGCTTAACTAAATCACCATTCTTAACCAGAAATTTTGAAAGGTGCAAATACCCGGAAGAAATTCCATTACCGTGATCCAAGACAATGGTTTTGCCATTCAGCAAATGATCAGCAACCAGAACGACCCTGCCGTCATTTATCGCCCGCACCGGCTCCGGCTTGCTTCTTTTTCTGTCAAAAGCCGCGCGATAATCGGTTCCAGCGTGATAATGACAAAGAAGTCCGCGAACTTTATCCCGCCGGCATCTCTTATCCTCAAACTTACTGGTCACAAACGGCGGCTTGTTATTTGAAGCTTTAATCGGCCAGGCAAATTTCTTGAGCCGCTTCAGCTTCCTGGCGCTATGCCTGGCAGCGTTATTTATCTCGGCAGAATTTTTAAAAATTTTCTTCTTCTCTTCCTCGCTCCGTTCCCGCGGGACCCATTTTAGCTTTGGATATTTTTTCTTGACCCTTATTTTATGCGCTATCGCGACAAAATAAGGGTCGGGGCTTTCCATCATGGGATATACCCCCTTAATAGCATACGTCCCCGGATTCAACCGATAATCTATGCCGATTAGAACAGTTTGGAATCCGTTCATCTCAAACGATTTATGTTCCCGTCCCAGGAAATCTACCCGAAAGGGCATCGTGCTCTTATAAGCCAAACTGACTTTTATGACATCACCTTGGTAAACTTTGGTCTGGCTAATCTTGATATTCTTCATCCCAGCCAAAGAATCAAATGGGGCGGCAAACAGACAAAATAAAGCGATAAGCAGGTTCTTGGCCATCATGCCTTAGTTTTGAAGGTGCGATGCTTCACATTTTAGCAGAAATTTATTAATATACAATAAGTATCAAAGGGGCCTGTAGTATAGTGGTAGAACGCCTCCATGGCATGGAGGAGGTGGGAGTTCGATTCTCCCCAGGTCCACACTATCAATCATTGGAGGCGTGCGTGAGTCCTGCCGGCAGGCAGGGGTTGAAAATTCATTGTTATTGCGGAGGGTTGGCAGAGTGGACGATTGCGCCGCACTTGAAATGCGGTATACCTAACCGGTATCGGAGGTTCGAATCCTCCACCCTCCGCAATGGTTGTGAACCAAATCCTTCCGCCTCCGCCAATCAGGCAAGGCCCTTGTCCCATATAAAAATAAACAACTCACCCAAGTGAGTTGTTTATTTTTTGGAGAAATAAGCCAAAATCTGATTATTTTGATTTTTTAATAGGACGAAACAAAGATATAATTAAAGAAAATAAACCCTTATGGCAATTTCTGAAAAAATCACCGAAAAATCATTCTGGGCTTTAAAATCCGGCGAGGTTTTGGATTTATTGGAGACTACCAACGACGGACTCTCCGAAGATGAAATAAAATCGAGGACAAAGCTGTTTGGTAAAAACGAAATCGCTAGAGAGGTCCGGATCACCAGAATTAAGCTTTTTTTAAGACAGTTCAAAAGCCCTCTAATCTTTCTGCTGTTAATCGCCGGAGGGATAACCATACTACTGGAAGACTATACTGATGCCACCGCCATTTTGGCGGCCGCCTTTATTAACAGCATTCTAGGTTTCTACCAAGAGAATAAAGCGGAAGAGGCATTGGCTCACCTGAAAAGCTACATCAAAGAACGCGTTCGAGTCATCCGAGAAGGCAGGGAGTTCGAAATAAGCACCGGTGAATTAGTGCCGGGAGATATTATCAGAGTTTCCCAGGGAGATCGCGTACCGGCTGACGCAAGACTAATTTATGTCAATGACCTAATGGCCGATGAGGCGATTTTGACCGGGGAATCTTTGCCGGTGCATAAAAATACCGAACCGGCCAGCTTCCAGGCAAGTATTGGAGACCAAAACTCCATGATTTTCAGCGGCACCCTAATAGTGCAGGGGTTCGCCAACGCCGTAGTATGCAAAACCGGCCAGCATACCGAGATAGGGCGGATCGCCGCCTTAGTCAAAGACCAGAAGCAATCGCAGACCCCGCTGCAAAAAGCCATTGTCGACTTCAGCCTGAAGGCTAGCGCGCTCATTTTATTTTTCACTACTCTGATTTTCCTTATTGGAATATTAGTGGGTTATTCAATCCTGGAAATGTTCCTGACCTCCGTGGCTATTTTGGTATCCGCCATACCAGAGGGCCTGCCAATCGCAATGACCGTCATTCTGGCGGTAGGAGTCCAGAGACTAGCCAAGAGAAACGGCGTCATCAGAAAACTGCTGGCAGCAGAAACCCTCGGAAATACTTCGGTGATTTTAACCGACAAAACCGGTACTCTGACGGAGGCAAAAATGGAACTTTCCAAGATATCTATCTTTAGCGAGAATGAAGAAGCAAATGACGAATTAGTGATGAAGCTGGCAATCATTAACTCCGACATAATTATCGAAAATCCCAAAGAGCATTACAGCAAATGGCGAATTGTCGGCAGGCCGTTGGAAGTGGCGGTAACCAAAGCGGCTGCCAAGCTGGATATTTTTGAATCACAAGTCAAAAAAGAAATGAAGTTAGTGGATTACTTACCCTTCAACTCTTCCAACAAATTTTCGGCTTCCCTGCTTGAGGATAATTCCGGAACTTTTGTTTGCCTGTTTGGAGCTCCGGAAATATTGCTGGGCTTATCCAATCAAACCCCCGAAAATAAAAGGCGTGAAATAGCCAGAGAGATAGACAAAATGGCCTACAGCGGAGAACGAGTGTTGGGATTAGCCATTAAAAGAATTCCGGAATCGAACAAGGAAGCCAGCTTAACAGTCAGGCAGAAATTTGAAAATTTTGAATTCCTGGCAACAATCTCTTTCAATGACCCGATCCGCAAAGGCGTACGGGACAGCATCCATCGAATTGAGCAGATTGGCATCAAAACCGTCATCGTTACCGGCGACCATCGCGGCACCGCGGAAGCTGTAGCGAAAGAGCTCGGGTTTATCATACACGACAAGAACGTAATCAACGGCCCAGATTTAGATTCTATGACAGAAGAAGAGCTAAGCGACCGGCTTCAAGATCTGAAGGTAGTTTCGCGCGTCAGTCCGGAAGGAAAAGTAAAAATAGCAAAAGCCTATAAGCAGGCGGGTGAAATTGTCGCTATGACCGGGGACGGAATTAATGATGCCCCAAGCTTGAAACAAGCCGACATTGGAGTGGCGATGGGTTCGGGTACCGATGTGGCAAAAGACGTTGCCGAATTAGTGCTATTAGATGACAACTACCAAACCATAGTCGCCGCGATTGAAGAAGGCCGACGTACTATGGAAAATATCCGAAAAGTAATTGTTTACCTGCTATCCAGCGTCTTTGATGAATTATTCCTGATAGGCGGAGCCCTAATTTTAGGCGTCGCCTTGCCGCTGAACGCCCTCCAGATACTATGGGTCAATCTGATCAGCGACAGCTTGCCGGCTCTTTCCTTGGCTTTTGAGGACAGAATTGATTACCTTTTTGAAAGTCCCAAGAGATTTTCCAAAAATCTTTTTGACCAGGAAATGAAATTTTTAATTTTCATAATCGGCGTCCCAACCAGCTTATTGCTATTCGCAATATATTTCCTATTGTTAGATTTAGGGTTTGACCCGGATATGGTCAGGACCTTTATTTTCGCTTCTTTCGGCACTTACACTCTCTTTTTAATATTTGCCGTGCGGAGCCTGCATAAAAGTATTTTCGCTTATAACCCATTCTCAAATCCGTATCTTGTATTGAGCAGCTCAATTGGAATTCTTCTGATGGCGGCGGCAATCTATGTGCCTTTTCTCCAGAATTATTTAAACACAGTTTCTCTGCCGCCAATTTGGGCTATCGGCGTCCTTTCGCTTGGGGCGCTGAACATCGCAGCAATAGAATTCGGCAAGTGGTTATATAGAATAAAAAAGGTGTGATAAAATTAGAAGATTAGAGTTCAATACATATGTCTGACATCAAAAAGACAATCAAAAAAGTGATGCCGGCGGTAGTTTCAATCATTATCTCCAAAAGCCTGGAGGAGATTGAGAGGGAACTGCCAGCAGAGATGATGCCCCTAATGCCATTCGGAGTTCCAGACCTAAAAATACCGGAGGATAAGATAGACGCTCGCGGCATGGTTCAAATTGGAGGCGGATCCGGGTTTATCGTTGATTCGAACGGAATAATTTTAACCAACAAGCATGTAATTTCCGATCTATCCGCCGAATACACAGTAATGACCACCAGCGGCGAAAAATATAAGGCAGAAATAGCGGCAAGGGACCCGGTGGATGATGTTGCTATATTAAAAATTGACGCCAAAGGACTACCGACAGCAAAACTCGGCATTTCCGAAGGTCTGGAGCTGGGAGAAGAGGTACTGGCAATTGGAAACACTTTGGGGATATTTAAAAACACAGTTTCCAAAGGCATAATTTCCGGCCTTTCCAGATCAATATCGGCTAAGCCGGATCCAAAAGAGCCAGTCCAGGAATTGAGAGGATTAATTCAGACTGACGCGGCGATCAACCCGGGAAACTCTGGGGGGCCGCTGGTCAACTTAAAAGGGGAGGTAATCGGCATTAATGCGGCAATAGTATTTGGCGCGCAAAACGTGGGATTTGCCATTCCAATCCAGGCGGCCAAACGAGACCTTGAGGATCTAAAGCAGTACGGTCGAGTCCGTCGTCCACTCTTAGGGCTGCGTTACATCAACATTGACGATAACCTGAAGGAAAAACTCGGCCTGCCGGTAAATTACGGCGCCCTTGTTGCCGGAAGCGGCAGGCATCATGAAGGAGTGATACCGAATACCCCGGCTCATAAAGCCGGGCTGCTAAACAAAGACATTATACTGGAATGCAACGGGGAAAAGCTTAGTATGGAAAAAACTATTCAAGACTTTTTAGAGGACTTGAAAGTAGGAGATATTCTGGATATGAAAGTCCTGCGAAACAAGAAACCGATCAGTATAAAAGTGATACTTGGGGAAAGAAAATAAAAAACTACCCGTCGCTGGCGGGTAGTTTTTTGTTAATAAACATATTCATCTACCAAATTTTTGTCCCGATCCAAAAGCTGAACCCTGTCATGAGATGGGTCAAAAATCTTTATCTGCCCCCCCATCCAAAGCCACCATTCATTTTCCAAGAAATCCGAGTCCTGCCTGTATCTGTCCACGCAGCCGACATAATTCAAACTCTGCAAAAATTGATGGCAGGCGCCATCGCTTAACGGCACGGGTGGATTAGCGGACGGATTTTCACACCTGCTAAGCGACAAAAGATAGTCCTGACATTCGCCTCCGAATTTAGAAATTTCTAAACGGGATATAACCGGACAAGATTTCGGGACAGCAGGCGAAAACGGCGCGCGATCTTCAATATAACCCAGGCACTTGTTAAGCCGAAAATTTCCTTTGGCGGGGGTACCAGAATATATAAATACCTGATCGCGATCCCTTAAACGGATATCCCCTTGCGCGCCAGCAAAGCTGTAAATTTCCTGAGCTTGCGGAATAATAAAGGAGCCACTATTGCTTTTCACTTCCCAGCCGGTAATGTTAATAACCTGGTTTTCCGGCAGGCTAGCCGAAATCCGAAACTCCAGGTAGGGACTGAAAGAGCTTGGCTGCCTGATAGAATCAATCGTAACTGCCGATCCCTTAGGCTCAAAGATCGGCTCTATCTCTTCTCTGGCCGGAAATGGAACTTCGTATTCAAAATCGGACGGCCCATCAACCGAAATCGGCTGAAGGTTAACAGGGACTTCAATCCTCAAATCGAGCAAATCAGAATAATTGTTGGCGGCGTAAAGGCCGGCGGAAATCGCCAAAACCAAAAGAATAATACCAATAAATTGAGATCCCATACCGTAATTCTATTCCACAGTCACAGATTTTGCCAGGTTTCGAGGCTTGTCCACGTCATTGCCTCTTAAAACCGCGAAGTGATAAGCGAATAATTGAAGAGGGATAGTCGCGAGGATCGGCGTCAGCATCTCTAAAGTTTTTGGAATGTAAATGACGTCATCGGCTAATGTCTCAAGATCCCCGTTGCCTTCGGTGGCGATAGCAATCACTGGGCCCTTCCTGGCTTTTATTTCCTGGATGTTAGAAACCATTTTTTCGTATACGGAGTCCGAAGGGGCAATTGCAATTGTCGGAAAATTCTCATCTATCATGGCAATTGGGCCATGCTTTAATTCCCCGGCGCCATATCCTTCGGCGTGAACATAAGAGATTTCTTTGAGCTTCAACGCCCCCTCAAGCGCGGTAGGCATGTTATATTTTCTCCCTATATAGAAGAAATTATTATAATCCTGATATTTTTCCGCGATGGCTTTAATATTCTCGGCCCGCTCCAGAATTAACCTGATAAGATCTGGCAAATTCTGAAGCTCCTCGCAAATCCTCTGCCCAGTCACCAAAGACATTCCTCTCTGCCTGCCCAAAAACAGCGCTAACAAATTTAAAATGGCAACTTGCGAAGTAAAGGCCTTGGTGGAAGCGACGCCTATCTCCGGGCCGATATGCTGATAGACTCCGGCATCGGTTTCCCTCGCCAGCGTTGAACCGACAACATTGACAATGCCGGCCGACAACACTCCCTTTTCTTTCGCCTCCTTGAGAGCAGCCAAAGTATCAGCCGTTTCTCCAGACTGGGAAATTACTAGCATTAAATCCTTTTTGCCAAACACCGGCTTTCGGTAGCGAAATTCCGATGCAAGATCAACTTCTGTCGGGATGCCAGCATATTCTTCCAGGGAATATTCTCCGACTCGCCCGGCCAAATAGGCAGTTCCGCAAGCGGCAATATGAATCCTCTCCACATCGCGTAATTTATTCTTTATATCCGCTAAACCCCCAAGTTTAGCCCGGCCCTGATCGGGCAATAATCTGCCTCGGATAGAATTCTCAATTGCCTCCGGCTGTTCAAAGATTTCTTTAAGCATAAAGTGGGGGTAACCTCCTTTCTGGGCGCTTTCCAAAGACCAATCTAATTCTTCCGGCTCCCTAGCGAGCGTTTGATTATCAAAATTAGTCACCTTATGGCCATCGGGAGAAAGAATGGCCATTTCGCCGTCGTTCAAATAGATGATTTTCTTTGTGCGCTTTAAAACCGCCGAAGCGTCTGAAGCTACAATATATTCATCATCGACAAGGCCTAAAAGAAGCGGGCTAGAGTTCCTCACCGCAACTAACTTCTCCGGCTCGCGCCTGTCCATAATCGCAAGTCCATAGGCGCCTTTTACCCGCCTTAACGCTAAACGCACCGCCTCCTCCAAATTTCTCATTTCTGATTTCTCATTTGTCATTTCTTCTATCATGTGCGTAAGCACTTCCGTATCTGTTTCTGAAGAAAATTTATGGCCTCTGGACAAAAGTTCTTCTTTTAATTCTTTAAAATTTTCAATAATGCCGTTGTGCACCAGCCAGATGTTGCCGCCGCAGTCAGAGTGCGGATGCGCGTTTTCTTCCGTTACTCCGCCGTGAGTGGCCCAGCGGGAATGAACAATCCCAAGATTTCCAGATAAATCTTGAGACCTTAATTTGTTTTCCAAGTTAGACACCCTCCCAACCGCCTTTATGCATCTAACCCTTAATTCTTCATTCTTTATTCCTGATTCTAGTATGGCCATTCCAGCCGAATCATAACCGCGGTACTCCAGGCCCTTTATGCCGTCCAAAAGCACGGGAGCTGCTTCTTGTTTTCCTATGTAACCGACGATCCCGCACATATATTAACTATAACCAAAAATTAATAAGCAAGGTTATAATCCGTTAATCTTAAGAAAATTTTTGATAAGCTGCTTGCCAGGCTCGCCAGAAACTTCAGGATGGAACTGAACTCCGTAAATAGGCTTATCCTTGTGTTTCATAGCCTCATTTTCGCAGGTTTTAGAACTGCCCAGTAAAATAAACCCCTCCGGCAAAGTAATATTTTCTTCATGATGCTGGCTAAATTCAGAATTATTCTCAATACCATTAAATAGCGGGTCGGGAATGAAATTTATCTTCTCCTTGCCTTCAATTTTTTCCGGGCCGCGAGAAACCCCGGATCCAAAAACGACTCCCAGAAGCTGGTGTCCGAAGCAAATTCCTAATATTGGGACATCGAGGTTTTTTATAAAGGAATATCTTTCTGCAATTTCCTTCTGATCTAATTCGGTAAGCATCAATGGAGATCCACTTATTATAATGGCGGACGCCCCTTGCGCGGTTTCCGCGGAAAAGTAGGCCAATTTAATTTCCTTATTTTCAACTTTAAAACTATTTAATATCTCGGAAATTTCAGGGGTTTTGGGGCTCCCGCAGTCAATTATCAAAACCATATCCAGCAGTTGTTAAATCTTAAGATTGGCCAACTCTTTTTCTGATAAATCCAACAGTCCTTCGGTAGCTTTCTTGAAAATTGCCAATTTTTCTTCCCGGCTCATATACTGCTCCGGCCCGCCGCTTGGCTTGCCTTCAGATTTCCATCTTCCATACAACTCACGGATTTTTTTGAGTTCTGGTATTCCGACTATCACGACATCGTCAACCTTACCCCTTAACAGTTCCTCAAAATCCTCTAAACGACTTTTAGCGACCTCTATCATAGTAGTAGGTTTCTTTTTGCTAATAGTAAATTGAACTCCCAATTTCCTCTTATCCGCAACATAGTCTTCTCGCGAAACATCCACGGGCTCCAAAGCCAATCCCCGCTTCCTCTTAAGCTCAATTTTGAAATCGTACTTCAATAAGGCATCCTCCAGGACATTAGAGCTTTCGACTCTCAAGCCTAATTCCGGATTGTTGTACTGTATTCTGATTAAAAACTCGGTAATCATCCGCTCTGCCAAAAACCCTACAGCACCAACACTTTTTTCCATCTCCCATTCGATACGTTTCAAATCGTATGCCACCCCAGGCACACCGACGTTGTATCGAATAGACAGCTCATTATTAAAATGACCCCTTATCTTATCACGCGCCTCATACAAGGCGAGCGTTTTTCTGATTTTGCGCCAAATTTTCGGCGGCACAGAAGCGTCGGGGGCATACTTAATCCCCCAATCATAATCACCAACTAAATCACCAAAAGTAATCTCTTGCCTCTGCCCGGCCCGGTCTCTGACATAAAGAGTATTGGAAGACTCATCGTAAGATACTTTTTTTCTTTCCTTTAATTCTTCAGGAGGATGTTCTTTCTTGTTATCTATATCCCGTAAATTCTTTTTAAGCCTCCACATAACCCCGCCTTTCATCAGGCTTAACTCCTCTAATTTTTCCGAATAAACTCTTTCCCGAGCAATCCTATGACTTCCAATTCTCTCCTGATACTGCCTTATCTCTTTTTCGCTCGACGCTTCATATTCTTTTAGACCATCCCCGTGCTCCAATTTAACCCAATTTAGCAGCTTTTTGTGATCATTGGGATTAAGTTTTTTGCTTGCCGCCATTCTTTTTATCACACCTTGTATTTCTTCCGGGAGATTATCCATGTTCTTAGAAAGAACGCCTGCCCAATACCATGCCCAACCCTGTCCAAATAGTGCCTGAGAAGATTTTTTGCCAGATTTTAACTTCTTAGCATATTTTTCCGCCAAATTCTTCAACCTGCCTCGTAATTCCAGAACGCTAGAGTAATCGCGAACTTTCTCTGAAAATTTTTCCATTGATTGGCCGAGGGTTTCAGTAGAAGAAACCTTCTCGCCTTCTACTATCCAACCAGTCTCAACAAGAATACGATCCAAATCTTCCGCAATTTCTCGCAAAGACGCTTGAAAGATTTCTTCCTCTCTCTTAACAACCGGATCGGTCTCTGGACCTTTTTCAGCTACAACAACCGGTTTTTCATTGGGCATTTCTGCCGTAAAAGATTCTTTCTTCATTGTCTATATTCTACATTAATAAAATACCTCCCGCCAGCTGGCGGGAGGTATTTTATTTAAGCAACAATATTGATCAATCTCCCGGGAATAAAGATAATTTTTTTCGGCTTTTTCTTGCCCAAGGCATCTTTGACCCTTTCCCTTTCCAAAACCAATTTCTCGGCCTCTTCCTGGTCAATTACCCGCGGAACTAGCACCTTATCTCGAAGTTTGCCGTTGACTTGAACGATAAGCTCAAACTCTTCCTCCACAACCAGCTTGCGATCATATTCCGGCCAAGATTCCAAGTGGATTGAATCATTATTCCCAAGCTGATGCCATAACTCCTCGGTTAAATGCGGAGCAAATGGCGCCAGGATCTTTAAAAAATGCTCTAAGAATTTCTTACTCAAGCTCTGGGCGGATTTTTCCATCTCGTTGAGCAGAATCATTAGCGCCGCGACAGCGGTATTAAATTTCATGGAACCGATGTCCTCTCCAACTTTTTTGATAGTCTGATGCAACAGCTTCTCTAACTTTTCGTTCTGCGCCTTACCATTCTGGCTTCCCGCGCCATCCCTATCCTGAAATAGCTTCCAAACCCTATTCAAAAACCTATGAACTCCCAAAATGCCAGTCGGATTCCAGGGGCCGCCATTATGATACTCGCTCATAAAACAAAGATACATTCGGACCGAATCGGCTCCGAATTTGCTGACCAACTCGTCCGGGTCAATAACATTCCCGCGGGATTTTGACATTTTTTGGTTATCCGGACCAAGAATGATCCCTTGATGGCGAAGCGAAGAAAACGGCTCTTTGAAGCCCAGCACGCCCTCATCATACAGAAACTTAGTCAGAAACCTGGAATAAAGCAGGTGCTTGACCGTGTGCTCCGCCCCGCCGATATACATATTCACCGGCAGCCAGGATTTCAGCTTCTTCGGGTCGGCAAGCTCATTGGCATTGCCGGGATCGGTGTAGCGCAGAAAATACCAGGAAGAATCCACGAAAGTATCCATGGTGTCCGTTTCCCTTTCTCCGGCGCCGCCGCACTGCGGACACTCCGCTTTAAGAAATTTCTTGGACTTGGCCAGCGGGGATTTGCCGGTTCCCTCCGGAGTAAAATCTTTTATATTCGGCAAAATCACCGGCAAGTCCTTTTCCGGGACCGGAACCGTACCGCACTTTTCGCAATAAATTATCGGAATCGGACAACCCCAATAGCGCTGGCGCGACAAAATCCAATCGTGCAGCTTATAATTTGTTTTCTTTTCGCCTCCCACCAACTCTATAATTCTGTCTTTGGCAATGTGATTGGGAAGGTTGTCCAAATCTCCGGAATTAACCATCACTCCGTCCCCGACGTAGGCCTTCTCCAAACCCTCCGCGATCTTTCCATTATCAGATACCACCTGAATAATTGGCAGGCTAAATTGTTTGGCAAAAGCAAAATCTCGCTCGTCGTGGGCGGGAACCGCCATAATCGCGCCTGTTCCGTAGCCACTTAAAACATAGTCGGAAACCCAAACGGGTATTTCTTTTTTGGTGTAAGGATTGACAACCGTAATGCCCTTCAGCTCCACTCCGGTCTTTTTCTTCTCCTCTGTCATTCTCTCAATCTCCGACTTATGCTTGGCTTTTTCTATATAATCTTTAACACTGCTCTGATTGCGGATCCTCGCGTCCAGGGTGGTAATAATAGAATGTTCCGGTGAAAGCACTAAATAAGTAGCTCCCGGCAAGGTGTCCGCGCGGGTGGTAAAAACTCTGATTTTCAAATTGGAATTAACCACCGGAAAATCAATTTCCGCGCCCTCGGAACGCCCAATCCATTCTTTCTGCATAGTCTTAGTCCTTTCCGGCCAATCCAAAATTGCCAGATCTTCCAGTAATCTGTCGGCATAATCGGTTATTTTGAAAAGCCATTGCTCTATTTCTTTTTGAACTACCTCCGTATCGCAGCGCTCACAGCGGCCATCTATCACCTGCTCATTGGCAAGCACCGTCTTGCAAGAAGGGCACCAGTTCGCCAAAGTTTTCTCGCGATAAGCCAATCCCTTCTCAAAGAGCTTTAAAAATATCCACTGATCCCACTTGTAGTACTCGGGTTGGCAAGTAATCACGAGGCGCGACCAATCATAACAGTTCCCCATAGTCTCCAACTGCTTGGTCATGGTCTTGATATTAGCCATGGTCCACTTGGAAGGATGGATCTTCCTCTTTATGGCGGCGTTTTCAGCGGGCAAGCCGAAAGCGTCAAAACCAATCGGGCTCATCACGTTGAAACCCTGCATTCTCTTGAAGCGAGCCAAAACATCGGCAGGAGCAAAGTTATACCAATGGCCGATATGCAAATCGCCGGAAGGATAGGGAAACATAACCAAGTGATAAAAATTTTCTTTTCCTTTCACACTGTCCTTGGCCTCGTATATTTTCTTATCCCGCCAATCTTTCTGCCACTTAGCTTCTATTTTATTTGGATTATAATCAGGCATTGTAGGTAGGGCGCCATATTGGCGCTACATTTAAAATAACAACTCTTACGCGCGTATTAAAGAGTTAATTGTTCATAACTCAAATACTTCCGCGGAATTGGCATATGTCTGCTCGATAGTTTTTTCTAGGCTAACTCCTTTCATTTCCGCGAGCTTTTCCGCCGTTTCTAAAATAAACGAAGGCTCGTTCCTCTTTCCTCTTTGCGATTTTGGAGCGACATAGGGACAATCAGTCTCAAGTAAGATTCTATCTAAAGGGATATATTTAATTGAATCATCATAATCCCGCGCGAACGTGATGACTCCGCCAAATGTAAAGTAAAATCCGGCCTCCACAAGCTGCTTGGTTATTTCCAAGCCGCCAACATAGAAATGAACAATGGTTGTTAGTTGTAAGTTGTTAGTTGTAAGTAGATTTAACAGGTCTTGGTAGGCGTCATCAGTGCCTTTGGATGGGCGACAATGGATCATCAGCGCCTTTCCGAGTTCGTTTGCCAACTCTACCTGCCGTAAAAAAACCTCCCTTTGTAGTTCCTTTGTCGTTGTTAGTTGTTGGTTGTCTGTTGTAAGTCTGTAGTAATCCAGCCCGCACTCTCCGATCGCCACTACCTTCGGATCTTTTGCAAGATCCCGCAACCGCTCGATATCAAACCTTTCCGGCTCCGCGGAATTTTGTTCATTTTTATCGTGATACCAGGCATTTGTTGCTCCGCCGCCTTGGTCGGAGCGAACCACTACGTGGTTCGGATGATAACCAACCGTTGCCCAAGCATCTTCCGGATATTTATGCGCTAACTGGATTGCTGATTCCGAGGTGGAGATTTGCGTGCCCACGGCTAGCATTTTGACTCCGGCCTCTTTAGCCCGACTCATTACCTCTTCCCGATCCTCATCATAGGCGGGAAATTGAACATGGGAATGGGAATCCAAAATAAATTTATTCGCGTCTTTCTTTTCCATAGAAGTATGCTTTATTTTAAACCATCCGCAAGAAAGTTAAAAGGTTGATACCTGTAAACTTATGAGGTATATTTCACTGGTACATTGATAAAATAACGGAGCGGCCTTGGAAAAACCTAAGCTGGCGATTTTTGACTGGAACGGAACCTTGTTGGACGACCTTCCGATGGTTTATCAAAGCGTGGTGGCAATCTTCCGGCATTACAATCTCCCTCCCCCGACTTTATCCGAATACCGAGAAGAGATTGAGGCGGATTTTATGAAATTCTACCGAAACCACGGCATGCCGGAAGGAATAACCGGGAAAGACTTGAATGCCATACGCAAGCGCTACTTCCAAGAACATTGGAATGACGCCTTGCTGCGCCCGCACGCAGAAGAACTGCTCCTGCTCTGCAGAAACCAGCTTGGAATACCAACTGCTCTGGTCAGCGCGGAAATGCGAGAGATCCTGATAGAAAGATTAAGGAGCTTTAAATTAATGCCTCTTTTTGACGAAATCCGGGGCAATTCCTGGAATAAAGAGGAGGCGCTAATAGCTACCTTGGACATTTTTGGAACCAAAGCAGAAGACGCTTTTTATCTAGACGACACCTACGACGGCCTGATGGCTGCCAAAAATGTCGGAATCAAAACAATCGGGTTTTCGGCAGGATATCACTCGGAACAAAGGGTCCTCGCGGCTAAACCGGATTTCGGTCCCGTTACTGCCCTACGAGAAGTGATGACGCTCCTCCGCCAGATGGAGGAAATGTGAAGAAATTGATCCTGGGATTAGTCGGAGAAAAATTAGCCGGCAAAGGCACGGTTGCGGAGAAAATAGACAAGCTAGCTGACGAGGATCGGATAACAGTAGAGCATCTCCGCTTTTCAGATATCCTAATTGATATTGCCGAACTCCTAGGAACACCTCGCAAAGAAGCTTCCAGAGATCAACTGATAGAATTGGCTACAAGCGCAGAAAGAATCTTTGGCAAAGGGTGCATCACTAGGGGAATGAGAAGGCGCGTTGAAAAAAGCAATGCCGACATCATCATGCTAGACGGAATCCGCTGGCCGACTGACGTGGAAATGCTCCGCGGCTTCCCTAACAATTATCTTGTTTATGTGACTGCCAGCGCCGAAAGACGGCACAAACGGGCAAAAGAGAGAAAAGAAAAAGCCGGAGAAGAATTCTTAACATTGGAAGAATTTTTGAGAGAGGAGCAAGCTGAAACAGAAAAACACATTCCGGAACTCGGAAAACAAGCCGACTACAAGATTGTCAACGAGAGCGATGACATCTCTTTACTAAACGAACAGGTAGAATTGTGCTGGGAAAGATGTATAAGACCGAAAACATAGGTTATGCCTATGTTTTTATTTTTTCCATTCTCGGAAATAAATTGGAAATTTTTTCTACCTCAATTTTCCCGCCTTCAATCCTGATGGCTTTAGAAATTTTTGCGGAAGTTTCTGGAAGGAAGGGCAAAAGCAGGGACGCCACATTATCCAAAATAACAACCGAGTTATGAATCGCCTGCTGCTTGTTGCCTTCCGAAACGCTTTTATCCCAGGGCTTATTTTCATTAAGATATTGATCGCCAAAATGAAGAAGTTCCCAGATGGCAGACAAAGATTCATGCAACTTAAATTCACCTAATTTCTGATTGGCTTTTCCAACTAATTCTTTAATTTTCTGCTCCACCATCCCGTCCAATCCACCAGACAATTCACCGAGCTTATCAGCCAAAGTGGAAACGCGAGCCGCAAAATTCCCGAGTCCGTTTGCCAAATCGCCGTTATATCTTTCCTCAAATTTTTCGTAACTGAAATCACCGTCCGCGGACGAAGGAATCTCGCGTAAAAGATAATAGCGAACAGAGTCTGCGCTATACTTATCAACCAACTCAAACGGATCCACGACATTTCCCAGAGACTTAGACATCTTCCGGCCGCCGGAAAGAATGTGGCCATGAACATAGATCGCCTTCGGAAGAGGAAGCCCAGCAGATAACAGCATCCCCGGCCAAATTGCCGCGTGAAACCTCAAAATATCTTTTCCAATCACATGAACGTCAGCCGGATGCTGTTCCCATTTCTTTAAACAATCCGCTCCGCCAGCCGGCGGACAGGCATAGCCGCTGATGTAATTACTCAAGGCGTCCGCCCAGACATACATCGTTTGAGTATCATCCCCCGGCACCGGCACACCCCACGGCAAGTCTTTAGATGGCCGAGAAAAACTGACATCCTCCAATCCTTCTTTCAACAAGGAGAGTATTTCGTTTTTCCGAGATTCAGGGACAATCCTTAATTCATCATTCTTAATTCTTGATTCTATCTCGCCGGTATATTTGGAAAGTTTGAAAAACCAATTTTCTTCTTTTATCAGTTCCGGTTCTTTCTGGTGATCAGCGCAAACTAATGTAACTCCGATGCTTTGATCGGAGTGGTTCCGGCCATTAACAGCCGGAACCAGATCCTTTTGGGTAACAAAAGCCTCATGACCGACGCAATAAAGGCCCTCATAGGATTTTCTGTACAGATCTCCTGCTTTTTCCAAGCGGCGCCACATTTCTTGAGCCACCGGCCAATGGATTTTTTGATCCGAAGTGCGGATAAAATTATCCCAAGAAAGATTAAGCGCGCCTTTCAACTCTTTGAACCGTATAGCGTTTTCATCAACAACTTGCTTTGGAGATATTCCGCGCTCGTCTGCAACTTTAGCTATTTTCGCTCCATGCTCATCAGTGCCGGTAAGAAAAAAGGATTCATCGCCCTTCTGCTTGTGGTAACGCGCTAGAACATCCGCCTGCAGAGATTCCAAAGCAAAGCCGATATGCGGCGGGGCATTCACGTAGGCTATGGAGGTTGTTACATAAAATTTGCTCATTTCAGTAATTTATCACAAAAATTTCTAATAAAAAAGCATCCGCCGGCCGGCGGATGCTTTTAAAAGCTCAATGAGGATGCCCTCCGCTTGGTTTTTTCTGTAGACCAATGTTCAACTAGCTCCTGCAAAGTTACCGCGATAGGAACCGCTAAAATAACACCGATGAAGCCAAGCAGTTTGGCGCCAACCAACAAAGCCACTAGAATCACCGCCGGATGCAAGCTGGTAGTCAACCGCATAAACACTGGTGTTAACAAAGTCCCTTCTATCTGTTGAATCAGCAAGAACAGCAAAAAAACGTAGATGCCGGCGCTGAAAGATTCGGTAATAGCGATTAAAAAAGCGATAGCTCCGCTGATAATCGGACCCACGAAGGGTACAATTTCCAGTAATCCAGCCAAAATGCCAAGCACCAGGCTGTATTTTACGCCAATAAACCAAAGTCCCAGCCAAGCCGCCACACCGACGCTCAAACTCAAGAAAACTTGGCCATAAAGCCACTGCCCGATCTTTTTCCTGGTCTTGAAATATACCGATAAAACCTTTTCCTCATACCCGGCCGGCATTAATTCGCGCAGAAATTTCTCTACCCCGTCCCTATCTACCGTCAGGTAAAACGAGAGGACAAAAACAGATACCGCTAAAGCTAAACCGCCGATAAAATTGGAAACTACATCTATAAAAGAAATGCTCCCGCTCAAAAGCACATTAGTGAGCTTGCCGATACTCTCGTTGACTACGCCTATCATCCTCTCTACTTCCGGCAAACTAAGCGCCGCCGGCGCGTCAATACTTCCGATATTGGCCAGAAGAATATTTAGTTCAGAGAGAGCGATAGGAATGACAGTGTACAAAAGAAGAGCAAGGAGCAAAATTGCCGAAATGAAAATCCCGAGCGCTCCGATAATCCTGGGGATGCGCTTTCTTTCCAGCCAGCTAACAGACGGATCCAAAGCCGAAGAAATGACTAAAGAAAGAAGCACCGCGACCCAAATGTCCAAGGCAACATAAAGTATGCTGACTAAAATCAGCATTCCGACAACACGCCATAAACTGGTCCAAGTAATGTCTAAGCTTTTATCCGGCATCTTAATAATATAGTAACTTAGCTACCTCTTATTTACAACGATTTTCCCACGCCGGTAGTTTCTTAAAGACGTAACAGTCGTAAAAACCTCTTTTTGTCCTTAAAAGGACCGATTAGCGCCAAGTTAAGATTCTTGTTTTTTATTATATCCCTAGCCACGGAGAGAACGTCTTTGGCGCTCACCGCCTCAATTTTTTTAACCATTTCCCGCGGAGACCTCATTTTCTTATGAAACAACTCTTGTTCCCCGTAAAAGCCGGCCAAGTCATTGGAGCTTTCCAGTCCCATCAAAAAATTGCCGATGATGTGATTTTTTGATTTTTGCAGCTCCTTCTCGCCTACCGGCGTTTTGCAAATTTTCCTTAACTCATCCAGGACAGCTTCTATTACCTGCTCAACCCGCTTATTGTCCAAGCCGGAGCTCACTGCGAAAAACCCGTGATCAGTCAGAAGGTCGGATCCGGCGCGCACATAATACGCGGCGCCAAGCTGTTCCCGCACTCGCTCAAACAAACGAGAACTCATCCCTCCTCCGAGAATGTCACCGAGGACCTCCAACGCATGGCGACGCTTATCAAACATATCAAACGCGCGAAAACCGAGAATAATGTGCGTCTGATCGGATTTCTTGTGCTTTATTACCGCCGCCGGCTTTGTTTGGCGTTCGTGAATAGGTTTTTTTCCAAATTTCTTCCCGTTAGAGATGGAACCAAATAACTTTTCTATCTGCGATCTTATTTTCTTATCGTTCATATCTCCGGCAACCACGACCGTTGTCGCTTTCGCGAGATAATGCTGCTGCCGATAAGAGATAATATCCTTTTTCGTCATAGCCCGAATCGTCTTTTTTGTTCCGCCAATATCCCAACCGGCTGGCTGGTCTCCATATAAGAGGTCAGTAAATAAATCGTGCACTTTGCGCATCGGATTGTCTTCGTACATATTCAACTCTTCAATGATCACGCCTTTTTCTTTCTCAATCTCTTTCTCTTCAAAAACCGGGTTTACAAAAAGATCGCCTATAATATCCAGCGCCCTGGAAAGTTTTGCCGGGCGGACTTTAGCGAAATAGCCGGTCACCTCATGGCCGGTGAAAGCGTTAGTCATCGCTCCCAGTGATTCCAATTCGGAAGTGATCTGGAGCGAAGTCGGCCGTTTCTTAGTTCCCTTAAAACACATATGCTCCAAAAAATGCGACACGCCGTTGTTTTTTTTATTTTCATATTTTGACCCGGCCTCAACCAAAACTAGCACTGTCGCCGTCAAACCCTGCGGTTGCGGCACCAGCAGCACCCGCAAGCCGTTTTTTAATTTATATTTTTTAACCATTTTACTTATTGGAGCTTAGAAACTAACCAATTTTTAAGCTCCGAGATTTTAATCCTCTCCTGCTTCATAGTGTCCCGGTCGCGGACAGTAACCGCGTCGTCTTCCAAGGTGTCAAAGTCCACCGTTACGCAATAAGGGGTGCCAACCTCGTCCTGTCGGCGATACCGCTTGCCGATACTCTGCGTTTCGTCATATTCGCACACAAAATCCTTTACTAAATCCCGATACACCTCCTTTGCCTTACTAGAAAGATTTTCCTTTTTGGAAAGCGGGAGAACCGCCACTTTCACCGGCGCAAGCCATTTAGGCAATCTTAACGTAACTTCGGTTTCGTGAACCGCATCTTCTTTGCCGGAGCGGGCCTCAGATTCAGAATACGCGTCCATCAAGACCGCGAGCATGATTCTATCCATGCCGAATGTCGGCTCTACAACGTACGGAATGAATTCCTCACCCTTTTCATCTTTATATTTCAAATTCGCGCCGGAAAGCTCAATATGATTTTTCAGGTCGTAGTCGGTCCGGTTGGCAATTCCCGCAATCTCATCCCAGCCGAATGGGAATTTATAATATGTATCAACCGTACGCTTGGAATAATGCGCAAGCTCATCTTTCGGCAATTCTACGGTCTTGAAATTTTCTTCTTTAAGCCCAAGCTCTTTGAAAAACTCCTGCTGATATGAAAGCCAATCATCAAAAGCGGCATCGTCCTCTCCTGGTTTAACAAAATATTCAAGCTCGGCGATGGTGAATTCTTTCGTGCGGAAAATAGAATTTCCGGTTGTAATTTCATTCCTGAAAGAGCGCCCGATCTGCGCAATCCCAAAAGGCAATTTACGGCGCATCGTTTCTTGGACTAGCTTAAAATCTGTAAACATAGTCTGCGCGGTTTCACCGCGAAGATATACGGCTGATTTACTATCTTCCGTAGTCCCGATAAAGGTTTTAAACAAAAGATTGAAATTTTTCGGCTCTGTCCATTCAACTTTTTTCCCACTATGCGTCTTTTCGTGCTCCGCAATATCCTTCGGCTTATCTGCCCGCATGCGCAAATGACAAATTTTACACTCCACCAATGGATCGGTGAAATTCTTTATGTGCCCGGACGCCTCCCATACTTTCGGATTCATAATAATCGGCCCCCTTATCCCAACTACATCAGGCCTTTGTTGAACGATTTTTTTCCACCAAAAATTGGCGATGTTTCTGAATAACTCAGCTCCAAGCGGCCCGTAGTCATAACTATTCGCTAATCCGCCATAAATCTCCGAGCCCGGAAAAATAAAACCCCGCCGCTTGGCAAGAGAGACGATTTTATCCATGAGATCATTTTTTTCGTTTTTATTTTGTTTATTCATATTTTGCATAAAATCCGAAATTCGAAATAAATTAAAAATCTAAAATTCAAATGTCTTAAAAATTTTTATTTGGAATTTAATTATTATTTCGAATTTAGTGCTTCGTGCTTCGAATTTCCAACCTATGGCTGCACCACTCCGCCCTGCTGGCCGACAGTCACATCATCAGGAAGAGCGGTGGTGACCGCCGCGTCGGAAGCTGTTAATTCTATTCCAGAAAAAGCGTCTAGGGCGGTAAGAGTAAGCGGCCCGACTAGCGGCATATAGGTCCCAATATTTTCAGATGTTGGCGTTGCTTCTATTTGAAAAACGGCTTCAACCGGACTCCCGATCACTCCTTGATTTGCCTGTAATCTTTCTATCTGCCAAACAACCTCATTAGATTCCTGATTATAGAACGGCGCGGACCCAATATTGCTCTTCGGAACCCCTACCAGCCTGACATTATTGCCCAAAGAACCGCGCATTTCCATATTCAGCGCGTCAACGCTGAAACTCTTCACTATCCAATGTACTGTGAAATTAGTAGGCTGGCCTACTCTGGGAGGGAGCGACCCTTTATTCAGGATACCAGATTCGGCATCTCTGAAGTACGCCTTCATATCGATCGCTACCTTGCCAGCAACTTTTGTTTCCAATTTTGCCTTGCTGAAAACACGAGAGCCGCCTCCCGACGAAGACGGAGATTCGGCGGTAACATCAACTTTCAAGACGAAATTCTTATCGCTGAAACTCCTAACAGGATAGTTGTCCTTAACTTTTAAAGTAAAATTAACCACCCCAGCGCTACCCGGTTCCACGCGGGCGAGGGCAGGAACCCTGGAAGAATCCCAACTCAAAACTTGGTCTGCCGAACGGAACAATCCCTGGGTCTGAAGCTGCGTTATATCAAACATTTCTCCTACTAATTGAGCGCTAATTTTTACATTATTAAGAGTCGTATCCGTATTGTTGACATAGCTGATTGTATAATTTAGATTATCACCGCTTTTGGCAAGATAATTCGGATCTCCGTTGAGATGGACCGTAACCGACAGCGGAGATGAAGAAATTACCGTTTGAGATGAATTTTCATTAACCGGATATGTTTGTCCGAAAGCGTTAACAGAAAGATAAGTTCTGAATTCAAGCGCATCTCCTTCAGCGGCTATCAGATTACCAGTAAAAGTAAATTCCCCCTCTGAATTCTGGCGCAAATCGCCAAGCCTCCAGATATTATTGTTCTCATCCGGCTCAAGAGAAGAATCGGAGAAAGAAAAGCTGGGCGGATATTCGATCTTCAACTCCAAATCGGAGAAATCGACCTCCGAAACGTTTTTATAAACCACCCGAGTAGTGAATTCTTCTCCGCTGACTATTTCATCCGGCATATCCAGGTCAACAGTTATACCGGCGGATTTGACCTCAATCGCAGCCGATTTGCTTTTATCAAAGCGGGCTCCTAAAGCGGAGGGAGAATAGTTGATGGCAGCCCTAAATTCTTTTAACGTTTCTGTTGGAGAGAAAACTATTATTTTATAATTTTCCTGAATCAGGCTTCCCGCCCCGACGTTGCCCAGAGACTTGATATCAATATTCTTTTGCGAATCGGCGCCGAAGAAAGCCGCCCCCTCCGGCAGAGTCAGTGTCAATCTGGCGTCTTCCAGAACATCACCGGAGTTATTGCTGAAATTTACCCTCAAATCAAAGGGCGCGCCGCTCAAAATTTCCTCAGGCGCTTCAAAACTCAAATCCAGACCCCTGGTTCCCCGAAATTGAACAATATAAAAGAGGCTGATTAACGAAACAACCACTAATGTTAATATGACTGCTGAAATTGCCTTCATATAAAAATTCTTAATTTCTTACTTAATTATTTATTAATTAGCGCCAATTCCCCAAAATGCACATTGCTATTAAGAGCGCAATGCTTGCAGATAAAGAAACTGTCCGGAGCGAAAAAATATTCCGGGCCGGATCTCTTGCACAATTCGCAGGCCGCAAAACTCGGGTCAAAGCCGAGGAATTCCAGCAGCTCCCCTATGCCGGAAGTCCTGCTCCCGGAATTATTCGCCATAAGCAATTCCCAGACATCTAGGTCGGGAATGCCCGCCGGCAGAGCCAATTTCAAAAAATTGAACGCTTCAATTCTTTGGCGCCGGCTATCATCGCTATGATGATTAGTAAGATGCGCGCCGCTGTCCGCCGGAAGAGCGTCTACTAGCTGCAAACCATTGCCGCTGAAATAATCTCTTTTTGAAACCAATCTCACCTTAACATGGCTTAATGGCTGCAAATGGGCGGCTAACTTAGAAGTGATTTTTCTGGAACTGGTGGATCTCGCCACAACCTTGCCCAAATCCTTGGTATATAAAAAAATACGGTTATCGTATTCACCAATATCTTCTTTATCCAGAACAAAGGCCTCTGTATTGAGATCTAACATTTACAGAAATTATAAGGCATAGCCAAAGAAAAATGAAGCTAGGCCGCTTATTCTTCCAGAAGCTCTTTCAATTTCTTTATCTTTTGCTCCAATTTGTAAGTTTTCAGCTTCTCTCCGCCCTCTTCCCCGAAGAAGTAACTGATCGGGCGGTGCGTGAGGTCGGCAATTTTTGCCAATTGTTCCACGCTGATGCTCCCAATCCCATTTTCCCACCGGCTGATAACATTATTGCCAGAAAGACCAAGTTTATCGGCTAAACGCTCTTGAGAAATGCCAGCTTCTTTTCTGGCCTTTCTAATTCTTTGCCCGACAGTTTTTGTTAGTTTGTGATCTGCCATCTCCTTTATTATCCACCGCTCGCGATTTACCCTTCAATTGATTATAGGTATAATGATTATAGATTAAATCTATAATAAGTATGGAAGCATTGAGCACGCGCTTTACAGGAAGTACCTATACAGAATTAGCCCTTAAATACCTCAAGGACGAGGACAAAATTTTAGATTGCGGCTCCATTTATGGAGAGTTTTTAACTACCCTGGATTCCTACGGATATAAGAATCTGTATTCGGTTGATTTCAAAAATAATTTACGGTACGGGAATATTAAAAATTCTGAACTGGACTTAAATAAGGATAGTTTCCCCTATTCAAATTTTGATTTGATAACGGCCTGGGGCCTGGTGGAACACCTAGAGAATCCCTATCATTTTATGCGCGAAGTCCATAAATCACTAAAACCGGATGGGTTATTCATCATGGCGATTCCCAACGTCTTTCATATCATTAGCAGATTAATCTTCTTAAAGCGCGGGTTTTTCCCAAGATGGGATTATAAAAACAATCATATTTTCATTCTACCTCATGGAATTCTAGAAAAAACTTTCGGGAAGCACTTCCAGATAACTGAGGAGATATACTACAAGCCAAGTCTTAAACCTTATCTCCATAGCTATTTCAATAAATTTCTGCCCGCTAATCAATGGACAGGCGAATACGTGGCCTACGTAATGAAGAAAAAATAAAAATTTCAGATCGGCCAAGTTAGAAAGAACACTCTTCGGATGCGGTCTATTT
The DNA here is from genome assembly GCA_020724845.1 of Candidatus Paceibacter sp. Taxonomy (GTDB): domain Bacteria; phylum Patescibacteriota; class Minisyncoccia; order UBA6257; family 02-FULL-45-10c; genus DYGE01. Next base: position 23,613 of record DYGE01000004.1, read on the forward strand.
CAAATTTGCTAATCAAATGATAGTCTTTTATGAATGAAGTTCACGATTTATGATATGCCCGCCTCTGAAAGGCCTCGAGAGCGCCTGGGGGAATACGGAGAAGAAGCTTTATCCGCGGCCGAATTATTAAATGTAGTCTTGAGCAGAGGAAGCAAGGGGGAATCAGTAATGCTTCTAAGCCAACGATTACTGCAAAAGTTCGGCAATCTTAACAACCTAGCCAATGCTTCCTTAAAAGAACTAAACAGTATTAAAGGCATCGGTTTTGCCAAAGCTTGCCAATTAAAAGCGGCATTTGAGCTTGGAAAAAGGGCCAGCAGCCACAATCAAGAAAACAGCCGCAAATTGATGATAGATGCGCCACAAAAAGCAGTTGAACTCGTAGCGCTAAATTTCAAAAACAAGAAAAAAGAGAATATTTTTGTATTACTGCTGGACACCCGCAAAAAATTGATTAAGAAAACGCTAATTTCAGTTGGAACGCTGGATGCCAGCTTAATACATCCGCGGGATGTATTTAAGGAAGCTATATCCAATTTTGCCGCTGGATTTATATTGCTTCACAATCATCCGTCCGGAGATCCGTCCCCGTCGCCGGACGACGCGGAGCTGACCAAGCAGCTAATCTCCGCCTCCAAGTTTATGGACATCGCTTTTCTGGATCACATTATAATAGGAAATCCTGGCTACTATAGTTTTAGGGAAAGCCAAGAAGATCTATTCGCCTAAACAAATAAACAACTCATCACGATGAGTTGTTTATTTTACTAACTCTTTAATCAAGAAAGAAATATCTTTTTGCCTGCCCCATAATGCGCGAATTTTTGTTCGCATTTCTTGATGCCGTATATAGCCGGTATCCGGCTTTCCGTTCAGTAAATCCGAAAATTCAAGGTTTAAAAGTTCCGTTAGCGATTCTTTAATTTCGTTATATGCAGACCTTAAAAGCCCTTCGTCTAGCAACCTTTTACCAAAGGCGTGCCAAGTATAAAAATGAAAAAGTTCGTGCATGATCGTGTTATTGGAAGATTCCGAGCCGATTTTGACGAAAAAATAGTTTTGCCCGATGTTGTAGGTACAACGCTCGTTGTGAGTCAAGTAAGCGGTAATTAAGAACGCGGGGTAGGAAATGCCAAATATCTTTTCTACACGCTCAATGAAAGTCGGCTCAATCATTCTCCACCTCTTTTCTGCAACTATAATTTCTTTTTGGGCGTCAAATCCGATCTCTTTGTTTCGCTCCTCAATGAATGCCTTGACCTTTTCTGCCTCAAAATTGTCGCCATATTTTTCGGAAAATGCGAGCTGAAACTTTGTCGGCTTCTTGCTGTTTATTGATCGTGTTCCTTTAATGAAGTTCTCAATATCTTTATCTATATCGTATGCAAATTGTAATTTCATGCAGTTTCAAGTTACTAAAATTTTTCCGCGAACAAAAATCTGAAAGTTTAATCTTGGTGCGCAGGAGAGGATTCGAACCTCCAAGCCCTTGCGGGCGCTACCACCTCAAGGTAGTGCGTCTGCCAGTTTCGCCACCTGCGCATTATTATTGTTAAATTATTGCCTAAATTAAGCCAAGTTTCAATAAGTTTAAGAAAAGCGGCATAGAGCCGCTTTTCTTAAACTTATTGCGCAGTGCCGACTTTCTGTCGGGTTTGCTTTCGGGAAAGCCCCCGAATGTAATAAAGCTTGGAGCGAGATACCTTCTTTGGGGAATTCAGGATAGCCACTTTCTGGATCTTTGGCGAGTTGATAGGATAAACTTTTTCTACCGATACGCCGGCCAGCGTAGTGCGAACCGTAAAAGTAGCGCCAACTTCGCTGCCATGCTTTCTGGCAATAACCATGCCGGCAAATTGGGCGACGCGCTCTTTGTCGCCTTCTTTTACCTTCTCATGAACTCGGATATTCGCGCCTGGCCTTATTTTTGATAATACTTCTTTTTCTATCATGAGTTATATTATAATCCAAACCAAAACCAGAGTCAAATGCATTTATAGCCATCGGAAAAGGTGCTATTTTTAGTGTATGGGCTCCTTCCCTATCAAAAACGTATCCAAGAAACTTTACGACGTTAAAGCCCCGCGCAAGAAAAAATATCTAATAGAAAACCGGGCGCTGCCTGCCAAGTGGCAGACCATTCCGAATTTCCAAATTCCGGTCCGCCGGCTGGCGGATAGGTTTGACCGAAAAATGCTGCAAAAAAGCGGAACGATTTTTCTGGCGGGTATTTTTATATTATTGATTTACGCGATAAACATTCTAGATTTCAAAAAGGACGCGACTGAATCTTTTGGGTCTTTATATAGAAATAAAGATGCTCTCAAGGAGGCGGTCTTTAACTTTGAAAGCGCGGAGGTGGTCCAATCTCTCGCGGACGCAAATCAGGAGATTAAGTCAATTTATTCCAGAGCTAAAAATTCCGGCCTGTTGAATTTATCGCAATTTTTTGGACTAACCGGCTCGCAAATCGGACAGATACCGGAAACCTTGGAGAATCTTTCCGCGCTTAGCGAAACGGGCCTGGCCGTCGCCCAAGATTTGGACTATCTGAAAAACAACGGCCTTCACCTCTTGATTGATGGCGGCGGAGCGGATCTGACAGCGGCTTTAAAAAGAATAAAGGATAATCTTAGCGAGATTGAGAAACTGAATACAAAATTCAAAAATCAAGCCCCAACTCTAAAAGGATTGTCCCCGGAACTCGCCTCCCTGGCCGCAGCCATTGATAAAAATTATATACCCGCCAGCCTTCATCTTTACCGCGCGAACGACTTTCTAGACTCTCTTATAAACCTATTAGAACAGCCGGACGATCAGCATATTCTGCTGTTATTTCAAAATCCATCCGAAATGAGGCCGGCCGGCGGTTTCATAGGAAGTTTCGGCGACTTAATAATCAACAAAGGAAATCTGGAAGATGTAAAAGTAGACGATATTTACAATGCCGACCGGCAACTTGGAATAAAACTTGTGCCTCCGCGAGAACTGCAGGGCCTAACCAAAGACTGGGGCGCCCGAGACGCGAATTGGTTCTTTGACTTCCCGACTTCAGCCCGACAAGTCAGCGACCTATTGGAAAGTTCCGATTTATTCAGCCAAAGGCTGATACACTTTCAAGGCGTCATCGCCATTAACACGAACGTTCTGGGCAGCGTTATTGAAATTTTAGGCCCGATTGAACTGTCGGATTACAATTTAGTCCTCAATCAGCAAAATTTCCTACAAGAAATCCAATACGAAGTTGAAGCCGGAAGAGACAAAAAGCCAGGGCAAAATCCGAAGCGAATTCTTTCAGTTTTAACCCCAATCATCTTTGAGCGGCTGGGCCAGCTTTCCGACCAGCAAAAACAAGCGCTAGTTTCTAAATTTCAGGAACATATCTCGCAAAAAGACATTATGTTTTACTTCCAAGACTGGAAACTGCAGAACTTCCTGGAGAGCATAGGAGTGGCCGGAGAGGTTTTCCAATTGCCGGAAAAATATACCGGGGATTACCTGGCAGTAGTAAACGCTAATATCGCCGGCGGAAAAACCGACTTCTTCGTCAACCAGCGCATCTATTTAGAAAGCCGAATTTCCAGCAATGGACTAATAACCAATCGGCTTTCTATCCAAAGAACTCACAGCGGAGAAGACGAAAAGGAGTGGTGGTACAGGGCCGCCAATAAGAATTATCTGAAGGTTTTGACGCCTCCTGGAACCACCCTCGTTTCACTTTCAGGAAATTCTGCTCCAAAAACCAAACCAAATTACGATTACGCAAAATACCATTACGACGAGGATCTAAAAGCAATTGAGAATAACTACAAATTCTCCGAACGATTCAACGCCTGGCTCGGAGGAGAATACGGCAAATCTTCCTTCGCCGCCTGGTTTAATGTTCCCGCAGGAGAAAGTCGGGAGCTGGCACTCTTATACCGCAGCGGCAGGAAATTAAACCTAAAAAATGGCCTGGAATATACCTTCGTTTTTGACAAACAATCCGGCGTAAACGGATCCCTAGAGTATTCCATTGAAGCTCCGCCTGGTTACATTTGGCAGGAATCAGAAAGCGAAATCTTTACCCATAAGACACACGAAGTTAAATCAAGGGAGATAATAACACTCACTCTCCTAAAATCTTCCTGAGCTCTTCTGGCAGGTCGGCTTCAAACCTCACCCTTTCTCCGCTTGGCATATTAAATTCTATGGATTTAGCATGGAGAAATTGCCTGGCTAGACCCTCCAGTTTATTCCCGCTTTTACCATATAGGGCATCTCCCGCAACAGGATGCCCGATAGAGGCGAGGTGGACGCGAATCTGGTGAGTGCGGCCGGTTTTCGGAGCCACTTCCAGGAGCGAAAATTCTCTGCCGGCAATTTCCAAGCGCTTGATGACCCGAAATTCGGTAATGGCCTCCTTCTGCATTTTAGAGCTGGCCGTACTGCGCTTAGTGGATCCGGTCTTGATGCCGATAGGCTTTTTAATGATCCCGCTCTTCTTATTTAACCTGCCGGCAACCAACGCAAGATAGGTTTTTTGAACTAGCCGCCTTTGAAATAGATCTTTTAAAAAATCAAAAGTTTTCTGGTTCCTGGCAACTATTAGAACGCCGGAAGTGTCTTTATCAAGCCGATGCACAATACCCGGCCTGGTAACCGGATCATCCCCGACAGCCCTGACTTCTGGATAGTTTTTCAAAAGCCAAGCCGCCAGAGTTTCTCCCTGGGCGGATTCCGGCTGCTTCTTGCCCGCTACGCCATGCATTAAAAGGCCGGCTGGCTTATTCAAAACCAACAGGTTCTGGTCTTTATAAATAATCGGGATTTCCATTACCCTTATAGTATAGTGTAATATCCGAACACAAAAGCCCCCGCAAAGGGGCTTTTGTGTTTATGAAAAATAGCAAACTTTAAATTTTTAGCACATGTGAGGTTTGTTCTAAAAATTTAACGCTTACGTAATATGTAACTATTCTGCCTGTCCTTTGGTTTCGCCTATCTCCTCCACATTGATTTATAAGCAAGCAAACTCCTGCCAATATCCCGCACCAGCAAGGCAACGATAGCTAGAATGGCCAATATGACAACCTGGGTAACAAAATGAGTGTTTAAAAAAGAAGCTATTACATACTTTAAAACAGCCCAGTAACCGCTTTCGGCAACTTGAGCGATGTTTTGGAGAACCCTGCTGACAAAGACATTCTTTGCAAAAAGCTGAAGCGCCAGCGCAAAAACGGCAATCTGGATAGCTATAATCGGCAGAATCTTGCGGAAGAACCAAATGAAATAGACTTTCCAGAAAATCCTATTTTTAATAGTATCGTTTGTCTTGTTTTCCATATTAATCAGTGCTTAGTTTCTTAAACAATCTTTTGGCCCTAAAAAGCCTCATTTTTAAAGTCGGAATAGATATCCCTTCTTCCTTGCAGATATCCGCATAAGACTTATCTTCCAGATAGTAAAGCTTGAGAACTCTGGCAAGATGTTCCGGCATCTGCTCAATGACCGACTGGACAGCCGCCTTCGCGTCATGAGCGACAGACAGGTCTTGATTATCTTCCAGTGCGTCCTCGTAAAGCAGCGGGTCAAGATATTCAACGTTGGATCCGCTCTTTTTCGCTTTCTGGTAATGCGTAAAAGCGGTATTCATCAATATCTTATAAGCCCAGCTTTTAAATTCTATCCCAACCTCTTTTTTAAACTTATGGCCGTATTTGTAAATTTTCGTAAAAGTCTCCTGAACAATATCCTCTGCCTCTTCCTGATTTCTTAAAATACCCATGGCCTTCCTTAGAAATGGCGCCTGATACTTGTCTACTAGCAGAGTAAAATAAGACGGGTCATCGAAAGATAGCCGTAAAACCTCTTCGTCTTTGAGTTCTTTATTGTCCATAATATATAACCAAAATTAAAGTGGGAAAGTTTGCTGGTGCGCGCTGGAGGGATCGAACCTCCGACCTTTTCAATGTCAATGAAACGCTCTACCACTGAGCTAAGCGCGCATTTCTCTGAATTTTGTGCGCGTGGAAGGAATCGAACCTTCGACCCCAGTCTTATCAGGACTGTGCTCTACCACTGAGCCACACGCGCAATGTCATTTTTTTTATTAATCAAACCTCAAACCTAATCTTACCAGAACTATACTCTACCACTGCCTGCCCGGCCAGGGAGCCACACGCGCGTACATACCAACTTTGCTACTTGCCACCGAGCCGCAAGAAAAGATATTACTCTATAATAGCCTCGGCTTTTTCCAAGTTAAATCGCAGAGGGCTGGGCTGCTCTATGGAGTTAGCGCTAAAAGCCTCATCCAAATTAGTTAACAAAAACCTAATAGATGCGAATGTATAGGCGATGACTATGAGTAACATTAAAATACCAATTGTTAAAAAAGTCAATTCCCTTTTCCTTTTTGTATCCATAGCGCAGAATAAGATAATTATCGCGAAAAAACCCGACCTTTCATCGTTATGGCGAACTCTCCATTCCTTGATGTTAGATCTATCAGGCTAAAACCTACAAAGTACCGGCTATCTTCCACCTCATTCAAAAAACGGACGAAATTCGCGTAAGTCCCTTGGCTGGTAATAGTAAAATTATTGATTCCCGGCGTCGTTTCTGTAGAAGCAGATTCCGACTCAAAAGAAAAGCCAAACTCCAGCCCGTTATCGGTAGCAATTTCTTCCAAGGCGTTGGAAAAATTGATCAGCTGGTCCCTCGCCGGAAGAGAGTTCTCCAAGGAGATGGATAACTCCTCTGCTCTCCCGACGTCAGAACGGAGCGCTGCTAAAGAGTCAAAAGCATGCAGGCGCAGCAGCAAGTCCTGCCGCTGACTCTTAATAAGCGCGACGCGATCGCTTACATCCATCCCAAGAAAAATTAAAAAGGCTATCATCAATATCAAAACTGCCGCGGACCAGCTTATATTTCTAACAAGCGCTTTTTTGAAATCCATACCTTAATTATACAATAAGGCTAGCAGTCGCACACCACCATCCTTGACTTGCCAAGTAATTCCGCTACCATATTATATCAATATACATATATGCTCAACTATTCCGGCAATGCCGCTAAGTATTATAACGCGCTCAATGTCGCGTACAAAGGAAGTTACTCTAAGCTTGGTAGATCTTGGGAGAAATTTAATGATTGGGAAACAGCCTGGAAAAATGATAAATCCGGCATCGACCCGGAGGAACAATGGCAGAAACTCTTGGATTTAGGCGTTGACCTTATTCTTCAAGCGGATCCCCGTTTCCCTCCACTTCTCAAGGAGATACCCTTGCCGCCGTTCGGCATTTATGTCCTCGGAGACATTAAGTACCAGGACCCAGCCATTGCTATCGTCGGAACAAGGGCTGCCACCCCAGCCGGAAAAGAATTGGCCAGAACTTTCGCCGCCGAACTAAGCTCTGCTGGCATGCCCATTATTAGCGGCCTGGCCATGGGCATAGACGAAGCCGCCCATGGGGGAGCTGTGGAAAATGGCGGTAAAACCATCGCGGTTCTCGGAACGCCTTTAAACTACATTTACCCGAGGCAAAACCAGCAACTAGCAGAAGAGATTCTTAGTAAAAATGGGGCTATTATTTCGGAGTTTCCGCTTAATCAAGAATACGGTCCGCAAAATTTCCTGATCAGAAATAGGATTATAAGCGGCTTGTCCCGAGGAACGCTCATTATTGAAGCGCCGGAAAAATCCGGATCGTTGGCCACCGCGCGATTCACCATAGAACAAAACAGAGAGGCCTTCGTAATCCCGGGGCCGATCAATTCTCCCAATTACAAGGGGTCGAATCTTCTTATCAAGGAAGGAGCTAATCTAGTAACCTCTCCAAAGGACATAATTGACTTCTTTGGCCTGAACCCAGGAAGCCAAAGACAGCTGCCGCTAGAAGACGCGGGCAGCGGTCCCGTAGGCGAAATCATTAACTTTATAAAAAATAATCCCGAACTTACCGCGGATAAAATTCAGGGCAGACTTGGCCTGAACATTTCTGAAATAAACACCCTACTCGCAACCCTGACTATAAAAGGTATAATAAAAGAAATTAACGGCAAGTATTCAATAGCTAGGTAAATATGAAACTAATCATCGTGGAATCGCCTACTAAGGCGAAGACAATTTCAAAATTCGTAGACAAAGGATTTAAAATAGAATCCTCTTACGGGCATATCCGCGATCTGCCAAAAAGCAAACTTGGCATAGACGTAGAAAATCAGTTTGAGCCCCAATACATCATACCGATGAAATCCAAGAAGCTGGTTAACAGCTTAAAGAAGCTAAGCGACAAATCAGAGAAAGTTATCTTAGCTACCGACGAAGACCGAGAAGGAGAAGCTATCGCCTGGCATCTTGCCCACGCCTTAAAAATATCGCCGGAAAAAACCGAAAGAATCGCGTTTCATGAGATTACCAAAGGCGCCATCCAGGAAGCGCTTCAAAACCCGAGGGAGCTAAAAATAGATCTAGTCAACGCCCAACAAGGCCGAAGAGTTCTGGATAGGTTGGTGGGCTACAAGCTCTCTCCTTTCTTGTGGAAAAAAATAGCCAGAGGCCTATCCGCCGGCCGAGTGCAATCTGTGGCCGTGCGCCTGATTGTAGAGAGGGAAGAAGAAATCAAAAAGTTCAAACCGGAAGAGTATTGGACGCTTTCACTGATATTCCAAAGACAAGACGGCAGTTTCTTTGAGGCCAACCTCTCCAAAATCAACGGCAAATCTATTGATAAGATGGAGCTGAAAGACAAAGCCTCGGTGGACAAGATACTCTCTGATTTAGAAAAAGGAAAGTTTGTGATATCTCATGTGGAGAAACGGGAGGCTCGAAAGAACCCCCCAACTCCATTCACCACCAGCACCCTGCAACAGACCGCTTCAAAACGATTAGGGTTCTCCGCCAAAAAAACCATGTTAATGGCCCAGCGCCTTTATGAGAAGGGATTGATCACTTATATGCGAACTGATTCCGTCAACCTTTCCAAAGAAGCCTTGGCCGCCGCCAAAACCTGGCTAAACAAAGAGCTTGGACCTGAATATTCCAGCGAGGCCCCAAGAGTATTTACGAAAAAATCCAGATTAGCCCAGGAGGCCCATGAGGCCATCCGCCCGACAGATATAAGTAAATCTCCAAGTCTGAAAAATATCATTGAGGGTTCGGCCGAAAAGAAATTGTACGATTTGATCTGGTCACGCTTCGTCGGATCGCAAATGCCAAGGGCGATCTTTGACGCCACCCAAATAGACATTGAAAGCGAAAGCGGAAATTATACTTTCCGCACCAGCGGCAGCATATTAAAATTCGACGGATTTTTAAAGGTTTGGGAGCAAAAATTTCTGGAGAAAGACTTGCCGAACGTTTCCGAAGGCGAAAATCTAACCGTGAAAGAAAAGCTTCCAAGCCAGCACTTTACGGAGCCGCCGCCGCGCTATAACGAAGCGAGTCTTATTAAAGCCCTGGAAGAATACGGGATTGGACGGCCGTCTACCTACGCGCCGATCATATCAGTCATCCAGGATCGCCATTACGTTGAAAAACAAAACGGGAGATTTATGCCAACAGAAATGGGAAATCTGGTAAATAAGGTGCTGGTGGAAAATTTTCCGGAAATAGTAAACATCGGTTTTACTGCCGAACTAGAGGCCAAGCTGGATGACATAGCCGAGGGAAATCAAGAATGGCAAAAGGTAATAAAGGATTTTTATGTTCCGTTCTCTAAAAATTTAGAGGAGAAGTACGAAGAGGTCTCCAAAGAGGACATTGTCAAGGATGAGGGCATGGAAGAGGTTAAGTGTGAAAAATGCGGCAAGCCAATGGTGGTTAAATTCAGCCGATTTGGAAAATTCCTAGCCTGTTCCGGATTTCCGGATTGCCGGAACACGAAACAATTAAAAGAAGGCCCCAAGAAGATAGGGATGAAATGCCCAAAATGCAATGAGGGCGAAATAGTGGAGAGGCGAGTTTCCCGGGGGAGGGTGAAGGGCAAAATATTCTGGGGCTGTGAAAGATATCCAAAATGCGACTATGCAAGCTGGACTAATCCGTTAAATCCTCCGGAAAATACTGAAAAAGAGAAAGCAACCGAAGAAAAAGGCGAGGACTCGAGTCAACCGGCTGGCGGGGAAAATCAAGAATCTTAATCATGAAGACTCCCTTTATCGATAAGTTAGTGAAAGAAAACGAATTTATCAGAAGGGCTTATAACGTTGCTAAAAAAGCCCACGAAAACCAAAAAAGAAAGAGCGGCGAGCCTTATTTTAACCACGTCTTAGCAGCTGGAGAGTTTATTGCCGAATGGGGCTTAGATCAGACCAGCATAGCCGCCGCCCTATTGCATGATGTAGTGGAAGACACCGGTTACCCGCTTGAAAAAATAGAGGCGGAATTTGGAAAGGAAGTAGCATTCATTGTAGACGGAGTAACTAAATTAGGAAAAATAAAATATCGCGGCATTGAAAGGCAGGTGGAAAACCTGCGAAAAATGATCCTGGCCTTAAGCCAAGATATCCGGGTAATCATCGTGAAGCTCGCCGACCGGCTTCATAATATGCGGACCCTTAGCGCCGTACCGCCGCAAAAACAAAAAAGGATAGCTTTGGAAACTATGGAAATTTATTCTCCGCTGGCTTACCGGCTGGGAATGCAAAGAATAAGCGGGGAACTGGAAGACCTCGCCTTTCCCTATATCTACCCGAAAGAATACCGCTGGCTGATCGATAATACTAAAGAGAAATATGAGGAAAGGGAGAAATATATCAATAAAGTTAAACCGATAGTAATATCCGCCCTGGAAAAAGCCGGAATAGAAGTGCTGGCAGTAGACTCAAGAGCTAAGAGATATTCCAGTTTATACAAGAAGCTTCTCCGCTACGATATGAATATAGAGAAAATCTATGATCTGGTGGCTTTAAGAATTATCGTAAAGAATGTTGAGGATTGCTACGCGGCTCTTGGAGTGATCCATAACCTCTGGCCCCCCCTCCCGAACCGAATTAAAGATTACATAGCTCTGCCGAAACCTAACGGCTACAGGAGCATCCACACTACCGTATTCTGTTTAGATGACAAAATTACCGAGATCCAGATAAGAACCCAAGAAATGCACGAGGAATCCGAAACCGGAATCGCCGCGCACTGGCTATATGAACAAACTAAAGGCTCTAAATCTTATAACGAGAAAAGGTCTGTTTCTGCCGACAAAAAAGAATTAGGATGGGTCCAACAATTGAGAAATTGGCAAAAAGAGCTCAGTAATCCGGAAGAGTTTCTGGAGTCGCTCAAAATAGATTTTTTTCGAGATCGGATTTTCGCCATCACGCCCAAAGGAGAAGTTATTGATCTACCTTCCGGAGCAACGCCTATAGACTTTGCTTATCAGATCCACACCGAGATCGGAGATAGCTGTACCGGAGCCAGAGTTAATGGCAAAATCGTTCCGCTGGATTACGCATTACGGTCCGGAGACATAGTAGAAATCATAAACCAAAAAAATAAGAAGCCATCTGAATCATGGCTGGGTTTTGTAAAAACTTCCACAGCCAGAGGCCGGATACGATCGGCGCTAAAAAGTAAAGAAATACGCCTGACTAAAAAAGAGCCGACCGAAGTAGAGCTTAAGATTACAGTTGAAGACCGAGTCGGACTTTTAAAAGATATAACCTTGATCATCTCGCGATCGCACGTCAACATCACTTCAGTAAATACGATCACTAACGCTAAATTCCCGATACTAAAAATACGCTCAGACGTGACTAACAAAAACAAAATCGAAAAGCTTATTTTAAAGCTAAAAAAACTTAAAGAAGTAAAGGAAATCAGCTATCAACTGACCTAAGAGAGGGGATGCGAACTACACCGAAAACTCTTGATTCTGATCGGGCGCCTCGGCAATTCCGGAGTCAGCTTCCGACAAGCGCTCATTAGTGAGTTTTTGAATTATCAGCCTCAATTCCTCCGGAGAATAAAAATTTATGGTCAGCTTTCCTCCGCCGCCTTCTTTTTGCAGCCTAACCTTAGTTCCTAGGACTTCCCGCAACTGTTCTTCCAAATGTTCGGTTTCCGGATCAGGGACGCTGACTGCGGCAGCGGCAGCATTTTCTTTCTTGGCCCTAATACGATTGCGAAGCTCCCGGACGCTTAAGTTATTTCTTATCAAATCCTCAAAGATCGCCTGCTGTTCCTGAATATCGGTAATCATCAAGAGAAGCCTAGCTTGGCTTTCGTTAATCTGAAGCTGAGCAACGGAGTCTTGGATTTGCGATGGCAAATTTAGCAGCCGAACAGCGTTGGCAACCACTTCCCGGCTTTTGCCGACTCGCACGGCAACCTCTCTCTGGGTAAGACCAAATTGGTCTTGAAGCTTGGCATAAGCTCTCGCCGTTTCTATCGGATTTAAATTCTCTCTCTGGATATTTTCTATGATCGCCAGCTCCAACCTCTCTCGATCAGTGGGCACTGCTTTAACTATGGCCGGCACCCTTTCCAAACCAGCCAATTTCGCGGCCTTCAGACGGCGCTCCCCGGAGATGAGATGATATTCTACGCTCGTTCCAAGATCAGTGGAGACTTCATGCTTGGTAACAACCAGAGGGTGCAGAATGCCAAATTCTCGTATGGAGCCCGCTAGCTCCTGAAGAGCCTCTTCATCAAAATTCCGCCTCGGCTGGAAGGGATTCGGCTTTATCTTTTCGGTCTCAATATGGAAAATCGGGTCAGGAACCCTGGGCTGCTGCGGCAATGGATTAGTTTGCATAAATATAAAATAAAGAAAACTTGTATCTAATAGCCACTTAAATTATAATATAGGTACGCAAAAATTTGAACATGGGGTTCGAATCCCGACTTCCTAGGGGCGAGTGGCGGAACTGGCAGACGCATACGACTCAAAATCGTACGGAGAAATCCATGAGAGTTCGAGTCTCTCCTCGCCCACAATTCTAATATAAAAACCCCCTAAAATCAGGGAGTTTTTCCTTTTAAAATGATTTTTTGCAGCTCGTCTAAGCTGGGACTATCAGTAGAAAACGGATTTCCATCCTCGCCGAAATAGACATTTATACTTCTGCCTCTGTGTCCTAAAACAGCATGGTCCCACTCTAGAAGCTCGAGCTTCTCTAAAAACCGTTTGTTCTTGCGAAGCAGCCTAATAAACCTGCCTCTGCTTTTAGCTCGTGTCCCCGGAGAAGTTGTAATAGCCCTTTTAATGTCCTCTTGGCTAACCAAGCGCCTAATAGTTCCCCTCTCTTCCAGCGCTGCATATAAGCTAATTCTGGGGTCGGCGCTGATGTTGTGGTAATCCCAGTCAATTCTCCAAGCCCGGTTATCTTCTAATCCGAATCCAAACTTTTTCATTCCCTTCTCCAAAAGATGCCGTTTGGTAACCCAATCCAGTTCGCCTACCAGCTTATCAAGCGCCTTGGCCTCCAGCAGCTCCAAAACCCTCTCCCATTCTTCCAGGCACCTCTTTTCTTCCGGAGACAAAGGGCGGAGCTGCTTGGCGGCATTAAGAAAGATGCGGTTGTAGCGAATAATGTTGGCCCGGGAAGTTCTGGTCCTCAAGCGATAATTCAAGTCAATGCCAAAGTTTAATTTGTGCAATTCTTTGACTGGATCTTCCAGTCTTAACGGAGCCGGCAAATTCCATCCTTCCTCTCCCAGCCGCAAAACAAGATGCGTTATAGTATCTACCAGCCAAGTCTGCAGCTCGCAACGAGTAGCGTCCCGAGACATCAAATGCAAGCGCCCAAGTGTTAAAGAGCTGTCGGCGCGATCTTCATTTTTGTAATCAATCAGAGGCCGCAGATTATCTCCGTCGGACATCTCTTTCACTAGAACATGCGGAGCCCGCTGGGAAAAATTAAAGACAAAACCGCCGTTTCTTTTTCTCGCCACATGCCCATTTCCGCTAAGAATCAAGGCTGCTGGAATAAAATTCCATAAAATATCGGAAATGCTCCTCTCCTTTGCAAGTAGATAGGAGTAATTATGGTGACATCCATAGGTAACTTCCCGCCTTAAATCAAGAACAGAATTCTGGGTATTCGTGAAGATATCCTCATCTTCGTCATCGCCGCGCCCTGGTCCCACGCTATTCTTATAAAGCTCGAATCTCCTCAATCCCCAAATCTTGGAAACTTGCTTAAGCGCTAAATTTAAAATTTGCTCCAAGGCCTTTTCCTGGGCAACGATATCAAGCGAACCAGCCAAACATTCCGCGGTATTGCTTTCTATTAACCTCCCTATATCAATGTAAATCTTTGATCCATTGCCAAGCCACACCATCTCGGGCTTATCTTTGTTATTCAAGATCACAGAAGGAAATCGCTTGGAAATGGCGACAATAAGGCTTGAATAGATATCTCGATGCCATTCCCCAAACTGATCTCTATAATCCAGGTCAGGCACCGGGTCTATGAAAACCCCGAACTCCTGCTCCCTGCCGCACAAACGTTTCTGCACTTTTACCTCTTCAGCTATAAAAGAACATTGTAATAGTATAACAAAATACCCCGCTTTTATGCGAGGCATTATATTTATAAACTTGAGATTCCCAATTTTTTATACAATTCTTCTAGATCAGGATTTTCGGTTGAAAACGGATTGCCGCCTCCTCCGAATGGGATCACTAATGGCTTATCTGATTTTTCTAAGAGTTCTTTTCTAAGAATTACCTTTTGCCAGTCCATATCCGCCTTAGGAAAGGCGCTTCTTAATTTTTCTTCCTGCCGAAAGAGTTTCACGAACCTCCCTCGGCTCATGGCCCGGCTTTGAGGAGGCGTCAGAATGGTCTTCCTGATGTCCTCCTCGCTTACCAGGCGCCTGATAACGTCTTTCTGCTCCAGGGCGGCATAGAGGCTAATTCGAGGATCTGAGCTAATGTTGTGATAATCCCAATCCATCCTCCAGGCGCGTTTGTCTTCTAGCCCAAATCCAAATTTTTTCATCGCCTTTTCCAAAAGATGCCATTTGGTAACCCAATCCAGTTCGCCAACCAATTTCTCCAACGCGCCAGCCTCCAGCAGACTTAAGATTCTCTCCCACTCTTCCAAACACTTCTTCTCTCTGACGGAAAGCGGATTTAGCTGCTTCGCGGCATCAAGAAAGATGCGGTTATATCGGATTATGTTTAGACGGAAGCTCCCGGTATAGTCTCCGCAAAGGATCGAGTAATCAAGACCGGCCGCAAAAGAAAAGTTGACATTTCTCATTTCGCCGACCGGGTCCTGTATACTATAATTAGACGGTAGTTCCCATCCCTCCTCCGCAAGGCGGAGGACCAGGTGAGTAACGCCATCCATCAACCAAGTCTGCAGCTCGCAACGGGTAGCGTCTCTGGAAATCAGATGCAGCCGACTTAGTGATTCAAACCCGTCCATCAACGCCTCGTCTCTTGTATTAACTATCGGCCGATTGTTTGTGGAACTGTTATTCTCCCTGGCGACAATGTGATTAGCTCGCTGCGAAAGAAGGTAGAAAAAATTGCCGCCATACTTAAAAACATGCCCATTGCCGCTTAAAACCAAGCCGGCCGGAACAAAGCTCTCAAGAATCCGGAAGACCATACTTTGCTTGGAAGCCAAATAAGAATAATTATGGTGGCTGCCAAACGTGACTTCGTTAAAAAGATCCTTCGGACTAGCCGGCCCCACGTTATTTTTATATAGATTCAAAGAATCTATTTTCCTAGACTCTACGGCAAGCAACAAGGCCTGGTTCAGCATCAACTCTGACGCCTTCTCTTGAAGAACTCCTTCTATAGAACATGGGCGAGACTCGGCATTAGCCGCTTCTAACAAGCTTTGGTCCTTATAAAATACGGCCCCATTCGCAGTCCAAAGACGCCCGTTTACGGACCTAATGGCCGGAAAGTTATAGCTCAAGCACCGAAGAATTTCATCAATAATCCTGCCCCTCCAAATAGCATGATCGGCGGCTATCATCTGGTCCGGCGATTCCCCGGTTATGATTTGAGGTGAATAAATCTTTGGAGGCCGCCAACCAGGCTTAACTACCATGGCGAACTCCTGCTCCCTGCCGCAAAGCCGTTCTTGCATTTCCATTATTCAAATGACAAACAAGCTAGTATCTACTATATGGTTATTCTTGGCAATTGGCAAATACAAAACCGCCTGAATGGCGGTTATTACTCACCCCCTTGCTGGGGAACGTCTTCGGGTTCCAGATCCTTTCCTACGCCGGCGTCGTTATAAAAATCTTCCAACACATCTTCAACGCCTTCAACATCTTGCTCTTCCTGCTCCTCTTCTTCCTGCTCTTCCTCTTCCTTCTTTTTCTTTTTATTCTTTTTCTTTTTCTTTACTTTATCCTGCTCGGACATCCAAACCTCAACTCTTAGCGATCTAATTCCGATAATATCATATCCGCCCCCAGTTTATCAAGCGACGGCTCATCAAAATCCAGATGTATCATTCTGTCGCCGCTTCTCATATAAGCAGAACCCCAATTCATATGCACGATTCCGGATCCAAATCTTTTGATAATTTCAGAACGCAGATAAGCCTTGGTGTCGTTCGGCGGATTAGATGTGGCCAACTTGATAGAATCACTATCCAGCAGTTTGGCGCCTCTTACTTTTTCGGATAATTTCAAATGCGGATTGCGAGGATAAATCTCTCGAAAAGAACGGAGGTTCTTTTTAGCTTCGGCTGGACGGCTCTCCATTATTTTCCAGGCCGTTGCCCAGTCCAACCTGCCAAAGGCCAGAGCGGGATCCTTCTCTAAAATCTCTAATAATTCTTCTGCTCGCTTTACGGCAAGCAAGTGCTGATCCGTCATCGGAGTGCCAGAAAGATAATCTCTGGCCTTCGATAAATAGTACCTAAGTATTTCCATGCCAGTCAGTTTTTTGCCATTTTCCATCCGAATCCGATCGCGGAATTTTAAATCGCGTGAAACCTTAATCATGGCTTCAACGGGCTTCCAAGGCATCATATTCCTAGAAAGGAATTTATCCTCTATCATCGCTAGCACGACCTGGGTCAGGGCGACTTTCAAAAAAATAGCTTCTTCGCACAAAAGCGCGTCAGTGGAAATATCATGTAAGCGATAATATTTCCCAAAATCAGCATGGGGCTCGTCTCTAAGATTGAAAATAGGCCGTTCGCTGGTTGTGTTATATCCCACCAGATTTTCAAAAAAATCAGCCCTTTGAGAAATCTGAAAACGGCAGCTTGGCCGCTTGTTCTCCGATCCGAACTTGCCAGCCCCGATTAGAACCATCCTCGCAATCTGAAATGGCATATAATGCCTGACGAGATAGGCGTGTCGGTCGTGTTCCACCGCGGCCCGATTAAGAAGCATGTTCAGGTGACAGCCATAACTATTACCCAACCCGTCGCTGTTATTCTTGTGCAAATAAAGAAGATATCCTTCCCGATCTTTTTGGCGGTAAAATAAATCCGCAGCGGCAAGCATAACTAGCTCGCTTGCCTTGTCATGGGCGACTAAATCCAGCGGCTTGAGGCATTCGGGAGTAGAATATTCCGGATGAGCGACATCCAGATAAAACCTGGCCCCATTATCCAAGAAGCCGTCGGCTGAATTGCCAGAGCGCTCAATAATGCCGCGATGCAGCTTCTCTATAAGAGTCTCTTCTTCATCATCGTCCGGCGGCCTTCTCGCCTCCCGGGACCTATCGTAACGAGCGGCTTTCTGAAGGTTTAAGTAATCTCTTACAAAAGCATGAGAAAGCTCCGAATAAGCGCCTAAATCCACCGGATTCAATTCACTTCCAGATTTCCGAAGAATAGCAAAACCGAATTCGTTTTCTATTCCACAAACCTTAGGAACAGCCATTTCATCTCCAAATAGCTGTCAAAGAGCAATTTAGTGTATCTTAAAAGAATTAATCAATAATTACAAGAAAGCTTTAGAAGCCCAAAGCGGTGAATAAAAAATCTGCCGCTATGCGGCAGACTCAAACATAATTTAATCCTCTTCTTTCGGCTTAAACCCGAGCGGCTTCTCCTTCACTTTTAGGAAACTATTCTTCAACCGTCGCATCTCCTCATCCACGGCCCGGAAAAAATCTTTCTTCATAACTTCTTCCTTCGCATTTGAAGGATTCTCTTCCCTTAAACGATTATACCTCTCCAACGCAATAAGCCTGGCGTTTTCTACAATACTGGCCAAAATCGCTCCGGAGAGCCAATCCTTCAAATAGACATCCTCTTCGCCCTTTTGAGTAATGGCTCTAAACCTATTATCAACAATTGTGCTATCCGGCTCTCCATCCTCAAAATGCATTCTCACAGGAGAACCGGTATAAAGAATGCGATTAGTGATCATATCAATAATATGATTACGGACATTCTCTGGATCCTTCTTAAGCTCAACTTTCTGTTCTTCTCCGCTGCCAAAATGGTCAATGTAAGTATAGGTATCTTGTTCAAAGTACTTGCTGGCAAATGGCATATCGGCAGTCAGATGAATCCTAAGGATTTCCTTGATATCCTTTTCAGACCGCGGCCTTGGGACTTCAACGTCAACACCTAGGCGCCCAGGGCGCAAGATCGCCTTGTCAATCAAATCTTTGCGGTTGGTAGCGCCAATAACTAGGACATTTCCGAGCGGATCCATCCCTTGCAGAATCGCGTTAAACTGCCCGATGTCAGTGCCCATCCAGGGCTCATGAGAAGCAGTGTCTCTGCTTCGCAGTAAAGAATCAATCTCATCAATAAAGACAATAACTAGCCACCCCTGACTGGCTAGCTCCTTAGCGCGAGCGAAAATCTCTCTCATCTTTCTGGCGGTTTCTCCAACAAACTTATCGGTCAAATCCGCTCCCGCAAACTGCATGAATCCGACTTTCAACCCCCTGGATTTGCCAACGTCAGCGGCAATAACCTGCGCAAGCAGAGTTTTGCCGCAACCTTCAGGACCGTGGAGAATAAGGCCCTTCGGCGGATTTTTGCCCTTGAATTTAGCGTATACCTCCGGAATCTTGAAAGGCAGTAAGCTTCGCTTAATCTTTTTAACCGCCCTGGAAAGTCCTCCGACATGAGACCAATCCTTGTCTCTGATCTCCTCAATGTCAAAAAATCTTTCCGCGCCCTCCACCTTCGGAAGAAGCTTTAGCAAAAGACCATTATAGTTAAGCAGATAATCGCCGTCCTTAAGCTTCTGGTCTTTGAGTTCCGGGCTGAGGAAGCACTGAAAGAGCGAGCCTCCTTCACCGCTGACCAAGGCCTCTTCGTCATTCAACTTTTCTTTGAAGCTGACCACCGAGCCTCGGAAATGGTGTTTTTTAGTAAGGCCAACTATATTTCCGGTTTCCGGATCTAAGAGCACCTCCCAACCGCACTTCAAATCTGCAGCAGATAACCCCGGCATGGCCAAATGCACTTTGCGCATTTCATCGTCAACCAGAATATCAACCTCATCAGCATCACCTCCAGGATGCGGCCGAATAAAAACTCCATACTTGCTGGCGGCGCCCTGCCTGCTCTTTTCCGCCTGCTCATGCTGTTTGGCAATCTTCGTTAATCGCTCCAAGGCCTTGGCGTACGCCTTATTCGCCCTATCCAGCTTCTGGCCGCGCTCCTCGCATTCCTTAATCCGCCTCCTAAGAGCTCGTATTATAATCTTGGAATTCTCTCTATCGGTCTCCAACTTTCTAAGCAAGTCCTCCAGGTCTTTATCGTCGCCATCTCCGGATTTCTTTCTCTTTTTACCGCTTAAAAATAACTCCAACAATTCGTCCAAGAAGTCTTTCGGGTCATTCTCTTGGTTCATTTTCAATTTGCAAGGTTCAAGATTTTGAATAAAATATAGCATTTTCAGCTAAGTTATGACAAGGAGGCTTGGGTATCCTGGCCTCCTGGCAACAAAAAACACCGAATAAATCGGTGTTACATAGTGCCAGCGGAAAGACAAGTCAGGATGGCCTGCCACGCCGATCTTCCAGTCGGCCTTAAATCGCTCTTTCTGACTTTAGATAAATAGACTCCTCCAGGGAAGGCCTGAATGGGGCAATGGACGGAACACCAGACAACCCCGCGCTCATCCGGCCCGGATTCATTAGTGACAATCCCCAAAGTATAACGCCCGCTTCCGGGAACTATTTCAAACTCAACCTCATAGGCGCCCTGCGTCTTTATTCTTTCCAAGAAATCCATGAATTTGATCAAAGACCCGACTAGCGGCAGATTGCCAAGTAAGCTAGATATTAGATCCTTGAAGCTGGGTAGATTCAGAAGGAATCCGGTTCCATAGGATGCCAAAGCTACGCAAAGAATATTCAGAAAAAAATTCAGAGTCTGATTTTCGTAAAAATGCCAGCCGACGGTATGTACTATATTCCAAACGCCATGGCCCAGGTAAGCGGCCACTATAAAAAGCAGGATAAATAAAAAGCCGTTTCGGAGAATGACGTAATGCTTGCTAAGAAAGCTCTCTTTTTCCACTCTGACCAGCCAAAACCGGTTTGTAGGGACCTAAGAGTAAATTTACTATAAAAACACTCAAAATACCAACTATTAATCCTCCTAAAATGTCTGTCGGCCAATGGATTCCTACGAAAACTCTGGCAAGGCCCATAACAAAGACTACCGCAAAAACATACCACGACAACCTTCGATTGATTAAAAATATGACACCGGCCAAAGCAAAATAAAAAGAAGCGTGCCCGGAAGGAAAGGCGCCTTTTTCAACTTGCTCAATTAAAGGAACTATATCTAATACAGAGAAAGGCCGGGGGCGATAATAGAAAAACCGAATCACCTCGGTTATAAGCCCGCGCGACAAAATGGCGGCAAGAACGAAGATAGAAAAATAATGAAATCTTTCCTTCCGGCTCTCAAAACCGAACAAAAGAAAAATCGCCAACGCGACAAGCAGATACCCAGAATATTCGGCAAAAAAGATGCCCCAAAAATCCAATAACTGGCTTTTGCCAGCTAGATTATTAACAAGCGCGAATATCGATTGATCGAAACCCAATGTTGAGATTCTTAATAGTTATCGCCTGGTAAAAGGAAGCAATCCTAAATATCGAGAACGCTTTATGGCCCGAGCTAAGTTCCGCTGGTGCTTGGCGCAAGTGCCGGAAAATTTGGGGTCAATAATTTTTGCCTGACCGGAAATGAACTTCTTAAGAAGCTCTGAATCTTTGTAATCAATCTCGTTTAGGTTCTGTGAGCAAAAATAGCACTGTTTCATATCAGTTAGAATGGCAAGTCTTCTGCCTTAATTTCATCATCTTCAACATCTACCGTCGGCAAAGATTCGGATTTTTCGGAAGCGGTGCTTGACCTTCCGCCTCCTGCCGGGCGCGGACCCAATTGCATCCGCTCACAAATAACTTCAGTTGTTTTCCGCTTTTGGCCGTCCTTTCCTTCCCAATCCCTAGTCTGAAGCCTGCCCTCTATTAAAACCAAGCTCCCCTTAACTAGAAAACGGCTGGCAACTTCTGCTTGGCGGCCCCAAACCACTATATTATGAAATTCAGTGCTTTCCTTTTTCGCCCCAGAAGGATCGTTCCAAACCCTATTAGTGGCAACGGAAAAACTGGTTACTTGAGCGCCCCCCTGAGTAGAACGAAGCTGAGGGTCCGCCGTAACTCTGCCTAAAATAAATACTTTGTTTAAATTCATATTTTTTATTTTAAAATCTCCTCTAATTTTTCTTCCAACGCCTCATTAGTCAGAACTCCGCCGCTTTTCGAAGGAGCCACGGTTGCCAAATCAGCGCCTGCTCCGATTTTTTGATCTTTCATTTCCTTTCTTGGAGATCTTTGCGGCTTGCCGCCTTTGGAAATCGGCGGCGTCACCAACAGGGTGCGCAAAACGGCCGGCTTCAATTTGAGCGACTGAGTTACCTTCTCTACCACTTCAGGAGAAGAACGGAAATGGAGAAAGCCAAAATAGGCATGGCTAGTTTTCTTGATAGGATACGCCAATCTGATCTCTGCCACAGGAGAGCTGTAAAAAACCTCCCCCCCATATTGATTAAGGATAGTTTTTATATCATCCCCGGCCTCTTGATTGGCCACCACAAAGGAAATTTCGTATTCTTTTGTATCTTTATTGCCTTGATTCATTAGTATCTTATACTAGCAGAATCCCGATAATATGTCTAGCTTAATCTTTGTCAGAGTCGGGGTCGGTGCCTGAAGATTCTCCGGCCGGATTTTCCTCCTTGTTATAGCCGGTTCCTACTGGTATCAACTTACCGATAATTACGTTTTCCTTCAGGCCGCGGAGAGAGTCTTCTCTGCCTTCGCTGGCAGCTGTAATAAGCACTCTGGCTGTTTCTTGGAATGAAGCGGCGGACAGAAAACTCTGGGTGGACAAAGCTACCTTGGTTATTCCTAGCAGCAACTGTTGGGCTTTTGCCGGCTGCTTCCCGGCTTTTTTTGCTTCGCGGTTGACCTCCAGAAAACGCGACTTTTCTATGATCTCGCCGCCAACCAAGTCTGTATCACCGGATTCTTTGACTTTGACTCTGGAGAACATTTGTCTGACGATAATCTCAATATGCTTGTTATTGATTGAAGCTCCTTCCGAAATATAGATCCTCAAAACTTCGTTGGTAATATATTTTTCTACCGCTTTATTGCCTCTCAAGAGGAATAGGTCTTTCAAATCCAGCGCGCCTTCGGAAAGTTGGTCACCCTTTTTAACAGAATCTCCAACTTTAACGAATACAGCAGAAAGGCGCGGAATCAAATATTCATAAACTTTCTCTTTTTTGCCCTTGGCAGCGGCTTTCAGACGGATGAGCTTGAGCGGACCCCGCTCTTCAATGCCGTCAATCGTGCCATCATCCTCCGCTAAAAAAGCGCGGCCCTTCGGCGGACGGCTTTCAAAAAGCTCTTCCACCCGAGGCAAACCATGAGTAATGTCTCCTCCGGCGACTCCGCCAGTGTGGAAAGTTCTCATAGTTAACTGGGTGCCAGGCTCTCCGATTGATTGAGCGGCGACTATACCAACAGAAGCCCCTAGTTTAACCGGCTGGTTATTACCAAGATCGAAACCATAGCACTTGGAACAAATGCCATAGAGCGTCTTACAGGTAATCGGGGAACGAACTTTGACCGTTTCCAACTTAGTGTCTTGTAATTCTCTAGCGATTTCCCGATTTATTATTTCTCCCGCCTTAACAACAGTCTTTCGGTCTACTTTAACATCTTCCAAAGCAGTGCGAGAAAATAGCTGATCGCTAAAATTCAAGCCAAACTGGGCCCCTTCCGACCTGCTAAGCTCAATTCCCTCTTTAGTCTTACAATCTAATTCCTTAATAACTAAGTCTTGAGAAACATCAACCAGCCGCCTGGTCAAATAACCGGCTGAAGCGGTTTTCAGAGCGGTGTCAGTAGTTCCCTTTCTGGCTCCGTGAGTAGAAATGAAGTATTCCAGAACGCTCAATCCTTCTTTCAAAGAGGATTTTACCGGAAGTTCAATAGTTTCATTTTTCGGATTTGCCACCAAGCCCTTCATTCCAATCATTTGCACCGGCTGAGACCAAGTACCTCTAGCCCCAGAATCAATAATGGAAAAAATCGGATTTTCGTCAGATAAGGACTGGGGAACCAATTTACTAACCGTCTCTTTTACTTTCTCCCAAACGCTAAGCACCCTGGCCCTTCTCTCAGAGTTAGTCAAAAGGCCATCCTCGTATTGGGATCTGATAACCGCTACTTCTTCGTTAGCTTTTTCCAATAAAGCTTGCTTGTCTTCCGGCGTCTTAAGGTCGCTCATAGACCAAGTAATGCCGGAGCGAGTCGCGTACTCAAAACCAAGCTTTTTCATCGCGTCAAGATAATGGCTGGACTCCTCATTTCCATATCGATGGATAATTTCTCCGACCAGATTGGTAACATCCTTTTTGCGAAGAGTTTTATTAACAAAACCGAGGTTCTCCGGGAGGATGTCGTTAAAAATAATCCGGCCGCAAGATGTTTCGACTCTTTTATTTTCGATCCTGACTTGAACAGGAGAATTAATATCAATTACTCCATTCTCATAGGCAACAATGGCGTCATTGATTCCGTAAAACTCCTTGCCAGCGCCCTTGCCTTTTTTATTTAACTTGGTTAGGAAATAAATTCCTAAAATTATATCTTGAGTCGGGTGAGCAATAGGATCACCGGTAGCCGGCTTCAATAAATTTCGACTGGAAAGCATTATTTCAGAGGCCTCTTTCTGGGCGCCTTCGGACAAAGGCAAATGAACAGCCATTTGGTCTCCGTCAAAGTCCGCGTTAAAAGCGGTAGTAACCATCGGAGGGATGCGAATAGCTAAATCTTCAATTAAAACCGGCTTAAAGGCCTGGACGCCGAGACGATGGAGGGTCGGAGCGCGGTTAAGCAAAACCTTCCGGTCCGCAATAACTTCTTCCAAAATAGCCCAAATTTCCGGAGGAGTTTGTTCAATCAACCTGTTAGAATTTCTAATGTTATGAGCAAGGCCTCTCTCAATAATCTTATTGATTACGAAGGGTTTAAAAAGCTCCAGAGCCAACTTCTTCGGCAATCCGCATTCGTGGAGCTTGAGATTAGGGCCGATAGCAATAACCGATCTTCCAGAATAGTCAACTCTTTTACCAAGCAAGTTCTGCCTGAACCTTCCCTGTTTGCCCTTAAGCATGTCGGAAATTGACCTCAATGGGCGGCGCTGGCTGGACATTTGCTGGGTTCCAAATCTCACAGAGTTATCAAATAAAGCATCCACGGACTCTTGGAGCATTCTTTTCTCGTTAACAACGATTACATCCGGGGCGTTAAGCTCAAGAAGCTTCTTTAATCGATTATTTCTGTTGATCACTCTGCGGTATAAATCATTCAGGTCGGAAGTAGCATAGCGGCCGCCGTCTAAAGCAACCATCGGTCGAAGTTCCGGAGGCAGGACTGGCAGAACATTCAAAATCATCCACTCTGGGCGCATATTCTCGGCATGCATTGACTTAACAAGCTTTAAGCGCTTCAAAAGCCGCTTCTCATGGACGGTATCCTTGCTGGTTTCCAGCTCTTTTTGAATTTCTTTTGTCAGCTGATTTAAATTGACTTGCTCCAAAATCTTTTGCAGCGCCTCCGCTCCCGTTCCAGCCTCAAAGACATCGCCGAACTTTCTAGCTAAATTGTGGAATTCTGTCTGGGTCAAAATAGTCCCAACCTTCAGCGACTCAACTGCCTTCTTGCTCTCTGACAATCCGGACCGCAGCTCGGCAGTCTTCACCCCCTCCTTTCTGGCAGTTTTTTTCCTGGCTTCAAACTCCTTTTCCAAATCTTTAAGAACCCGATCTTTATTCTCCTGATTGACAGAGGTGATGATATAAGAAATGTAATAAACAACCTTTTCCAATTTTGGGACCGGCACATCCAAAACCAAGCTCAGCTTGGAAGGCGTGCTTCGCAAAAACCAAATATGGGCTACCGGCGTAGCCAGTTTAATATGCCCCATCCGTTCACGGCGTACGATTGAACGAGTAACTTCCACCCCGCAACGATCGCAAACTATTCCCTTGTAACGGATCCTTCGGTATTTACCGCAATAACATTCCCAATCCTTGGTAGGGCCGAAAATTCTTTCGGAGAATAAACCGTCTTTTTCCGGACGCTGCGTTCGATAATTAATAGTTTCCGGCTTAATCACTTCGCCATAAGACCAGCGAAGAATGTCGTCTGGAGATGCAATTTTAAGTTTTAACGCTTTTAGATTATCCATAGTAATTTTATTATTCTTCGCTTAATTTGCTTCTGGATGCGCGAGGCGACTTTTTCGGCTTATTGCTGCTGCGGTCAATAGCTTGTCCCCGCTCGTCTAATAATTCAACATTTAATCCCAGCGCCTTCAGCTCGCTGACCAAAACATTGAAGGATGCGGGTATATTCGGGCTACGAATTGGTTCCCCGCGAATGATTGATTCATAGGCGGCAGAGCGGCCCAAAACGTCATCAGACTTAATAGTCAGCATTTCCTGCAAAGTATGCGCGGCGCCGTATCCTTCTAAAGCCCAAACTTCCATTTCTCCAAAACGCTGGCCTCCAAATTGAGCTTTTCCTCCAAGCGGCTGTTGGGTGATCAGAGAATAAGGCCCGATGGAACGCATATGGATTTTATCCTCAACTAAGTGATTGAGTTTCAACATGTAAATCATTCCAACGGTAACCTCCTGATGGAACGATTTCCCGCTTCTGCCGTCATAAAGCTTAACCTTGCCAGACTTCGGCAAACCAGCTTTTTCCAACTCTGCTTGGATTTCTTCCCAAGACGGTCCGGTCAAAGCCGGCGTGTAAGCGCGATATCCCAACTTAGAAGCCGCCCAACCAAGGTGGGTTTCCAATATTTGTCCAAGATTCATACGAGAAGCAACACCGAGAGGATTAAGGACGATATCCACCGGCGTACCGTCTTCCAAATAAGGCATGTCTTCTACCGGCCGGACTTGAGAAATAACACCCTTGTTTCCATGCCTTCCGGCCAATTTGTCTCCAGCTCTTATTTTGCGCAGCTGCGCAACCTCAACCTGAACCCTCTTTATAATTCCCGGCTCCAATTTATCGCCCCTCTCTCGATCAAAAATCTTGATGCCGACGACGTGGCCTACTTTTCCGTGCGGCATGGTCAAGGAAGTGTCCTTGACATCTCTCGCTTTTTCTCCAAAGATTGCCCGGAGCAATCTCTCTTCGGCCGTTAACTCGCTTTCGCCCTTGGGAGAAATTTTTCCAACTAAAATATCGCCGGATCGCACTTCGGCTCCGATTCTGATGATTCCTTCTTCATCCAAATTCTTAAGCTTTTCTTCAGAAACGTTCGGAATATCCGGCGTAGTTACTTCCGGGCCAAGTTTAGTGTCTCGAACATCAATATAAAAATCTTCAATATGAATAGAAGTGAACTTGTCATCCTGAACTACCCTTTCCGATAGAACTATCGCATCTTCAAAGTTGGCTCCCTCCCAAGAAACGAAGGCTACCAATAAGTTCTGGCCAAGCGCTAGAACGCCGTTTTCAATTGATGGGCCGTCAGCCAGCACATCTCCCTTTTTCACTGTCTGGCCCCTCTTTACTATTGGCCTGTGTGAGATAGAAGTGTATTGGTTAGATCGCTTAAATTTGTTTAAAGCATATTTTTTTATTCCAGATTTCGTCTTCAGAACTATCTCTCTTCCATCCACCGCAGTAATTTCTCCAGGAGCGTCAGCAACAATCAAGTGCCCGGAATCGCGCGCGGCTCTTTCTTCCATGCCGGTTCCGACATAAGGAGCATCCGCCTTTACCGAAACCACCGCCTGCCTCTGCATGTTAGATCCCATCAAAGCGCGGTTAGCGTCATCATGTTCCAAAAACGGAATCAAAGCGGTGGCCACGCTGATAAGTTGAGTCGGGGCAACATCAATGTAATCAACTTCCTTGCGGTTGCAAGTTCCCGGCTCGCCGTTAATTCTTGCCCCTACCACCCCTTGAACTATCTGCCTGGTTTTCGGATCAACCTGAACCCCAGCGTGGGCAATCTTGTATTTTTCCTCCTCTAAAGCATTCAGCCAGACAATTTTGGAAGTTACCTTGCCATTTTCCACAACTGCGTAAGGAGTCTCTAAGAAGCCAAGATCATTAACCCTGGCATAGCCGGCCAAGTGATTCACCAAACCGATATTAGAACCTTCCGGAGTTTCAATCGGGCAGATTCTGCCGTAGTGAGAACTGTGCACATCGCGAACCTCAAAACCGGCCCGCTCCCTGGTTAAGCCTCCTGGGCCCATAGCTGAAATTCTCCTTTTGTGTTCCAATTCCGCCAGCGGGTTAATTTGATCCATGAACTGCGACAGCTGGGAAGAAGAAAAGAATTCCTTGACGACAGAAATAATCGGCCTAGAATTAACCAATTGCACCGAGGTCAAGGTGTTAATGTCCAAAGTAGACATTCTATCCTGGACAATGCGTCGGAGCCTGGCCAAACCAACGCGAAGCTTGTTTTGCAAAAGCTCGCCTACCGGGCGGACCCGCCTGTTGCCCAAATGGTCAATATCATCAGGCTCAACGTTGGATTGGTTGTTGTTTAGCCGGATAACCTCCTTCAAAATTGCTATCAAGTCATTAAGCTCCAGCAAACGGCCGCTGCTATTTAAGCCCAATCGCTGGTTTACCTTAAACCTGCCTACTTGAGAAAGGTCATATCGGTCAAATCGGGTAAGCATTGCGTCAATCAAGCTCTTGGCATTATCAACAGTCGCTAAATCTCCCGGCCTAATGCGTTTATAAATTTCGATATAGGAATCATCAGCGCTCTTAGCCGGATCCTTGCGCAAAGTGGCGTCTATATACTTTATTTCTCCGGTATCAACATCACTGAAGGTATCCTTAATTTCCTCCGCGTCCTCCATGCCGAAAATTCTTAACAGAGAAGTGGCCGGCGCTTTGCGCTTTCGGTCGATTTTAATACCGATAAACCCGTCGGAATCTGTTTCAAACTCAATCCAAACTCCGCGGTTAGGAATAATCTTGGCGCCGAAAAGCTTTTTGCCCTTCCAAACATTAGCGGTAAAGTAAACCCCGGACGAGCGGATCAACTGGGAGACCACGACGCGCTCTACTCCGTTAATAATAAAAGTTCCCCGCTCGGTCATGACGGGAAAATCGCCAAGATAAACTTCCTGCTCCTTTTTATCTTTGGTCCTTCTATTGATGAGTTGAAATTTTACGCGGAGAGCGGCCTCATAGGTTAAATCTTTGTAACGAGAATACTCTTCGTCGTACTTCGGTTCGTCGAAATAAAAATCTTTGAAGTGAAGCTCTAACTCTTTTCCGGTGTAATCCTTGATCGGAGAAACTTCTTCAAAAAGTTCTTTTAATCCTTTTTTCAAAAACCACTCGTAAGAAGCAGTTTGAATTTCGACGAGGTTTGGCTGGGAGATCAATGCTCCCGGGTGAGAAGAAAAAGTCTTTGCTGGTAATTTTGGCATAAAAATTTACGTAAGCAAACAAATACCCCTCCCGCTAAGTAGCAGGCTGATTAATTATAAAAAAATAAATTTTATTTGGTGGGCTGCCGCATTAAAATTTACTCAAATTTGCCCTTATCACTCTCTATCTGGGAAAGGCGCGCTCCTGAACTTATTTGTGCCAAAAAACCGGCACAAAACACGTATGAAACATTATACCGCAGGTACCCTAAATTTGTCAAGCCCCCCCGCGATGGCTCAACGCATTAATTTGACAATAGGTAAATTTTGGATTATTTTATGGTTAGTAATCCAAATTCGGAGGCCCGATGGCAAAGAGAATCAGCTTGAGAGAATTTAGAAAAATTCTCCCATTGATCTGCGATAAAAAGACTGCTTACTGCGCGAGAGAATGGAGCAAAAACAACCCTCTCTGGGGCCATTGCGCGGTAGTAGCATTGCTGATTCAGGAAATCTTTGGCGGAGACATCTTAAGGGCTTCCCTTAAAGGAACAGAGTTCGCCAAAGCGCGATTCCATTTCTGGAACCTTTTACCTGACAAGCAAGAAGCAGACGAGACCAGAATACAATTTCGAGGTAAGTTCCCTAAGGGACTCAAGACAATATCGCGAAAACGCAACCAGCTCTTGCGTATTGAGCAGGTGGCCCAACGATACAATTTAATCCGAAACCGACTAAAAAAAGAGTTGGCCAAAAGAAAAATCCGCTTCGAGTGAGCGGATTTCTTATTTTTAAGCAAACAGAGGGAGTTCCGACTTGGTGCGAGTAGTGTGCTGAACCGGAAACTCGGTCATCACAAAACGCATCGCCGCAAGCAGCTTCTTAGAGTCCTTCCGGATCTTAAGTTCAATTATGCAGCCATCTTGTCCCTTGTAAGGCGTATCAATTGCCACGTAGAGCGCCTCATCCTCGTCAAGAAGAATGGTGCGTCGGAAAAAAAGTTCTTTGTCATGCTCGCCGGCGCGAATCAGACGCCGGACCTCTTTCGGTAGCTCACTGGCGCAATCCGGCATTCCTACTTCGTCGATAAACCAATAAAATTTGTCTTTGCGAACCGGAAAGAATCTGAACTGGTCAAACCGGGTTGTGAATTCCTCCTGCGGCCGAGTATAAACCGCCTGGACGGTCTGCATATTGCCGGTTGAAAGCATCTTCGCGAGATTTTCAATCAGCTTATTCTTCCGAGGCCCAAGCGTGCGCTGCCGTAACCGGACAACCGGATCCCGGCCGGAAAAACTCGGCAAACTATTGCCGAAATATCGGTCATGGTAATCAAGGGTTTCTATAAACTTAAGATTCAAGCCAGAACGCAGTCTCGATAAAATCTCTTCTCTATCAGCGTGCGACTGAATAAGAAATCTTGCTTCAAGATAACTGTCAACGCCGAATCCGCTTTTGAGCATCCTCCTCTTAAAAAACGCGTAACGCGCTTCCGTCACGCCTACCTCCAGCCAGGCGACTATGACAACCGCTACCAGAAAGCTGGTTGACGCGGCCAGCCAAAGCGGTACGCCGGGATAAAAAGAGAGCCCGAAGAACAGAAGCACATAGACCGGATCATGGACAAGAAGATCTTCGATCAAGCTCACTGATCCATTTTTTAGCGCCCTGATAAAATAGGAAAGAAAAGATTTCCGATCCTTCGGCGTTGTCGCTCGATATAGCCCGGTCGCTTCGTAAATATGAGCTGGAAAAAAGCCGATCTTTTCAACTACCGGTCCGACAAAAGCAAGAATCACTGTTGAGGCTGTAAACAAGCCGACCAAGGTCGTGCCGACGACGCTAATCGCAAGCGCGATCATCTCGTCTCTGCCAAAACGCTTGAAGACGTTCCAAAAAGGGCTCCCCGGAAGCCTGATCAGCTCGCCATCACGATATTCGGTCCGCTCATGATGGCCATGAGCGTGTCCATGATGATGCACGCAACCTCTATAAGTAAATGAGCCATATTATTTATATACCTGATCAGAGCGGGAGTCAATTGAAAACTACAAAATTTCCTTCAGAGAGGCAATCTTTATTGTTCCCGGCATCTCCCCGGAATTTTCGTTTGACTCGCTACTGGCTTGGCTATATCATAATAAACGGTACACCTAATCAAAATTTGGAAGAAAGGGGGTCGTGCGATGAAAAAAATATTCACGCTCGTTTTAGCTATCTGCCTGATATTGCCAATGTCCGGGTGCGGAGACACGAAGGTCATTAAAGGCGTTGGGTACGATACCTACGGCTTAATCAACGAGGACGAAAAGAAAAATCCCGACATCCAGTATGAGCCCGTCTGGGGAAATATCATCTGGGGAATACTTCTGGTTGAAACCGTCGTCGCGCCCATCTACTTTTTCGGTTTCAGCATGTTTGAGCCGGTTGGAGAGAAGCCAAAAATCAAAGGCCAAGTCACCAAGTAAAAATAACAAAACCGCTTTTCGCAAGCGGTCTTTTCTTTTCAAATTATTTTTTACGAGAACAATCAAACCCCGAGATACTTAGCCCGGTTATCGTTGTGCTCATTCAATGTCCGACTGAAAATAGTCTTTTTAGTCTTGGGATCAGACAAGTAATACAGGTATTCAGACGCGATCGGATCTAAAGCCGCCTTGATTGACTCCAGTCCAGGATTTCCAATGGGTCCCGGAGGAAGCTGGTTGTGCGTGTAGGTATTGTATAAAGAAGAAAATTCTAAATCCCTCCGATAAACTTTCGGATCAGCGCAAGTCACGAAAGCTCCTTCGCATTTCGCGTAAGTAATAGTGGAGTCCACCTGAAGGGCTATGCCAAGTTTTAGGCGCTTATATAATATGCCGGCAATCAGCTGACGATCACGGAACTCCGGCGCCTCCTTTTCTAATAAAGAAGCGATGGTTAGGACCTCCATCAAATTGTTGGTTGTTGGTTGTTGGTTGTTGGCCATCAATATCGGCCAGGCCTTTTGTTCAAATGCATCTAAGAATTTTCTTGCTACTACTTCGGTATTACTGCCTAAGAAAAATCTGTAAGTATCCGGGAATAAAAACCCCTCCAGGTCGGAGTTGGGATTTAAAAATTCATACCCATCCGCTAATCCAGCAACCTCAAAACTAACCAGCGCTCCAGCGGGCAAAATTCCGTTCTTAGCTAAAATAGCGTCAATATCTTTGACTGTTACACCTTCTGGAAGCGTAACCGCTACATCAACAACCGGACCGCGGACAATGGACCTTAGTATGGCCGGTGTGCTAGATCCGGGACTCAAAAGATAATTCCCCGGTTTAAGCTGATGAGCTGATCCGGAAAAAACGCCATACACCAAGAAAGCTTCTCGGGAGCGGATGAAGTTATTTTCTTCCAGTATGGCCGCCACCTCCCGGAATCCGTCGCCTCCTTTTATCTCTAAAGATTTATATTGGCTTGAGCTGGAGGCCGGGGTGAGTAGAAACAAAAATAAAGCGATAATTATGCTTAGTCCCGACCAGAACGCGAATGCTAGTTTTTGCATAGTTCTAAAATCTTTTATACACAACAATACCCTGAATCATTCCAATTAACAAAGCGCTTATTAGAAAATTTGAGCCGCCGTAACTCAAAAACGGGAATGGCACTCCGATAACCGGCAAAAGGCCTAGATTAGATCCTACATTCAAGACGAAATGGAGTAAAAACATAATTACAACCCCTAAGCATACTAGCTTGCCAAAATTGTTGTCCGCCCCAATGCCTATGTAAATAATGCGCAGTACAATAAGTAAAAATGCCAGCACGACTGCCAGCCCGCCAAAAGCTCCCCACTCCTCAATAAAGGCGGCGAAAATAAAGTCTGTCTGCGCCTCCGGCAAAAATCCAAGCTGGACTTGGGTGCCCTGCCCGAAGCCCTTACCCCAAAATCCAGCCGATCCGATGGCTATTTTAGATTGAATGACGCTATAATTCACCCCCAATGGATCCCGCGACGGATCAAATAGGCCCAAAATACGCTCTTTCTGATATTCTTGTAAAACACTGGTCCACAAAAATGCGAATCCTACCAAAAATAACAGGGAGGCCAGAAAAATATGCTTCCAGCGAAGGCCGCTGACCAGCAGATAGCCGAACCAGATTCCGAACATAATTAGGGCTGTTCCCATGTCCGGCTGTAAAACCACCAAGCCAACCGGGAAAACAAGATAAAGAAAGGATTTGAAAATATTTTTTAGGTGCGCGATACCGATATGCGCTTTGGCAAAAAATGAAGAGTAAATAACTATTAGGGCGAATTTGGCGAATTCAGAGGTCTGGAATTGAAGCCCGAAGATCGGAAGCCAGGCCCGAATCCCGCGAATCGTTGGGGCGAATAAGTAAGTGATCACTAATAGCAGGATGGCAAATAGATAAATCCCGAACAGGAAACGATTATTACTGGCAAACGAACGCCAGTCAAAGTTAGCAACCGAAAAAATAATCCCGAACCCTATAACAAACCAAACGAACTGCCACCAGGCAAGACCAGGGGCAGTGCTAGCAAGCGAAAGCAAGCTTGCTAAAGCAAGAAAGATAATCCCGCCGTTCAAAGTCCAGTCTAGTTTTTTTAAGTAGGCCATATTGACAAATATTTATAATTTTGCTAGTATAAGAACACTAATATAGTAGCAGATTCCGCTTGCGCGGGATCCTGTTCCCCCGACTTCGGTCGGGGGCTTTTTTTATCTTCCCAACCAAGCAATTGAGTGAAACTTGTTTTCGAGCCAACATTAGCGAAGCTTGATTATAAATAAATGAGCGAATAGGAAATTTATCGGGATACCCAGGAAGGATGACTAGGGTGATAAATTTCCGTATATGAGCGAATATTATTTATTCGAGCGAGAGCGTCCGTTGGCGAGAAAATCAGTTGAACGTTACTTTAATATTTCCATAAACACACTCCTCCCAGTCGCTTCCGCGTCTACCGTTTCCAGCACCTCCCTATCTGCCGGAATGAAAATCCTGAAACTTTCCACCCGGAACGCTCCGATATTATTCAAAACGGTCTTGGAGGCCCCGACTCGCTTGCCAGTATTATCAACTAAAAAAGCATTGACAGTTAATCGAGAAACAATGTAGTTGTTCAGATTAGCGGCGCTGCCATTCACTACTACCTGATCTCTTTCCACGGAAACATTGACGTCTTTAAGCTCTACTGAAGGCCGGAAAAATTCCTCCGGAGATTCCCAGACAATGCTCTCGGCATTAAGTTTGAAATCCGCCCGCGCTGGTATGCCGGTAGCAATTCTTATCCCTGCCTCAATAATATTCTTAGTCTCTCCAGGATAGAGGAAGGAGGTATTATTTATAGTGCGAAGCAGGTTACCGGACCCATCATAGATGTCTATGGAGTATCCGAATGACTTAGCTCCGAAGTTTATATTGGGGTTAGTCACTTGGGCGCTTATAGAGAAAAGACGGTCGGCGCTGTATAAAACTGCCTGACTGGCAGAGAGCGGCCGTAAATTTTTGATTTCGCAGGGAATGCAGGGGCCGCCGCAATCAATCCCGGTTTCTCCCTGATTCTGCCTATTATCAAAACAAGTCGGCGCCGGACGCAAAGCCACAAAATAAATTCCCCAGGCTACCGCTCCGAGCAGGACCAAGTACATAAATCCATAAAGTAATTGTTTCCCTAAACGCGCTGACATATAAAAATTATACAATATAACGCTGGATAAAAAAATAAAATACACCCTTAGTTGTTGGCACATCCTACTTTCTCGTCCGCCGAAGCAGATAATATCATCGGATTTAAACGCTTTCACTTCTCTGTTCGGAATGGGAAGAGGTGGGCCACGTTTAGATAAAGCACCAACAACTAAGGGTGTATTTTACAAAGGTAATCAAATAAATACTGGCTTAAGAGGTCAAAATTTAATTCGGATTATTAGTACTCCTTGGCTGAACATATTACTATGCTTACACCTAGAGCCTATCAACCTGGTAGTCTTCCAGGATCCTACACCTAATCTTGGGATGGGCTTCGTGCTTAGATGCTTTCAGCACTTATCCCTTCCGAGTAATAGCTACCCAGCGCTTCAGTTGGTACCAAAGCTGGTAGACCAGAGACTCGTTCAACCCGGTCCTCTCGTACTAGGGTCGACTTCCCTCAAGTGTTAAACGCCTGCAACAGATAGAGACCAACCTGTCTCACGACGGTTTGAACCCAGCTCGCGTGTCCTTTTAAATGGCGAACAGCCATACGCTTCCGACCTTCTCCAGCCGGGCGCTAGGACGAGCCGACATCGAGGTGCCGAGCGTCATCGTCGATAGGAACTCTCGAATGACACCAGCCTGTTATCCCCGGGGTAACTTTTATCCGTTGTCTCCAACCTTTCTATTAAGAATTGTCGGGTCACTAAGTTCTGCTTTCGCACCTGCTCGACTTGTAAGTCTTGCAGTCAAGCCGGCTTTTGCCTTTACGCGTCCAGCCCGATTTCCATCCGGGCTAAGCCGACCTTTATAAACCCCTCCATTACTCTTTAGGAGGGAAATGCCCCATTTAAACTGCCCGTCAGGCACTGTCTCCGACCGGTTTTGCCGATCAGGTTAGAATTTAAAACTTGAAAGATGGGTGTTTCATCGGCGAGTCCATCCGCTCCGAAAAGCGAACTTCAACCTCTCCCCACTACGCTACGCATCCAAGCTCTAAAGCCAATACCAAACTACAGTAAAGCTCCCGGGGTCTTTTCGTCCCGCTGCAGGTATCCCGCGTCTTCACGGGAATCGCATTTTCACCGAGCTCTTCGTTGAGACAGTTCTCCAGTCGTTACGCCTTTCGTGCGCTTCGGAACTTACCCGAAAAGGAATTGCGCTACCTTAGAACGATTATAGTTATCGCTGACATTGACGAGGGCTTCGGACACTCAGCCATACCAATTAAAAACCGATATGACCGGCATCGTTAACCTTCTCGCATCGGTCAGGCGTCACCCCCTATACATCCTCTCACGAGTTAGCAGGGAGCTGTGTTTTTGTTAAACAGTCGCCAGAGAGACTTTTGCTGCGGCCCTTCTTGCGAAGGGCAGGCCTTATTGCTAACTTACGGCCGCTTTTTTGCCGAGTTCCTTAACGAAGAATCACTCGTTCCCCTTAGGCTACTCGCCTCATCCACCAGTGTCGGTTTACGGTACGATGCCAATACAACTAGCCTTAGAAGTTTTTCTCGGAAGGCTCTTCGATCTAATTAGCAAAGTAAAAACTTCGCCTTACCTCAACGCGCGCAATTTGCCATTAAAGACGCTTTGACCGATTTTCGTGTCAAAGATTGCTTAACATCAAAGACGCCAAACCATTAAGGCGCTAGATCTTTTTTCCTTCGTCACTCCATCGAATTGTATCGGCGGGCCGGAATATTAACCGGCTACCCATCAGCTGCGGTTTTCACCATCGCCTTAGGATCGCCTAACCCGTGGTTGATTGCCATTGCCACGGAAACCTTGGATTTGCGGGGATTGGGTTTCTCACCCAATTTGTGGTTACTCATGCCAACATTCTCTCTTCCAAACGCTCCAGCTGCCCTCGCGGGTCCACCTTCAGCGCAGTTTGGAATGCTCTCCTACCACTGTTCTAATAACGAATTATCAGAACAATCCGTGTCGTCGGTATCTTACTTAGCCCCGGTACATTTTTGGCGCACTAAACCATCGAATAGTGAGCTGTTACGCACTCTTTAAAGGATGGCTGCCTCTAAGCCAACCTTCTATCTGTCAATGGTTTAATACTACCTTTAACACTTAGTAAGAATTTAGGGACCTTAGACGACGATCTGGGCTGTTGCCCTCGCGACCATGGAGCTTAGCCCCCACAGTCTAACTAGTCGCTCAGATTTTTCAGTATTCGGAGTTTGACTCGGAAGCCGGGGTTTCCCCCTGTACTCCCGAACCAGTAGCTCTACCCCTGAAAAATTTATAACGACCGCCAGTCCGAAAACTGTTTCGGAGAGAACCAGCTATTACCAAGCTCGATTAGCTTTTCACTTCTTATCCCAAGTCATCCGAGGGTTTTGCACAACCCACCAGTTCGGACCTCCCTCTGGTTTTACCCAGAGTTCATCCTGCTCAGGACAAGCTCGCTTGGCTTCGGGTCTTACGCATACTACATATAGTTCGCGCTTTTAACACTCGCTTTCGCTCTGCCTCCCTATGTAAATAGTTAAGCTGCAGCATACGTAAAGTCGTTGGCTCATTCTTCAATAGGCACCACGTCACCCTGCTTGTTTCCGAAGAAACAAGTTAGGGCTCCGAGTCCTTGTAGGCATATGGTTTCAGGTACTATTTCACCGCCCTCATCGGGCTGCTTTTCACCTTTCCCTCACGGTACTAGTTCACTATCGGTCATCAAATGTATTTAGTCTCACGAGAATAGTGCTCGTTGCTTCCTTCGAGGTTTACTGGCCTCGAAATACTCAAGATAGACAACGATTATCGCTGTCTGTGGATTTTATACCACTAGAAACAGAAAGGTTGTTAACTTTCGTTTACAAGGCTATCACTTTCTTTGGCGCCGCTTTCCAGCAGCTTCAACTAGCCAACAACTTTGTGACTTTCCTTTAACTATAAAACTGCTTTCGCTATACGCCTGTCGTTTCAGACAGGTAAAAAGCAATTTTAGAGTTAAAAAGTTTCTATCTTACGACCCCAAGAAACAACAAACCAAAGAGCTTAGACTAGTAGTCGGATAAATCCGGCTTCTGACATCTAAGATTTAGCAGTCATCGCTTGGTTTGGACTCCTCCCGGTTCGCTCGCCGCTACTAAGGGAATGCGTTCGCATTCGCGAACATTGTTTTCCTTTCTTCCGCTTACTGAGATGTTTCACTTCAGCGGATACGCTCCGCGCCCTGCGCGGGATATTTAAATATTTAAATGTTTAAATATCCTGTGCAAAGCACGGTCTCCGTGGTTTGCACGGAGGGGTTTCCCCATTCGGACATCTCCGGATCATAGGTTGCTAAGCACCTCCCCGAAGCTTTTCGCAGCCACGCCACGTCCTTCATCGCCATTTGATGCCAAGGCATCCACCATACGCCCTTAATTTGTACCTTTCGGTACGTTCTGACCTCTTAAGTCAGTATTTATTAAGTTGATTTTACCCACATGTAAAATCTACGGCACGCTGTTTAGCTTATATATATAAGCCGATGAAAATGCATTATTTTTCAGCATGCCGATTAAAATCTCCTATTTAGCTTTCCGCTTTCGGCAGATCGCTTTCTCAAAATTCTGGAATCTCTCTCATAACTGTTAATCTCTCCCGCAATCTTCCAAATTTTTCAGAAAATTGCGGGAAGGATTAAGAGAACAAAAAACTGCGCGAGCAGCGCAGCTTTCTAGATATACTAAAAAGTCCCGATCACCAATCTGCGCTGTTTTTGATATGTAACTTGATACTCATTAGTTGTACTAAACAGTATAGCTATACCAGAAATAATGTCAATACCCAATAAAAAACTCCGGCCTGGCGCTCCGATACCTCACATACCAGAGCGTCATTCCGGAAGTTTTTTATTTTCATTTGCCAGTTACTAGTGACCAGCTTATGAATTTATGCCTCCAATTCGTTTTGGAGTTTTTGCATCAAGTGAGCAGCATAATCTCTGCCGCCCAGACCAAATGCCAAACCGCCGGCAAGAGCCAGCATAGCAATAAAGCCGGTGATCAAGGTATTGATTATGGAGACGGCTATGCCAAGTTGCACCAAGGCAGCCAACCCACCGAATACCATCACTGTCCACCAGGCTGCCGATCCCAAGAATTTAGCAGCGTGCAGCTTCGCGCTCATTACTGAAGCTCTAACCAAGTGCCTTGCAAAGTTAGCAACGACAAAAGCCGCTACCATTATAAGCACAGCGATTACCAAGTTAGGAATGTATAAGAGAACATCCCTCAAGAAGCTTGATAAAGCGAAGAAGCCGAGAATATCAGATGCCGCCAACAAGAAAGCAAGGAGCAAGAACCAATACACTACTTCGCCGAGAAAATGACCGGAGTTTAACTCCATATTCGCTCGCTTAGTATATTCTTCCAAGCCGAACTTCCTTAGAAGAGCGTCTAATTTCAAGGCTCCTACCAACTTCTCGACCAAAGAACCAATGCCCGCGGCAACGATTAAGCCAACCACGAAAACCAGGAGCGCGCCCAATAAAGACGGCAACCAGGCGACTACTTGAGTCCAAAGGTTTTGCAAGGAGCTAACAAGAACGTCTGTCCAAGTTTGAATTAACATTTATTTTAAAAACTTTAATTACTTTTAGCTTGTCGACCTTTAAATTGCAATTTAAAGGCTGCCTTCAGGCAACCTAATTTAATTATAGCAAACTATATACTTTTGATATTTTAAAGTTGTGGAAAACTAAAAATCCCGATTGTCTCGGGATTTACCAGTTATTCCATACCTCGCGCTTTCATCAAGCTTTCAAAAAGGGATTGAAGGTTTTTAGGGGTGAACTCCGCGCTTAAATGAGAAGAGCGCTTGTCACTCTCATCGCAATGAGCGAGAAAAGCGCCTGCGTCTTCATCAAATTCACGAAAACGCACAGTGGCTTGATCGCAATAAACCCGCAGACCAGATTTAAAAGGACAGGAATGGTTGGGGAAATATCCGTATTCTAGATAGTATCCCCAGGAACGATCGCCTATGTAGTGCAGCAAAGGATATTTCCAAAGGATTGCCGCCGCACGATTACGCCATTTCTTATTCTCATTTTCAGCGATCTTCTTAAGCTCCGCTTCCGCAGCCTCAAACTCCTCCAAAGAAAGATTTCCGTGCTTCATGCCTAAACCAACGGTTAGGAAGTGATAGACCGAGAATATAGACTTTAACAATCTGCACTTTCCTCGCTCCCTATTCGTAACTCTGCTCTCATCCTCAATTCGTTTCAAAACCTTCTCAAATCCGGTATTTTTAACTAGAGCCGT
Organism: Candidatus Paceibacter sp.; assembly: GCA_020724845.1. Lineage (GTDB taxonomy): Bacteria > Patescibacteriota > Minisyncoccia > UBA6257 > 02-FULL-45-10c > DYGE01. The sequence goes on from DYGE01000004.1 coordinate 63,416, forward strand.
CTCGGACGCGCTGTCCCGCATTCTAAACTCCTCCTTGTTAGGCGAACTACCGAAGATTATAACAAAAATCTGCGAAATGTCAAAAATATAACATTTCTAAATACTCTCTCAACATCCTGGTGGCGCTAAATTGGTTTAGAGCCATACTCCTAGCGGCCCGCATATGATCTTCCCACGACTCCGGAACATCCGAAGAATCGCGGTTGGAATACAGGGGGATAATATCCTTTTCCAGCGCTTTTAAAAAGTCAGCGGAAATCTTCTCGCTGTCAATAATCCATCCGGCATTCTGCATGTCTGCCTCATCTACCCAGCCGTCTTTGGTGGTGCACTGCAAAACCCCGTTTAGGGCCGCCTTCATTCCGCTAGTCCCGGACGCTTCAAACCCAACCACCGGGGTATTTAACCAAACGTCACAACCGGAAACCAATAATTTTGCGAGCTCCATATCGTAATCGGGCAAATATACTACTATATCCCCCAAGTCATTATTGCTAAGCTCCCTGATGACACTTACCATCCGAATTCCCTCCTCATCGCTTGGATGCGGTTGGCCGGCAAAAATTATCCTAACTGGCTGCCTCGCATTCCTGGCAACCTTTTTGAAACCTTCTATATCTTGCAGAACAGCCAGCGGCCTTTTATATTCAACAATCCTCCTTGCCCAACCAAGCAATAAATCATTTTCTCCCCACTGCCTGCCGGTCTTATCTTTTAAATACCTTAGGAGCTTGGATTTATTTTTTTGATGGATAGACCAAATACTTCCTTTCTCTGAAGAATCTTCTTTGACCTGATCCCAGGTCGGCACATGCACCCCATTAGTAACAGCCACCATAGGATGATCCGCCCAGATATCTTTCGCTTTTTTGACATGCAGCTTGCTTACGCCATTTATGATTCCTGCCATGCGCAGAGAAAGCATGGTCATGGAAAAAGTGCTGGATTGCTGAACTAACCCCAAGTCAATCAACTTGGAAACCGGCACGCCGAAGCCGGCCGCGTATTTGGCGAGCAGCAGCGCCACTAGGTCATTGCTGTAAACTTCGTTACCAGCCGGTATTAAAGTGTGGTTGGTGAAAACCACGCGGCGCTTCGCAAACTGTTTCGCCTCATCAAAACCCAACTTCCTTTCTTCCATCTCATGACGCACCAATTCCAAGGTTAGCATTGCGGAATGCCCCTCATTTAAATGATAAACGGACGGATGTATATCTAAAGCCTCCAGCAAACGAAGGCCGCCGATGCCAAGAATGATCTCCTGCTTCAGGCGGATTTCTTTTTCGGCTATATACAAACGGTGAGTGATAATGCAGTCTGCCGAGTTATTGCCGGAAACATTGCTGTCCATTAGGTAAACAGGCACTCCATCGCTCTGCCACTTCCAGGCCTGAACCAAAACTTCCCGATCTTGGATCGGGACTTTGATAATAATCCGGTTACCATCTTTATCATTGACCGGCTCCAAGCCAACAGTTTCCGGCGGAGTCATCTCGCAAACCTCTACAATTTCGCCGCCGACATTTTTTGTTCCACAAATATATCCATGATGATAATACAAACCGATCCCGACCATGGGTATCTGCCTATCGCTCACTTCCCGGATCAAATCCCCGGCAAGAATACCAAGGCCGCCGGAATAGGTTTTTATTTTTTGATCCAGCGCGTACTCCGCGCAGAAATAGGCGATCGGACGCTCTTCCAAGCTCTCAAATTTATTTGTAGATCGGAAATCTTCAAACCATTTCAAATGCTCGTCCAAACTCAACATATATTTTTATTATACCAGACGTTGAAGGCTTTAATAAAAAATCCCGGCAAGCCGGGACTGGGCAGCTACAAGAGTTGCTAAAGCATCAATACAGATACTTATTTAGCTTTCCCTTGACGCATATCAGACAATGAAACTCCGAAACCGAATACTTGAATTTAGAATGGGGAAACAAGTCTTTTCCATAGGCCCTTTTTAAGCTTTCAAAATATGACAGATATCTGCCACGGACCATTTCCAGAAAAGGGTCGGGTTTCGGCGCGCATCTTATGGCGACTAAAAATCTTTTCCAGAAAGATTGGGATTCCTCATGTTCAATCTGGGCTCGTTCTGCCAGGCAAACCGCCAATTCCAGCAAATCCTCCGGAATTAATCTTTTCAACTGCTTAATGTTCAGGTTCAACCAAGTCAATGCCAAGTAAATGTACATTTCCACGAATGGCCACTCCATTCGGCGGACCGCCCCTCTTTCCTCCTCGGTAAGATTTTCCTTTTCAAAATCGTTTATCTTCTGGATCAACCGCTCTCGATCCGTTTTGGTAATCAAATCCAGGTTAATCACGAGGACCTGCCCATGAGCTTATCCATCTGTGAGTTAGCTTACAAGATATTACCAATAAATTTTTGGTTTGTCAATTAAAAAGACGGGGTACCCCGTCTGTAGTGAATAGGTCAGCCTTTTCGACCGGAGGGCTTTTTGAACTCCAGCCGCTCCTTGCCGGAAAGAACGTAATCCAGATCGTTTACCTCCCGGCCGTCCACATAAACCAGGTTGTGGTCCTCGTGGATACTTAGGATTTCCCGAAGCTGTTCCCGAATCTGGCGAACGGTCTTTCCGCCGACCTCGTCCAACTCCATCTCGTTGGCGCCGCAGATCACCGTCAGTTTCGAGCCCAAAGCAGAGCTCGCGGTATCGGTGTGCATCGTTACTACCTCCTCTCTCCCAGCCTACTGCCTTGCATGACAGTGATGGCATATTAACAGATAATCAGTAATAAGTCAACCATCAAAAATGCCAGCTCCGCGAGCTGGCATAGTAATATTTATCTCTCAATCTTCACCGGGCGAACTCTGCCTGTCTTAATGTCAAAGTAAGCTTCTCTGTACGGCAATTCTCCGCTTTCCAGCCAAATTACGTAAGAGCTCAACATAAGCCCGGCGGCGAAGTTGTTAACCGAAACTATCTGCGGCTCTCCTCTTGCAACCAGCTTATCGCAGCCAAGTTCCGCCGGATTCTTGTCCGGAGGATTTTCAATCTCCGGATGCTGATAGGTTAGCGGAGGAGTGTGGTCCTCTCCGTTTCTTCGCTCGTATATTTGGACATTCCCATCGTATTTGTCGTTGCCGCCGGAGATCAGAAGTCCGTTAGACAATTCTCCCATCCTGACAGAAACAACCTTTCGAGTCGCGTGATTATCCACTCCGAGAAAAACAGTGTCTCCTTCTTTAATAAAGAGGTAAGCGGAATCCGCGTCTATGTAGCGGCCCCTCGCTTCAATCTCCAGCTCCGGGAAAGATTCCTTAAGCCAGATCTTCGTAGCCTCGGCTTTGTTGCCGTTAGCAACGTAACGCTGCCTTTCTCGATTGCGACTTTCGTAAGCATCTCCATCCAACAGCAATACTTGCTTGGATGCCCTCTTGCTTTCGGAGAAAACCAAAGTCCGACATAAAGGATCAATCAGATTTGTTCCAATGCCGCCGAGACCGATTACTACAACCCTCATTATTCAGCCCCCCAAGCATCGCTAGCCTTTCTTTTCGCAACCTTTTTATCTCCAGAGCCGAAAAACCAAGACAGGATAGTTCTTCGCGGAAGAAGGCCCTCGCCGTCTTTGGCTTTCGCTTTCTTTTTTGACTCCTCCAGGGCGGGAGGATGAGATTCTCCCTTGCATACCCTTGGCCGGACAACTTCCTTATCCTTAGGCGCCGGCTTACAACCCTCCTGAACTTTAGCCGCCCTTTCAGCTTCGTCTTTCACCCTATTCCTTCGCCAAATTCCGACATCCAGGTTTTTGTCCCATTCAGCCGGAGTAGTATAGTTATCCGGAATAACCAGACTGTCATCGTCCAGACAAAATTGCATCTTGTCTCGTTGAGATCCGACGCTAAAGACGGAAAAGATACCGCCTTTGGGCTCTTCCTTAACAACAGGAATTATTTTCTCGCTGGCCATTTTTTCTTTCCGCTCATTGTCGGCAGTCATCGTTGCTCTGTTAGGCTCTTTCACTTCAGAATCAGCGAAAAACCAGGCAAGAATGGAAACGATATAAGTAAGCAGGCCCTCGGGTTTTTCCACCTCAACGCTTGAAGTTTCTCTACGAGGCCCGATCTCCGATGCTTCTTCGCAAGCCTTGTTCTTGTTATCTGTCACCTTTGCTTCTTTTTTGACCTCAACCTTGGGTTTTTCCGGACTGTTCAAGTATTCCTTCACTCCCCCAAGCCAAGAAAGCGGATCAAGTGTAAAACGCTGGCCATTTACCGCCGCCTGGATGCTGATGGAAAAGCTCTTCGGGTGCCTGCTTTGGTCAAAATTGCCGAAGGTCGCGTGTATTCCGTCAAACGACTCTTCATCGCACTGGTCGGTGGATGAATGAAAGGCGCTCATCCGGACATGCGAATGGAAGGTCCCCACCGGAAATTCTCCTGCCGGGCTTCTTGGAACTTCATACCACAGCGAAGCGGGTCCCGGCCTTTGATAAGGAATTGAAACCCGGTAACTTTTATCTTCTGGTTTATACCACAAGATAGCCGCCGCCTCCGTTCCGTATTTTTCCGCAACCCAGGCGAAAAACCTTGCCAATTCCCTTACGATCTCTTTTGGAATCGGCGGAAGAGCGATCTTCAAAGACGGAGCGCCTTTTTCTAGGATGCTAATCCGCTCAACCGGCACTACCGCCTCCCAGAACTTCATCTTCTTATGGATAAAGATTCCATTGCTCGCTACCTCGTAAAAAACGTCGGTTTCCGGCTTTTTACTTCTTCCGTCACGCACCCAGACTGGGAACGTCATCCTGCCACCTCCTTGGTGTTTGTTTTTTTGTCGGTCACTGGCTCTGCCCCTTCAAGAATTCCGCCAAGGTCTTTTCAGCCACAACCTCGCAGCGCCACTTTAGGTGGTCGCCAAGATCCGACGCGCTATCGCCGACCTTGCCTCCGAGGCCTTTCTCAACTTCTGAACGAAGGTCAATAGGCAGGGAAAAATGCGAACCAAGAAAATGCAGCTCTTCCGTCAATCTCTCTTGAAATTTCTTGACTAAAGTTTTCGCGGCTTTATCCCGGCCGCCTTTCTTCTTGGAGCGGCCGCCGCCAACCAGAAATTTCTCCGATAAGACAGCAACGAATTCCTTAAGATTCATATTAACCTTAAGCCACGGCAAGGTCAGCATTCTTTCCGGACAATCTTTGGATAACTTCTGCCATTTGCTCATACTGTTAACCTCCGGAATGCGCTTCTGGGCGTCGACAATGAAGTAAGTAAGGACTCCTCCAAATTCGCTATCCCAAAACCAGCTAAGAAGCTTTTGATGCCACAAATGATCATTCAGGCTCAATGGAGGCATGCTCCCTCCAAGGCACCAGTGGTAGGGCCAATTAGAATTGATGTTCGGCAAATTAGGGAAATACAAAGCATCGCTTTCGCTCTTTAAGGACTCCGGTCTGTAGAAGGCCCAAAACCCCCAAAAGCCATCGTAGCCATCATGGTTCAAATGCAATAATTGGCCGTTTTCAAAACAAACCAAGAAGCAAAACCAGGGGAAAGCCAGGTGATACTTTATCGGGTGGCCAAAGCTAATGTTGACAGTGCGTTTCTGCGGCGGAAATTCAAGGCAAAAAACATCGTAAACACTTTCACCCTTCTTAATCCGCCAGTGGAACCTGGTATTCGGAGGCAGTGCGCCGGAAAAGATCACAGACTCTCCCGACTCCTGCTCCGATTTCCAGGATTTCGCGATCTCCTCAAATTGCTCCTCAAGGATTGTTTTCCAAACGCTAGCTCCGCGAGCGCCGAGCTTGGCGACAAGCTCCTTCCGGAAATTCCTTTCCCCAATCGTTATACATTCCTGCAGAAGCGGCTTCACTTCCTCGGTAAGCGAACCGAATTTCGGTAAAACATCCTTTTCAATCCAAGTTCGCATAGCGTGGTCGGAATGCTCCTTAAGCAATAAACCAAGAGACTTCTCGGCCGATTGCGGAGACTTTTCCGCCACAAGCTTTTTGCTTGAGAGCGGAACCAAATTCGGCAGAAGACTGATCAGCGGACCGGTATCCAAACGGATTGTCCATCGATTGCCATCCGCGTCGAACAAGGGCTTTTCAACCAATTCAGCCGGCATCACAATACTGCGCTTAACCGACTCCTTCTCGCTGGCCATCATTTCCTCCTTCGTGTTCTTTCTCTGATACTACGTCAAAGAACGCTGGCTGTATTATATGAAAAATTTGACAAAATGTCAAACCAAAAGCCGTCCGCCAGCTGGCGGACGGCTTTTGAATTTTCTTATTTATTCAGATTCCTCCTCTCCTTCCCCCTCTTCTTCCGCTTCCTCTTCCATTTCTTCCTCTTCACCCTCGGTTCCTAAATCCTTTTCTTCATCCATAGTTTTATATGGTATATGATTTTTATTTTAGGCATTCGACTAAGGAGATCGGGCTCAAACTTATGTGAGTTTGTGTCCTTGTCTCCTATGCCAATCAGCTAATTATAATAACAACTTTAAAAAAGGGAAGGGGGGAGGCTACCTCCAATAAACGGCCAAGCCGGCCAGTCCGGAGAAGGCAATCATCCAGATCGGGTGGGTGTTTAAGATGGCTACGGCGACAAAAACAATCAGAGCAATTAAAAAGCTGGTAAAATCAAAAATCGCCTTATTTTGAATCAAGCTATAAATCGCAGCGGCGATCAGGGCGACGATCGCCGGCTTTAATCCGTTCAAAATCGCCTGGACAATATTGTTATTTCTGAAGTTGTAAAAAAATGCGGCTATAATGGTAACCAGCACCAGCGACGGCAAGACAACGCCGAAGGTCGCAACGATGGCCCCGGGCACTCCGTACACTTTGTAGCCGACAAAGGTGGCTAGATTCACCGCAATCGGGCCGGGAGTCACCGCGTCAACCGTTACAATATCAATAAAGTCCTGCAAAGTTATCCATTTGTTGATTTCTACCGCCTCCTTCTGAATAAAAGGAATCATGGCGTATCCTCCGCCGACGGTAAAAAGGCCAATCTTTGCGAAAACCAAAAAAAGCTTTAAGAGAGTCATAATATTCCTATTCTACCACACCGCGCGCTACCGGATTCTCTTTGCCTTCAGGCCGTAAAAGTCATAAGAAGTTTCTCCAGCCAACACTGGCACAAATCCGTCCGGATGCTCGCTGAAATTAGAATATTCCCCGGGCTCCTCTATCTTCCCATAAACCTCGTAGACTTTAAGCGGGAATTTTTTGCCGGATTTAATATTTTCTGCCACCCGCAAAGCAGTTTGGTAACTGCCCGGATCATCGTGTCTTCCCGCCTCCACCGAAATCCCGTCACGATAGTTGATAAGAGCGTGTCCATTTTTAATATTGAACTTCATAACTACCACATGTTCTAATCCGGTCATCTCCGCAAGAGAGATCATTCCATTATCAACCACTATGGCAAATGGCGGCGTATCCGCCGCGGTGGTATGAAAATCAATGACCATTTTATCCGCGGCGATCTCTTCCAAAATTTCAGCCGCGCGCCTGGATTCATAGGTTTTATTAGAAACACCGAAGGAGGCGTTCAAATCCTGTTCAGTAAATCTCGCGTTACTTTCGTAAGCTATTGGATTGCCCAAAATAAAAGAAATATTATTTTCAGAGAATGCCCTAACCGGCGCCCGCTCGTTCCCGTGAAGCCCGGCAACTAGTATTATATTCTGACTATTTAAGATATTGTGCATTGCGAATATTATAACCTGTGTTGTATATTAACCCTAGAGTTAAACCCTCCAAAGTGGCAAGAAGTGGCCAAAAGAAAGCGAAGGCAGGTACCGGATCTATTGCGCAGACTAGAGGATGAAGTATTAAAGCTGGAGGCAAAAAAGGAGGGCCCTAAGACGCTCACTAAGCAGGAGAAGAAAAGATACGCGGAACTGGATCACTTCTTCGACTGGCTGGTGAGAATCCGATTCTATCACAAAATAAACCGGCTTTCTCCGTATATAGAGGAAAAATATCTGGATGAAATACTTGCCGAAATAAAAAAGAAACGCTCCTAACGAGCGTTTTATTGTTCCTTTTTCCAAGCCTCCACGCCCCCTTCCAAGTGTTCAATATCGTATCCTTTCTGTCTTAATTCCCGAGCGACAATCTCGCACCGCCCGCCGGTTTTGCAGACCGTAACGATTTTCTTGCCTTTCGGCAGATTTCCTTTAGCGGCTTCGGTAAAAACTTTGCCCATCGGCATATTTTGAGAGCCTTCAATTTTGTCCTCGCTCGCTTCCGCCTCTTCTTTTTCCCTGACATCAAGAAGAAGGACGTCTTCGCCCTTTTGGAGTTTTTCTTTTAATTCCTGGGCCTTCATATCTTAATTATATATATTCCGCCTGAAATAAAAAACTTATTGCCGAAGCAATAAGCTGTTTTGACTATTTATCTACATACCTACGCTCTTTATTCCAGCAACGCTGGCACATCGGGGCATCGTAATGTTTTGGTTGGCCGCATTTAGGGCACTCTTCAGGCCCAGTCTCCCCGGCCTCCGCTCTTCCCCGCGCCCAGCACTCCTCGCACATCATCGCGTCCGCAACCTTCGGATTTCCGCAGCTGCAGTAGTTATCTTCCACAACCAATCCCTATTGGCTAAAGCTAACCATGATGTAGTTTAGCACAATTTGGTGGACCTAGCCAGAATCGAACTGGCGCCCCCGCAATGCGCCCCGAATAAAATTTCGCCTTATCTGTGGACCTAACCGGAATCGAACCGGTGTCTCTACAATGCGAATGTAGCGTCTTACCACTGGACCATAGGCCCATATTTTAATATATGGCTATGGCGAAATTTACTACGGGGTAAAAATGCTGCGTAATACCACTTTACTACAGGCCCTCAAAATAACTTTTATATTCTACCTGGTAAAGTAAAAGAACTCTAGGATAATTAGTATAAACCACCCAACTTGCAAAATAAAGAAGGCGCCTATCTGTACCAGCTCTAAAACCTGCATTCTGGAAAAGCCGAGGTTTTCGGATACGATGCCATAGACATCTTCCAGAGAATCTAGCTTATCCTGGACGGACTTTCGCCACTCATCTAGGCGGAACTTTTTGGCTAGCAGATAAAAGAGCCGCGCGGAGTACCAATCTCCGATCAACTTGATATCCCTTTCCATGGATTCAAATTGAATGACAGACTGCGAACGAATTTTTATCAGCTCTCGGAATGCTTGGGTAACCTCCTTGGTCCTGAACCACTTCTCTGATTCCGCCAAAGATAGTTTAGATGCCCGCTTCATTCTTTCGTCCAAATCTTCATCCAAAATTCTGTAACGGAGCAGCTGATAATTGCCGAGCTCAAACATTTCAATCGCTTCTCCAACCTCGCCGTCCGGGTCAAACACAAACGCCCCGTCCCAATCTACAATAATCAAATCATCCTTCGCGTATTTAAATTGGTAAGAAGACAAAGTGTGCTCAACTTCTTGATCATCCAGCTCAACTTTTTCGGACTTCAGCAACGTGGCAATCTTCTGGCCATGGGTCTTCAAAAACAATTCCGGATGGCCCTGATAGCCGGAAATTTGATAAACCGTATATTCTTCGGACGGTTCTTCTCTGGCCCCCTTTTTCTTAGCGACTCGGAAACATTCTTCCAGCAATTTTTCTTTCAAATCAAAAATTCCGTCCGCAAAGACGCTTTCCACCTCGACCGTTCCCTCAACCAGGATAGCGTCCGGATGATAAGTTTTGACCAGTAGATCCACCTCTCTTTCTCCCCGTCCAGCGGGCAGTCCTATTTTTACTTTTTCAGTGCCTAAAATATGCTGCGCCGGCACGGATTTCTCAAAATAATGAGGGGCGCTCTTGGTCGGAGGGGTCGAGGGCGCCTCCTTTCCCTTTCTGGCCCTAGAGGTCTCCGCTATTAAAAATGAGGTTATTTTGTGTGCCATAGTATCCTAATTATACCCCCAAGGGTCATGCTTTTCCATTTGATGATCATTCCCTGTGCGCGCCCACAAAGAGCGAAAGAAAAATCTTCTTCTCACTTATTAAGCAATATCGCTGCCGTAACCAAACCGGCAGTTTCAGTTCGCAAGACAGTTTTGCCTAATGAAATAATTTTTGCTCCATAATTTTTAGCAAGCTCCAATTCCTGTTCGGTAAAGCCGCCCTCGGGGCCGACAAATAAGCTAAGCGTATAGCGATTAGCGGTTAGCGAATAGTTTTTCATAGACTCGCCTGATTTATCTAAAACAATTTTATTCTCTGGTACATTTTTAATAATGTCCTCGAAATTTTGGGCATCGCCCAATTTTGGAATAATCCCCCGCTCGGATTGTTCGGCCGCTTCTTTTAAAACCTTTTCTAATCTCTCGCGATTCAGGCCCAGCTTTTCCGTTCGCTCGGTTATCATCGGAACAAATCCAGAAATGCCAACCTCCGTTCCTTTTTGTAAAACCCATTCAAATTTATCCTTCTTGCAGATTGCCTGATACAAAGTTATTTTCAATTCCGGCTCATTTTGATTTTCTTTAACATCTTCCACAACCCCTTTCAAAACTTCTTTGGAGATGTTCTCAACTTTGACCAAATATTCCTTGCCGGAATTATCAAGCAAAATTAAATTATCTCCCGTATCAATACGCAAAACTTTCTTAAGCTGATTAAGCGCTTCCTTATTCGTCAAAACAACATTCTTTCCTTGTATCACGCTTGGGCCTACAAAAAATCTGTGGGTTCTCATAAGTGTTATAATAGGAGAGTAGTATGGAAGATACAACCTCTCAAATAGGGCATAAAAGCGTCCACCTAGCTAGAACTCTCGGTCCCGGCTCTATCATTCTTCTTGGCATCGGATCCCTCCTCGGCGGAGGAATTTTCACTTTATTAGGGCCAGCAGCGGGATTGGCCGGTCCAGGATTGTTCTTGGCGATGATTCTCGGCGCCGCCGTCGCCTTTCTTAATCTTCAGATGTATCTAGCGCTCGGCACCACTTTCCCGGAAGCCGGCGGCGGATACCTTTGGGTCAGAAAGGGCCTTGGAAATTTTCAGGGGTTCTTAGCCGGCTGGCTAAGCTGGTTCGCGCACGCCGCCGCCTGCGGCGTTTACGCCTTGAGCTTCGGTTTCTATACTCACGCCCTTCTGCAAATGCTGAAAATAAATCTTGAAACTCCAATTCTCTCAATAGAAAAGATCGTGGCCATCACCGTCTTGATAATCTTTGGCTACATCAACTGGCAAGGCACTCACACTACCGGAAAAATCGGCAACATCATAACAATAGGACTCTTGGGTATTTTAGGATTATTCATTTCCTTCGGCGGCTATAAGCTTGTGACCATTCCCGATTCGCTGGGCGCCTTCTCGCCATTCCTCCCAAACGGGGTTTTAGGAATAATCGCGGCGGCCAGCTTTTTCTATATCGCTTTCGAAGGATCAGAAATCCAAGTTCAGGCGGGAGAGGAAACCAAAAATCCCCAGCGCGACCTGAAAGTGGGGCTGCTGACTTCCTGGGCAATAGTTTCCATAGTTTACGTATTAGTTAGCATTGTTATTGTCGGAGCGACAGCAATTAATGGTCGGCCAATCTGGGAAGTCCTTAGTGGCTTAGGGGAAGGAGCTATAGTTGAATCAGCCAAGACCTTCCTGCCTTTCGGGGCGATAATCATGATTATCGGAGGACTACTTGCTAACTTAGCTGCCCTGAACGCCACCATCTTTTCCTCCAGCCACGTGGCCTTTGCTCTCGCGCGAGATAAAAATATCTGGACGAATTTATCTGAAATCCATCAAAAAAATTTCACGCCGCACCTTTCCGTAGTAGTTTCAGTCATACTAATAATCTTCATGGTAATCGCCCTGCCCCTTTTTGACGTGGCTAGCATCGCTAGCTTGCTTTTCGTTCTTTTGTTTCTTCAGCTGAATATCGCCGGCACCCATCTCCACTATAAATTCCCCGAAACCAAATGGTCTTATAAAATTCCTTTTTTCCCGGCTACCCCCGTCCTCGCCATCGGCCTTTACGCTCTTTTAGCCCTCACTATGCTAAGTGTCAATATTACCGCCTGGCTGATCGCGCTTATCTGGACTCTGCTGGGGTTAGTAAACTACCTAAGCTATGCCAGAAGGCAAAGCCGAGAACAATTTGAAAAAGAGATTGTTTATGAAGAGGCGGTAAGAGTTGGCCCGAAAACCGGCCGCAGAATCCTGATGCCAATCGGGCCGGAATTGAGCAACGAGCAAATTAAAAATTTTTCCGAAATCGCCTTCGCCTTGGCCAGCGAGCTGAAAGGCGAAATCATAGTCGCGAAAATACACCCAGTTCCCCAGCAGTTGATGCTTCTGGAGGGAGCGAAAATTAAACACGACCAGCAGATTTTTGCCAACCTCAAAGAATGGGTTAATGAGTTCAATAAAAGAATGCCCGGCCTGGAAAAAGATATTAACTTGCACAGCATGCTGATGGTCGGCAGAGACGTCGTGGAAACTATCTTGGAAGTAATACGGATGGAAGAGTGCGACCTTCTTCTCCTGAACTGGGAGGGCTACACCAAAAGCCAGGGAGTTATTTTCAGCCGGAACATTGATCGGATCCTCCGCGAATCAAAATGTGACCTATTGGTCGTCAAAAACCCCAAACCCATAAGCTCTCTTCTACTCACCGCGCATCCATCCGGAGAAAATCCATACCTGCCCTTAATGGGCGAGATATTCAGCGCGCTTAAAAACTATTATCAGCCAAAAACGGAGCTGTTAAGCGTTTTGGGGTCTGACACTCCTTACTATTTAAAACCAGACTCGCAAGCCCTGCTGGAGCCGTTGGGATTAAGCAAAGAAGATTTTGGCGAGATTAGCTTCCCCAGAGCAAAATCAGTAATGAAAACAATAATTGAAGAAACTAAGAAAAAAGAAACTAGCATGGTGATTATAGGCTCAAATAGGCCAAAACTGATCGGCGAGCTGCGTTTCGGAGACATCCCGGAATTGCTGGCAAAACATATAGATTGCTCCATTATGATTGTCCGCGGGCACCAAGGAGTCGCTGAAGCTGCTTTCAGTAGAATTATTAGAAGAATAAAAGGAGAGCCAAAAAAATAAAAACTTTAAGAAGATTAAAAAAACCGCCAAAATTGCGGTTTTTTAATTTGTCGGGCTGCTGGGAATCCGTCCGCCAATCAGCGGACTAGAACCCTCGGCCCGATAAATATCGGGCCTCTTTGAAACCTATCGGTTTCAACGGCTGCCCCCGGCAGCCTGCATCCACAACGGGAAAACTACCGTTTTCCCGACCCCTTTCCCGGGTTCGATTCCCGGAGGAAATTAAAAACTGCCATAATCGGCAGTTTTTAATTTGTCGGGCTGCTGGGAATCGAACCCAGTCCTCACGCACCCGAAGCGTGTATACTACCACCATACTCCAGCCCGATAATATATACTTAAAGTATAGTAAATTATGAAAAAAGAACAGCTCAAGCGCAAGATCCAGAAAATCAAAGAGCAGGGAAGGGAAAGAAAACAGAAAATAAAAAAGTTAGTTGTTCAGCGAAAAGATGACTTCCTGACCGCCTTGGAAAAAAACTGGCGGGACGCCGCTTTAAAGCCGCTAACCACTTTCCTTTGGAATAGAAATATCACTGCCAATAAAATCGGGTGGTTCAGCGTTTTTCTGCTGGCAACCGCTATATTTATGCACATTATAGGATATTCTTTCCCGACCCAGTTCTTTCTTTTGGTGATCGTTGCCCTGATAGACGGACTAGACGGCCCGCTAGCCCGCAATCATAACAACGTTACCATCCATGGCACCTGGCTGGATCACTTGAGAGACGGCGCGCTGGTTGCCTGGGCCACTTATCTAATTTACGCCTTTAATCTTCTGAGCCTCCAAACAATTATTATTCTTTGGTCGCTTCAAGCAGTTTTAATCTGGATTACCGCGAAAGATTTCTTAATTAGATATATTCAAAAACTAAGCGCTGAAGAGGAAGAGGTGTTACTAACTAAATTCACTTTAGACAATCTTCAAGCTTCAGTAATCGGAAGAATCCAATTTTTCTGTTGGACGGTAAGTTATGGATTTTTAATAGGATCGCTTCTGGCGCCCATTCCCTACGCCCAACTGATCGGGCAAGTTCTCATATCCTTGGCAATAATTTTCTCCGCGTTGAATATCTTAGAGGCCTATCAGAAATCTATTTAACAAAGTATTTCTTTTTGATTTCTTCTTCTATTCTTGTTTGCGCTTCATCGGCTGATTTTTTGGCGAATTTAGCCATTTCTGCCAGCCGTCTTTCATCCAACTTGGCTAAGTCCTGAATCCTGGCATTAAGCAAATCTTTTTCATTAAGCGCCGGGTCGTCTAAAACCTCTTCCAGCAGCACCGCTAAAATATAGCCGATTTTCGGCCCCGGCTGGATGCCGGCCCTCATCACATCTTCCCCGTTGACCTTAAGCATCTTGGCGCTAATCGGATCCTGGCTGACTTTCTCAATCCGGAATTTCAAGTGGCGCAAACGGTAAGGCTGGGCTTTCGGAACCCCCGAACCAATACGATCCGCCTCGCGCAGTTTGAACAAATCGTCAATATTTTCCTGCCCGACCCTCCTTATAAGCCGCCTGGCTCCGGCGTCAGTGACAGTTTCCGGATCGTAGACAAACATATGCTCTCTTACCAAGAGCGCCACTTTTTCAGTTAGATCATTCGGGTAGCGAAGCCGGTCTAGAATCTTTAAAACCATCTTTTCCCCAACAACCTGGTGCCCGTGAAAGGTGGAATCAGGCCCTTCGCCTCGCTTAGTGCGCGGCTTACCGACATCGTGCAGAAGAGAGGCGAGCCGTAAATCCAACGTGAAATTTTTCTCCGCCGCATACTGAAGAGACAGGACGTTGTGCTCAAAAACAGTATAAATGTGATGCTTGTTCTGGCCCATGCCGACTCCCTCTTCCAATTCCGGAACCACATACTTCAGTAAGCCAAGCTTCTGCATTTCGCGGACCCCGTCAGCTGCCTTTTCTGTCAGAAGCAGTTTGGAAAATTCATCCCGAACGCGCTCTTTAGAAATAAATTCCAGCAAGTGGCTGTTATTTTTGACTGCTGCCTTGGTTTTTTCCTCCAAAGAAAAATCTAGTTGCGCCACAAATCGCACCGCCCTCATTAAACGCAAAGCATCCTCTTGAAATCGCTCGTCCGCGTCCCCGACCGCTCGGATCGATCTATTTTTCAGATCATCCTGGCCGCCATAAGGGTCAACAATTTCAGGGTTTAGGGTAGCCTGCCCGGCCAGGGAGGGCTTAGGGTTTAGATTTAGAGCCATCGCGTTTACCGTGAAATCGCGCCTGGCAAGATCCTCTTCTATACTTTCGGCAATTTTAATCTCGTCAGGATGACGTTTATCAGTATACTTACCCTCCGAACGATAGGTTGTAACTTCAACGATTTTCAACGACCGGTCGGACGAATCAGTTTTCACTCCGACGGTGCCGAATTGGTTTTCGTAGACGCAATCCGGGAATAATTTCTGAACTTCTTCCGGCTTAGCATTGGTAGCAATGTCCCAGTCTTTCGGCTCTATGCCTAATAGAAAATCGCGAACGCATCCGCCGACTAAATAGGCCTCAAAACCCTTTTCTTGCAACTTGCCGCCGATTTCTTGAATTTCCTTTGGAATTTCCATAGTTTAGGAAAGCAAGGCTTAAATCTTGCTTTCCTAATTATAACCTAAAATCCGTTTCCTTTTTAGGAAAAATATATTAGTATTTCCATATGTCCTCGTGGTGAAACGGATATCACGACTGGCTTCGAACCAGTTATTGGGGGTTCGAATCCCTCCGAGGACACAAAATTGGAAAAGCTGAATCATTTTCGGCTTTTTTAATTTTCTTCATACTCCTGATTCGAACCCAGCCGCACCCCGTATCCGGAAAGGTGGAAAACCGAGGGTTTTCCAGACGAGGGTCGGGGTGCGGCGGGAGGGTTCGGCAAGCTTTTGGGTCACCCGACCAAAAACGCAGCGAAAATCCCTCCGAGGACACAAAAATAAAAAACCGAACAAAATTCGGTTTTTTATTTTTGTGCACCCACTAGGAATCGAACCTAGAACCGTCTCCTTAAGAGGGAGCTGCTCTGCCAGTTGAGCTATGGGTGCATTTGAATTTTATTAGGGCTTCCGTCAGCCGACGGATATGGGTGCGACTAACTAATCTTCTTTTTTGAGAGAAATATGTTCGGCAATCTTCTTATGAAATCTACCCTCCACTGCTATGCCAATAACGTAGAAAAGAAGAGTCACGCTGGTTATGCCGAACAAGACAGCAAAGAGCTTGCTCGCATCGTGCGTCGGATGAATGTCGCCGTAGCCAATAGTAGTCATGGTTATACTTGTAAAGTACAGCGCGTCAACCCAGGTCCAACCTTCCGCGTACTTGAAAACAACCGTACCGATACCCAAAATGGCCAGCATAATTCCGATAGCGCGCCTTATCCGATAATCAGTCATGGGTTTAAGTATAATTTAATGTTCCCAAAAATCAATAAAGGATTCTGATCCCCTCCTATTGTAATTTAAAATTTTTTGATATACTATACACATCTTTTAATTAACCCTATTAGATGGATTTAAATACAGAACTTTCAGCTATCCAAGGCGTCGGAGAGAAATTTTCCGCCAAACTTCAAAAACTTAACATTAGAACAGTCCGCGACCTTCTTTGGCATTTCCCTTTTCGTTACGAAGATTATTCAAGAGTCCTGCCAATCGGCGAACTGGAAGTAGGCCAAACAGCCACTGTCCAAGGGCGCATCCACCAGCTGAATACTCGCAGAACTTGGAAAAAGAATCTGCTTATAACCGAGGCAATAATCGTAGATGATACTGGCGGCATCAAAGCGGTCTGGTTTAACCAGCCATACATTAATAATGTACTAAGGGAGGGCGGACAATATAATTTTGCCGGGAAGGTAACTGGGTCAAAACGAGAAGTCTATTTGGCCAGCCCGTCCTATGAACCGCTAAATAAACTAGGCAGGGGAGAAACAAAGCACACCGCCGGCCTAATTCCTATCTATCCAGAAACCAGGGGATTGACATCCAAGGGCCTTAGATACTTAGTTAAGCCGATTTTAAAAAGCGTCGGCGCCATTGAGGACTTTATCCCGCAAGAAATATTGAGAGAGAATAAGCTCCCCGACTTAAGCGTTGCTCTGCGGCGCATCCATTTTCCGCTGAAGCTGGAAGACGCGGAGATCGCTAAAAAACGATTTGCATTTGAGGATTTATTCTTGCTACAGCTGAATAACCTGAAATTAAAATCGCAATTGTCGCAGAAACAAGCCATTCCGCTAAAAATAGAGGAGCAGGAATTAGCTAATCTTATTGAGCAGCTGCCTTTTAAGCTCACTTCCTCGCAAAAAGAAAGTTTAGGCGAAATTATTTCAGATCTTCAAAATCCGCATCCAATGAACCGGCTCCTTCAGGGAGACGTAGGGTCTGGAAAAACAGTGATTGCCGCGGTTGCCGCGATCGTGGCCGCAAAAAACGGCCACCAAGCAGTATTTATGGCTCCGACCGAAGTCTTAGCCGGCCAACACTACAGGACCATCACTAATATTTTTGATGACTTCCAGGAAGGGATAGCTCTGCTGACCGCTAACAAGGCCGAAGTTTTCTACGGTCGAAACTTAGGCGCTAAGACCTCCAAAGCCAAACTATTAAAAGAAGCAGCTGATGGGAAAATAAAGATTATTATCGGAACCCACGCGGTCATCCAAAAAGGCGTCAGTTTTAACCGACTGGCCTTAGCAATCGTGGACGAACAGCATCGCTTTGGAGTAGCCCAAAGGGCAATGCTGGCAACGGGCGAGAAAAAGGCGGCGCCAGACTCGGATTTGTTGCCTCATTTCTTATCAATGTCCGCCACGCCGATACCAAGAACTCTTTCCTTAACGGTTTTCGGCGATCTTGATCTATCCACCATAACGGAATTGCCAGCCGGGCGAAAAGAAATCATCACCAAAGTCGTTGATCCAAAAAACCGCGCCAAGGCCTACGACTTCATTCGAGAGCAGATACAAAAGGGCAGGCAAGCTTTCGTTATCTGCCCAAGGATAGAGCCGGGCGCCGTCAAAGAGGGAGAAATATTAAGCGAGGCCAAAAAGAAAGCCCTGGAACTGAAATCGGTGAAGGAAGAATTTGAAAAACTATCCAAAAAAATCTTCCCGGATCTTAGAGTAGTCATGCTCCACGGCAAGATGAAGGGGAAAGAAAAAGATCAAATTATGAAAGAATTTCAGGATCACAAACACGATATCTTGATCTCCACTTCCGTGATTGAAGTCGGAGTAGATGTGCCAAATGCCACTATTATGATGATTGAGGGATCGGATCGATTTGGGCTTGCGCAACTGTATCAGTTTCGCGGACGAGTCGGCAGAGGCGAACACCAATCCTTCTGCTTACTATTCACCGACTCCGATTCCGCCAACGCGCAAAAAAGATTGAATTTTCTGGTAAAAGCAAAAAATGGTTTTGAGTTGGCGGAAAAAGACCTTCAGTTGAGGGGCCCAGGCCAGTTCCTGGGAGAAAGCCAGGCGGGATTGCCAGACGTAGCCATGGACGCCCTTAAAGATATCCAATTAGTAAAGGCGACCAGGGATGCCGCCAAAAAAATACTTTCTGACGATCCGGAATTCAGTGCGTACCCTTTATTAAAAAAACGCTTTCAAGAATTTCAGAAAGAAATTCACTTGGAATAACAAAGAGCCTCTTAGCGAGGCTCTTGCAACTTAAACAGGAGGATCGAAGATGTCATATTTCGGCGGCACAATCAACTTCATAACAAGCCGCGGATCATCGGAACCCATCTCTTTGGCGATAGCGCCCAAAGACGCCTTCACCCTTGTCAACGGATTACCCGGCTCTGATTCGTTATAATAACGAAAGAATCTGACCGTTACTTCCGGGCCATAGACCACTCCATTATCCGGAGTAAGATCTCGCGGCTTCAAATTACAGGCAACGCTTTCCACCCCCGGCAGCAAGGCCACTCTGGACATAACCAACTCTTGCAACGCCGCGAACTTCTCTTCGGACATGCATCCTCCTTATAGGTGCGCTAGGAAATAATATAAAGCATTGCTTTAATATTGTCAAAAAAATTCCAGCTAACGCCCCTTAGGCGTTATCCAGAATCCCAACCTGAATTTCCCGCCAATCATCAATCGAGTCTGCGATTCCAGAGCCGGAAGAGAGCCGAACAATATCAAAGTTATCGGGAGTAAAGCCCACTGTACGATATATAATAAATAATGCCGCCACCTTAAGCCCTCCGGCTTTGGCGGAAGAAGCATAACGCTAAGGATGGCAGAGCTGGCAATGCCCACGGTCGCGAAAAGCAGAATATATCTGGTAATTGTCGGCAGATTATACGACAAAACAGTTTGGCTGAAACCTTCCTTTCCTATCAACAACGGAAGCCAGCCAAGGGCAAAAATAAGAATGGAATTCGTGGCCCAAGAATGAAAACCCTCAATCGCGTTAAAGGACCAATAAATTTTGGATTTTAGGGGAATCAACTTATTTTTCAAAAAACCCTCTATCATATATGGAATATTTTCCACACCCCACCCCCAGCGCCGCTGCTGCTTATAAATATTGATCATGGTCCGCCAAAAAGTCGGAGCGACATTGGCGTCCATAGACACTGGATAAAACAGCGGCACCGCCCGCCAATCTCCGTTGTAATGAAGATAGCATTGCCAGAAAATCCTAGAATCTTCTGAAACAATATCTTTCTGCCAATAGCCTATTTCTACCAAGGCTCTGAAAGGCATGGCATGGGAAGAAAAGGTAGTCAGTCTTTCCGGCCTGGATTGCTGCATCATCTGCCAAAAAGTAGCGGAAAAAGAGATAATTCTTGCTAGGGCTGGCGCCTGATAAATATTGTTCGTGAAAAGAGGGATCGGCTGATAGCTGGAGCGCTGCGGCTCGTCAGTGGTAAGAAAATGATAAGTCAGGCAACCAAAATACTCTTGATATATTTGAGTGTCAACATCAAAGACAGAGACGACAATTTTTTCATAAGGGATGTGAAGCTTATCAATTATTTCTTCTTTGGCGCGCTTAGCGGCCCATGCTTCGTTTGACCCCTTGCCGGGAATCTCTCCGGACAGGCCATCCGGATGCCTGGTTACAAGAAAGTTTGGGAATTCCAAGGAAAACTCCTTAGAGATTCTTTCCGCAACCTCCTTCGCGCCAGGCCCAGCCCTCTCTTCAGTGGCCAAGACTACCAACAATTTTTCCTTTGGGTAATTGGTATTTTTTAAACTTTCAAAGGTTTCCCTCACTACTTCGTATGGCTCGGTGGCCATAGGCAGAATTATCAAATGATAAATTGATTGCCAGTCAGCTAAAATCTCTAGCCTTTCCCTCCATGGAACTTTGATGTTGTCTTTCATTTTCTTGAAAGCCACCCTTAAGTGCAACGAGAAATAGATTGATTTCAACAGCCAATAAATATCAAAAAGGATAATGAAAATAGCTATCCAAACCGGCCTTTGCCAGGACAAAAACACGACCAGAATCAAGGTCGTCCAAGAAAGAAATCCTGGAATTATTTCTAAAGCGCGCTGCATTGCTTAAGTAATATTGTAATTCAAAAGCTACCCGCAGGGTAGCTTTCAGGTCATTTGCTAAATTTAATATCTACATTAAAACAGAAACGCGAACTGTCCACCTCCCATTGTGGCCAAAATGAGCCCGGAGACGAAAAGCAGCAGATCCAGTTCATAATCTCCTAGTAATTTCTGGCCATTGATTTTCTTCCAGCAGATAATCACGAACATTTCGGCCGAAAGCAGCAAGCCGGCGATTTGCGTGCCAAATCCCAGAAGAAAAAGCAGGGCGCCAATAGTTTCAAAAAAGGCGGCATAAGATCCCCAAAACCAGCCAGGACGAAATCCCATATTATTAAAGCTCTCCGCATTGGCGCTCAAATTTCTCAATTTTGGCCAACCATGGACCCATAAGATTGCCGCCACGACAAGCCGTAAAGCAAGCAAGGCCCAATTTTGGAAAGCAAGAAGTGGTAAAATCATATGTTCAATCATAACATATTTTAATCGTAATCTGAAAGGATTGAAAAATTGTTATCTGTGATATAATATATAAATCGATTGCTCTCATCGTCTAGCCTGGTCTAGGACGCCTCCCTTTCACGGAGGAAACTCGGGTTCAAATCCCGATGAGAGCACCGAATGGGAACTGGAACTAAAAACATACTTAGCGTAGAAACTTCCTGCGATCCCGCACTAAAAAGAGCATTGCTCAACGGCCTAACCGGCCTAGAGATAAATAATGCTCTTTTAGTGACGGAACAAGTGAAACTGTGATTATGAAAATCTTGGCAATAGAAACGTCTTGTGATGAAACATCGATAGCGATCGTAAAATCCAGCGGCACGTTAAGGGCGCCGAAATTTGAAGTGCTGGAAAATGTTGTTTCTTCGCAGATTGCCATACATCGGCCTTTCGGGGGCGTGGTGCCGAATCTTGCCAAAAGAGAACACATCAAAAATTTGCCAAAAATTTTAAAAGGAATAATGAATAATGAATTAAGAATTAAGCGTAAGGGCAAAAAATCCATAATTCATAATTCTAAATTCATAATTCCAAAAATAGATTATATCGCTGTGACAGTAGGCCCCGGGCTGGAACCGGCGCTTTGGACTGGAATTAATTTTGCAGAAGAGCTGGCGGAAAAATGGAAAAAGCCGCTTTTGGGCGCTAATCATATGGAAGGACATCTCTACTCGAATTGGCTTCCGCAGCGTTCAGCGTTCAGCGTTCAGCGTAAAGGGGAAAATACAAAAACCCTAAACGCTAACCGCTATACGCTAAACCCTAAAATATCGTTTCCCGCCATTGCCCTGATCGTCAGTGGAGGACATACAATACTGCTTCATATGACTGCGGTCAATAAATGGACGAAACTCGGCGAAACAGTTGATGATGCGGCTGGCGAAGCGTTTGATAAAGTCGCGCGCATGCTTGACTTGCCTTATCCCGGAGGCCCGGAGATTCAGAAGCTTGCCGCCAAAGGCGATCCTAACACCATCAAATTCCCCCGCCCGATGCTTAATAAAAAGAATTTCGATTTTAGTTTTTCCGGACTAAAAACCTCTGTTCTTTACTATTTGCGCGACAATCCTAAAGCAAATAAAGCGGATGTGGCCGCGAGTTTCCAGCAGGCAGTAATTGACGTACTTGTCAAAAAAACTATCCGCGCAGCGGAAGAATTTGGAGCAAAAACAGTTTTGCTTTGCGGAGGCGTGTCCGCGAATAAACCACTACAGAGCACATTGCGACAATTAGCCAACGATAAAAACCTGAAATTTAACGTTCCGGAATTCCAATTCAATACCGACAACGCCGCCATGATTGCCGCCGCGGCATATATCAATTTGCTGCAAAAAAACGAAAAACCGCTCCCAATAGAAGCGGATTCGAATTTGAATCTTTAAACTCCAACAATAATTACATGCGGCGCGGGGATTTTATCTTGCCAGCTATTTCCATAGCTGCAAGGGCCTCCTCCCCCACCAACTCGGCAGTCAAATCCTTTCCCGATTCTAATGCCTTAGTTAAAAGATTATCCAAGCAGACTAAGAAAATATCCGATTTTATAGCTGACATCCTTTTTGCGTATTCAACCGGCTCGTGAGTTAATAGAGAACCGCCCGCGGCTTTAACCAGCTCCTTTTCGTGTTCTAAAGATTTAAAATCTCCATGAAGCAGCTCGGAATAATACTCTGCCCTCTTTTTATATTTATCGGCGTTATAGAGATACCTATCGATTCTAAACCCAAACTCTTCGGAGCCTTCCGGCAAGCGGCCTTTTGGCCACCCCGTTTCGGCCAAATCAATTCCATGTTCAGCGGCTAATTTTTGAGCTCTTTCTCTGTACTGCAGAGAAAGATCATAAAAGCTTTTAACGCTATCAGCAATTTCCTTAGCGGTTTCCGGATCGCCAACAAGCTCGGCGGTCAGAATAGCGTCAAGCCTTTCATTAAGCTCGATAATTTCTTTTGACTGACCGACTTGGGTATTCTGAAATTTTTCTTCTTTCATAATCAATTATTATTAGCTCAATTCTCTATTTTTACTTTCATAGACACCGGCTTTGATTTCTTCTATCCTGTCCTCTGGGATTTTATATTCATCAATTTGATGCCTGTATACTGCATTAAAGACCTCTTTTAAATTTTCCACATCCTCGTCCTCTTCTGACCCTTCAGTGACCCGGTCAATAGTAAACCGGCATTTAGCAAATTTCTGGGCCAATTTCTCAAGCGCCTCTTCGCGCTTTTCCGGACTGTCCAGCTTGGCGGTCAAATATTCTATATCGGACAAATCATCAATCCTGTCTAGTTCTTCAGCTAAAACAATAGCTCGCTTTCTGCCTTCCGGCACCCCTTCCGCGGCGCGCAGCTGGCGGACAAACTTTACTAAATCCATATCCCGGTCTTCGCTCTCGTCCCTTTTTTCTGTCATAACTAGCGCAAACTTTGAAAAATCCGCGCCAATTTTCTCATCTAGGAGTCGAAGATCTTCCAGAGTGGCGTCGGTATCTTCCATTGTGTCGTGCAGCAACACAGTTGCGTGGACATCTAAATCTTCAATGCCAAGCGACTTCGCTTTCTTGTAAAGCTCCAGAGAATGTGTAGCTAACAGGCTTCCATCCTTGCGAAGGGGAGCCTTCCTGAAGGCTTCCAGCGCAAATAATAAAACGCCCCTCAGCTTTTCTTGTCCAGGAGCAACTTCAAACATGGCCTCCAACTCGCTCACCATCTCCGCAGACGGCTCTTTGCCTGCCTGGACGGATTCATAAAAATCTTTGCAAAAATCATTGAGCTTCTTTTTCCTTTCAGCCCGATCTTTTAATAGCGCCTTGGCCGAAGAAGGCATTTTCTCATTACGAGTCAAAAGGCCGCGGGCTTTTTCAATGCCCTTTTCAAGCTTTTCTCCGAAAGATTCTGGTTTTCTTTCTGGTCCTCTTGGCATAAATTTACGCAAATTCACCTACTCATTATTACTATAAGCGCGCTAATAACACCTTGTCAATTTTAAGAAATGATAAGCCGCCCTCAATGGAAATGAATTCCAATTTGGACATATAAGCATTTTCAATTACTGTTATTTATTGTTAAAGGGCTAAAAATCTAATAAGATTAGAATTATGCAAAAGGAACTTGGAAAGTCATACGACCCAAAACAGGTTGAGGATAAAATCTACCAAATATGGGAAGACTCCGGATACTTCAATCCGGATAATTTGCCAGCTAGGCACAAAAAACCATTTACGATTATCATGCCTCCGCCGAATGCGAATGGCTCGCTCCATATCGGCCATGCGCTCTTTGTGACATTGGAAGACATCATGATCCGCTACCAACGGATGCAAGGCAGAAAAGCGCTCTGGCTTCCCGGCGCAGACCACGCCGGCTTTGAAACGCAAGTGGTATACAACAAAAAGCTGGAAAAAGAAGGCAGATCCTTCTGGGAAATTCCGCGCGAACAGCTTTATGAAGAAATCAAGAAATTCACCCTGGACAACAAGCAATATATGGAAGGCCAGCTGCGGAAGCTCGGCGCAAGCTGCGACTGGTCGCGCGAAAAGTTCACTTTAGATGAAGATATTAAAAAGGTTGTCTATGAAACCTTCAAAATGCTCTACGACGACGGCTTGGTGTATCGCGCCGAACGGCCGGTAAGCTGGTGCACGAAGCATCAGACCACCCTTTCCGACCTGGAAATTAAGCATGAAGAAAGGCAAGACAAGCTCTACTACGTAAATTATCAATTAGAAGCTTCAGGCGAAAACATTGAGGTTGCAACTACTCGGCCGGAAACTATACCGGCGGATATCGCGATTGCTGTCCACTCAAAATCAAAATGGAGAAAATATATCGGCAAGAATGTAATTAATCCGATCAACGGACAGAAATTGCCGGTGATTGCCGACGAGAATGTTGATCCGGAATTCGGAACCGGCGCCTTGAAAATTACCCCGCACCACGATCCTTTGGACTTTAAAATTTACAATGACCACAAAGGAGAAATCCCCGGAAAGCCGATTTCGGTTATTAATCAATACGGAAAACTGACCGAAGCGGCCGGAAAAGATTTGGCAGGATTCAAAGTGAAAGACGCGCGAGTCAAAGCGGCGGAAATTTTGAGCGCCAGCTTTTCCAAGGAACCTGAAGATTACACTCACCAAGTTTCTGTCTGCTACAAATGCGGAACTACCATTGAACCGCGGGTGATGATGCAGTGGTTCGTGAAGATGACGGAGAAGTCAATTAACAGAGAAACAGAGAAACAGAGAAACAGAGAAACGTCATTGCGGGATTTGGCAGTGGACGCGGTGAAAAGCAAAAAAATAAAATTTATTCCGCATAGATTTGAAAAGATTTTTATGCACTGGATGAAAAATCTATATGACTGGAATATTTCCCGGCAGATCGTCTGGGGCATCAGAATCCCCGCCTGGTATCATGAGCCGAAATGCATACCGAAAGTTGGACACGAGGGCGATGTCGTGAAATGCAAAGAGATGGTGATTTCGGAAACCGAGCCGAAGTGCGAGTTCTGCAACGCCAAATTCGTCCA
Source organism: Candidatus Paceibacter sp. (assembly GCA_020724845.1). GTDB lineage: Bacteria > Patescibacteriota > Minisyncoccia > UBA6257 > 02-FULL-45-10c > DYGE01. The sequence continues at coordinate 89,038 of DYGE01000004.1, forward strand.
GGAAACCGACGTGTTTGACACCTGGTTTTCTTCCGGGCAATGGCCCTTTGCGACATTGATGACGACTAAAAAAGGAGATTTTGAAAAATACTATCCTACGGACGTAATGGCAACAGCTTATGACATTCTTTTCTTCTGGGTGACCCGCATGATAATGTTTGGTACTTACCGCACAAAGAAAGCTCCGTTTCATACTGTGTATCTTCATGGATTAGTGCGAGACAAAGACAGGCAGAAAATGTCCAAATCCAAAGGGAATGTAATCAATCCGCTGGAGGTGGCCGACGTCTATGGGACTGACGCAGTCCGCATGGCCTTGGTAATCGGCACAACTGCCGGCAACGACCCGATTATTTCCGAGGACAAAATCCGAGGATATAGGAATTTCGCCACGAAAATCTGGAATGCCTCCCGGTTCGTTTTGATGAATTATCGCGAATTAAAAGCCAAGCCGAAATTCACTTCTGCCGACAAAAAAAATCTGAAAGATCTGCAGACAGCAAAAAAGAAAATAACCGCCTATATGGATAAATACGATTTCAACCACGCGGCGGAAACCGCCTATCATTACTTCTGGCACACTTTTGCCGACAAAGTCATAGAAAGCTCTAAAGATCGCCTGCGCTCGGAAAATGAGGCTGATACGGCAGCGGCCCAATCAGTGCTTTTGGAGATTCTCGGAGAATCAATGAAGTTCTTGCATCCATTCATGCCGTTCATAACAGAGGAGATTTACCAAAACCTGCCTAACAAGAGGAAAAGTCTTATAATGATAGCGAAATGGTAACTGATTATCTGCCAATCGTACTTGGACTGCTTCCTGGGTTCGCCTGGCTAATTTTCTATTTAGAAGAAGATCCGCACCCGGAACCAAAGAAGTTGATATTTGAGACTTTCCTGGCCGGAGCCGCAAGCACCTTCATAGTCCTCGCGCTTCAAACGGCTTTTAATGATTGGGGATCTCTCAGGGGAATTATCCGATACAGCTTCCTGTCTTTTCTGGTTCTGTCAGCCATTGAAGAGATTTTCAAATTCGCCGCTGCCCGCTTAGTAATAGGAGAGCATCCCAAGGAATTTGATGAGCCGGTTGATGCCATGATCTATCTGATTATAGCCTCATTGGGGTTCGCGACCATTGAAAATGTTGCTGCTGCCTTCAATGCTCAATCAGCCGCTCTGGAAACTACCACCCTGCGGTTCATCGGAGCCACCCTCCTTCACACGCTAAGTTCCGGGCTTCTGGGATACTATTGGGCGCAATCTTTAATAAAACAAAATTCCAGGATGTTATTAATGGGATTCGTTCTTGCCACCCTGTTGCACACAATTTTTAACTATCTTATAATTAGATTTGAACCTGTAGTTATTCCAACCACCTTCCTCATCGTATTTGCTCTGTTCGTGCTATACGATTTTGAAAGGCTAAAACAATTAAAATAAAAAAATATGGATAACGACGCAAAGAGATTTTTCGAAGAATTATCACACTCTTCCGAAGAGGAAGTTGAAATCGAGCCCCATATAGAGCTCGCAAAAACCGCTTCGGCGCCCCCCGCTCAAGCAGCTAAAAAAACAAAAGTGGATAAAAAGCCGGCATCAGATCTTTCCGAGCTGATGGAGGAAGGAGAAGGCCAGCTTACCATCGACGTCTATCAAACTCCGGAGGAAATAGTAGTTGAATCCACCATCGCCGGCGTGAATCCGGAAGATTTGGATATTGATATCAGCAGCGAAGCGGTAACCATCCGAGGAAAGAGAACTAAAGAAAAGAAAATATCCGATGAAGATTATTTCTATCAGGAATGTTACTGGGGCAAATTCTCCAGATCCGTCATACTTCCGCAGGAAGTAGATCCGGATGCCGCTGTCGCCTCGCTCAAAAATGGGGTTCTCACCATCCGATTGCCGAAAATAAACCGGCAGAAATCCAAAAAGCTGAAAGTTAACTTCAGTTAAGAAAATCAAAAACCTCCGCAGCCCGGGGGTTTTTGATTTGAAATTTATTCAAAAATCGATTATTTTCTAAGTAAGCACCTTAAAAGTCAAAGAGATGGATGGCTAACCTAGGGAAGGTTGGGCTAATTGAAAACGGCGGCGGATTTTCAGCGGCTTTCAGCGTGGGCTCCACTAAAGCTATCTATAAGTGCGGCATTCAGCCACAAGTGATTCAAGGAGTTTCAGCAGGAGCACTCACTGCCACTAAAATTGTTGAGGGCGGTATAGAAGAGGCGGAGAAGGTTTGGTTGGAAATTGAAAGACAAGGGCCGAAGACGATATTTAACTGGTGGGATCTTCTTACCTCTGTCAAAAACCTGGTGATACACAAAATTCCAATACAATCCTTTTTTAGAAATGAAGGCCTCAAGAGATTGATAGATTCCGCGGATATGGAGAAAGTGGTTCAAGCTAAAGAACTGTTCCAGATCGTAACCAGAAACGAATCAAGGGGATGGATCCCGCACATCTTCACTAATCATGAGGAACGCTTCCTGCAAAACCCGAAACTATTTAGAAAACCAATCCTGGCGACGACCGCCCTGCAGGGGGCCTTTGACAGCGTTGAGATAGACAGCGAGATGCACTCTGATGGCATTTTTTATAACCTTCGCGCCGTAATTGAAGAAGGGTGTGACACGGTCTTTATACTGCTAAATGACCAATCGGATGAGAACCAAAATCGCTTCGACCAGCGACTCTCTAAGGCAAAGCACGCCTTATATGAAGAAGCTATGGCTCTGCGATTAGAAAAAATTTTAGAAAAGTATCCGGACTATGACGTAATCTCGGACCACGAGAGCGAAGAGGAAGCCCCATCGCTCATTAAGGCCTTTAAGAGAGCGGCAAAAAATGCCAAAAGCGTAATGAGTTCGGTGGCTAAAGGAGATGATATTGGAAACCTGTTGGTCCCGCACCGCATCATAGTGATAATCCCCAGAAAACCGATCTCCACCCTGCACACATTCGGATTTGAGAGAGGCGACATCAAGGCCGCCATTGAGCAAGGAGAAGATCAAGCTAAGCTTCTCATTAAAAAAGTTTTAAAAATGAGCTACTAAGTAGCTCATTTTTTAATTGGTGCTCGGGGTGGGAGTTGAACCCACACGACATTGCTGTCGGAGGATCTTAAGTCCTCTGCGTCTGCCAGTTCCGCCACCCGAGCATGGAGGCCTAGGCCGGAATCGAACCGGCGTATAAGAGTTTTGCAGACTCCTGCCTTACCACTTGGCTACTAGGCCATAAAAGTATTTTATTCGCCCGAACTTTCTTTTTCAAGCTCCAAAAACTTTTTTTCTATCTCCGCGGCCTTTTCCAAACCAACATCTTCGCGAAAGCGCAGCTCCGGCATCGGCTTGATATTTATCTTCCTGAGAAGCAAATGCTGCAGCCTGCCGCGGTTCTTATTAAGAATTTCCAGGGCCTCCGAAAGTTTCTCGCCGGGAATTGCCGAAACGCCGACTGACACATAATCCAGGTCTTTTTGGACATCTATCCTGGTTATAGTTACAAGCGCGCCCGGGAATTCTAGTTCCCGTAGGATGAGCTTATTCAGTTCGCCTTCAATAAGACTTTCCACCCGCTGATGCCTTTGATACGCCATTTTATTTGCCAAGCAATTTATCCCCTGCTTCAATTTTAATTTCAGAATCAAAAATAAGTCCGCATTCGCTTCCCTCATTAACAGCATTGGTTTGCTTTTTGGCCTGCTGCAGGCTTAATACCCTTCCAGAGCCGATAATCTTCTCTCCCTGATCAGGCAGACTTCGCTGAATCTCTAATCTGGATTTAATTCTTATCTGCCCTCTGTTCACCCGGCCGCCGATTGTCTGCTTATTGCCCTTTGAGCTGAAAACAGCCAGAATCTCCAGCTCGCTGCTAAACTTACTCTTCCCCATTTCCGCGAAGGTGTTGGAAATGCCTTCCACTAGCTTATAAATAATCTCATCAGTCACGATAGTTACCTCTTGAGCCCGGGCCAGATTTTCAGCCGCCTTATTGGGATAGGTATTAAATCCCAAGATTATTGCTCCGGTTGCGACGGCGTCTTTTACATCGCCATCCGTTATCTCCCCGACCGACTGACTGATAATATCTAAGGCCTGATTTTCTTTAAGCGGTATATTTTTCAGAATATCTCGCAAGGCCTCCAGAGATCCGGCGGTGTCCGCCTTTAATATCACTCTAATTGTTTGCTTGTCCTCTGCCGAAGCAGTCTCCAATCTCCTGGCCGCAACTTTTTTGACTTTTGCCAAATCCTCTTCGGATAATTTTCCTGCTAGAAATTCCTCGCCGACTTCCGGCAAACTTTCAAATCCCAAAATAACCGCGGGACTGGACGGCAGAAGCTCGGCAGCCGCTTTTCCAAGAAAATCTTCCAGAATTTTAACTTTGCCTTTGGTAGTCGGAGTGGCTATTAGGTCTCCCCGCCTCAAAGTCCCGTCTTTTAAGATAACCGTCACCGAATTGCCGCGCTTCTTATCCAGCCTAGTTTCCAAAACTACTCCCGCCGCTTTGTTAGTCGGATTATAAGTCAGATCTTCCACGTCAGCCGCCAATAGGACCAGATCAAGCAATTCGGCGACGCCCTCTCCAGTTTTGGAAGAAACCCCTTGATAGCTGGTACTGCCGCCATAACCCTCAAGCAAGACATTGTTGCTGGTCAAGTCGTTTTTCACCCGTTCCAAGTCCGCGTTAGATTTATCAACCTTAGTAAGCGCAACCACAAAAGGAGTCCCGGAATCTTCCAGGGCTTTTATCGCCTCCTTGGTTTGCGGCTTGACGCCCTCATCGGCGGCAACCACTAATATCGCAACATCAGCGACTTTGGCTCCCCGCACCCTCATTTTGGAGAATGCCTCATGGCCAGGCGTATCAATGAAAGTTATCCTTCGGTCGCCGTGGACAATCTCGTATGCGCCAACCGATTGAGTGATGCTGCCAGCTTCTTTGGCAACCACCTCGGTTTTCCTGATATAGTCCAGCAGGCTGGTTTTTCCGTGGTCAACGTGCCCGACTACCACCACAACCGGAGATCTCTTTAGATTTTGATTATTTTCTTGACTCATAAGCGTTTCTTTAAAATACCAGAAAAAATAACAATTTACAAATACTTTCTTTTGCCTTATTATTTGTCATAGGTTACAAGTTGCGGGTTGTAAGTTAATTTGGAGGCGTGGCTGAGCGGTCGAAAGCAGCGCACTGCTAATGCGTTAACCGGGAAACCGGTTCGAAGGTTCGAATCCTTCCGCCTCCGCCAGTTGGAAAATGTGCTTGTTGGCTCGCCCGCTACGCGGGCTCGCCAGCCG
>DYGE01000005.1 GCA_020724845.1 Candidatus Paceibacter sp.
GCGTGGATATTGAACTTGGAAGGCACAGTAGTTGTTCCAATACCTACATTTCCGTCTCCTCGCACGTATAATTTTGAGCCAGCGCTATTATCAACTCTCAAAAGCGCGCCGCTTGAAAAATTACCTGCATTTGAGCGAATCGTAAATAAGTCAGCGCTACTGAATGAACTATTAGAATTTTCAAAATAAGCAACCGGGGTACTCGCAGTGCTTTCTTGAACTCCCAATCTAGCTACCGGCGAAGTAGTCCCGATGCCGACATTTCCGCCACTTGTGAAGTTGGCGACGCTCGCTCCACCAACATTGAAATTCAAATCGCTGCTGCTTCCTAAAACTTGAATACGAGCAGCGGTATTACCAGCCTTAGAAAGATCGAAGGCAGCAACATTCGCAGCTGGAACATTCAATGAAACAACCTGATCTCCGGCAGTAACGCCGTCACCCACGGATAATTTATATGGAGCACTTGTTCTTCCGATACCGACATTTCCTTCAACAATCAATCCGTTTGTAGGCGATGCAAGATTATAATTTTCGCCAATAGTTACCCCGCCAGAAATCGCAAGTTTGCTCGCAGGAGTCGTCGTCCCGATGCCGACATTTCCGCCACTTGTGAAGTTAGCGACACTCGTTCCACCGACATTGAGATTCAAATAGCTGCTGCTTCCTAAAACTTGAATACGAGCAGCGGTATTACCAGCCTTAGAAAGATCGAAGGCAGCAACATTCGCAGCTGGAACATTCAATGAAACAACCTGATCTCCGGCAGTAACGCCGTCACCCACGGATAATTTATATGGAGCACTTGTTCTTCCGATACCGACATTTCCTTCAACAATCAATCCGTTTGTAGGCGATGCAAGATTATAATTTTCGCCAATAGTTACCCCGCCAGAAATCGCAAGTTTGCTCGCAGGAGTCGTCGTCCCGATGCCGACATTTCCGCCAGTCAATCTGACGAGTTCCGCATTATTTTCTTTCAAAATTATATCCCCAGAAATCGCATTTAATTCAAAGTTGTTATTGCTGCCGCTGTTGCCGCCAAGATAGAAAAGCTCCGTACTTTCCCTCCCATACCGGATAGCTGGAACTTCTCCAGCCGGAGAATCAAGTAGTATGCCGTCACCACTCGCACCAGCGGCAATGGTAAGCTTTCTGGAAGGACTTGTGGTGCCGATGCCAACATTGCCAGTGCTTTGCTGTACATATAGTTGACCACTGTTTACATTCATATTTCCAGAACTATCAAGGTTGAACCGATTCGTATTTCCAGATTTAAGCCAAATACCCTTAGTCACATCACTCGTACCATATATCGCATTCGATCCATCATAATTAACAACGACCTGTCCCTGAATTCGATAGTAAGTAGAAGCATTAATAGCTCCAGTAACGTCTAGTGGATAATTTGGCGTCGTCATTCCAATACCGACGTTGCCGGCCGATGTGATAATCATGTCACCACCATCGCCAAAATTACCAGCACCTATTCTGACATCGCCAGCCGACTTTAAATTCAATGTGGTACCACTACCATGACTTGAATTGTCAAAAAATCCTATCCAGCCTCTATCCACACCCGCTGACTTCATGAAAAAATGAGGACCAAGGTTGGTGGAACCATTTGGAGCGGTTGGCTGGTCAAGCAATAGACTGCCAACATTTGGCAAACTATCTTTATAAAGGTGCAATGTCGCAAGAGGATTTGTTGTTCCTATTCCAACATTGCCACTGCCCAGAGCCGTCAGCAAACTCGTTGCTCCGTTTTGCACCTGAAAAACCGTTTCCGCGCTTCCGAGTGCCACGACGTTCGTGCCGCCATTGGACTTCCAGCCGCGAAGGCGGATTGCCGGATTTGTGTCCGTTGGGTCCGTAACTCCGATGATACTCTCCCACAAAGCCCCCACCCCGTCGTCGCTACGAGCATTCTTGATGTGCAGACCGCCTCCGGTCGCGCTTTCGCGCGCGAATTGTGCGGCAACATCTGCATCAAGCTGCGCAGTAACCGGGTGATCGGTTATTCCTGAAAGGACGAAATTGCCAGCGTTCAGATCTAATTTTTGGAGCGGATTCGTCGTGCCGATGCCGACATTTCCGCTAGAAAGCACTGAAACGCCAGCGGAACCGCCACCTAAAATATCAGTCCTTGTAACGCCGGAGCTCGGACCAACCGTGAGTGAGCTACTTAACTGCAATACATTTAATCTCGCGGCCCCACTGCTTGATCGGGCCATTTGTAAAATAGTGTCTCGAGCGCCGCTTCCAAAAATTGCCTGAATGTCATTGGAATCATCGGTTACATGAAATTTTGCCGATGGAGAAGTAGTGCCAATCCCGACGTTGCCGCTATCCTTCACAATCAGCTTTGGCGTACCGGAGCCGATTACGAATGGATCCACGCCTGCGGGGTCATTCAAGCCGAGTAAGCCGCGAGGGGTGGTGGTACCGATACCAACCCTTTCTGTTCCAGTATTTGCCGTAAATATCGGAGAGCCATTAAACGAATCCGCAATCACAAAATTCGCCGCATTGCCGTTGGAGTGCAATCTTAATTGAGTAGTTTCTCCACCTAATCCCCTTTGCATTGACCAGCCATTATTGCCGCTGCCATCCTGCCAGATCACATAGCTTCTGCCGTTGTCTCTGTTCAAAATCAAACCTTCTCCACTTGGCCCGTCAATTCGGATATTGCCGCCATACACATCAAGTTTTATTCCTGCGCCTGGCGATGTAGTACCGATACCTACCCTCCCCGATTCAGTAATTCTCATACGCTCTGAAATCGTTCCGCCTGTTGCGGTTTTAAAAGTTAAAAAGCCAGCCGTATTATCTGCCGATAGCGTCTGTGTATTTATTTCAGAAATTAAAGTTCCGCCGTTGTATGTAAGTAATCTTGAAGCAGATCCTGTTGTGGTCCTATTTCCAAGAAGCTCAATATTGCCGCGCGCTTTTGTACCGTCCCCTATTGAAAGCACAGTGGCATTCACAAAATCTCCATTGAAATCAGGCGAGGTGGTTCCAATACCAACATTTCCGGAGGTGTTTACAACCAAACGAGGATTAGATGGAGCACTTGTCCGATCCACGATTTCAAAGTTATCGTTTCGGATTCCGGCTGTCTGAATTTGCCACGTTTGCACATCATTACGAATCGCCAAGTTTGGATTACTGTCCGCTGAAGCATTGGCAATAAGCACCATGTCAGAATCGGTTCCCTGAATGGTAAGCGGGCTAGCCGGACTCGTCGTGCCAATTCCAATCCTCCCCGTAGAATCCTTGATAATGAAATGCGTAGTCGCGCCATCGGCGATTTCAAAGTCATCCGCGGCAACGTTTACACGCGGGCCTAACGCCCAGGTAGAAACTCCGTCCGCTTCACGAGTCCATCGCAGGCCACCGCCATCTTGTCCTGATGTTGTGTTCGCGATTCTTATTGTTGGCGCACTTCCTTCTATATGAAGCTTAGTTTGCGGGCTCGTCGTACCGATACCCACGTTGCCAGTCAATAAAGCCAAAGTGTCTACTCCGTTATCAGTGAAAACAGATGCCGCAGTCCCCGCTCCCTTCCATATCCTCAACGCATTCGCGTTGCCCACATTTTGCAATCTAATACCGCCAGAAGACGAATCGGTTGTTTGCTGAATCTGCAATTTGCCGTCGGTAGGGCTAGTTACTCCAATCCCGACATTGCCGGAAGAATTTATCCTTACCCCCTCTGTTCCGCCAGTAGAAAATGCCATAGTATCCGCAGCTGGGAAGAAAATACCAGTATTAGTATCCGTTACCACTCGGATCATCGGATCCGCGGCATTGCCTCCCGAACCTATGTATAATCTTCCAGTCGCGCTTGTGGAGATGTCGCCATCAACTCCTAATTTAGCCCATGGCGAGGAAGTGCCAACTCCAAAATTTCCGCTCAAAATATATGAATTAAGTGAACCGCCTCCGACGATTTGCGCGCCGATCGTAGATCCATCGGAATCGTAAACTCGAATCACGCCTTCATTGGCGTTAGTGCCGAAGTTGTGAGAAATCCGGTCAGAATTATCCGATCCGCGTAGCTGTAACCCCGCAATAGCAGAGTTCGGATATTTAATTTCTAATTGAGTCCCCGGACTGTCTGTTCCAATGCCAACTCGTCCATTTGCGTTGAGGATCACAAAATCTTCTGATGATCTATCTACATTACGAATCCCGAATCGGCTTCCCAATACTCCCGATTCAATCGCCCATTCGCCATTCGAAGTAAGATCATCTAAACCAAGACGCGCGCCATCAGCATCGCTCACCCTGATTGTTGAAACCCCTGAACCATCCGCGACATGGAGAAGCGCTTCAGGACTCGTCGTGCCAATACCGATATTTCCGTTGGTGTCACTAATATAGAATGCATTTCCTAATCCGCTCTTATTAATCTTGAATGCATTATCGCTCGAGCCTGACAATCCAGTGCCAATCTGCCAAGTTTCATCTCCAGTAATAAAATCAATCAAACTGCCGTTATCGTCGGTAGAATTAAGCCGCAAACCAACGACTCCAGTTCCTTCCACATGGAGTTTTCTCTGCGGACTAGTGGTGCCAATGCCGACACTGCCGTTTTGATTTATTCTTAATGCTTCAGCGATAGTGCCGCCACCGCTATGAGTCCAAAATGCCAACTCGCTCGCTCCATTTCCTGAATTTACATTCACTGCTTCAATGCGTGGATTATTTGATGCCGTCGCGCCCGAGTCGGTTCCAAACGCCAGCACCGCCTTATTGCCAACCGCAGCCCCGGCGCTGTTTCTGATAAATATGACACCGCCTTCCCCTGCTGACGTGGCCTTATCTACATGCAACAATGCCGAAGGGTTTGCGGTGCCAACGCCTAAATTACCAACGTTACTATTAAAGAACGAATTTCCGTCTGCGATGAGGCGCACTTCTTCAGTTCCGGCATTGTCAAAAATAGAAATTTTTCCGTCATCAATAGTAGACGTAATGCTGACCGCGCTTCCGCTTGCGTTTGGTATGGATATTGTGCCAGTTGCCGTGAGGTTAGCTGATGTAGTGGTGCCGGAAATTAAGGCGTTACCGTGGACAGATAATAATTGAGATGGCGAAGTAGTGCCAATGCCGACGTTGCCGCTCGCTAAAATACTTACTACCTCCGTAGTGTTTTGGCCAGATCCTGCCGGCGCATTCATGAAATAAAATCTGGATTGTGTGTTAGAAGTCCCACCAATCCAACCAAATGAACCTTGAAATCTGGTGGGATGGTCAGAGGTCATAGTTGCCGGTTCTCCAGCAGAAACAGCAGTAATCGTACGACCGCCAAAATCAACATGGCCGCCAGCTCCATCGGATGAGGGAACTATCCTAATCCCACCATCGTTATTAAATGTTTCAAGTATAGTTAATCCTGAAGTTACACCGCCATTATCAGAAACTGATGTGGTTAAGGTGCCGGTAGCGGTAAATCCTCCACCAAATGTCAGATTTCCAGAAAATAGAGCGTTCCCCTGTACAGACAGCAGTTGGGAAGGCGATGTAGTGCCTATACCGAAAGCCCCTGAAGCAGTTAATAACGCATCAAACCCGCCTAACCCACCAGCATCAAAGACCATCGCCCCAGTACCGCCGAACTGCCCGCCAGTATTAACCCGGATCTCTCCGTGATTAGATACCTCATCTCCAAATACCAAGTGGGCGACGGCTGTGTCTAACGATCTTATGTAAACATGATTGTCTCCTGCTGTTGAAATAAAAGTTGCCGCGCTGCCGTCAGTGGAATGAACATTTAATTTGGAAGTTAGAGTCGTGGTGCCGATGCCAATCTTTCCAGTTTCCTGCTGTACGACAAACTTGTCAGTGCCGACAGTTAATCCGCCGGCAAATGTGGAAGTGGAATTATTAGTTACAGCAAGATTGGTAGCGGTGGTGGTGCCGGCCGACAAAGTGCTGGAAATTACGGCGTTACCTAACACATCAAGAGTTGCAGATGGAGTATCCTTACCCACCCCCACAGATCCGTTATCCATTACGGTGAACAACCTAGTTGCGCCGGAATTACTGACTGTAAACGCGCGAGTGCTTCCGCTGCTACCCTGACCTCTCACCTCTAAACTAGCAGTTGGTATCGCATCACCAATACGGATACCGACTGAACCAGTAGGAGGGCTGATGACAAATACCGTGCTTCCGTTATCTTTAATTGCAAAATTGCTAGTACCGGTAAGAGAAGCAAAATCCCATTTTCTTCCGGTTGAGGTATCGGTCAAGCGCAAAAATTCACCTGAAGCCCCCTCAATATCCACCTTCGCATCAGGAGAATCAGTTCCAATACCGACTCTGCCACTTGAACCAACAACGGCAAATTGAGAAGAGCCAATTGCAAGTCCTTGTCCATTCGCAATAGTGGAAGTTCCAGAAGTTCCGGTAAGCGATAAGGTGCCAGTCGCGGTTATACCGGCTAAACTTAAGTCGCCGGAAAATAGACCGTTACCTTGAACGGAGAATAACTTGGATGGCGAAGTGGTGCCGATGCCGACGTTGCCATCACCTTGGACTTCTAAATAACTAGCCGAGCCGCTCCTATCTTGGACTAGTAAAGAGGTATCCGCTGAAGTTCCGCCAGCCTTTATCACTAGTCCAAAACTTGTGCCTGCGGCGGCGCTATTAGAAATATCAGCAACATAATTACCAGCGCTGCTCGGATTTACCACCAACCCCGCAGTGCCATTCGCAACTAACCCCGAGGCGGTTAAAGATCCGGTCGCGGTCAAATTAGCCAAGTTTAGATTTCCGGAAAACAACCCATCGCCGTGAACGGAAAAAAGAGATGACGGAGAAGTGGTAGCAATGCCCACATTGCCTGTATTAGTAATAATCGCCCGATTGTTGCCCCTAGTGGCAAAATAGATATTACCCGAACCGTTCAAGTCAGCGTCCGCCGCCACATTTACATCGCCGTCGTTGGAGACTCCGGTAGAAGTCGCCGAAGCAGTGCTTAAAATTGTCCCATCGGCAAATACGAGCCCGTTCCCCACTCCGGAGATTTTAATGTTTCCTTCCACATCCAATTTTTGCGAAGGCGAAGTTGTGCCTATTCCAACATTGCCGTCAACAAAAAGCGTACTGTAAAGCCGAGCCGCGCCGGTAACCTGCAGGGTAGAAGACGCTTGTAAGGCGCCGGCATTGCTTTGGGTTCCGTCGATTGTCACGCCGCCGTAAAATCTCGCATCGCCAGTTGTTTGTAAAGTTGAGGAAGCGTAAATCGCTGCCGAAGAATTAGCCAGGAGGTTGCCTGACAAAGTCCCTCCGGAAAGCGGAAGATAGTTGGAAGCGGTAATATTGTCCGGCACATCGGCATCGGTAATTGACCCGGATTCAAAAGTAGGGTTCACGATAGTAACGTTGGAAATCTGGTCAATCCTGCTATTTAAGCTCATAGCACTGAACAGGCTTTCAATATCCGCCTGCTGTTTCTGCTGAAGCTGGGTAATTAAGTTTTGTAATTCCAAAAGCCTTGTCTCATCAAGCACTACCTGGGTCTCAACGGTCTCGACTTCTCTGACAGTCTGGGTTTCCCGAATAACTTGCTGCAGCTCCGGAAGGCGGGCAGAAATAATTTCCACCAGGCGGTTGATAGTTTCATCGCTCAATTCCCGCGGGGCAGAAAGGCCGGCATCGCTGATCTGGCTGATTTCTTCCGGAGTAAAAATTTCCGGCAGATTGAATTCTCTAACTTTCTGGAGCAGTTCTATCGCCAACTCCTTTTGTTCAGGAGTGAGAAGCGGAGGAGAAGGCTGGGGGGCAAACAATTGCCTTGCCCTTGGCGCAATGTATTCCGGAGCAAGCTGTACGGACTGGATAATACCTTCTCCGGTCTCCCGGATAAGCCGGGTAGTTTCCAGCACTCCTTGCCCGAAAATCTGCCCGGATAGCTGGGCTAAAGCAGACACGGATTTGTAAACCCGGAAATCAGAATCGCCCGCGTTCAAATTGGGCGAAAAAGATGTCAAGAAATCAGCCAAAAATTGTTTATTTTGCCGATGAATCCCTGCGTACTTTAACAAAGAAGCTTTAGCGTTAAAGACAGCCGCGTCAAGATATTTATCCAATGAATTACGTAAATCAAATTCCGATTCACTCTCTTTGGCGTAAACAAGCCGCAAACCGAAAGCATTTTCCTTCGCGTAAGAAACAAAAACTAGCCCAAAAGCTAGGAAAAATAGCAACAAAATTAACTTAATTTTCCTTCCGATTACGGGATTTCCAGTCACTATATAATTTTATCAAATGGCCACTATATTATATATGCCAAGATGTGAATAACTTTCCTTACGGCTAATCGAGTTTTAAACTTAAAACTTTCGATACGCCGTCTTCCTCCATGGTGACGCCGTAGAGAACGTCGGCGGCTTCCATAGTGGCGCGGTTATGGGTAACAATGATAAATTGGGTCTTTTTTGAAAAATTACGCACAATATCGGCAAATCTTTTAGTGTTTTTCTCGTCCAAGGCGGCGTCCACCTCGTCCAGAACTAAAAATGGCGGCGGGCTTACCGAAATCAAAGCAAAAAGAGCGGCAATGGAAACTAAGCTCTTCTCTCCCCCGGAGAGCATGTCCAAGCCGTGAATCCTTTTCCTCGGCAAACTTAAATCAATCTCAATGCCCAATTGTTTGGAAAGCTCGTCTTCTTCCATTTCTTTTTGGTGTTCTTTAATCTCCGCTTCCATCTCTTCCGAAGGCGCCTCTTTGACAACCGGCTTTTCCAAAAACATTTTTGCTTTTCCCCCGCCGAACATCAGGTTGAAGAATTTATCAAATTCATCGTTGATCTTCTTCAGAGAATCAGTAAAGCCGGTGTGGATTTTATCCTCCAGCTCTTTAATCAGCTGTTCCAAATCCTGAAAAGCTTTTTCCAAATCCTCCAGCTGGCCGGCTAGGAAATTATGGCGCTCTTCGGTGTCTTTGGCTTCTTGAAGAAGCGCTTGGTCAATATCGCCAATGCCGGCAACTTCCGATCGCAGTTTTAAGATTCTCCGCTCCAGCGCCGGAAGATCCTCCACCGGAGGCGGTCCGCCAACCGGCGGATTCGCCAATTCTTCAAATTCCTGGATATTTCTCCCTACTTGAGAAAGCTGCATCTCCAAATCCTGCCGGCGCAGATTAAATCTTTCAACCTCAAATAAAACTCTGTTTTTTTCGCTGTCCAGTTTGGAAATTTCATCTTTCTTTTTTTCCACTTTATCAAAAGCCTCCCTGAATTCCTTATTGAATTGCTCCAGTTCATCAGCCGATGACTCTTCAACTTTCGCTAATCTTTCCAACTCCTCCCGAATCGGTTGAAGTTTTTGCATCAAAGCGTCTTTAGCATTTTTTAAATCAGAAATTTCTTCCTTCTTTTTGGAAGAAGCGTCTGTCATCCCCGCAATTTTAGAAAGCAAAACCCGCAGTTCCTCATGCACCTTTCCTAAATCTTGTTCCTGCAATAATCCGGAAACTGCTTCTTTTACCTCCCCAAGGAGGGCCAGCAGCTCCCCGGAACGTAGATCCAGATTTTCGCTGGCGGCCACCGAGTGCAAAAACTCTATTTTGGCGTCCAGCTTTCCGACTTCCAGTTCTATTCTGGATCTTTCTTGAAGAAGCGCGTCCCTCTTTTTCCTGGCCTCGCTCATCTGATTTTTCTGCTTCGGCTGGCCGGATTCCACTTTATCAAGCGCGGACCTCAAATCATTCAACTCCTTTTGTTTTCCGGAAATTTCCGAATCAATCCGTTTTATTTCCGGGTCAAACTTCCGCAGGCCGTCCTGAATTTCTTTCAGTTTATTCGCAAAGAAGATGTCTTCGCATTCCCGCAATTCTTTTTCTATATCGGAGAGCTTCTCCCATTTGGAAGTCTGGCGCTTTAAAAATCTAAGATGCGGGGCGATTTCCTCAATCATGGCCCGCACTTTTTCAATATTTATATTGGTATTTTTCAGCTTACGCTCCGCCTCGTGTTTCTTCAGCTGATATTGGCGCAAGCCCAGAATTTCTTCAATCATCGCCCGACGCTCCTGCGGCGTGGCGCGAACAAATAAATCGCTGGAACCCTGATTGATGATGGAAAGCCCGCGAGTTCCCAAGCGGACTTTCGCAAAAAAATCTATGATGTCTTTCAAGCGAACTTCCGCTTTGTTCATAAAGTATTTGGAGGTGCCGTCACGATCTATTCTTCTAATAATAGTCACCTCGTTAAAATCCACCGGAAAAAATCCGGAGCTGTTGTCAAAAGTAATAGCTACTTGGGCCATTCCCATTCTCGGACGTTTCGGGGTGCCGGCAAAAATTAAATCCCCGGCCTTGCCGCCGCGCAAGTGCTTCGCTTCCCGCTCGCCCAAAATCCAGCGGATAGCGTCAATAACATTGCTTTTACCGCTGCCGTTCGGGCCGACAATCCCGGCGATACCGCCGGGAAAATCCAAAGTTGTTTTAGGAGCGAAAGATTTAAAACCCAATAATTCTAAACGCTTTAGATACATAACTAATATAAATTATATAATTAATATAAACATTATATCCCAGCCGAGGAAAAAGAAAAATCCGCCCTTAGGCGGATCCGTTACAGATTAGATCAATCTCTTCGGAGTTAAGTTCTCCCTTTTCAAAAAGCGCCTCTGCCAACTTCTCAAGAGTTCGCTTATGCTCTTTGAGCAACGTCAGAACCTCGCTTCTGGCCTTGCTGATTATATCCCCAACTTCGGCATTAACGTCATCCAGCATCTTTGAAGAGGGGTTGGAGGAAGCGTTCTCGTACATCATCTGGTTTCTCAATCCTTGATTTTCCGGGACAACTATCAAGTTCTTGCCCATCCCCCACTTAGCAACCATATGCCAGGCAAGCTGACTCGCTTTCCGCAAGTCGTCCGATGCCCCGTTAGTTACCTTATTATCGTCTCCGCTAAAGAACAGCAGCTCACCGGTCCGTCCGCCCAGCAATATCTTAATGCGATTCAGGGCCGCCTCTTTGGAAGTCAGCTTTTTATCGTCATCCGGAAGCTGAAGGGTATACCCAAGGGCCTCGCCATGCGACAGCAAAGTAACCTTGTGCACCGGATCAGAGCTAAGCAGTTTTGCCACCAAGGTATGCCCGCTCTCGTGATAAGCGACGATCTTCTTTTCCTCGCCGACAAGGATAGGCCTTTTCCGCTTCGGTCCGGCTATCACCCGCTCAATCGCCTCTTCCAATTCCGATTGCTGAACGGTTTCTTTGTCATGCCTGGCCGCGAGCAAAGCGGCCTCATTAATCACATTCGCCAGATCGGCGCCGGTGAAGGTCGGAGTTCTTTGCGCGATAACTTTCAGATTCGCGCCAGGGTCCAACTTAACATTCGCGGCGTGAACCTGAAGAATTTCCTCTCTGTCTTTAAGAGTCGGAAGCGGAATCGGAACCTTTCGATCAAACCGCCCGGGTCGAGTCAAGGCCGGATCCAGAACTTCAGGCATGTTAGTCGCGCCAATGAGAATTATCTCGTCGCTGGCATCAAAACCGTCCAATTCCACCAGGAGCTGGTTAAGGGTTTGTTCCCGCTCGTCATGTCCGCTGCCAATTCCGGAAAATCTTTTCCGGCCGACTGAATCCAGCTCATCAATAAAGATGACTGCTCGGCCGGCCTGTCTGGCCTGATTGAACAAGTCTCTGACTCTGGAAGCGCCGACGCCGACAAACATCTCCACGAATTCCGAGCCGGAACCCTTGAAAAAAGCGACATTGGCTTCTCCGGCCACCGCTTTGGCAAGCAAAGTTTTACCGTTGCCGGGCGGACCAACCAGAAGGACTCCCTTTGGAACTTTTCCGCCCAGTTTTCGAAACTTCGCGGGATTTTTCAGAAACTCAACGACTTCCTGCAATTCTTCTTTGGCTTCCTCGCAACCAGCAACGTCTTTGAATGTCACGTCGCCGGCTTTTTTCTGGTGCCGCTTGGCTTTGGACTGGCCGAAAGAGAACGCGGCCTTGCCGCCTTTAGCCATCGGCCTAATCACTATAAACCACCAAGCGCCAAAGAAAAGTGCCAGCCAAAAGAGGTTCCCGATTATTGAAGCTATCCAGCTTCTATCGGGCATTCTCTTATAAGTAACCTTGCTTTTTTCCGCCAATTTCCTAATCTCCTCAGCCTCTTCCAAAGTCGCCGGCAAAGTATAAACTTTCCGCGACCTAGCCGACGACTGATTGCCGGACTTGGCTTGCGGATCGCGCAATTCGCCGGTGATTTTCTCTCCAGAATATTCTAAATTATCAACTTTCTTCGCCGAAATATATTCTTTAAATTGCGTAGGACTAATCTCCGCCGGGGCAGTCAACCCTTTAAAAAGACTGAGAAGGAAGATAAACGCGCCAATCAAGATAAGCATCTTCCAGGGACTGCCTTGCGAAACTCGACCGCTCATCCGGATCTCCTATTCTTTTTATATCAATGCTGTATAAATAAAAACATAAAAACGGCCGCGCCGCAAGCCGTTTTTAATCCGAAGCAATTTTTAAATTATCCGATTTTCTCCAGAGCCAACCTGGCCGCTTCTATTTCAGCGTCTTGCTTAGACAGGCCCTTGCCTCGGGCTATTTCTTTGTCGTTGATAAACACTCCTACCGTGAAAACTTTTTTATGATCCGGACCGCTGTCGCCAATCAGCTTATAAGCCGGAGTTTCCTTAAACTTTGCTTGCGATTCTTCCTGCAATAAACTCTTCGGATCTTTATATAGGCCCTTACTAATAACTTCTCCGATTTCCGGAAGAACAACTGCATCAACAAAATTTTGCGCCGCCGCGTATCCCCCATCCAGATAGATCGCCCCGATTAAGGCCTCCATAGCATTGGCGAGGATAACTTCCCTGGCGCGCCCGACGTCCTTGGCCTCTCCCCTGGACATTAGAAGAAAATTTTCCAGCTTAATTTTGCGGGATAGCTTAGCCAGCATCTGATAATTGACCAGAGCGGCCCGGAAAGTAGTCAATTTGCCCTCCTGCTCTTCCGGGAATTTTTCAAATAAGGCTTCAGTGGAAGCCAGTTCCAAAACGGCATCGCCGAGGAATTCCAATCGCTCGTTGTGAGGCAATCCCCACTTCGGATTCTCGTTTAAATAAGACCTGTGCGTCAGGGCTTCCCTTAGCAGATCTTTGTTTTTAAATTCGTAAGAGATCAGTTTCTCTAATTTTTCTGTATTCAAATTATTTTACGAACGTACGAAAATGTACGAAAGTACGAAAGTTTTGCTATTTTTTCGTAATTTCGTATGTCTTCGTAACTTCGTACGGATTACTTATTTTCCTCTTTCTCTTCTTGGCTGCCTGCCCGGTCAGAGGACGGGTCTTTTGGTTTGGGTTTATCATCTTTGCCCGGTTCGCCGATTTCTCTGTAAACAGTCCCTAAAACTCCGTTGATGAATTTGCCAGAATTCGGGCCGCCATAGTTTTTGGCAATTTCAATCGCCTCATTAATAGCCACCTTCGGCGGGACTTCTTCACGGTCGGCAAACAATAATTCATAAAGCCCGATTCTTAAGGCATTCCTGTCAACCGGAGCAATCTGCTCCAATGGCCAGTCGGGAGCGGCTTTAGTAATAATATCATCTATCTCTTTTTTATGCTCAATGACACCCTTCGCTAATTTCCAAGCAAATTCCGGCTCATCAATGCCGGGACCGAATTCCTGAAGATTCCTCTCCAAAATGCCGGTAAAATCGGCTTTTTGCTTATAAAAATCCCACTCGTAAAGAGATTGAAGAACTATTGATCTGCAAAGTTGTCGAGTTGCCATATACGAAATCTAATTACGAAAGTACGAAACGGTACGAATGTACGAAATTCTTTTGACTACCCCTTTCGTACTTTAGTATATTTTCGTAATTTCGTAAGCTGATTTATTTCTGTTTGCAATTTGAACAAATCTTATGAGCAAGTTTCGGGGCCTGGCAATTCTGGCAAACCGCCAGCTGGACTTTTTTCAAAGCCAAATGAGATCGGCGGCGGCCAACCTTTGATCTTGTATGATGTTTTACTGGCACTCCTCCCATAGTTAAAATTATACCTTAATTAAGATAAAGTTATACTCTTTCCCGCCGAATGTCAACAGATCACAGGGCACTATCTCTGAATATAAGGAAAACCATGCTATTTCCGGACATTCGGGCTGCGCAGTGGGGACAAAGTGTCATAACCAGAAAGTATCCTCCTACCGGCACCAGCGTAGTTCCGCTCCCGCGGCGGAACTCGCTTACAACTCCCAGCCGGAGTCGCCCATAGGCGACACCAAGCTCCGGCTGGTCCGTTAGTTGCCGCACAGAGGATACTTTCTGGTTATGTTTATCAGGTGGAGGCGTTGTCCGGAAATAGCATGGTTTTCCTAAAAATCTGAAAGTTATTTCCTGCTATACGCGGATTGTACTCCCCGGATGACCTATGCTATCCTAACCCCATAGTTCTTCGACACAGGGAAAGCAGTGAATCCCAAAAGAGAAAAATATTTTATCTTGTCCTTATTTGTCTTGGCCGGGTCATTTTTCATAATGAATTTGCTGTTCTCCTTAGCCGGGCCCGAATTTTTTAAGGCAATAGGAGTACGAGTATACAGAAAGATGGAAAAGCGGGAAAGCCAAATCGTCAAAAACGTTCCGGGATTGAAATTCCCGCATAAAGCATATTCTAGCAATGACGGCGATCCAAGTCCGGAAGAAATCTACGAAAAAGCCGGTTATGTAACCAAGATCGAAGTTTGGCAAGACACGATCCTTCCGGGGATAAAATCTTTCGCCGGATCGGGATCGAGGTCAGTGATCAATTGCAAAACTTATGACAAGTGCGTACTCACCGCCTGGCATGTAGTGGACCGCTCCACCTCTACTAATCTTTACTTGGCACGCTTTAAGGATGGGTCACCACCCGAAATCATGGAGTTAGTCGGTTGGTCAGAAAAGTATGATTTCGCAGTCCTGAGATTCAGTAACGCGAAGTCAACACCAACAGCGAAGACCGCTGCCGTCATCGGGAAATCCTCAGAACTGAAGCCCGGCTCAAAAATCATGGCCATCGGATCCAATATCTTTGGCGATTATTGGTTCAGCGTAGTTGGAAACCTATATAAAGAAGCCGGCGCCCCCAAGCCAAACTTAAAACTTCAACTTCAAGCGCATGGATTACCGAATGAAAAGGTCTTGATTTTCTCTACGCCGCTTTTCGCCGGCTTCTCCGGCGGCCCGCTGCTTAACGCAAAAGGAGAGCTGATAGGAATCAGCTCCGCCGTAATTATCATAGACGGGATTCCGACTTATCTAGGGATGCCAATTGACGAAATTATGGAAGAGATGGAAGACATGCTTAAACCTGAAAAATAATCAGATAACCAAACCGCCAAGCGCAACTAGGCGGTTTTTTATTTGAAAATACCATCTTATCCCCAGAAATTATTGCAACCTCGGAACTCAAAAGATAAAATTACTACATATGAAAAAATTTGTTCATCTTCATACTCACTCGCACTATTCCCTGCTGGACGGCTTAGGGAAAATAGACGCGCTAGTTGAAAGAGCGAAGGAGCTGGGGATGGACGCATTGGCAATAACTGATCACGGCAACCTCTACGGCGCCGTAGAGTTTTATAAAAAAGCCAAAAAGGCGGGCATCAAACCAATTCTCGGAATTGAAGCATACGTGGCGCCCGGCGACCACAAGCAAAAACAATCCAATACCGGGGTAAAATATTATCACCTAATACTTCTCGCTAAAAACGAAACCGGCTGGAAAAATCTAATCAAATTGGTGACCACCTCCCATCTAGAGGGATTCTATTACAAACCGAGAATCGACAAAGAACTTCTAAAAAAACATCATGACGGCCTGATCGCCCTTTCCGCTTGCATCACCGGAGAAATACCGAAATTAATTTTGGAAAACAAATCAGAGGAAGCTAAGCGGACAGCGCTGGAATATCAGGACATCTTCGGAAAAGGCAATTTCTATCTGGAAATTGGAGAGCATCCTTACATCAAGCCAACCTTAAAAGCTAATGAAGGGTTAAAGAAGATTTCCGCGGAAACCGGAATACCTCTGGTTGCCACCCAAGACATCCACTACGTAAAGCCGGATGACGCGGAATATCATGACATTCTTCTGGCCGTACAAACCGGCAACCGCCTAACCGACGAAGACCGCTTAACGCTCAAAGACGATAACTTTTCCATGCGATCGCCGGAAGAAATGGCGGAACTATTCAAAGACGCGCCGGAAGCGCTGGAAAACACCGTTAAAATAGCCGATGCCTGCAATCTAGACCTGGAGCTCGGGAAAATTCAGCTGCCGAGATTTGACCTTCCTGATGGCGAAAACGCCAATTCTTACCTCAAAAAACTGATCGCTGAACGAGTCACTCATCGCTATCCCGAAGTGACCGAAGAAGTGAAAAAAAGAATCAATTATGAACTCGGAGTTATTGAGAAAACCGGCTTCGCGGATTATTTTTTGATCGTCCAAGATTTCATAAACTGGGCTAAAGACCACGGCATTGTTGTAGGCCCAGGCAGAGGCTCGGCGGCCGGCAGCATTATCTCTTACATCCTTAACATTACCGACTTAGACCCGCTGGAATACAATCTTCTTTTTGAGAGATTTTTAAATCCGGACAGAATCCAAATGCCGGATATTGACGTTGATTTTGCCGACACCCGCCGAGATGAGGTATTTGGATACTTGGAGGAAAAATACGGTAAAGATAAAGTGGCTCACATTATAACTTTCGGAACCATGGCGGCTAGAGCGGCTATCCGAGACGCCGGCAGGGCAATGGGTTTGAGTTATGGATTCTGCGACCGCATCGCGAAACTAATACCCTTCAACGCAAAGCTGGATGAGGCTATCAATAATGTCCAAGAACTAAAAGATTTGTACCGCAACGACGCCGACGCTAAAAGAGTTTTGGACGCCGCTAAAAATTTGGAAGGAGTGGTCAGGCACGCATCCGTGCATGCTTGCGGAACGGTTATCGCCAAAGAGCCGCTGACTAATTACATGCCGATTCAGTACGCGCCACAGGATGACAACACTATCATCACCCAATTTGAGATGCACAGCGTAGAGGCCTTGGGGCTTTTAAAGATGGATCTTTTGGGCCTAAAGAACCTTACCATCATTGAAAACGCCCTGCGGCTCATAGAAGAAAATAACGATATCAAAATAGACATCGGGAAAATCCCGCTGAATGATCAAAAAACCTTTGAGCTTTTGCAGTCAGCCGATACCACCGGCGTATTCCAGTTGGAATCCAGCGGCATGAGACGATACCTCAAAGAGCTGAAACCCTCCGAACTTGAGGACATCATTGCCATGGTCTCTCTATACCGGCCAGGGCCGATGGAACTTATCCCCCAGTACATCAGGAGAAAATTCGGCAACGAGCGGATTACCTATTTGCATCCGAAACTGGAACCTATCCTGAAGAAAACCTATGGGGTCGCTATCTACCAAGAGCAGCTCATGCAGATTGCCAGAGACCTGGCCGGCTTTACACTCTCCGAAGCGGATATCCTAAGAAAAGCAGTGGGCAAAAAGATAAAATCATTATTGGAAGAACAATCCAAGAAAATGATAGACGGCATGATCGGCAATGGAATCTCCCAGAGGATCGCTGAACAGATTTGGCATTGGTTTGAGCCATTCGCCCGCTACGGGTTCAATCGCAGCCATGCCGCGTGTTACGCAATGATTGCTTATCGAACCGCTTACCTGCGCGCCCATTATCCGGTGGAATTTTATACCAGCTTGTTTAACGCTGATGCCGGAGACGTAGAAAGGATCGCCTTTCTCATTGGCGAAGCTAAAAAGGCCGGAATTGAAGTGTTCCCTCCGGATATTAATAAGAGCTTGGCGGATTTTGCCCCGGAAGAAAAAGGGGTGCGCTTCGGCCTGTTGGCAATAAAAAATGTCGGCAAGAACATAGTGGATGCCTTAGTTCAAGAACGGCGGCAGGGCGGACCGTATAAAAATCTAGTAGACTTAATTCAAAGAGTCGGACACAAAGATCTCAACAAGAAATCACTCGAAAGCCTGCTGAAATGCGGGGCGCTGGACTCCTTGGGATTGGAAAGAAACTCCGGCTTATTCAATATTGATGAGATTCTTAAATTTTCCAGTTCGCTTAGAAAGGCCAAATCGACTAACCAAGCTTCACTCTTCGGAGGAGCAACTGTAAGCGCGGGCGCCCTTAGATTAAAACCCTGCGAACCGGCTTCTCCGCAGGAAAGGCTCCAATGGGAAAAGGAACTGCTGGGACTATACGTGTCCGATCATCCGCTTAACCAGCACAAAGAAAAAATTAGCAAGCTGGGCACTCAAGCGATCAAATCCCTGCTCATTAAGCAAGAAGATTCGCAATACAGACAGAGATCCAAAATAGCCGGAATAGTTTCCAAAGTCCATAAAATCAACACTAAACTCGGCCAGCCGATGGTTTTCGCAACCGTTGAAGATCTAAATGACTCTATGGAGGTAATAGTTTTTTCCAACACATTGGAAAAAACCATGCCATTCTGGGAAGAAAATAAAGTGGTGATGGTATCCGGGAAAATGTCCTGGCGAAACGGGGAACCCAAGCTGATTTGCGACAGCGTAAAAGAGATTTAAAAGAAAAAGCCCCTAGGGGCTTTTTAAGTTTTATGATGTCCATATGAAAGATTTGGCCGCGTTTACTGCTGATTCAAAGTCCTTCTCTAACTTCCCATGCCTTAGAGCGTACGCCGGCGCCTTGCCGTCCAAAAAGCTATTCGTGCCCATCAGCCAAGCATAAACTGACGCGGATCGATAATAGCTGGAAAGCAACTTGACGACGTGATAAGCGGTCCGCAGACGCGCTTCCCGCAACTCGTCCGGACCGCCCGAGCCAATAGACCAAGCATCCAGCTTATTAATATCCTTTTTCTTCAGGCCAGCCATGTAAGCAACCAATTTTTCTTCCAATTCCCTTTTTAAATAACAGATAACGGCGGCGATGTCTTTGCCCCTGGCTTCCGCGGCAATCTCCTCAATTTCTTCTTCAGAAAGCATTTTACGCTCCCTGCCCATTAAAATTGAGCGCCGCCCCGACAACCTCTCTAAGATCCTTTTCTTCTGCGTGGTCTGCCAACCATGTAATTATCACCTTATCGCCAAGATGAGAATTTGAACTCCAAAATGCCGAAACAACTATGCTGGCGCCATAGTCACCTTCCAGGATTTTTGCCGCAAAATAACCATAGCGGAGACGGAGCTCTTCCGTCTTAGACGGCTTAAGCGAACCATGAGCCCATTCATCAACAGACTGAGTTTCGCTCTTGCCGCTCAAAACCGCTATCATCCTGGCGCTCCCCAGCAAGCTCCTAAGCTCGTTAACAATCTTCCAGATCGGCTCAGAATTAAGGGCTTTTTGTTCCAGCTTTTTCAGCTCTTCAGCGCTCAACATCTTCGTCCTCTTCCGAATATTCCCAGGTTAGATTATCAGAAATCCCGCTAATCTACAAGATTGAGATATCAGAATAAATAAATTATAATCAACTACATGGCAAAGAAGGCCAATATAGACAATGAAAATCTAGACGCGGTCCGCCACTCGCTGGCCCACTTGTTAGCCGCGGCAGTGCTTAAAAAATATCCTAAAACCAAACTAGGGATAGGGCCGACAATTGAAAACGGCTTTTATTATGATTTTCAATTTCCACAGCCTATCAGCGAATTAGAACTGAAAGATTTTGAAAAAGAAATGCGCCGGCTTATAAACCAAAAACTGGATTTTAAAGGCGAGAAGCTTACTCCCGCAAAAGCTAAAAAGATGTTCCGGGGCCAGCCATTCAAGCAAGAGTTAATCAAAGAATTCACTAAAGAGAAGAAAAAACTTACCGCCTATCATACCGGGGATATTTTCACAGACCTATGCAGGGGCGGACACGTGAAAAATACCAAAGAAATAAATCCGGAGGCGTTCAAGCTCACCCACTTGGCTGGAGCATACTGGAGAGGCAGCGAGAAAAATCCGATGCTAACCAGAATCTATGGCCTAGCTTTCCGCGCCAAGAAAGAATTAGATGACCATTTAAAAATACTGGAAGAAGCCAAAAAAAGAGATCATCGCGTATTGGGCGAACGTCTGAAAATATTCGCTTTCAGCGATCAGGTGGGCCCCGGGTTCCCCCTTTGGCTGCCTAATGGGGAATTTATAAAACATCAGCTTCAAGAATACATGCGAGAAAAAGAAGAGGCTCAAGGATATCAGTATGTTAGCACTCCAGTACTAACCCAGGAGAACCTTTATCAAAGAAGCGGCCATAAGCAGTACTTCGCCGAAGATATGTACAAGTTTGAGGATCCTGACGGAGTAGAAATGTACGTGAAGCCAATGAACTGCCCGCACACGCACATGATTTATGAAAAGCTCGTTCAAAGTTACCGCGATCTGCCTCTCCGGCTAGCAGAGCCAGGCACTATTTATAGGTTTGAACGTTCCGGAACTTTAACCGGGTTAATTAGAGTCAGAGGGGCTATAACCCAAAACGACGCCCACATCTACGTAACTCCGGAACAGTTGGCAAGAGAATTTCAGAAAGTATTGGAGCTCTTTAAAGAAGTATACTCCGAGCTTGGCATTAAGGATTACTGGTTCCGATTGTCCCTGCCGGATTTCAAAAATAAAAAAAATAAATTCGGCGGAAATCTTAAGATGTGGAAATGGGCTTCCGAGCAAATCAGAAGGTCTCTGGAAAAAAGCGGTATGAAATTTGAAGAAGCCGTCGGAGAAGCGGCGTTCTACGGGCCGAAGCTAGACGTGCAAGCCAAGAATGTGCTCGGCAAAGAAGATACTATCGCCACTGCCCAGGTAGATATTTTAGTTCCGGAAAGAATGGGGCTCGCATACATCAACGAAGAAGGCCAGAAGGAAACGCCGATCGTGATTCATCGGGCAATTATGGGTTCTTATGAGCGGTTTATTGCTTTCTTGCTGGAACAAACCGCGGGCAACCTGCCGCTTTGGCTGTCGCCGGTTCAGATTGTAATTCTGCCGATCTCTGAAAAACAAAATTCCTACGCCGAAGAAGTAGCAAAGGAGTTAAAAGACAACGGTTTCCGAGTAAGGGTAAATATGGATAACTCTACGGTGGGAAAAAGAATCCGAGAGTCGGAAATGCAAAAAATACCTTTCATCCTGGTAGTGGGCGAAAACGAAAAAGCCAGCAAGACGGTCAGTGTTCGCCAGAGAGAAAAGGGCAACCTGGGAGAAATGATGCTGGAGAAATTTATGGATAACTTGAATTCCTAAACAAAAAAAGCGGCTCCTTTGGGTGGCCGCTTTTTTGTTAGAGCTGAACGTTTTCCAAATCTTCCTTTTCCTGGCCCGCCTTAGCAGCGGCATCTCTTTCTTCCTGGGTAGTGCCCTCTTCCAGGGCTCTCTCCAAACTTTCTCTGGCTTTCCTGCTTTCTTGCTCCCTGAAATATGCCTCGCCGCGGCGCTTAAGTTCTTCTTTTTCCTCTTGCGCCTTTCTATTTCTTGCCGCCGCTTCTTCTGCCTCTTTCATAGCTTTTTTAGCAGCTTCTTTCGCGAGCGCCTGCTCTTCCGGAGTAGCTTCCGGCTGCGTTGGATTTTCGAATTTGAATCTCATGGCTTGATTATATAATTAAGATAGCATTTTGTCAAGGAGAGTCCTTAAAACCGCCGGATTTCCCCGCCCTTTCAATTCTTTCATAGCTTGCCCGACAAGAAATTGGATCGCGGAGCTCTTGCCGTTTTTGTAATCTTCCACAGCCTTAGGATTTGCCCCTATAACTTTCAGGACCACTCCGCTTAACTCCCCTTCTTCAGAAACCTGCCCCAATCCTTCGTTTTCCACCAGAGTTCTCGGATCCACTCCAGATTCAAGAATCTTGACTAGCAAGTCTTTGGCTGTTCGGCTAGATATTTCTTTTTTAGAAATCATATCAATCAAGTCCGCAAAATTTTCCGGCGTAAGCTTCAAATTTGAAAAATTTAATTCTTTTTCCCTGACTAATCCCTTAAGGTCGCTGTTTAAGTAGTTAAAAAGCAATTGCAACTTGTCGGCAGGCGCGGATTCTTGATCATCAGCTTCCATTTCTGAAACCGCCTCCTCAAAATACTCCGCCTCTTTTCTGTCTTCAACTAAAATATTCGCCTGGTCATCCGTAAGCTGAAACTGTTTCTTAAAGCGCTCCCTCTTTTCATTAGGCAATTCCGGCACTTCTAACTTTAAAGCATCAAGATCAAAAGCGGAGCTGTCTAAAGGAGGCAAATCCGGCTCCGGGAAGTACCTGTAATCGTGGGCCTCCTCCTTAGAACGCTGGGAGGTAGTTTTCTTTTTTGCGTCATCCCAACCGCGAGTTTCCTGTTTGATATCTTTTCCATCATCCAATAGAGCAGCCTGCCTCTCAACCTCGTAATTAATGGCTTCCTCAATCGCCCTGAAAGAGTTCAGATTCTTAATTTCCACTTTTGTACCCAGCTTTCCATCTTCCATGCTCAAACTGATATTGGCATCGCCTCTCATCTGGCCTTTTTCCAGATCAGCATCAGCCACCCCCAAATATCGCAAAATCAGCTGAAGCTCCTTGGCAAACGCCACCGCTTCCTTGACGCTATGCATATCGGGTTCCGTAACCAGCTCCATCAAAGGCAATCCGCCGCGGTTAAAGTCAACAAGCGTAGACTTCCCGTCCGGCGAGTGTACGAGCTTGCCCGCGTCCTCCTCCAAATGGACGCGATTCAATTTCACTATTTTTTTACTGCCTAACCCTTCAATAGAACTCTGGGCAAGACGCGCGGAAATATCTATAACGCCGCCCTGAACTATCGGAAGATCATATTGGGAAATCTGATAACCCTTCGGGAGGTCCGGGTAAAAGTAATTCTTTCTATCAAATTTAAAACTGTCATTGATTTTCCCTCCTACAGCCATGCCGATTTTAATCATCGCTTCTACTGCTTTTTTATTGATGACAGGAAGCGTTCCCGGGTGACCAAGGCAAATCGGGCAGACGTTGGTATTTGGATGCTTTTCTTCCGTATTATTCGGACAATCACAAAACATCTTCGTCACGGTTTTCAGCTCCGCGTGAATTTCTAATCCAATTGTAGGTTTGTATTTCATATTTAGACCGTAGGCAGTAGCCCGCAGTCCGTAGCAATTTTTTCTACACGCTACGTACTACGATCTACGAACTATTTGGTGAATTCTAAAAGGTAATCTTTGATTTTATCCGCCTTCTTGTGAAGTTGGTCCCGATATTCGGGGAAAGCGCAAACTCGCAGCATATGGTGAGAACGCCCATATTCCACCATGGCCGCGAAATGGCTGGGGTAAAAATCGCTCAGCTTAACAATTTTCCCCTCTCTGCCGTAAACTTTCACGTCTTCCGGCACAAATCGATGATGCGACATTGGCGGCACTACCACTATCTCGGATTCCGGGATGTCAGCTTCTTTAGCGATACCCCTCTCTAATTCGGCCAGTTTTTCCAGGGTAGAAATCGCGCCGCCGGACATGAAGCTATCCAAGACGGATTCTGACAGGCCAATCACCTGCAGAGCCTTATCTTCCCGGCGCTCATCCATCTTCACAAACTGCTCGTACTTTATCTCAATGGCTGTTTTCGGGAAATTCCCGGCCCGCAACCGGCTATTATACTTCTGAATCAGAGGATTTTGAGAAATTTCAAATCTCCCCAAAAGGCCGAAATCGGTCAATTTCCAAATGTCATGCACCGACATTCCGTCTTTGACCAGCTCATAAGCCATGTGCTGAATCAAACGCTGAATAATGGCGGATTTTTTTCTCAAATAAACATGCTTGGACATCTTGATGTAAAAATCCTGAATCGCTTTAGCTTGGTCTATCACCTTCTCGTCCACCACCACCTGATTGTCTATAAAATAGATATAGCGGGATAAGTAAGCCACTCCGGGAACTTCCTGAATAGTATAAAATGCGTCTCGGGAGAGATAATCAAACTTTTCCATTCCCAGATTTTTGTCGTGAATCGCGAGATAAAGCTTGTCTTCGTGCCTAAAGAACTTAAGTAAAGCTTCAAAATCCACCCCCACCTTTTCAATCGGCTCCCGCAAGTTGCTAACGATTTCAATAGCCATCGCGTCATCGGCTCGTAACCCGGATTTGCCGGCATCCGGCAGGAGATCAAACAACGGCTCGACGGTGTGCGAAAAAGGGCCATGCCCTATGTCATGATAAAGAGCATAAGCGGTCGCAAGCTTAGCCTGCTCTTTGGTAATCATGCCGCTTTCCGCCCAGCGCCTAACTAAATTCTTAGTCCTCTGGAAAGCGCCAAGACAATGCTGTTTGCGGGTGTGGGTAGCGGACGGGAAAAGCAGAAAAGCCAGCCCAAGCTGGTATTTATAAGCCAAGGATTGAAACTGCTCCACATCAATCATCGGAAGAAATTTGCTGATATCGATCAAACCGAGAATCGGATCGGAGACAATTTTCTGTTCAGGTAATTTAGCGGCCATTTACTTAAATTTAACATAAATTTAAAGAAAATAAAGCAAAAAACCGCCCTAGGGGAAATATAAAAAATACTGCCCTTAAGCGGTTTATAAAATTACAGCCGACGCCTCACAACTTTCCAAACTTTCTCATGAATCTCCTCTCGACTAAGCAACTTTCCGTCTTTTACGCACTCAATTACAACAAAATGCTTCGGATCCATCCTGGCCATCTCCAGATACACTGCTTCCGCGTGCTTGAGATGATTCAAATCATTCTCGTGGATATCGCGCTTTTTGCCCTTGAGATATTTCCGCTTCTCTTTCTGATCAACCAGCTGCTGCGCGATTTCAGCAGGCACGTGCAAAATGATACAGAAGTCGGCGCGCGGAATTCCAAGAATATCATACTCAAATTCCTGAACCCAATTGTAAAACTTCTTTCTTGCCGCCTTACTTCTGATTTTTCCGCCCTGATGCCCCCTATTAGACTCTTCGTATCGGTTAGACACCACAATCTTTCCTTCCTTAAGGCATTTTATGATAAAAGGCGAAATATCAAATCTATCCACTCCATAAAACACAGACGCCTTGTAGGGTCCGACCTCGTCAGCCGAACCATATTTTCCATTTAAATATTCTCTGACTAAATAGGAAGATGGTTTATTGTATTGCGGGAAATCAAAGGTAGTAGTTCGGCGACCTTCTTTCTTAAGGCGAGAAACTAAGAGTTTAAATTGGGTTCCCTTGCCAGATCCATCGGTACCCTCAATGACTATAAATTTGCCACGCTTTTCCATATTCTCATGTTAATCAAAAAGACCGCTGCCTTAAAGTATAGCAGACCAGGATACGAACTCAAATCAATTTAGCGGAGACAATTTTAGCTATATTCAAGGCGCGATGAGCGCGGTGTGGCAATAGCCACATAAGCGAAATCGCAACGAAGAAGATAGTTAAAATTGGCCCGCCCCTTGGGAAGCTTAAAAACCGGCCATCTTCTTTGTCGCTCCTCCTTGAAGTGCCTATTGGCACTCCTTCGTCGTCGCTTCTCGAATCTGCCTACTTTTTAAGCTTCTAAATTTGATTTAGTTCGTATTCTGGTCTGCATCAAGATAGCGGTCTTTCACCAAGCAATTCTGTGGAAAACTAATCCACTATTTCAATTCCCATATTTCGGGCGGTGCCGGAGATTATCTTCATCGCCGCTTCCACATCATAGGCGTTAAGATCAACCATTTTCTTTTCGGCAATCGCGCGAAGATCGGCTTTCGTAACCTTGCCAACTTTAGTTTTTAGCGCCTCGCCGGAACCCTTCTCAATGCCAGCCGCTTTTTTCAGCAAAGCGGAAGCCGGCGGGGTTTTTAATTTGAAGTCAAAGCTTCTGTCTTCATAAATAGTGATTTCCGCCGGCACAACATCGCCGATCATGTCTTTAGTGGCGTCATTGAATCGCTTGCAGAAGTCCTGAATGTTAACGCCGTGCTGGCCCAAAGCAGGGCCGATCGGCGGGGCCGGATTTGCCTGTCCGGCAGCAATTTGTAGTTTTAGAGTTGTTTTAATTGGTTTTGCCATATTATAAGCATTTAACGGTTAACGAATAACGATTAGTAGAGGCCTAAGCGCCAAAGGTCGAACGTTATAAGCTGGTTTATATTTTTTGTATTTGTAATGAATCTAATTCAACTGCAGTGTCTCTTCCAAAAATCGGGACGAGTACTTTCACTTTCGCTTTTTCCTCGTCTACTTCAGACACCTTGGCATCATAGTCCTTAAACGGCCCGTCAATAATTTTCACCATATCGCCAACCTGGACTTCCACCTTGAATTTAGTTTCCTTGCCGCCCATCCTCGCCATTAGATCTTCAATTTCTTCGGTAGAAAGCGGAACCGGCGTGGTGGAATCAGGGCCGACAAAACCAGTGACTCGCGGAGTATTTCTAACTACATACCAAGAATCTTCAGTTAAAAACATATCCACTAACACATAACCGGGATAAATCTTTTCTTCCACTGTCCGCCTTTTGCCATTCTTGATCTTCACTTTGGTCTCCTTAGGAACCAAGACATTAAAAATCTTATCATTCATAGAGAGCGAATCTACGCGCTGCCTTAAATAACGGGCAACCGCGTCTTCATATCCCGAATAAGTGTGAACCGCGTACCAATGACGGTCCTTGTCTTTGATCTCTACCATCTTATTTTTTGAATCCCCCGGATTTTGCGGCTTTGCCATATAAAAATATCAGTTTAGTTTAATAAGAGAACCTCCAATAAATAGGTAAAAAGATAATCCAACGCCCCCAAAAATGCTGCTACCAGGACCGATAGGGCAATAACCACCAAAGTCAAGCGGACAGTTTCCTGCTGGGTCGGCCAATTCACACGGCCAAGCTCTTGTTTTGATTCTTGTAAAAATGAGGTTAATTTATTAAGCATTGTGTTATTATACCTGTTTGCATCGGCGCTGTCAACAAATAACCGGCGGTTTTAAATATCTAGATTCTTTACCGACAAAGCGCGCGCTTGAATAAAATTCTTTCTCGGCTCAACTTGCTTGCCCATCAAAATATCAAACAACTTATCAGCCTCCACCGCATCCGCCACTGTCACCTGCTTTAAGACCCTGTTCTCCGGATCCATAGTCGTTTCCCAAAGCTGAGCTGGGTTCATTTCTCCAAGACCTTTGTAGCGCTGAAGGCCCGGAGCGGGCTTATCCGAACCCTTGGACATTTCTTTCAGAACTTTCTCTTTTTCAGCGTCGCTATACACATATCGAAACTCCTTGCCGCTCTGAATCTTATATAGAGGCGGCTGGGCAATATAAATGTGACCATTGGATATCAAAGGCTGAAAATACCTATAAAATAAAGCCAGGAGCAAAGTCCGGATGTGAGAACCATCTACGTCAGCATCCGTCATTAAAACTATCTTGTGGTAGCGAAGATTGCTAATATCAAAAGATTCCGCTATCGCCGTGCCTAATGCTACCACCAGAGCCTTAATTTCTTTATTCATAAGCATCTTATCAATCCTGGATTTTTCCACGTTTAAAATCTTGCCCTTAATCGGCAATATCGCCTGAGTTCTCCTGTCTCTTCCCTGCTTGGCCGAGCCGCCCGCAGAATCTCCTTCCACAATAAACAATTCCGATTCTGCCGGATCCCTGGAGCTGCAGTCCGCCAGCTTACCAGGCAGAGTCAGCCCTTCCAAAGCGCCTTTTCTTAAAATAGTATCCTTAGCTGCCTTAGCCGCTTTTCTCGCCTTAGCGGCCAGCATGCACTTATCAATGATTTTTCGCGCATCTTGCGGATGGCGCTCCAGCCAATCTTTCAGAGCCTCGCCGGTTACGCTTTCCGTCGCGGTTCTGGCCGGAGGGTTGCCTAGGCGAGCCTTAGTCTGCCCTTCAAATTGAGGCTCCCTAAGCTTTACAGAAACAATAGCAGACAAGCCCTCTCTGACGTCATCACCGGTGAAATTATCATCTTTACTTTTCAGGTAACCCTCCTTATTGGCATAATCGTTCAGGGTCCTAGTCAAAGCTGTGCGGAAACCGGTCAAATGCATTCCGCCATCCGGAGTGTAAATATTGTTGGCAAAACTTAGTTCGGTAGTCTCCAATTCATCGTTATACAGAAAGGCCGCTTCTACTTCTATATTTTCAGATTCTTTTTGGACATAAAAAGGGTCCTCCTGGAGAGGCTTTTCACTTTGGGTTATATATTTGATGAAGGAAAGCAATCCCCCGTCAAAATAAAAACCTTGATAAATCGCCGGCAACTTCCTTTGGTCAACTATCTCAATTTTTACTCCCTTAGTAAGAAAAGCTTGCTGGCGCAAATGGTCCACAATACGCTTCAAATCCCATTCAACTTTGGAAAATATTTCAATATCCGGCAAAAAAGTCACCGTCGTGCCGATTCTTTTGCTTTTTTCGGTTTTCTTCAATTTATACTTCGGCTTGCCCCTTTCGTACTCTTGAACCCAAACATAGCCATCACGATGGACTTCCGCCTTCAGAGAGCTGGACAGGGCGTTAACCACCGAAACACCAACGCCGTGCAGGCCACCAGAAACTTTGTAAGAGTCCCCGCCAAATTTACCGCCGGCATGTAAGGTGGTCATAACCGTTTCCAGCGCCGATTTCCCCGTCTGTTTATGTTTCTCCACCGGAATGCCCCGGCCGTCATCGGAAACGCTGACTTTATTGCCAGGCAATAAGTCAACTCTAATGTTCTTCGCGTAGCCGGCCATCGCTTCATCGATGGAGTTGTCAACCACCTCCCAAATTAAATGGTGCAAGCCGGCAGTATCAGTTGTGCCGATATACATGCCCGGCCTCTTTCGGACCGGATCTAGCCCCTCCAGAACATAAATATCCTTAGCTCCGTATGAAGCTTGTTTAGTTTCCTTTGAAGTTGGTTTTTTCGCTTCTTTTTTAGCCATTGTAAAATTTAGAGAAGGGCCTTAATTAAAAAAAGCCGGGGCTTTTTACTTATACAGTATAGCAAATTACACCCCGTATTTCAATTAAAAAAGCCGCCTATTTAGGGGCGGCGGATAATGCTGCTAGCGACCTGCTTAGGTTTTCTCTGGCGGATTTTTCGAACTTATTCCTGAAATATTCGGTGTGATAAATATTCGGCCTTTCTAAGAACATTCGGAGAACCGCTTCCCTCCCCCGATTAAAAGCCTCTTTAGTAACTGACCTATATTCCTTTCTGATATTTTGTTCGTATTCATCAAATTCCCCGGGTGCGGCCCCCAGAATAGCAAGGTCAACGTCGAGCAAAAGCTTAGCATCGTCATCCTTTGGAACGCTAGTATGCCTGGTGGCTAGAATCAGCCTGACTACTTTCTCTATTAAAGCTTCCGATAGTCCATCACTCATGACTTTCTTGAAGAACTCGGCGCTTTGCGCCTCATTATCACCTCTGTCTGGATCATAGACCGCGTCGTGGAAATAAAGAGCTAATTCCACGGCATCAAAGTTTTTCGGTAAACTTCCGGCATCAGCCAATTCTTTAGCTGCAACCAGCTCCCTGAGGCAATGGCTGATATGAGAAAAAGTGTGATAGGCCCTATGAGGTTCAGAATATTTTTCTACAAGTAAAGAATATACGCCTCGAGGATCTCCTTTGGCCCCGGTGCTATTCCACAGCCGGATCCAGGTAAGTTCAGATAGCCGGTTCATCAAAATTGCCCTATATACAGGCGCCGGAACGTACTTTCTCACCACTTCCCTCCAACCCTGCGGACCGATCAGGCCCTTGACCAGACTAGAGCTAATTTCGGCAATTTCCCTCGGAGGCATCAAAAATACGGTAGTAACCTCTTTCTTTAGATCGGCATTAATATTTCTCATAGAATGCTCATTAAAATAATCCGCTCCATTCCTAATTCCTCTCAAAACATATTGAGCTCCTGCCTCCTTGGCATAGTCAACCAGAAACTTATTTTCAAAACTCGCAACCCGAACATTCGACATCTCAACCGTGACTTGGCGCAACATTTCTAACCTTTCACTCAACGAAAAAGTGTATCTTTTATCGGGATTGACACCGATAGCCACTACCATCTCGTCAAATAACGCCGTACCCTGCTCAATCATCCAAAGATGCCCGTTAGTCGGGGGGTCAAAGCTTCCGGCGTAAACTCCGATTCTCTTTTCCATTCCTTTCTGTCTTAGTTCAATTTTCAACGATAGCCATATTCTAGTATAAATCCTGTATAAAGTCAAAATTAACCGCCATAAGAAAAAACCCCGCAATGCGGGGTTATTTTTTTAGACAGCGATACAACGAAGCGCCGCCTTCCACTTTCACATCCAATAGGAAATAAGGATTCAGCATTCTCGCCAGTCGTTCCGGAGATAGCCAGTGGAAAGAAGTTAGGTGGCAAGGCATTCCTTCTCTGACCTGCACATGATGCACGATATCGCCCACCAACCAGCTGACTTCCACAAAATTATCTCCATCGAGCTGATATTCTTTAACTAGCGGCTTTTCTGGCGGTCTTTTATTGAAAGTATTAAACACAAATACTCCGCCACCCCTTAGAAACGCAGCCAAGAAGCTCGCAATCTCTTCGCAAAGCCAGTAATTAACGGCTTGCTGACAAAAAATGAAATCAAATTGCTTTTTATCTTTTACGGAAGATTTGATATAGGAATCAACCGTGTCTACCTCCACCCGAATTCTGGGATTCAATTTGGCCGGCAGGCCCATCATACGTTCTTCTCTGTCAACTAAGACTACTTCTTCGGCGCCAAGACGAGCCGCTTCAAGCGACAATCTGCCGCTCCCGCCGCAAAGATCCAGCACTCTCTTACCGGCAACCGAACCGACTAATTCAATCAAGCTTCCGGCCGGCCGGCTATAAAATCGCTTATAAAGCTTTTCGTAAGTTTGGTAATCCGGATATTGTTCCATTTAGAGCCTCCTCCCATCCTTATCAAACAACAAGATACAGCCATGTGCCTCAATATTGTAAGAAATGTGATTCGGACGATTGGTATCTCTTACCGTTCCTGGCGGAGCGTAAGAAAAAGTCGGCAGCGAAGGCTCTTGCTTATGATAATGAACAACGTGGTCAACTTTCGGATTCTCAAAAATTCTAGCCAAAAGAGGCGCGTTTAAGCTGGCTTTCCTGGGTCCGGAGATCACTTCCCTTTTTTTATGACTAACCCGCAAAACCCGCACTATATCATCCAACTCTTTCTTGCCCCGGCCAGTAGTCACAAAACCGCTTTTATACCTTACCGCGATTGTGCCAAACATCGTTCCATCTTCCACGGCTACAAATTTGTCGGCGAATTTGCCCAGTAGCTTCTTGATCTTGTTTACTGCGCCGGCCGGCAAAGATTGGTCCGGCATTAAGACTGTTCGGTAATATAGATCATTGATGACGTCCCATATCCATTCAGCTAAATCCCCTTGAGACAACTCATGAACTGCCCTCTCTCTGGTAACCGCGTACTTCTTCAAAAGATTTCCGGTGTCATTCGCGAAAACGGCCGTTGCCGCAGAATTCAAAACTATTTCGTAAGCAGCTCCAATGAGATCTTCATAGGAAACTCCAGACAATAATTTGAATCCGAAAAGCTGAGTATGCGGGGCCACGCCCCTGACCCGATCTATGATTCTCGGAGCAATGGTAAAATTGATCGGAATAATATCTCCAGGCCTATAATTATGGCTTGGGAATTTTCCCGTAAATGGTTCCGCCGGAATTAGGTTAGCGACTGCCGCTCCCAGAATCACCGCATCCATTTGGGGCGCTAATTCTAGAACCAGGCGCTGATAATCTTCTATGCCTTGGTGCGGCAAAAGCTTTAGGCCTTTATCGCTTTTCGGCAATTTTGTCTCCAAACGATGCGGATGCACGTAGGTTACTTCCGCGCCGAAAGAAATCAGGTTATCTGCCAACTCGGCAATCAACCCCCCCTTAAAGCGATTGGTAATAATCTTAACAGCGTCAAGATAGCAATGTACCGGCCCGCCGGTTATCAAAACTTTTTTGGAAGTTTCCATCTTCATTTTTCAACCTGAAGTATAACTGGCTGTAGTTTACTCTAAAAAGAAAAGCCCCGCAATGCGGGGCAATGAATCAAGACTTACAAACCGACGGTGGAGAACAGATCTTCCCTGATCTCTTGAATCGCCTTTTCCTTATTCCAGCTGTTGTCGGATGCCTTGATAATAGCTATAGCCAATTCCTCCGGCAAACCAATCTCCCGCGCGTACAACATTTCCGCTCCCGGATAGCAATGCTTCCACTTAACAAAAGCGCAAACCGCCATGATCGGATCGTAGCCCAGATTATCAGCCGTCCGGAGATGACCCTCTTCGGTAATTTTCCAAGAATACCGAGAATTCCGCAGATTATACAAAAACTCTTCATAGGCTCTAACCATCGGATGAGAAAAATACGGGCTGAGGCGAGCAACGGTGTCTTCCCACAAAGATCTATCAATATCCCTATCCATAACCTTCCAATCGGCCCTTTCCGGACGCTTCAGGAGCTGGGCCGCTACCGTGCGAAAATACTGCTTCGGCGCGTTCGGTTCCCAGCAAGTACGGTATACCTTTTCCGGGTTCCAAAGCAGATATGGCTTTTTAAAAACTTGGTACTTCTCACGGATATCCGTGAGAGCGCCTGATAACATCATTAAGTTGCCGGGAAAGTCATCCATCAACCTGTCGTCCAGAGATCCTAAAACAGCCGGGATCAGATGAAGATGAGCATGATTAATGGTTTGTCCGACTATTCCATGCTCAAACAAACTCACCGATTCACCATAACCCCCTGCTGCCAAACGGGAGAAAGCGACATCTTTTAAGCGCTCCATTTCTTCCAGTTCCGGAACTTTCATTTCACCAATACAAGAAACGTGCCTCTTGGGAAAGATGAGGAGATAACCGCCATCTGTTATTTGACCAAGACTCGCAACGATATTAAATCGTTCATTCTCAAAAATAAGCCTATCCTCAAATAAAGCCTGCTCGCAAAACACGCAGTCGTTTTTCATTTTCAAAGCTCGCCTTAATTGCTAGCTATATATTAGTTGAAAAATTGCCTAATGTCAAAACAATAAAGTAAGAAACAGGTCTATTGCCGGTTAAAAATAAAGATAAAAACTTTCCATTAAAAAAACCGCCTATTTAGGCGGTTGTAATCATTACTACCAAACTTTCGCCCTCTTTGATTTCGGGCGATACATTCTGTCTTTCGGCCTACAACCAAACGCTTTATGGAAGGCTTCCATGTTGGCCAGGGGCTCTAAGACCCTCAATTTGCAAGGCGCGTGAGGGTCAATTACAAGATGCTGCCTAGCCAATTCATCGTTAATATTTATCCTCCAAATCTGCGCCCAGTTAATGAAGAATCTTTGTTCAGGCGTAAAACCATCAATCAGACCAGGGCGGCCCTTTTCTTTTAGAGCTTTTTGCAAAGCATCAAAAGCGATCGATAACCCGCCAAGATCAGCAATGTTTTCTCCCAAAGTTAGTTTGCCGTTTACTTTCTTTCCGTCGATTACCACGCGATTTTCGAACTGTCTCACCAGCTTTTTGGTTCTTTTTTCAAAGTTATCCCTATCTCTCTTGGTCCACCAGTCTTTCAAGTTACCCTTAGCGTCATACTTACTGCCTTTATCATCAAACCCGTGAGTCAGCTCATGACCGATCACTGCCCCAATACCGGCATAGTTGACCGCGTCATCAGCATCGGGATCAAAAAATGGCGACTGCATAATACCGGCAGGGAACAGAATCTCGTTCATCTGAGGCAAGTAGCCAGCGTTAATAGTCGGAGGGTTCAAGAACCACTCACTCCTATCAACCGGCTTACCCAGCTTTTTCAGCATCCGACGGAACCAGAATTCATTTGCTCTCAAGCAATTAAGAATGTAGGCATCAGGCCGAATATCCATATCCCCATAATCTTCCCAAACATCCGGATAACCCAATTTCCTAGCTACCCTATCCAGCTTTTCGAGCGCCTTTGCCTTGGTTTTTCCCGTCATCCAGTCCAGGTTTTTGATTCTTTCCCCATACGCCGCAATAAGGTGATCTACTAATTCATTAACTATCTTTTTAGCCTTAGGCGGGAAATAGAAGGCAACGTAATCCTTGCTGATAGCGTGACCGATGAATTTATCCAACACTCCGATACACCTCTCCCATCTAGGCTTCATCTTTTTTGCCCCGCTAAGCTTCTTCCCATAAAAGGAGAAACTATGCCTTACAAATTTATCTCCCAGGCGGCTGAAAGATTGATTCAATAAGCACCAGGAAAGATAGACCCTCCACTCTTCAATGCTGATTTGTCCCAACAAGGAACTGGTTCCTTCAAAAAATTTCAATTGCTCAACAACAAGCGTTCGCAACTTCGGAATCTTTACCTCATCAAAATATTTTTGCCACGGAACATTTGGAGCTAATTTTCTCAGTTGAGAGAAAGTCATTTTATTGTACCGAGAAACCGGATCGCGCCTCTCAACCCTTGTCATAGAAACCCGGGCAAGAGAAGCCTCGATTTTAAGCACAATCTTTGCTGACCGATTCGGGTTCTTGTTCCCTAATAGAGCAAATGACCTCGCAATGTAGTCGAGGTATTGCTCAAGAAGCTCTTTGGCCTTTCCTTCCTTACTGACATAATAATCTTGATCTGGAAGGCCGAGCCCTCCTTGACAGAGCTTCAAAGCCATCAGCTCATTATCCTTAGCATCTTGATCAACATATATGTTCCATAGGCTGTTAATGCCAATTCTATGGAGATGAGCGACAACTGCCATTAGATCCTCTAAGGTCTTTACCGACGAAATGCGATCAAGCTCTCCTTGAAGAGAGACAATGCCTTGCCTATTAAGCTTCTTACTATCCATGCCGGTCAAATAGAAATCTTTCACTTTCTGACGCTCGCTTCCCTTTGGATGTTCCTTAGAAACAATTTTCTCAACGATAGCTCTCAATCTCCTGGCACTCTGGCGATCAAGGACATCAAACGTCCCCCAACGACTTTTGGATGGCGGAATCGGATTACTTTTCAACCAGCCGCCATTTACATACTGATAAAAGTCGTCTCGAGGATCAGCGCTTAAATCAAAATTCTTTCGATCGATGATCTTCTTTTCCATATTTGTTTCCATATATCTAAACAATGCTGACAATATTTTAGCTAAAAAATAGACCCAGGTCAAATGGAGCCCCCAACAGAATTTATTGCGCTATAATCTCGAATAAAACATCTGGGAAAATTTACCGCGGGATAAATCGCGTAGAGTGTTTATTGCCGATTTCTAAATAACGTTTTCGCAAAATCCCAGAACTCTTCTCGTCCTTGCAGTTTTTCCCAATACCACCACTCTACGCCCCACAAGTAGGCCTCGCGAAATCCTACTTCCCGCGCGTACTCAATATTTTCCTGAAATTGCTCAAAACTCAAAGACTTGTCTCGCTCTTCAGCTGACATATGCGAAGTCGGCGCCGGCCCCCAGGGCTCGGCCTGAAGTTCTACTACGACTATATCTTCAGTATCCGCAAAATATTTAATCAGGTTCGCCTTCCAATGGAAAAAACTCGGCGGAAGGGGGTAGCGCCAGTAGCCATCCCCGGGAATCATATCGCTCCAGATAACTCGATACATGGTAGTCCCGAAAACATCAGCTCGCCTGGCCGCTTGAATCCACAAGCTCAACTCCCCACTGTCGGTTACAATCACCGGGCGAGCATCCAACGATCGAACTAATTCCAGCTCTTCATCCAAAAAACCCTTATCAAACTCCGGACAAATCCCAAAACCAATCAAGAATGGCTCGTTTTCCACCTGCCAATATTTGATGCTCGGGTTGTCCTTATATCTGTTAACTGTTTCGGATATCAACTCCAAAAGATTATCTTCCCGCTCCTCCTTCTCAAATTGCATAGCCCAATCGGGTATGTGGCACTCCGGCCACCTTGGAACCCTTTGCCCAACAGCCAAAATAATTTCCGCGCCTCGCGCCCCGGCTTCACTTACCTGCCAGTCCAGATTGGAAAAATCCAACTCGCCCTCTTTTTGTTCGATGTCAGTCCAATAAGCAGAAATCCTGACCTTTCTTACCCTCAACTCATCTAGCATCGCGGCGTAGGCTGCTTGCCAATCTAAGCCAAGCTCTTCGGCCCGGAACTGGCTGAAAGTCACGCCAAAATCCTTCAAACCAGGCGCCAGATCTTCCGGCCTCTCGCGAAAAGCGAGAATTGCTAGCCCCAAGAAAATGAGCAAAATCGCGATAATCTTAGTGATAATAATTTTTCTGGAAGTTATTTCTTTGAAGAGAGCCGGGTAATACCTGGAAACCCCGGCCGCCAAGATCAGCACAAAAACATATTGCACTCCGGACAACGCCTGCACCAAGGCCACGCTACCAAGAAAAATCGCGTAATTCTGCAGTAAAAAGAAAACCCCAGCCAAAGATTTATTCAAAACAAACAGGCCGGCAGCTTTCCCGGAAATTCCCCTTAAATAATCTTTTAAAGTTTGATGGCCGCCTATCCGCGATAAATATAAAAATGCTAATCCGGCAATAAGTTCCCCCATCCTGCCAACGACAAAACCATTTACAAAACTGGTTTCCGTATAGACATGCTTTATCAAGACAAGCGAAACGGCGAGGAGTAAAGAGCTGGCTAATACAAATACCACTGATTCTAATGTGTGGAGCAAAACATCGGATATTTTAGTAGAGATCACGATGCCACCCGCTAACAAGACTAAAAACGCAAGAAGCTGGACACTATCCAGCTTCTCAACCAGAAACCAGCTACCGACCGCCAATGTAAAAATGGCGGTTAACGAGCCGGAGAGCGGAGTCACGCGGGAGATATCGCTTATCTGGATCGCCGAATAAAGAAAAAACAGCCCAATAACATAAATCGCTCCACTGGCAAGAGCTAGCCAAACTAGACTCGGATTCTGTACCAGCGGTCCAAGCTCAAACCCGAAAGGGACCAAAATCAGTCCGTATATTCCAAAAACCCCAACCCAGGCGGCATAAGTGATCGGCCGCGGAATGGCGGCTTTCAAAATAACCTTATCTAAAATCGCCACCAACGCGGCGACGAAGTAAGCAAGTATCGCGAAAAATAGCCAAGAAGACATAAAATTCTAATTTCTGATTCCTGATTCAATAATATCACGATAAACCACAACACTCCGCCTAACTTTTCTTTCCATTGTTTTGTAATCCACCTCAATTAGGCCAAACCTTGGCCCGAAGCCCTTGTCCCACTCAAAGTTATCTATCAGCGACCAATGGAGGTATCCCCGCACGTCCACGCCTTCATCTTTTGCCTTTTTCATCCATGCAACATGTTCCTTTATGAATTGGGCGCGTTTTTCATCTTTGGCGTCGGCAAGGCCGTTTTCGGTGATGTAAATCGGCTTGTTGTATTTTCTTAGGTCTTTTAGAACGCGGCATAACCCCTCCGGATAAATCTCCCAGCCGAGGTCAGAAACATTCCGGTTTTCATTTTGGTTAAACTTGAATCCCTTGATTCGATTATGAAAATAGTAATTAAAGCCGACAAAATCTTGATAATTCCGTATCTTGTTCAAAAACCTCTTATTCCACCACCAGTCGGCGCCCCATTTCAACAAAAAATTCCACGGATTATAGCCGGCCGCTTCAAAGTAAGTGTTATTTTTCGCGACTCCGACTTGCGCGGAAGAGA
Source organism: Candidatus Paceibacter sp. (assembly GCA_020724845.1). Classification (GTDB taxonomy): domain Bacteria; phylum Patescibacteriota; class Minisyncoccia; order UBA6257; family 02-FULL-45-10c; genus DYGE01. Next base: position 37,706 of record DYGE01000005.1, read on the forward strand.
TATTGCTATGGATTATTTTGTAAGCCAGCTTATGAGCTTTGGCCAAATTGCGGATGGCTCCTAAATAGCCCAAAAAAGATCTTTTCTGCGGGGGCCACAAACCTCTCAAATAGGCGTTCATCGCATAAATCATAGGCTCATTTATAGTCACCCAGTATTTTATTTCGGGAAAGCTTCTGGAAAGGACTTCTGAATATCTCTCAAAGTATTTTAAATTTTCTTTATTCTCAAAACCGCCAAGTTTGGAGAACCAGATCGGATTAGTAAAGTGCCAAAGAGTTACAAACGGCTCTAAGCCGTTTTCCCGAAGGGAAGCAAAGACTTTTTTATAATGCTCGATTTCCTTTATATCAAACTTCCCCTCCTCCGGCTCTACCCGCGCCCACTCAATGGAAAGGCGATGCGCATTATGGCCAAGTTTTTTTGCTAAATCAAAATCTTCTTTGAACCGATTATGATGATCAGAAGCTTCGCCGGCGTCAAAGCCCGCGGCGGACCAATCATTTTTAATTCCACCCTCAACTTGATAGGCGGAAGTGGCCGCGCCCCAAAAGAAATTATTATCGTTCTTCATCCAGATTTTTTCTTTCATCAACCTCCGCCGCCACAGAATCCAAAAAAGCGCCAACTTTAGCCCTGTCCATTCCTGATAAAATTCCTTTCATCTTATTAATCTGGCCTTCTATCTCCCCAATCTGTTTCTTATATGCCAAGGCTCTGTTCGGATCCGAATCTTTAATCTTCTCCAAGATGGCTGCTTTACTATCTCTCATTGCCAAAGCATGTTCAAGCAACCCCCTAAGGCGCGTTTCAAATTCTGCTTCCGGCAGATACGCCATGCCTTTATCTCGCGCTTTTTCGGCCGAGGGGTAAACTTCTTCTGGTGAAAGCTTGCCTTCCTTGGCGAGCTTTCTGCGCATAGCCAAAGCGGCAGCCATCTTTTCTTCCATATCCTTAAGCTCGCCCGAGGAAAGATTGTTCTCCTTATTCGGTTTCTCTTTTCCGAAAGCCATTACCTTAGCTCAACGTTAAGCTTATCAATTAATGTTTTAGTTATGACTGACATTTCTTTATCAACCTCGGAATCTTTCAAAGTGCGGTCCTCCGCCTGAAAGACTATTCTGAAAGTTAAACTCTTCCTTCGCGCATCAGGCCGCGCGCCGCGCTCCAGAGTGGTATGCTTGGCTGGCGGCGCTTCGTAGTAATCCAGCAAATCAACATCTCTGACCAGTTTTAGGCTGGTTCGCTGAATCAAAGAAAGAATGTCCCCGACGCGCGCTTTTTGAGGGACAAAAAGAGAGATGTCTCGAACAACCGCCGGATACTTGGGGATCGCCTTGAATTCTCTGTCTTCCAGCTCGGCTCCTAGCAATTCACCTAAATCCAATTCCAGAACCGAGGCGTCTTTTGGATCTTGGGAAATCGCCAATCGTCCGACTACCTTAGTTCCAATTTCAAAACGCAACCCGCCCCCTTCATCAGCGGCCCGGTAATCGGTGATGCCTAAATTGCCAAAAATCATATCGGCCAATCCCTTGAGTTCCAAGGGCGAATCTTTAGCGGCAATACCCACGCCGAGCATCAGCCGCTCATTCAAAGAACCATCCCGAACGGAAAATACTTTTCCGATTTCAAAAATCCGCACGGCGTCAAAAAATCTTAGATTGTCCCGTAAATTTTTAAAGAGATTCGGCGCCAGACTGTCTCGCAAATGACTGAACTGGCCGCTAATCGGATTCAGGATTTCCTGGGCGCCTTCGCCAACTTCTTCCTTAGAAAGAAATGAATAATTATATACCTCGCTAATGCCGGCGCCAGTTAATAAAGAGCGAACCCTATCTTTTAGGGTGACCTGCTCCTCTTCTTGGGCGAAGCCCATCGAAACAGTAGGCGCTTGGGCGGTTAAATTATCAAATCCGTAAATCCTGGCCACCTCCTCTGCTAAATCCTCAATATTATTTATATCCGATCGTAAAGCCGGCACTTCTACTCTGCTACCAACCTTCTTAAAGCCAAGTGACTGCAGAGTTTGAAAAACTTCTTTAGCGGCAAATTGGCGCCCGATCATACTGTCAATCTTTTTAATGTCCACTTTCAGTAATTTTCTCGGTTGTTTTTTTGGATAAACATCAGCTGTTTTATAAACTTTGGCGCCGGCGATTTCCCGCAGGAGCTGAAGCGCCCGCTTCATACCCAATTCCGATAATTCCGGGCTTAGCTGATGAGAAAACCTGACCGAAGAATCCGTAATCAGTCCCAATTTTCTGGAAGACTGATATATACTCACGCCGTCAAAATTAGCAGCTTCCACCAAGATGTGCTTGGTGGAATTTTTAACCTCGCTAAACTTCCCGCCCTTAATGCCGGCAACGGCAAGCGCGGAATCAGAATCGGCAATGACTAAATTGTCAGGCATTAAGCTTATTTTTTGTTCATCAATAGTTTCAATCTTCTCCCCTTTTTTGGCCGGCCTGACAATAATGCCTCCATTAACTTTATCGGCATCAAAAGCATGCAACGGCTGACCGACTTCCAGCATCACGTAATTCATAATGTCCACTACGTTATTAATGGAACGCAAACCGCAGGATTCTAAGACCTCTTTCATCCAGACCGGAGACGGCCCGACTTTGATATTAGAAACATAGGTTGCCATATAACGACGGCACAACTTCTTATCCTTGATGTTCACTGTAAACATGCCGCGCTGCCTTACATCCGGCTTCAAAGCTTTAACTGTCGGGTCGGCTAATTTAGTGCTCATGACCGCCGACACCTCCCTGGCAATGCCAAGGTGGGACGCCGCGTCACTGTATCGGTTGGGAGAAATGGAAATGTCTAAAATATCACCACCGACATCGTCCGTTTCAAAAATATAAAGATTCAGCTTTTCTAGAAGCTGTGATTTGGTGTACATGCCTGGGGCTAGTTTTTTTATGAGATTATATGAAAATTTCATTTTTTAGATCGTAGGCAGTAGCCCGTAGTTCGTAGAAATCATATTTTTATTCTACGCCCTACGCTCTACGTACTACACGCTATTTCAGAATTGTTTAATAAACCTCAAATCTCCCGAATAAAATAAACGGATATCCGGAATATTATATTTAATCATTGCAATTCGTTCCAGGCCTAGGCCGAAAGCGAAACCTTGCAAATCGCGGGGATTGTAGCCAGCCGCCTCAAAAACCCGCGGATGCACCATGCCCGCTCCCATAACCTCAAGCCAACCGGAATTCTTGCAGATATTACAGCCATTGCCGCCGCACTTCACGCACTGAATATCAACTTCCAACCCAGGCTCAACGAAAGGAAAATAACTCGGTCGGAGCCGAATGGAAAGTTTTCTTTTAAATAACCTCTGGAAAAATTCTCGAATGACGAACTTGAAATTCGCCAGATTCGCGTCTTTGCCGACCATGAGCCCCTCAACCTGATGGAAATTAGTTTCATGGGAAGCGTCAGTCGCCTCATAGCGGAATACTCTTCCAGGAACAATAATCTGAAACGGAGGCTTGTGCTGCTCCATATACCGCACTTGCACTGGACTCGTGTGAGTCCGAAGTAACAACCTTTCGCCGCCGCCTTGCCGTTTTGTTCTTTTGTTCTTTTGTTCTTTTGTTCTTCCGTCATTTTGGCGTAGCCAAAATGTATCCCACATATCCCGAGCCGGATGGTCTTTGGGTATGTTAAGAGCGTCAAAATTATAATAATCGCTCTCCGCCTCCGGGCCTTCTACCACCGAGAAATTCAAAGATTTAAAAATTTCCCTTATCTCCTTTTCTACTGACGTCAGCGGATGCAGACTGCCGCGCTGAACCTTTCTGCCGGGCCTAGTTAAATCAATATCAGCTTGTAGCTTGTGGCTTGCAGCTTGCAGAGACTTCAACTTTTCGCTAAGGGCAGATTCTATTTCTTGGCGAAGAGCGTTAGCGAGCGGGCCAATCTTCTTTTTTTCAGCGATGCTAAAATCTTTTAAAGAACGCAAAATCTTGGTGAGTTCTCCTTCTTTCCTGCCTAGGAACTTAACCCTCAAAGATTCTAAAGAAGCGGCATCCGCCGCGGCTTTAATGCTCTTAAGCGCATCCTCTCTCAACCTTTTTATATCAATATCCTTAGTCATAGTTTCCTATGTTTAAAATATACTTAAAACAATTTGATAATCCTTAACTTTATCTCCGGAAGTTATTTTAAATTTAATTTCGTAGTCGCCTCCCCTCTTCCAGCTGTGCGAAACTACTAGTTCTTTGCCGACGCCCAAATTGCCTTTATCTTTTTCTCCATCCCGCCAATCAATTTCATACGAAGCGCTTTGAAGTTCTCGGTTCTTAATTGAGAAATATGCCGGCGTATCGGCCGGAATGGCAAAGATCACCGGCGAAGCTTCCTCTGTTTTCGGCGGAACTCCATGAATGTCCACCCCCAAGCTTTCTCCGAAATTTTCTAGCTTTGTATTTAATGAGTTCTTTAAAAATTCAAAGGTGCTCTCTTTCAGTTTATTCTCCAGTTTGGCGGCCGCCTCTTCTCCTTTCTGCGCCGCCGAGCCGATTATTTTCGGAATCACGGCTTTTATTCCGTCTACCGCCGCGCTTAATGACCCAGTAAGCGCCTCCCGCTCTTCATGGCGCATATCCGGGAAAGTATAGCTGGAAGTATTGTCTTTTGAAAAAAGATAGTACGAGGCCCCAGCTATCAAAAAAATCCAAAATAGAATACGGAATAGCTTTGCCATCTATAACTTATTATAAAAGATTTTTGCTTTCTTTTAAATGTGCCTGTGGGAGGGATCGAACCTCCGACCTCGGCCTTATGAAGACCTCGCTCTACCACTGAGCTACACAGGCATAGGTATTTTCTTAATTTAAATTAAATTTTAAAATAATATGCCATTTTTTACAACTACTTATAGTTTATCACGGCGCCGAATTAAAAATCCCGCTCCGTTATTTAACGGAGCGGGATTTCGCGACAAACCTTATTTTTTGAAAGAGGAAATTGCGCCTCCTATCAATAATAACAGTCCGCCTATCAGATAAGGCAAGTTGCCATTAACCGCGTACAGCAATCCCAAAAGGTTGTTTGACCTTATAAATTTATCCATGGTTTCTTTGGTGCAGCCAAACTTAACTTGACCCTTTTCCTTTCCGGGAGCTTCCTCTAAGATTTGTCCGCAAGTACAGCCCTTAGTTTCGGTCATCCTGTATTTGCTATTTACCAATTCTTTTGTTTTCGGATCCCTAGTCTTGAAAAACTCCCCTCCCAACCAAGCATAATGGTTTTCTCTTGGCTCTTCATCCAAAACCGAATTCGGACACCTATCAAAGAATTTTTCTTTAGCGGAAAGATTCAGCGTCGCTCCTTCTACCTCAAAAGTCACGATATTATTGCTTAAGTTGGTTAAAACAACCTCTTCTTCCTCTCCTTGAAATTCAACATCTAAAGTTTGACCAGGTTCTAGACTCCCGCCTCCAATTGTCGCACCGGATTCGTCTAAGATCTCGACTTCTACCGACCCAGGATTATCAAATGGTACGCTCACCGGACTGCCTAAAGTAACGGTCTGGCCCGCGGCAAGATTTACTTTAGTGGCCTTTCCTTTCACAGTAGAGTTCGGATCTCTTACTTCAATTTTAGGAAATGCCTGTAAGGCGGTCACTGTTATGGAGCCACAGGTTATTATAGCTGATTCACCAGCAGAATCCAACGTGACCTCCGCGTTATTTGAGCAACTGATTATGCTCACAGCCGAGGTTCCAGAGCCATTAACAGTTACTAGAACGCCATCGGGAGAAACCGCGTCTTCAACTATTACATTCCAGCCGCCACGGTCGGCAATGGCGCCATAGGTAGTTCCGTCATTAAAGTCATTTGAAGCGAACAAGCTCTCATCCGCGCCGGAAGTTTTATTTTTATCCACACTGTTTGCTATGCCATCGTTATCCGCGTCAGAATCGCAAGCGTCGCCTAATCCGTCAGCATCCTGATCGGCTTGATCGGCATTAGAAATCAATGGGCAGTTGTCAGAAGAATCGCCTAGTCCGTCTTCGTCAGAATCGCCAGCGACCCAATTGTGCTCTGCCGGAGTCACATCAACGTTACCAACAGCATCAGTCGCTCTTACCGAGAAAGAGTGCGGCCCTTCGGAAAGCCCGCTATATGATTGGGGGCTTGCGCAAGAAGAAAATGGACTCAAATCCAGAGAACATTCGAAGGTCGCTTCCTCATCCGCGGAAAATTCAAAAGTGGCATCTAAGCTTGCAGTAATAGCTGGAGGAGCGGAAGTTATGGTAGTTTCCGGGGCGATAGTGTCCGCTGGAGTTTCCCAAGAAAGGATGGGAAAGCCGGAACCGCCAGAATTCCAGGCAGCCCCCCAGCTTGCCATTGGTTGATTATTCCCATCATAGAAATAACTTTCATTATTCGGAATGGCCGAGCACCCATCTAAAGAAAAGCCATGTCCGGCGCATGCTGCTGGATTGCCGGAGTGGTCATTCCAATAAGAATTGACTATTTGTCCTCCACCATTCCAGCCAACGCCAGCCAACCCACCGGCATAGCTGCCTCCAGAAACATTTCCGGTGGCGAAAGAATTTATTATTTTAGAAGTGCCATAATAATTATTCGCCTCACCGACTATGCCGCCTCCGGCATAAGCTCCGTTAACATTTCCAGTAGCGAAGGAATCCTCTATAGAGATTAAGCTTACGCCCACCAATCCCCCAGCCCTTCCACCTGAAATATTCGCGCTTGAATAAGAATTGGCTATTGATCCGCCGGAGCCATATCCCACCAAGCCGCCTGCGTAAGCTCCGGAAACATCTCCGGAAGAATTAGAGCTCGATACGCTGCCGCCGCCGAGATAACCGGTTAACCCGCCAACGTATCCGCCAGCCCTAACATTTGTTGACGCATAAGAGTTCGTTATTGTCCCGCTGTTTGTTCCAACCAATCCCCCGGCCATATATTGGCTTCCGCTGGTAGCGCCGCTAATGTTTCCAGTAACGTAAGAATTGGTTATCGTACCGGCGTTATTTCCCACCAGGCCGCCGACTTCGGTATTGCCGGCAACCTGCGCGTTCTCTAGGCCGACATTTTTTATCTGGGCGCTGCCGGTAGTGTACCCAAATAATCCAAACCTTTTCCTCTCTCCAACATTGGTTTCCATTCTATAAATGTACAGATTAGTTATTTTATAACCCTGACCATCAAGAGTGCCGCTAAAGGGAGTGGCCCCCCTGCCAACCGGATCAAAACCGGTATTTCCAACCCATCTTTCAGGATTCCAATTCACTGTATCAGAGCAGTCTATATCATTGACTAGAATATAATTAGCGCTTGGGTCATTTTTCATTTCCTGAAGCTCCAAGCAAGTGGAGATCTGGTAAGGATTCCCCGCGCTTCCATCTCCGCCCGCGAAAGCGCCGACAAAAGCTGGATTTAATAATAAAACCGCAATAGAAGCGGCTGCAAAAACATAAAAAACGACTCTTGAATTAAGCTGATAATTTTTAAACATATTTTTTATTTAATTATTAATAAATTTAAAGAAAGCGACTTGGAGTTTAATTCTAACATTTTGCTATAAAACTTAAAATGTAAAAGTGTGTATAAAGTAGGGCGCCTTTCCCAATCTAACCCTCCTCACAAATTAAAAAACGGCCAAAGCCGTTTTTTAATTTGTTGCGGGGGTTGGATTCGAACCAACGATCTTTTGGTTATGAGCCAAACGAGATAACCACTTCTCCACCCCGCGATTATATTATATTGTAAATATAATATGAACGCAACCCAAACTAAGCTGCTGGGAATCGCCCGATCCCATCTGGGCGCTCCCTATGTGTATGGAGCCAAACCGGAAGAAATCCCTCAAAAAATGGATTGCTCATCTTTTACTCAATATATTTACAAGCAAATTGGCATAGATCTGGAAAGAAGCACCATCCTGCAGGCGGCCCATACGGGAGCAGAGATTAAACTTACAACTGACAACTTACAACTGACAACCGCACTAAGAACCGGCGACCTCTTGTTTTTCCGAGGAACTAGAGGGCATTACAACGATGAATTATTCCCCAACAGGGAAATTTATATAGGCCACGTTGCCATGTACACAGAAGACGAAAAGGCAATCCACGCGAGTTACCCGGAGGGAGTAATTGAACAATCACTCGCTGATATCATTAAAAAAAGAGGTCCGATTGTAATGGCGAAGAGAGTAATATGAAAATAAGCCACCTTGTTCCTGCTTATTCCCAAAGAATCCATATTAAAGACCGAAAATGGCAAAATCGGTCTTGCGGTATAGTTTCTCTGGCAATGGTTCTAAATAGTCTAGGAGGAAATACCACCCTCGGTAAACTGTTAAACATTGGACAAAATCTGAAGTTTACTTATAAGGATAAAAGTTATTCCGCTTATTCAAAAAAGGGCGGTTGGAATCATTGGGGACTAGTTCGGCTTGCGGAAAAACAGGGTTTTGAGGGGGTGGTGTACGATTGGAATGTTGACAATGATGTGTGTAAAAAAATTTCTAAAGCGGAGGCTTTCAAAAAAACCATTCAACACCTGCGGAGATTTCCATTACTCGCCTCGGTGCATAACAGCTTTGATAAGGCGCGAGGCGGACACCTCATCGTGCTTATCGGCGCCGATGGCGATAAGCTGCTCTTTAATGATCCTGACGCTAAGACCACAGGCGAAGTGAAAAAAGAAGTTGCGGTTAATAAGTTTCTTAATGGCTGGAAAAAGAGGATAATTATATTAAAAGCGTGAATTGGAAAAAATTTATAAAACTTACCGTTGTAATCTATATAGCTGTCGGCTTCTTTCTAATCTTCGGGAAAACATCCTGGTTCCCGGAGTTTTATAATCCCCGCTTTATGGGCGGACTGGCTTTTGTCTCCGTTTTGCTTATGTTAGCGCCGCACTTTGTCTTTAATTCCAACGGGGAGCAAAGGCAGCAATCTGTTTTTCTCCTCCAAAAGGTAGTCACGGTAACAATGATACTGAACGGGCTCGGCGGGCTAGGCCTCTATCAGCTTTATAGATTCGGATTTGAATATGATAAACTGATGCATTTCGTGGGCCCTATGCTTTTCACTGTCAGCGCCAGCTATCTATTGCACAGTTGGTACGCGACCGACATCAAAAAGTCGCTCGGGGCCGCAGTCATCATAGTCATGCTATTTGGCATTGGCTGGGAATTTTTTGAACTTTTCGCCGACCTATGGTTCGGTACGGAAACCTTAGGCCAGTACGGCCAGGGCATTCCTGAAGATACGGTTGTTGATATTATTATGAATTCCTTCGGAACTTTATCCGGAGCGCTTTGGATAATGTCAAAAAAAGAATTTTGGCATGACTCGGAAAATTCTCACAAAATTTGATTTTTTAGAGAGAAAAATCTATAATCTAGCAAATCCTTTTAAGCCCAATAAGGGTTAATGAGAAAGCACGGGCGTCGAACTTATATTGCAACCTATTGGCTGAAAACAACCATCCAGATCGCTCCTGGAATCGGCAGCGGAGACGAATGCCACAAACTGCCGGAGGAAGAAATAGCGGCCATTAGCGATGATAAGGCAATTGAGGGCGCTGAAACTAAAAGACAAGCGCTAGAAATCCTGGAAAACGCCGGAGAAAATCCTTATAACCTGGAAAAAAATGTGCTTTTGGTGAGTATCAAAGATAAGAGAAGCGGCCTAGAAATATACAGCCGATTCACCGATCCGACCATAAACAAAACTTCGCGTTAGCGAAGTTTTTTAATGAACTAAAACATGAAAAGATACGGTTGAAAGAAGTCCGGGTAGGCCTTCACATAAGCACAAAAACAATAGATAAGACCGGAAACTATCAGGCCCAGCACCGCGTAAGCTCTAGCGCTTTTAATCGGGATCTCCCAGGGCTTAGTTAAGAGGTAGAGGACAAAGAAAGTCCCTCCGATTTTCTGCAGTTCGCCGATCCCGTAAACTGATCCGACAAAGAGCGCGGTAATGCCAGCGACGATGGTAACTATCTGTGAGAACACGTAATTCCGGCTTCCATCGTACCAGCGAGTAGAGCTGATGAGCAGCCCCAAATATCCGACAAAACTACCGAGGAAAAGCCCGCCATAACGGAATGATTCCAATGGACCAACTACCACTCCGGAAATCTGAAGCGCAACATAAACCGCCAGCACGGCAAAAGCCGCTATGGTGCCACGACCTAGCGCCGCCTCATCCTGGAATCCAATAAACGCGCAAAGCGGCAGCACCAACACGCTGAACCCCAGCGCGCACATCAGAGCAAGCACTCCGATAAAACCGATTAGAGCGCTGTTATACCAGATAGCTACACCGCTCCAAACAACGAAAAGAATTGACCAGAAACTGACATAATTCTCTTTTAATTTATGGATCTCTCCGCTTAACAACAGCGAGGCGGCAAGAAGAATACAACCGGTAAAACCTACGTAGGGGGCCGTACCCGGGCCAAATTCATAACCTTGGAAAATCAAGCCAAAGCTTAGCACATAAAGCATAACCTCCCAGACCTCTTTAGGAATGGCCGTAAGCATATTAACTATAAAATCTCCTATCAAATATACTCCGCAGCCGACAACTCCAAAAATTGCCAACACCCAAAGAATGTTAGTAAAGGTAATAAAACCAGCAGCCTTCTGAAGAAGAGTGAGCTGATTAGCAGTTTGGGAGTCGGCATCCTGGCCGGCAAGAAGATCCTGTAAGCTGATTGGCTTGCCAGCTACCTTCGACGCTTGCTTAAGATATCGCTCTGTCCCCTGCTCCGCCTGCATGGATGAAACAACCCCGTCCTTTACAAGCTCATGCAGAGCCGAAACTTTTGTCCTGATAGCAGCAAGATCATTTGTTTGCTTAGCAGAAAATTCCGTCGTATTGGCAAAAGCCAAACCAACGGTCAAAGACCAAAGCGCCGCGGCAATTACTAGCGCCCGTTTCATTTCTCTTACTCCTGTCCCGAGATTTCAATGTGCATCTGCGTTATATAATATCCAAGAACAAGCAAAAGTCAACCCTGGATAAAATATGTTTTAAAAATAAAAAGGCGCCCCAACACGTTGTTGGGGCGCTGCTGGCCTTGGACCAGCCGGGCTACGGGAGAACGAACCCTTCCATCTCCTGCTTGATCAGCGAGGGGATGGATTGCTTCATCCTCTCCTCGTAGTGCTTCGTGATCTGGTCGTTCTTCTCGGGGTAGCCGTTGGTGTACCAGCGATCTCCCTTACGGACCAGGTGCGCCGTGACCGTCTGGGAGTTGCCCTTGAACCGGAACGTCACCTGCGCCCGGCGACCGTTCCGAGAACGGCTGATCACCTGCGCGACTTCCAACACCGGCACTTCCGCGGTTTGGCCTTTCATCTTTCATCCCTCCTTGGGGTTTACAGATTGCACCGGTACATCATGGTGCTGACTAAATGCTAGCACATTTTATTGCTTTTGTCAAGAAGGAGGATTCCTATACAAAAGGTCGAAGCAAAATGATCCGGTTAAATGGCGCAGCAAACAGTGATGAAAGGCATCTGATAAGATCAAAGCCCATCCAATACAAGATAGCGCCATGCCGGCAATACCGCCAATCCCCAGATAATAACAAAGCAGTAATATCACCGCGCCAACGTAACCATGATGAATTCTTACGCCAAAAGTATACTCGCCAATGAACGTAGTATCTTTCGCGCTTTCCTTGCCCAGCACGAAACGGAGAAAGCAAGTTGCCAATTCAATGATTATGGCCAAAAGGAAAGTTGCGACAACAATAACTCCGGCGGTCAGCTCTACCACGGCAGGCTCCTAGATCAACTTTTGAACAAGCTTATTATATTTTAAAATATAATTGCAGCATTGTGAACCTTTTCGGGAAAGCTTTAGTTTTCCTGACTCACTTTTTGTTCAAATCCGGTCGCAAAAATAAAAATTGGACTTAAGTCCAATTTTTATTTTTGCGGGCGCGACCGGATTTGAACCGGCGGTCTCCTCCGTGACAGGGAGGCGTGTTAACCAGGCTACACCACGCGCCCATATTTAAAAAAGCATAAGCTAAACCGAAGCCAATGTCTACTCCCTAATCAGGTTCAACTCCTTGAAAGACTGCTGATAAATACTTATCACCTCTTTAGCTTCCTCGTGAGTGATTTCATAAGTCGGGTCTTTAGCAATCCGGTCGCGGACCACATGGGCGTTTTTCACGTCGTCAACATTCGCTAATTGCGCCGGCGTTATTAATTCCAGCTTTTCCTCCATTCTAATCCCGAGGTAACCGGACATTTTGAGAATTTCATCCAGAATATGATCAGCTTCCAAGATGGCGAGCTTCCATTGGCTTTGTTCCTCGGATTCCATTCTCTTTTGTATTTGCTTCCAGGCGCGGAGCGATCGCCTGCGAGAAACGCGCCCCCCTCCGAGCACATCCAAGAATTGCTCCCGCTTTGTCTCTAAATAATTGGTTTTATTGATTATATAGACTATCCCCCACAAAAAAAGGGCTGACAAAAGCAGCGAGACTATCTCCAGCCACCAAAGGTTGGGCTCAAGATAGCCGCCAAAAAAATCTCTGATCGGATAGATAATATCCAAAAGGAGCTCCATAAACTAATTATACAGCTTTTCGTAGAATTGGCCGATGCCCAAAATGTCCGCCTCTCGGAAACGGCGGCCGATGAGCTGAAAACCGACCGGCAACCCAGTCCGCTTTTTCACCGGTATAGAAAGGGCCGGCAAGCCGGCAAGATTAACCGGTATAGTAAAAATATCGGAAAGATACATCTCTAGAGGATCGGCTGATTTTTCTCCTATTTTAAAGGCGCGAGTCGGGGTAACCGGAGTCGCAATCACATCTACCTCTTTAAAGGCCTCGTCAAAATCCCTCTTGATGAGCTGTCGCACCTTTTGAGCTTTGGAATAATAGGCGTCATAGTAACCGGAAGAGAGAACAAAATTGCCCAATAATATTCTCCTCTTCGGCTCCGCGCCGAAACCAGCCTCCCGATTTTTACGATACAAATCCAGAAGACTGCCGGCTTTGTGCCTAGTGCCGTATCTTATGCCATCAAACCTCTCCAGGTTGGAGCTGGCCTCCGCGGGCATAATTATGTAATAACAAGAGAGAGCGTATTTTGTGTGAGGCAATCGAATTTTCTTAATTTCCAAACCCAAGCTTTTTATATCATTTATAACCCTTTCCACTTCCGCAGAAACTCCCTTATCAAGGCCTTCAATAAAGTATTCTTCAGGAATTCCGATTTTCAATTTTTTAATATTTTCCAGTTTTGGATTGAGCAAATCTTCCAAAGAATAATCAACATCGGCGCTAGTGGCATCAAGATCATCTTTCCCACGTATCTCATTAAATAAAATTGCAGCATCCTCAACCGTCTTGGTTAACGGCCCGATCTGATCCAAACTGGAAGCCAAAGCAATCAGCCCATGCCGGGAAACCGATCCATAAGTAGGCTTTAATCCAACTACCCCGCAAAAAGCTGCCGGCTGGCGGATTGAGCCTCCCGTATCGGACCCCAAAGCCGCGACCGCCATATGATCCGCCACTGCCGCAGTTGATCCGCTGGAAGATCCGCCCGGAACTCTCTCCAAGTCTTTAGGATTCTTGGTAATCTTAAATCCGGAATTTTCTCCGGATGATCCCATTGCAAACTCATCCAGATTGGTTTTGCCCAAAATAACCGCGCCGGCATCCTTTAATCTTTTGGATACCGTTGAGTCATAGCTCGCCGTGTAATCTTTCAAAATTTTTGACCCAGCGGTGGCCGGCAGTCCCTCAACAAGAATATTGTCTTTCAGGGCTATAGGTATTCCCGTCAATTTAGTCACTTTCTCATTCTTGGCTATTTTGATATCCGCCGCCTCTGCCTGCTTAATTGCAAAATCTTTATTTAAACTCAAATAAGCGCCAATTTCGGAATCCCTTTTTTCTATCCAGTCATATGTAGCTTGAGTTATTTCAAGCGCCGAAAAATCTTTTTTTAGCAACCCTTCGTGGAATTTTTTGATTGTTAGATCGTGTAAGTGTGCCATGTTTATCTAAATTTTTAAGCTCATGCGTAACGAAGAAAATTTAGCTACAAACATGAGCATCCCGCCGTAGCGAGGCTCCTTTAACTCAAAAAACTGGGGGAACTTTTAAATAGCCGCCTTTATTTTCCGGAAATTGCCCGGGTCCCCTGGCCGGGTAGGCTTTTCCGGTATCATCGGTTTTTCCCGGCATATCTTCTCTTACGACATTTTTATTATCGGTTCCTCCTGTCATTGGCTCAACATTCTCCGTATCCAATTCTTGCAGTTCTTTAAAATAATTCAGGATTTCCTCCAAGTCTTTTAAGAGCTTAGCCTCTTCGCTCTCCTTAAGCTCTATACGGGACAGCTCGGCCAAATGCTCCAAGTCTTTTTTATTAATATCCGCCATACGTATAGTATAAATTAATTTAAACAAAAAAAAAGATCCACGAAGGGATCTTGGTGGCTTAGAAAGCCAAATGGGCCTGCTCCTCTTTTCTCAATTCCATTTTCATATAAGCAAGATCGTTAAGTCCTACAAAAAGAAGATCTTCAACCAAAATTTGATATAAGCCCATTCTGCTCCTCAAATTAAAATCACTATCCGCACTGCCCATCTGATATCCTAATTCCTTGCCAACTTCTCTCAATATCTTCTTAGAAAATTTATTTCTCTTCAATAACCAGGTGGTCTCCGTCATTTGCTTCATCAATCTCTCACATCGGTCATTGGAAATTTCCAATTCCACAGAACTCAATCTGCCACCCCTCCGCAAAATATCAACGTTATCTTTTACGTATCTGTAATCATCAATTTGAAGAAGAATCTTCCTGGAAAGATCAGGGGTTAGCTTGGGATTCTTGGAATGAATCTTTTCTTCTATATCTTTAACCAATAGGCCGGCAACCCTGGAATAATCCAGAGAATGACCGAGGGAAGGGATAATAGTTATCGCGAAAATAAGCAATGCCTTTTTCATGCTACCCTCCTTTTTTGACTTTACAAGGTTGTCAGGCCGAGTTGCTGACCATAAATTAACACAAAATTAAATAATTTACAAATCTAACGCGCTATTATTTAACCAAATTTAAAAATTCTTTTTCAGTTAAAATTTTTACTCCTAATTTTTTAGCTTGATCCAATTTTGATCCCGGCTCCTCTCCCGCTATTACATACGAGGTGTTTTTGGATACCGAACTACTGACGTCTCCGCCAAGCCGGCGGATTTTTTCCTTTGCCTCATCCCGAGTCATAGATTCCAGTCCGCCGGTTAACACAAAAGTCAGGCCTTTCAGCTTGCTTCCCCGCTCCTTCTTGGCCATCTTTTCAATCTTCACCCCGGCCTTATCAAGTTTCTTTAATAAATTCTTATGCTTTTTATCCTCAAAATAATTAATTATGCTTTCCGCTATTTTGGGGCCAATGTCCTCCGTTTCAGTCAACTCTTCCTTATCCAATTTCTCCGCAGCGTCCAAAACATCTTTAGGCGATTCAATTTTCGATTTTTTATTCAGCAATACTTCGGCCAAAATATGCGAATTTTCCTCGCCAACGTGCAAAATGCCCAAGCTGTATAAAAATCTTGGCAAATTGATTTCCTTTTTGGAATTAACTTCGCTGATTATGTTTTCAGCAGATTTTTTGCCAAATCTTTCAAGTATCTCAATATCTCCCTTCTTAAGAGAGAAAATATCAGCCGCATCGGAAATTAATCCCTCATCCATAAACCGATCAATGATTTTGGGTCCCAATCCTTCAATATTAAAAGCTGAACGAGAAACGAAATGATAAAGCTGTTCACGATGCCTGGCTCCGCAATTCTTATTGCTGCATTTATAAGCCACGCCGTCGCGAATTACTTTAGAGCCGTCTATCGGGCAAGTTTTGGGCATTTCAAATTCCTCTGTTCCTTTTGGCCTCAAATCTTTCAGTACCTTGGTTATTTTAGGAATCACATCGCCGGCCCTGCTGACAATCACCGTATCCCCAATTCTCAAATCCAATCTTTTTATCTCATCCGCATTATGCAAAGTGGCATGGCTTATGGTAACTCCGGCAACCTGCACCGGCTTCAAAACCGCAACCGGAGTCAAAACGCCAGTTCTGCCAACCTGGACTTTAATGTCTTCTACCACGGTGGTTGCTTCTTTGGCGGAAAATTTGAACGCTATTGCGGCTCTCGGAGCCTTTCCAACTACGCCAGCCCTTTCATAAACTGCGTTTTCGTTCAAAATAACCACAATGCCATCTATTTCATAAGGCAACCTATCCCTGTGTTTGGACCAATACTCATGAAATTTAAAAACCTCATCCAAGTCAGCAGCCGGCTGATTGTGTGGATTGATTTTAAATCCCAACCCTTTAATCATTTCGTGCTCTTCACTATGGAGCTTTTGGCCCAAATCGGTAACGATATCATAAGCAAAAGAATCCAGATTCCGGCTGGCAGTAATTTTGGGATCCAGTTGCCTGATTGAGCCGGCGGCTACATTGCGCGGGTTGGCATAAGACTTCAAGCCTTTCTTCTCTTGTTCTTTATTAATTCGCGAAAATTCTTTTTTAGATAAAAAAACCTCTCCGCGAACGATTAGTTTTTTTGTCTTTATGTCTTTTTGTTTTTCTGTTTCAATTTTAAGCGGTATTGCCTCTATAGTTTTGAGGTTGCTTGTTACATCTTCGCCGACTTTACCGTCTCCCCTGGTAGCGCCAGTTTCCAAAATTCCATCCTTGTAAATAAGCTCAATTGCCAGTCCGTCAATTTTTAGCTCGCAATAAAAAGTATCTTTACCGTGCTTTATTTTTCTGCCCAAGTGATTCTCCACTCTTTCCAGCCAATCTCGCATATCCTCCCTTGAAAATGCGTCATTGAAAGAAAGCATTGGGGTTTCATGCCTGACCTTTTCAAATTCCTTCAGCGGTTCCCCAGCCACTCGCTGCGTCGGAGAATCCGTCGTAATCAGATCCGGAAACTGCTGTTCCAGGTCAAAAAGCTCTTTTTTCAAAGAATCCAGCGCCTCTTCGGAAATCTCCTGCTTATCCAAAACGTGATAAAGATAACGATGGTGACTGATCGTTTTTTTTAGCTGTTCTATTCGTTTTTTGGCTTCTTTTTTATCCATGATTTTAAAATTCGAAATTCAAATATCGAAACCCGAAACAATGACTAAATCCAAAAATTTAAGGATTTCTAATCTAGGGTGATTTCAAACGCTCTCGCGTTTTGCAGAGATTGTCCGGTTGATTTGATTACGACGCGCGAAGCCCCGCCTCCCAAATCTTCAAGCGTGCAGGTAGTTTGAAATGAAGAATTATTCTGCATAGAAGGCTCGGGGCAAGCAACACCGTCAGGGCAATCATTGCATATCTGGTCATCACTATAAAATTTATAAAGCCGCCACTCCAATCCGGAATCAGCCGCATAAATTGCCTTGGTGGAATTTACGATATCGGTTGACTGCCTGATTTGGTAAAGCATCAAAAGCCCGGCGATGGTTGTTGCGCCAAGTATAGTCCCTGACAAAGCTAAAACTGTTATAAGCATTACTTGCCCACTTCTCATATATATAAATGATAGCAAAAAACGCTTACGGCCTCACTTCTTCAATTCCTCCGGGAGTGGTAGTTGCCTGGAAATTCTTTTTATTGAAAGTAGCTGTGGCTGTTTTCGGAGCATCCATATTCAGGATACATTGGCTGGTTCCCGCGCAAGATCCAGTCCATCCGGCGAATTCTGAATCTCCGCTTGGGCTGGCAGTTAAAGTCACGATTGTCCCGGTTGAATAATCTTCTGTACAATCCGATCCGCAATTAATGCCTGTGGGATTGGATGTTACCGTGCCGGTGCCATCTCCAGTTTTCGTAACCTGCAAAGCCGCTGTTTCCGGATCAAATACTGCCGTGACAGATTTAGGAGAGCTCATATCCAAATCGCAAGATGGATTAGTCCCATAGCCGCTGCAATCCCCGAGCCAACCGCCAAAAACCGACCCGCTAAATGACGAGGCGGTTAAGGTAATAGTTCCCGTCAATTCCGACTCAAAACAATCAAGTCCGCAATTAATGCCGGGACCGGTTACTACACCATCTCCGATTCCGGTGCGCGCAACATTAAGGGTTACCGGATCAAAATGCGCTTCAACCGATTTAGATTCGTCCATGGTCAGCGTACATGGTTCGGTTCCCGTGCATGCGCCCGACCAACTATTGCCAAACCAGGATCCCGGAGCCGGGTTGGCAAATAAAGTATAAGTATCGCCGGTAACATAATTTGTTGTAGCGGATGGACAAGTTAAACCGCAGTTAATTCCAGTACCGGTTACGGTTCCATTACCGTTTCCGGTTTTAGCTATATTAATTGATGGACCGTTACCAACTAAAGATTGAGTAGAATATATTACTCCACCATAACCAACATCGCTACTCACCGGATATTTATTTCCATCTTTAATATTGTTCAAGTAATAAGATACGGACTTTACCCAATAACCATTATATATGTAACCATTGTTAACTACATATGCACACTTAGATTCTTCTAATGGATTGCCGTTACCCATGACCCTCGTTCGTTTCCCTAATTGACCAGTTCTTGATAACCATTCATTACAGGATTCTCCAAAATTACCTTCCCCAGCAGTATCAGTCCAAGTTCCTGAAAGATGCGGCGGCACAACACCAACCTCTTCACTAAAAGCGCTATCTCCCGCAGAATTTTCTGCCACTATCTTAAAATTCCAAGTTCCTGGGGGATTTAATTGATCGCTATAAAAATACTGATTGTATGAAAACACAATCCCATGATTTCCAGCCCATTCTCCATTGCGATAAAGCTTATAGTTCGTAATCGCCAATCCGCCATTATCCGCCGGCGCTTCCCAGGTTACCGTAATCTAGCCCTGATTTGGTCCCGGCACCGCGCTTACATTTCTCGGAACATCTGGCACTGTATTCGGCATCGCGCTCGCTTCATTACTCAAAGGACTTTCCCCGCTTGCGGTTACTGCGGAAATTTTATAGTAAAAATTTTTCCTATTGGAATAAGCGGATCCGATATTATCCGCATAGGACGTAGTATTTCCTACAGTTGTTAATAATGTTTCCTGCCCCGAAACTTCGCTCCTGTAAATTTTATAGTTCGTAACTTCAGATCCTACGGAGTTCCAATTCAAAATCACTTGACCATTTCCAGGAGAAGCGCTAAGTGTCGGGGCAGATGGAATAGCAACTTTTACCTCATTACTAAAACCGCTTTCCTCATCGGGATTAGAACCTCTTACTTTATAATAGTATGTGTTCCCGCTTGCTATCGTGCTATCGCTATAACTATACGTACTGCCGCTGATAGTCTCTAAAAGAGTTTCGCCGCTAGTAATAGTATCCCTATATATTTTATAATCGGCCACGGGCGCGCCTGAGGGCTGCCAATTTAACACCACGACTCCATCCACGAACGAAGAAGAAAGGTTTTTAGGAGAATCTAATCCTATCTCTACACAATAAAGCCGATTTGAGTTATCACAACCATTAGAGTCTGAATAATGCGACCACCTACTGTCTTGGAAATTAATACCTCCTTTAATGGGCTTATAGCTGAGCCATCCATGATAATAAAATGAATTAGAGGTCCAATTTGAACAATGACCTCGAGAATTGATAGAGGCAATACTGCCATTTGAGTTTGTGTTAGTAAAAGCTAATCCACTAGAAATTTCATTTCCAATTTCATCCCTATTAATAGGAGAATTTAACGAACCATCAAGCAAATCATTCCAATTTTCAGCAACAAGTAAGCCATTTGTTAAATTATAAGATTTTTGAGATTCAGAGTTTGGAATTCTTGAAGCGGCCGAAATCGAACCGTCGCTAAGCCATGCCCTGAAAAAGCCGTTCATTCCAGCGGAATTGGCTCTTTGTTGACATATCGCGTCAGCGCCATCTAAACCGCCAAGATTGCCATTATGTGAAGTGCTCGTAACAAATACCCTAAAAGAATTAGCAGTGCTTATCGCTGCGACTTCGTTGCTAAGGTCGCTTTCACCAACACTATTTACAGCAGACACTTTGTAATAATAATTTTTATTTGGGTCTAAATTGATGTCGGTATAGCTTAAATTATCCCCTACAGTCGTTAATAATGTTTCCTGTTCTGAGACTTCGCTTCTGTAAATTTTGTAATTGGTAATTTCTAACCCGCCATCAAAATCCGGCATATCCCAGCTTAAAAATAATTGTAAGTCAGTTCTATTAATAGATAAGTTTAATGGTGCGTTTGGTTTAACTGGGGGCTGTTCGAAGCAATACAATGGCAATGTAGCTCCGCAATAATAATTAGCACCATAACTCCAAGCATTGGGATAAGTAGTATTGAAAAATCCTACATTTTCCCTTTCCCACCAGCTATTTGAAGTCCAGTTATTACAGAAGCTGGTTGCAAAAGCATTTTTTTCTCCGTTTGCAAGGGTATTTGTTCTAACTCTAGGTCCATAAGGTGTACCTGAAATTAGGCTACCAAATTCAGTTATATTAATAGGTGAATTAATTGTTCCATCGGTTAGATCTTGCCAATCATTAGCAATAATAGTCCCATCCAACAACGTATAAGGAATGCTCTGTTTTATGAATCTTTCACTAACAGAAAAGCTGGAATTACTTAACCACGCCTTCCACGAACCTCCTATTTCGGCCACATCAGCGCGGGATTGACATTTAGCATCGGCCCCAGACAAATCACCTAAATTACCATCGTAAAATGTACTAGTAATAAAAACTCTATTCGCTTCCTGCGCATGGGCAGTCCCGAACAAGAGTGTCGCCGCAAAAATAATTAAAATATAAAATTTTTTCATCTTATAAATTACATCTTTCCCTTAATTGCACATACTCTTCATCATTTTCCAAATCAATGACCTCGGGGCTATGCAGCAAATTCATCAATCGCGGACTGGCATTAGTATCAAAACATTCTTTCCTTCTTTCTATAATTTGATTCATTATTCCACCGATAATTCTTCCGGGCCGAATCCCCTCATCGGATTGCCGAAGATTGATAAACCAATAAAGCCAAGCCGTCAATAAAAAAATAGTGATTAGCAAAGTCGCGGATATTAACAAAAGCTTTTTGCTCATTACTAAAATAATATCATAAAAAATACCCTGTTTACAGGGTATTTTTACGGCCTTACTTCTCTCGGGGTTCCGGTAGCTGTTCCATTTCCCCCGGATCCTCCGCCAGTTCCATTGCCATTAGTTCCATTTACCGGTACCGGCTCCAGTGATTCGCTGACCATAATCAATGTTTGCGCCTGGGCTGCCGGCTCTTCGCCTCTCTGCAAGATTACTTTGGCGGTATACAAACCGGGATTTTCATAGGTGCAAAGATTTTGCGCGGTTCTTGTATCTTCGGCAGTGGTAAATTGCGCGTCTATCGGAGTGGTTATATTGGTCCCAGGGTCTTCTCGGTGGCAATAAAAAGTGTAAGTAAACTGCATAGGCAGGTCAGGATTAGCCGATGCATCAGCAATTAAATTTACCCCGAAAAGAGGCGCTCCGTTTGAAGACGGTTCCGCGCTCAATGAAACTTGCAACGGCTCATTCAAATTTTCCCACCACAGCTGCAGTCGCGGCTGTTCTCCTGGCCATGGCTTATCCGGATATGTCGGAGTATTGAAATAATGAGCAACATATATTTGCGTATAGCCGCCGGGCAAAGTATAAATATTAGAGCTTGCCAACCTGCCATCGTTAGTACCCACGGTCTTCTTGAAATAAGGCCAAACTTGGAGCTCAACACTATCATTAGTAAATAGATGGAACCGATACTGCCCCGGTTTAAGATTAACTAATCCCCTGATTTCAGATCTTACATATACCCCGCTGTCACATGTATACAATATACTTCCTTCTATAGCAGACCAGCGGCTGCGAGCGCAACGCTCTCTTCCAAGCACATAACTTGAAGCAAACATTGTTCCTTGCAAATTAAAAGTGTTTTCAAAATTAACAAAATGAGAACCAACCTGGCCGGATGGCAAAGATAAATTATGCTGTTGAGTCAAATAAGAATCCAAGGATCCTCCACGCCATCCATTAAATTCTGCCTTCCAATCATAAAAACATAGACGAAATACATCGCTTGGATAATTATGGCATTGCGAGTGAGTAGCGTTTGCAACATACGCCCCGCCTATTGCAATAAAAAATATAATTAAAATCAAAAACTTATTTTTCATATGAATTTTATGGGAGTGGGTCTGTGGGCAATAGAACGCTCTCTGCTTCTCCGGTAGCTTCTATGGGCGGATTAGGCGGAATTAATTTAACTTGCTGCCTAAAATACCAAAAATAAATGCCTATGCCGACAAGAATCAACAAGGCTAAAATTTCAATTGTCAGTATTTTTTTACTCATCCCGTTAAATAACTACTATTGAGTTTGCACTAATAAAGAAAGCACCAGGATAGTCCAAAGGAGCGCAAAAACAGTTATCGCCCAGCCTTCTTTCCTGAATTGGGGTTCAGCAATCAGCGCCAAGCCGTAAACTATCCCCGCAGGGCCGCTTAAAATTGAGATAACAATGCCGACCCAAAACCACTTTTGCCAAAATTTAAATTTATTTTCCATATTTATATTATAACAAATTATCCATCTTATACTATAATTAGTATAGATGAAGACGCGCAATCAAAAAGGTTTTTCTTTGGTGGAAATGCTGGTGATAGTAATGACTTTCGGATTGATTTCCGGGATTCTGATTGTTTACAGCCGGACCGCTGATTACGCTCACAACTACGCCGACCCAAAACCACTTTTTCCAGAATTTAAATTTATCCATAGAGTATTCGCGAATATGGCAAATTTATTTTAATAACGCAAATATTATTCGCATCATTTTGCTAAATTCGCATTGTTAGCGATTACTCTCATTATAACAAATTAGGCAACTTATACTATAATTAATGTATGAATAGCAAAGGATTTACGATTGTGGAAGTGTTAGTAGTCATCAGCGTAACCGCTCTTTTGACCGGAGTATCTATTTTTTACAACCGCACCAGCCAAAAACAGATAACCCTTTTTAAGGAACAGGCCAAAATAATCAATACCGTCTTGCGCGCTAAATCTTTGGCGCTTACAACCTACACCAAGGAAGGCGCGCCTTGCGCTTACGGTATTCATTTTAATAAAGATGCTAGAGAAATGAGAATTTTCCGCGATCTGGACGCTAGCGGAACAACTGACGATTGTGCAACCGCGGATAATCAATATGAAGCAACGCCTCCGCCAAACGCGGAAGATCTTGATCCTCCTGCCGTTGAGATATTAAGCGGCGAAATCAGCTTTATAGAACCTTTTAACCTGACCGATATCGTTTTCATACCGCCGCAGCCGGAAGTCGTTATTATCCCAGATCCGTCCCCGGCCACCGACGTTGCCATAGAAATAGGAACCGCTGACGGCGTTTCGAAATTAATAAAAATAAACAGTTTCGGCCAAGTGACCGCGCAATAATATGGATAACAAAGGGCAAGTCTTAGTTGAAGCAATAGTTGCCATTACCATAGCAACCGTCGGGTTATTGGGTATTTTCGGTTTAATGAACCGATCCCTAAGCTTAAACCGCCAGACCGGAGACCAGTATGTCGCCGCCAACCTGGCCATGGAAGGAGTGGAAGTGATAAAAAATATGATTGACAACAATATCATCCAAGGGCTTCCTTGGAATAACGGCATTTCTGACGGGATATATGAAGTTATGTATAATGACGCGGGGCTAAGCAGAAAAATACTAGGCGCGGATCCGGTTGCGGACTGCAATTCCGCCTTCATATTACAAGATGAAAATACCGACTACCTGGACTTTGACCCAATAACCGGAATCTATGGATACGGCTTTTCAGAGCAAACTAGGTATAAGCGGGGTGTCTGCGTAAGAAATCTCCTCGGCGGGAACGAAATACAGGTTAACGCGATAATAGTTTGGACCACCAGAGGCCAGGCAGTCTTTGATATCAATCTGGAAGATCATTTCTATAATTGGAGACCGGAACTATAAAACGTCTAGCGTTTAGAATTGAAATAGGATTATGAAAAATATTTTTAATATATCAAATTTGCGAAGCGAGCTGAGCGCTGAAAAAGGTTTCACTGTCGTGGAGCTAATCGTCGCCTTTGGGCTATTTGCCATCGTACTTTCCATAGTCACCGGAACTTTTATAAAATCCCTGCGCACCCAGCAGCAAATCACGGCTTTCATCGCCGCCAACAGCAATGCCAGCCTGACCATCGAGCAGATAGCAAGAGAGATAAGAACCGGACAAGATTTCTGCGTAGACCCGAACGCCGTCTGCGAGTTGGATAACGGAGACATATATAATGACATAGTCTTTACCAATGCCAGAGGACAGCAAGTAAAATACAGTCTTGCCGAACGGACTATCGGCTCCAATGTCATTCAATCTATCATGCGCAGCGTGGATGGCGGCCAAGCTATTCCGGTAACAGCCGATAACGTCAATATCCAAAGATTGAAATTCTACCTTAGCGGCCAGGAAACCGCGGACGGCCAAAATCCGAAAATAACTATCGTGCTTGGCGCCGGATCTCCCAGTATTTCTTTCGCGGACCTGCTGATAAACTTGCAGACTACTATCAGCTCGCGTATATTGCAGACCTAATACAAATTGAAGAAGCTAAAATAGGCGCGAAGCAGATTTTCACCGAAGAAAAAGAGCGTTAGCGTCCCAGCTATTAGAAATGGCCCGAACGGCACTTGGCTCTTCATATTCTTTTTTTGGAAGAGAATCAGCGCCAAACTCACAATCGCGCCTATAAAAGTTCCAAATATGAAAAGGAATAAGGTATCCGGCCAGCCGAATAAAACCCCAAGCGCCGCCATTAATTTCAAGTCACCCATGCCCATTCCCCTTCCTTTAGTAATAAGAATTATCAAACCGACGATCGACGCGCCGATTAAGGCGCCGAATAGATGATTCAGAATCACGCTTTCGCGCAAACCAAACAGTGCCGCGTAACTTCCTATGAAAGATCCTTGGAATTCCCCGAATTGCGCGTAAAAAGTGGTTGACGCAATCCTAAAAAAACCAAGAAGGGCCAAGCTAATATTCAATTCGTCCGGGATCAGGTACAAGCGATAATCAATCGTCCCGATTAGAATAAAGGTCAAAAAAACGGCAATCCAGACGGCACTTTCTATAAGGGTCTGGGGTAGAGGGTAGAGGGTATAGTTAGAAAAATATAATGGGAGTAAAAATACAAAACCGCTCGCCAGCTCCACCAACGGATACTGCCAGGAAATTTTCTTACCGCAGGTCATGCATTTTCCGCGCTGAATCAAAAAACTCAAAACCGGCACCAACTCAAACCAGCTTAAAGTGGCGCCGCAAGACGGGCAATGCGATCTGCCGAGCAAATTTCTAAAATCAAAAACGTTCTTTTCTGGGTCATAGCGAAGGGAAACAACATTGAGGAAACTCCCAACTATAAGACCGAAAAGAAAAAGAAAAAAGTAGGTCATAGCCAATACCACTATAATATCAATTATAAAACGCAAACGCCACGAAAGTTCGCGGCGTTTGTACTTCTATAAGAAGCGCTGCTGACGGCTTAGAATTGTACGCAATAAACCGGATTCGGGGTATCACTGCAATCAATACCGAATACAGTACCATCCACGTCATCATCTAGAGAACGGTCGCCTACGTTTTCCAAGACGGCGCCGATAATATAGCTCTGGCCATCACCAGACACTCCGTAGCGATAATCATTGGTTCCCAATGGATCAGTTGGAACCTTGGTAATTCCCAATCCGCTAGTGCCGGTAAGCGCAGTTGATAGCGCTGACCAAGTCTTTGCTCCGGCAGTGCCGGCATCGCAGTCCGCGGCACCCGGGTATCGTCCGCAACGTGTATAATAAATCTCCACGCCCTGCTGAACACTCTTGATGTCAGCCAACCTTCGCGCGTCCCTGCCTCGGGAGCGAAAACCAGCCAAACCAACCAAGAAGACAGAGGACAGTAAGCCGACGATGGAAATAACCACCAAAATTTCAATCAAAGTAAAGCCCTTTTTAGATGCTGTCATTGATTAATTAATTGATTAATTAATTTTTTCGACTTTTTTTAAGTATAACATATTCATATAGCGGAATAGTTAGAATGCCCGGGTCAAGTTGAATATCGGCAGCAAAATGGCAACGAAAAGAACTCCAACTGCTATACCGATGAATACCATTAAGGCGGGCTGGATCAGCTCAACTAGCCGTCCGATTAAATCATCAACTTCTCTGGAGTAAAACGAAGAGACTCTGGACAGGAGAGCTTCCAGCTTGCCGGTAGATTCTCCTACCGACACCATTTGGCTCACCAACGGAGGGAAAAACTCATCGTGCTCCTGAAGCGCTTGAGACATTAATTCGCCGCCCCTTACCGATTCGGCAATCTTATGCAGAATATCGCTGTAAATAGGACTCCCAATAGTGCGTCCGGAAATTTCTATAGCTTGCGCCACCGGCAAACCGCCCCGAATCAGCACGGCCACAGATTCCGCGAAGCGCGCTACATACAATTTTTTGTAAAGATTCCCAAGAATAGGCACTCGCAGCCGCACTTCATCCAGTATGATTTTCCCCTCTTCCGTTCTCAAATAATCGTAGATGACAAATACGATCACTCCCAAGGTTATCGCTATTGCCAGCCACCAGTTAGTAAGAAAATCCCCGCTTCCAAGCAAAATTCTGGTTATCAAAGGAAGCTCCACTCCGGATTCCTGAAAAACCGGAGCCAGCTGCGGGAAAACAAAGCCAATTAACACTCCGCCAACCACGCCAAAAAGAATGATGACAATTATCGGATAGATTAAGGCATTCCTTATACGCGACACTAAACCCGCCTCCTTTTCCAAATATTCAGCTAAAAAGCCGATAACTTCTTCCAAACGCCCGGTTATCTCCGCGGAGCTAACCATGCTCACATAAAATTCAGAGAAGGCTCCCGGATGTTTTTTCAACGCTTGAGAAAGCGACAGGCCGGCGTCTATATCCGAAGAAACTTCCGAAATAATTTCCTTCAGAATCGGATTTTTAGTTTGCTTGTAAAGATTGCGCAGGGCATCGCCTAAAGAAATTTTGGCTTCCAAAAAAGTGGCGAATTGCCTAGTGAACACCATCACGTCCGCCGACTTCACTCGCTCAAAGATATTAACCAACCGCTTATACCAAGGGAGAGCTTCGGCGGAAACTAGGCTGAGCAGAACCAGATCGTGGCCGGTTAAAACATTAATGGCCGCTTCTCGGTTAGCCGCCTCCACAAAACCAGTCTGAAGCTCCCCTTGTTTAGTTCTGGCATTATAACGAAATTTCATCCTTTCTTTTATTTAATCTGCCCGCTTTCCAGCAGAACCCGCAATTCCGCCGGGTTCAAAGAATAAAGCTCGGCGCTTTCCAAAGAAATTTCCCTGTTGAGAACCAGTTTAGCCAGCGAGCGATTAAGAGAAATCATCCCGTCTTTAACGCTGGTTTCAATGACTAAGTCTATTTGATGAGTTTTCCTCTCGCGAATCAGGTTTCTGATGGCCGGATTCACAAGCATAACCTCTACCGCCGGGATGCGGCCGCCGTCGATTCTCGGAACCAGCCGCTCTGAAATTATCCCGACCAAAGTGGAAGAAAGCTGGGTAATAATTTGGGACTGCTGTTCTGGCGGAAAGCTGTCTATTATTCTATCAATAGTTTGCGCGGCGGAATTGGTGTGGAGAGTGGAAAAAACCAAGTGCCCGGTTTCAGCGGCAGTCATAGCGGTGGAAATTGAACCTTGATCGCGCATTTCTCCGATCATGACCACGTCCGGATCCTGCCTAAGCAGAGTGCGCAGGCCGTCATGAAAACTCAAAGCATCTGCCCCAACCTCTCTTTGAGATACTATGCAGCGATCTTGTGTGAATAGATATTCAATCGGATCCTCAATGGTAATAATGTGATCAGTTCGCTGATGATTAATTTGATCTAGAATAGCCGCCACCGTTGTTGATTTTCCATGGCCGGCAGGACCCACCACCAAAACAAAACCTTGAGAGAGACGGGAAAAATTTTGAATAATCGGCGGCAAACCCAACTCTTCAAGAGACTGCACTTTGCCTGGGATGAGGCGAAGAGCGGCTGCCATATCTCCACGCTGAAAAAATACGTTGACTCGGAACCTTGCCTTATCTTCATAGGAGTACGCAAGGTCAATCTGCTTTTCCTGCAATAATTTTTCTTTTTGTTCAGGAGTCAGCAAGGCGCTCACTAATCCTTCCGCTGATTCGGAAGTTAAAACTTCCTCCTGCTGTAGCGGCGCCAAAACCCCATCTAATCTTAGAGTGGGCTTTCGGCCAACCGATAAATGGAGATCAGAAGCGTTTTGCTTTACCGCCGTTGATAAATACGATTCCAGTAATTGTTTGTATTTGTTATTAGTAGGCATACATTTATTATATTCTTTAGCGGGAGATACTAAAAGTTATAGCTCCTCCGTTTCTCTTAAAACCTCTTCCAGGCTCACCAAGCCATCCAAGGCCTTCAGAATGCCATCTTGCCGCATTGCTATCATACCCTGCCTTCGCGCCTCTTCCAAAAGCTTAGCTTCGCTGAATCCGGAATTTATTACCTCCTGCAATTGAGGGGTCATGATTAAGGCCTCAAAAATCGCAACCCTGCCGACAGTGCCTTTCTCATTGCATTCTTTGCAGCCGGCCGCTCTGTAAATTTTGACATCTTTTATTTTTTTTCTGGTTTCCGCCGGCATCTTTTCCAATTCCCTGTTAAGAATTTCCCCCAACTTTCCGGACGGGACTTCGGCTTTCTTGCAATTCTGGCAAAGCCGGCCCAACAACCGCTGAGCCATCATCAAATTTAAAGAAGACGGGAGCAGAAAGCTGTCAACTTGCATATCAATCAAGCGAGGGATGACTCCAAGCGCGTTATTAGTGTGGAGAGTAGAAAGCACAATATGCCCGGTAAGGGCGGCATTAATGGTAAGTTGGGCGGTTTCTTTATCCCGCACCTCTCCCACCATAATAACATCCGGGTCTTGCCTCAAAATCTGCCTCAATCCGGAAGCAAAAGTATAGCCGATCTCCGGCTTCACTTGCGATTGGTTGACGCCTTCAAGGTAATATTCAACCGGATCCTCCAAGCTGACTATATTCACATCCGGAGTATTTAAAATCTGGAAAATAGCGTAAAGCGTGGTGCTCTTTCCGGAACCGGTCGGACCAGTAACTAGAATTAAGCCGTACGGCTTATCAATCGCCTCTCTGACTATTTCCGCGTTCCTGCCAATCAGCCCCAGCCCCTCTAAATCCTTCAGGCCGACAGTCGGGTCAAGAATTCGGAGAGCCACCTTTTCCCCATTGGGCGTCGGGAAGGTCGCAACACGAAAATCAATATCTCTTCCGAAAATAATGGAGCGAAATCGGCCGTCCTGCGGCACCCTAGTCTCATCCAATTTCAAGCTGGCCAGAACTTTAATTCTTGAAATAAATGGCTGATGAATTTCCGGCGGCATCTTGCTGACCTCTATAAGATCGCCGTTAACTCGGAACCGAACCCGGAAGCTGGAGCGCTGCGGCTCAAGGTGTATGTCTGAAGCTCCCACGTTAATCGCCTCTTTCAAAGTAGAGGCTACAAGCTTGATAACCGGAGCCTCCTCGGCTGTCTTTGCTCCTTCTTCTATTCCGACAATCTTCCCGCCGGCCGCGGTAAACTTTGAAGACTTCAGATTCAGCGACTGCAGAGCCTCCTCCACTTCATCTTTATAGGGAGAATACTTCCGCATCACCAAGTCAAAATCTCCCGGAGTAATAAGATAAACTCCGAGGTTAATCTTTTGCTGCTTAGCCACGAAACGCAAAGCTTCTTGGGCTTGGGCATTGGTCGGTTCCAGCATCCCGACCACTAGCATATCCTTGGTTTTGGACAGCGGCACAACTTTATAAGTTCGGGCGACTTCCTCGCTGATGCTGGAAAGCAATTCCTTAGTTATGGTATCTAAATTAATTTTCCGAAAAGGAATACTTAAAATCTTGCTTTTTACTTTTGCCACCTCCTCTTCATCTATCAAATTGCGATCATAAATAAGCTGTTCGGCAGTTCTTCCAATAGCCGCAGCTTCTCCCTGTATTTTATTAGCCGCGTCCTGCGCCAACAGGCCGGCAGCAACCAAATTTTCTAAAAGTTTTTTATCGTCCACAACCTAAAAACTAATAAATGGATTCGCCCTCCCCGCTTCTCCGACCGATGGCCTGTCTATGTAACGGCGCAGCGACTTGAATGAATCGCTGTTAACTACCCCCGCAGGATCGAAGCGAATGCCGGAGAGCTCCGAAGTAGAGCGCACAGCCGGAGGAGCTATAACCTCTATGACCGGAGTCGGGGCAAAAAACAAAAAGTAGATGCCCCCGCCGATAACAATCAGGGCCGCCAGGATCCCTGCCAATATTTTCCAATTTATTTGCCTTTCTTCTCCGCCTAGAACTATTGCCATAAATTATTGGGGTTGATAATAAGTATCGACTGTTAAGGTGTAGAGATATATGTCCTGATCCGGCCGGCCGGCCAAGCCGATAGTCAGAGATCGAACATCCATGATCCTGATATTTGTTTCCAGCAGCTGCAAAAACCTCTTGATTCCAGAATAGCTTCCAGCCAAATCCAGTTGTAGCCTCAAAGTACCCAGGCCGCGAGCCGAAGATAATCTGGAAACTGGCGGCTTGATAGGAAGATTATTTATGCCTACCGACTGCACTAGAACACCGCTGGAGCCGGCCATAGCATTTATCTGAGCAATAACTGAAGAAACGGATTCCTCGTTCGGCAGAGCAAGGGACAAAGACTCCCCCAACCGGGAAACGCTCTGGTACTGCGCGATCAAGTTTTGCACTTGCGTAATTGCCGTACGCTCTTCTTCCAGGAAAAGAGTTTTGGACTCCAATTCTCCACGCAACTGATTAACCCTCTCATATTCCGGACTAATTAGAGTCGCGTAAATAACCAAAGAGGTTATCAACAAAGCCGCTGAAAGAAGTATGCTAAGCGCTCTTTTGGCTGATGGTTGCATTGATAAATATTGACTTAAATTATTTTAATAGGTCAGCGCGCAAATTCAGAACTACCCTGAATTCAACAAGGTCTCCGCTTGTTTCCGACCTGCTTAAGCTATAACGATTCACCTCTTCAGATTGGTCGAAAATTTCCAGCTGCTCGGATAAAGCCGTAAGATCCCCGGCAAACCCAGTCAGCTCTAGCTCGCTCCCGGAAACTCCCAAGCTGGCGTTAGTGTAATAAACCTGCTGATGAGTTGTCTGCTCAAGCAGCGGAAAAAGATTGGAAACAAGCGCGTGATCGTTTAAGAGACCCTCTAAATTCACCAACTGCGAATAAAATTTTACGAATTGCTCCTGATCCTCCCTGGGCACGCTGGCGGCCAGTTGGTCAATCTCGTTTTCTACTTCCCTTAACTGCGAGGCAAGATATGGGCCGTAGCCGAAAGCCAAGCCCGCGTAAACCAAAACCGCGAATAAGAATATGGCGGATACAATAGAAAGAAGGCGCCAGGGCCAGCCGACAGGTATCTTTTCCGGCTCAAATTGCTCTAAAGGATTCTGATTATATTCTTGCGCCATAAAATATTCTTTTATAAAACAAATATTAAAATGCTTATTTAAATCTTCTCAATCCCAGGCCGATCGCTACCGCGAATTCCGGACCGAGATCGTTCGCGAGCGGATCCAACTTAGCGCCATACTTGACCCGAGAGAATGGATTTGCTTTTTTGGTAGGTAATCCCATTTCGCCTTGAATATAGTCGGATATACCCAACAAATTTGCCCCCCCTCCGGCGAGAATAACTTGTTTTAAGGGTTCGCCGTATTTACTTTCATAACCTTCCTTCACTCGCCTCGCCTCCTTTATTATAACATCCAGAATAGGCAGCATTAAAGTGGATAACTCATATTCTCCGCCCACCCCCTTCAGGCCTCTTTGTTTTTTAAGATCCTCCGCCTTGGCAAGCGGAATATTAAGCCCCGATGAAATGGTTTGAGTAAAAGAGCTTCCAGCGAAGTCTATTTGTCCGGCAATCTTTAAGCCTCCCTTTTTTGCTACGGAAAAAGCCGTAGACCTGGCTCCAATATCAATAATTAAAAGCGGCTCCTCAATATCCCTAGTTAAAGCCCTGGCAATACTAAGGCCCTCAATCTCTAAAGCTGTAAGATTCAGGCCCGCGCCCTGAAAAATGTTCTTGTATTTTTGTATATATTCGTTGGGAACGGAAATAAGAAGAATCTGCTGGGTTACATTTCCCTTCTCATCTCTCCGCTCTCCCGCCCTTACCCAATCTATCGTGACTTCCGAAATAGGAAGCGGAATATACTGTTTCGCCTGAAATTTCATGGCTTTCAGCATTTCCTCATCGGGCATTTTGGGCAAATCGAGAAGAGTGACGAATGCCGCGAAAGCCGGGATGGAAGCTACCGCGTCGCGAGACTTAGGATCGCTCTTCTTAAGCGCGATCTTCAGAAGCTCTATCGTCTGCCGCTCTAAAATTTTAAGAGAGCTGGTCTGGATGGCATTATTTGGGCGTTCTAAATAACCATAACTTTCCAGGAAAGCATAGTTTGCCACTTCCGCCCCGCCGCCGGATTTTTTCAATTCAATAATCTTGATAGAGGTCGTTCCGATATCAACTCCTAAAAAAGATCTGGAGGGCAAAAATCTGTTAGCAAAATTGAAAGCCATTTCTAAAAACTTGAATTCGTCCTTACTTAGTTTATTATACCAGACATGGAACTGCTCCGTAATCTTAAAAACGCGATGGCCGAAATACTTTTCCCGCCCCTTTGCCTGAGCTGCCAGAATTATCTTGGGAGTCAGGAAAGAGATTCCTCCATCTGCCGTTCCTGCCAATCCAAAATCATCGTTCACACCTCGTTATTCTGCTCTGTCTGCCGGGCCCGCCTTCCGGAAAATAAGAAGATCTGCCATAAAAACAGCGGTTATTTACTGGGCGCCGCCACCGACTACTCCGGCCCGATCGTGAACTTAATCCATCATTATAAATATGAGCGCTGGACTCGCCTTCTAGATCCTTTAAAAAAGGTTTTGCATTCCTACTTGGACAATCTTTCCGCCGGCGGGTTCGATTTCAAGAAATTTATAATTGTGCCGATACCACTGCACAAAAATCGGGAGCAGTCGCGCGGCTTTAATCAAGCGGAGCATCTGGCGCAAATAATCGCCTACCGGTATCAGGTCTCTATCATCGACGGATTGACGCGTGAAAAAGAAACTCAAATCCAAGCAAAATTGAAAAACTGGGAAGACAGAAAGAAAAACTTGGAGAAGGCCTTTCTGGCGGCAAACCCAGAAATGCTTTCCGGGAAAAACATACTCTTAGTTGACGATGTCTACACTTCCGGAAGCACGATAAATGAAGCCTCTGAAAAACTAAAATCCATCGGCGCTAAAAAAATTGTCGCCTTGGTAATCGCTAAGACAAAATAAAAATAGCCACGGCGCAATGTCATGGCTATTTTTAGATCATCCTAAGCGGATGTTGGGGCTGAAGGCGGCATAGGCGCGCCTGACTCCTCTTTTTCCGAAGCCGAGCAAGACTTACAATTCCCTTTGTGAGTAACCAGCTCGGAGACAGCAGCAAGGCCGACTAAAACGAAAAAGGCTCGAGCAGCCAAACTGCCCTGTCCCCCGACTAGGGCGCTTAAATCCCATTGAACCGCTCCAACCAATAACCAGTTTAAGCCTCCCAAGAGAAGCAAAGTAAATGCTGTTTTATGAAGAGCTTTCATGTAGTATCAATAAATTAATTGAATCATCTTCGACCTTTCAACCTGTTGACTTTTATTATAACAAATTTCAACAAATTTTATTTTCACAAAAAATCCGCCCGCTAACTGGCGGACGGAAAATTCAATTATCCTCCTCGCTCTAGAACCGAAAGAATCATTCCGAGATTGCTCCAGTCCACCGAATCTTCCGCCATAACCTCTTTCAAGGTTTTAATCTCTATATAAGTCCTTTCTCCCGTTTCATTTTTCATCTCGCCGTGCGGAATTCCGGATTCTTTATAAAGATTGCCTAGTTCTTGATCGGTAAGCTCTACTGAAAATAGATATGCCTTATGCGCGGAAAAAGTTCCGGCCAATTGCCTGGAAAAATGAGGCTTCATTCTTCCTGGCTCAACCTGCAGGCCGGTTTCTTCAAAAACCTCCTGATGAGCCACTACGTAAGGAATCTTTTGCGGATCAAAGGAAGAGCCGCCGGGAAGCTCCCAGACAAAACCATCCGAAGTGGAAGCCGGAGACCTAAATTCTCTAACTAGGACGATCTTAGAATCCAGAATATCCGACTCGCGTTTGTAAAGAAGGACGGAAGCTATGTTCGGCCTGGAAATCACCACCTCGTTGCTTTTGTGGCGATTCTCTTTAGCTACATAGACGTTTACGTGAAGGGCCCAGCAGTAAACCCTGTCTTTGCGGGCGCCGACCCTGAAATTCCACTCCAACCTGGCGCCATCCAGTCGGTTGCCGGCCGCCTTCTGGGCCTTATGCCAATCTTGGAAAGATTTGGTCCTCCAAATATGAATAGGTACCTGGCAT
This sequence comes from Candidatus Paceibacter sp., assembly GCA_020724845.1. Taxonomy (GTDB): domain Bacteria; phylum Patescibacteriota; class Minisyncoccia; order UBA6257; family 02-FULL-45-10c; genus DYGE01. The sequence continues at coordinate 72,404 of DYGE01000005.1, forward strand.
TCGCCGCCGGTTCGCAGCGCTCCTGCTCCAATAAAATCCAGAGCTTTAACAACCGTCTCCTCCAAAGTATTGCTATTCGGAATGAAAAACTTTTTACTCATTGAGTTAAAGTATTCCATCTTCGCGGCGCTAGCAGGATAACCTAGAACAACTTTCCCCGACTCGCACAGCCAGCCGAATTCCACGTTAGTTGTAAACCCGGGCAGCGTTTTCAAATCGCGAGGAACCCAGAAAAGCGCGCAATCAGCCATCTGCAGGCCCTGATGTTCCCAAGCCACCTGATCGCCGTAATCAAAGGATTGATAATCCTGTCCGGCGCGATCCTCGGGAACAAACACGACTCCGTCATAGCCGGATTCTTCCAGAATCCGGAGAGCCTCCGGCCGCCAGGATTTAACCTTCGACGACCTCGGTGTCGGACCGGCTAGAAAAATGGACTTGGTCCAGCTGGTCGGAAACTCCTCTCTCGCGTATACAACCTGCATCCTTGCCTCTTTGTCAAAAGTGTACCAACTACACTATAGCAGATAAACTCGCAGAGTCAAGCGGTTGCATTTTTTAATAATTTGTTGTAATATACTAATGCTGAACGTTGAAAAACTCATAAGGAGGCTGAAGATGAAGTGGCCGACTAGAATCAGACTGATCCGGCACGGCGAATCCGCGTACAATCTTATGAAACCGACTCGCGACAAAGATCCAAAATACCAAAGGTTTAAGGCGCTATACCGAGAAGGAGAGCAAAACGGATGCAATTTTTCCGATGAAGCTAGAGAGTTGGCGAAGGAGATCATAGAAAAATACGCCCTGAAAACAAGCGACCCGGAAACTCCCCTGACGCCGTTAGGCCACCGGCAGGCATTCAAAACCGGTCGAGGACTTTCCAAAGCCATTGAGCTTCCAGACGTCGTCTTCGTTTCCTCTTATCTGCGCACCGGGCAGACTTTGGATGGCCTGGTAAAGGGATGGCCGAAACTGAAATCAATTAAAAGAGTGCCGGATGAGCGGCTGCGGGAAAGGAATATCGGCCTGCTGGAGATCTATAATGATTGGAGGATGCTGAACGTCCTTCATCCGGAACAAGCTCTTCTGCACCGTCTGCAGGGAGAATTCTACTACCGATACCCGCAAGGCGAGAGCATCGTAGATGTACAATCCCGCATCCGCCAATGGCTGCAGACCATCACCAGAGAATTTTCCGGAGCGTCCGTGCTGGTGGTAACGCATCACCTGACCATCTTGAGTATTCGAAGTTTGTTAGAGCGCTGGACGCCAAAGCAATTCATTCACGTTGATAACCACGACAAACCTAAAAACTGCTCCGTAACCACCTACCGCGGCGATCCCAAGCAAGGATCCGACGGCAAACTGGTTTTGGACGATTACAACAGAGTCTATTATTAAGAGACCAAGATTTTAGTCTCCTATCCCCAACGCGTTGGGGATTTTTTAATTTAAACATTAGATCCCAAGTCACCGGCAAAGCGGGCGCCAAGGCCTAAAATGTAATCCCGGCCGTAAGGGCCGTTTTCTAATTCGGAAAATAAAAAGTCCGGCAAAGAATCCAGCCCGTGATTTATCGCTTTCAGACCAGTCGCCAGCGCGGCAACGCTGTCCACATCGCCGCCGAGCAAAACCGCGCTTTCTAAAATTTCTTTGGCGTTGGCGGCATTGGAAAGTAAATACAAGACAGCGCCTACGGTTTTAACGCCGTCCATCGGGACTCCGAAATCTTTACTTTCCTCGCCAAATAATATTATCGGGTTCAGATGCCTCATTTCAGAAACACCTATTAAGTAATCCGCCGCTTTCGGATATATTCTCCCGCAATAATCAATGCAGAAATTGAAAATTTTCTCTTCAGGCCCAAGATTATTCAAAAGATAATGAGAGGCCGCCGCCATGCATGCGGAAGACATCCGTCCGTTATCAGTGTCATGCGTTACTTTCGCGTTGATCAGCGCGGCATTAATCACTTCCTCAATGCTCTCCAGCGCCCCCAGAGGCGTGGCGCGCATGGCAGCGCCGTTGCCGTTAGATTCAGCATTAACATTTCTTAAAAAATCCCCACCGCCAGCGGACGCTTCAAGAGCCTCTTGGATGCGCTTTGAATACCCGGCCCTAGCATCCCTTTTATACGCTTCCACAAAATAATCAGCTAGCGACTCTTCAGAAATTACTTTTCCCAAAATCAAAAGTTCGGCAATAGCGATAGACATCTGGGTGTCGTCGGTATATTGTCCGGCAATATGGTTCCATCCGGTTTTAGGGTGCTTATCATATTTAGTGAAATCAAATTTTTCTTTTACGGTTTTTCGATCAAAATTTTCGTAGCCGGCGCCGAAAGCATCGCCAATCGCCAAACCCAAAAGGAGCCGCTGATATTTATCCATGAGATGCTTTTAATAAATTATATTTTCGGCGCTATCCTAAGATACAGAAAGTCCACAGGGACAGTGCGCCGATTCATCTTCGCTATAGGGGCCTGAGCCCTTTTAAAGTGATTAGCAACCACTTTGCGGATAACATAATCTATTTTCTTCGCGCTATAGCCGGCCTCTAAAAGATCATCGCGGCTGAACCGCATGTCTATCATCCCAAACAATATCTCATCCAACTCCCTGTAAGTCATACCCAAATCAGTTTCGTCGGTTTGCCCAGGCAGAAGATCGGCCGTAGGGGTCTTTTTAGCCAGGAATTCCAAGCCAGGGATTTCCGAGACCAACTGCCTTTCTTGGGTCTTATAAAGATTGCCGACCGGGTTGAGCGCGTAAGCCATATCGCCGAAGATTGTCCCATAACCGACTAGAAGCTCTGACATATTGGAGGTGCCGATTACCAGAGCCCGCAGATCGGCGGATTTATCATATAAAACGGCCATCCTTTCTCGCGCCAGCTTATTTCCAAACCTTAGCCGCCCTTCTGGAGCCTTCAAGCTTACTGGGTTCTTTTTCAGCCAAGCATCAATTTGGGGAGTGATAGAAACTAGCGACACATTGCTCTTTGGTATTTTCAGGGCTTCCACTACTTTTTCCGCGTCGCTTTTGCTCGCCTTGGCCGATAATTTGTAAGGCAGCAAAACCGCGTGGACATTTTCGGGGCCCAAAGCTTTACAAGCAAAATAAGCCACCAAAGAAGAGTCTAATCCGCCGGATAATCCCAAAACTACTTTGGAAAATCCAATATCCAGCACATTGGCCTTGATAAACTCAACCGCAATTTTTTCTACCGTATGTGAATTAACCCTAAGGCCTTCTCCTATTAATTTTCTGGTTTCATTTATTTTTTCCATAGTAGTTAAGTTTTAAATGATTTATCTCTTCAGAGAAAAGGGCCAGATTTTCGTCGCGGAGAAGCGGCGTAGTTTCCCTAGCCCGGCGGATTTCGCTTTTCTTTATCTCATAGTTCAACGCCTCGTATTTTTCTTTAGGAACAGCAACCTCCTGAAGTTTAGCAACTTTATCGCCGGCCGGATTAAAAATTCCCGACCCGCCGGAAAAGACAACACTATCTTCCACGCCTGTTCTGGATGCGTAAACGATATAAGTCGCCCAGGTAGCTGCCGCCAGAGAATTTAATTTGTCCCAATGTTCAAGATTGTGCGGCTTCAATCCTCCGACTCCTCGCGCGGGAGAAGCGCTGCAGACCACGATAATCTCCGCTCCCTTCAAGGCCTCGACGTAAAAACTCATCGGGTGCCAGGCGTCCTCGCAAAGCAGCATGCCGATTTTACCAAACCGGGTTTCAAAAACCCCGAGATTTCTTCCAGGCGCGAAAAAGCGGGCGTCCTCAAACATTCCGTAAGTAGGCAGAAAGCATTTTCGATGAATGTATTTCACCTTATAACCTTTGGCGGCATGCTCCAGATAAATAAGACTGTTATAAGGGTTATGGCTCTCTCCCTCCTCCACAAACCCCAGAATTACATCAGGAAGCTTTTTCTTTTTTAGGCCGTCGTTAATTTTTTTGACCAACTCCCCGCTGGACAGCATCATGCGATGAGTGAGGTCGCGCAGAAAATAACCGGTCAAAGATAATTCCGGGAACACGACCAAATCCGCCTCATCGGCACGTTCTCTAATTATCTCAATATGCCTTTTGAGGTTAGCATCAACGTCGGCATAATTGGGCGCGTATTGAATTATTGATACTTTGAGCTTATTCATAATCATTAGTGTATTACTTACACTATAGCAAACACCTCTCTACCTGTCAAGGGCTCACCTCCTTCTTTAGCTTTAGAAAAACCTCCTTAGTTCAATTTTTTTCTTTGATTTAAAGGAGTAAAGCCGGGCCGGGCGCTGGTGCAAGCCGGTACGCTTCTCTTTCAGCGGCTTCAATAGGCCCAGCGAAAGAACTTTTTTTCTAAAATTCCGCTTGTCAACTTTCTTGCCCCAAACCGCCTCATAAACTTGCTGAAGGTCGGTAAGAGTAAATTTTTCCGGCAAAAGCGCCCAGGCGACATTGGTGTATTCCAATTTTGCCCGCAACCTGGCAAGGGCATAACCAAGGATTTTCTTGTGGTCAAAAGCCAAGTTGGGCAATTTCCCAACCTGCCACCACTTAGCCGATTTAGCGTCGCTGCCGGCGGAAATTTCCACGGGCGCCGGGACCAAGGCGAAATAAACCACGGTAATAACCCTGCCTCGCGGATCCCGCCCCGGATCTCCGAAAGTATACAACTGCTCAAGATAAAGATGGCCCACTCCGGCTTCTTCAAATAATTCCCTGCCGGCCGCCGCAACCAGCTTCTCATTTTTCTCTAAAAAGCCCCCTGGCAAGGCCCACCTGTCTTTAAATGGAGGGCCCTTCCTCTGTATAAGAAGCGTATGCAGCTTATTGTTATATATTGTAAAAACTACAACATCAACAGTAACCTTGGGAGATTCAAATTTAACCATGCCTTGATTTTACCACAACCTTAATGTAAAATCAACACTATATGCCAAGAAAACAAAAAATCCAAAAGGTTCTTATTTTCTCCAGGCCGGAAGTCTCTAGATCAAGAATAATCAGCAAAAAATTAACTTCTTGGATTAAAGCTAATCATCCGTCAGTAAAGGTATCTCAAAAAACCAGCTTGCCAAAGAGCAAAAGAGAAGCGCCGGATGTTATTCTGGTCCTCGGAGGCGACGGAACAATTCTGGAGGCCGCCCCAAAATACCGCAAATGGAATCCTTTAATTATGGGATTTAACCTTGGGCGCATCGGCTTCATCGCTTCGGTCAGAAAAGAAGAAAATTTCGTAAAAGCGCTGGAGCTCCTGTTTAAAGGCAAGTATAAAGCCGACCCCAGAATGATGATTTCCGCTGACTTAGTCAGAAATGACAAGACAATTGGCAAACTACACGCTCTCAATGAAATCACTATTCAGAACTTATTCGGAATGGTTAAGCTGAAAGTGGAAATTGAAGACCATCCTCTCCAGTACATACACGGCAGCGGAGTAATGGTGGCCACTGCCAGCGGGTCCACCGCCTATAATCTCTCCGCCCACGGACCGATTGTGATGCCGAACATCCGCTGCTTCATTATTACCGAACTATTGGATCATAATATCCCAACTCCCAGCATCGTCATAAAAAGAAAACATAAAATCACCATCACCGTGGAAGATTTCCGAAAGTACGATCGCTTCATCATAACGGAAACCGGCAAAAAAGCAGACGTAATTCTCTCGGCCGACAGCTCCGAATTACTGCCGCTTCAGAAGGGAGATAAAATAGTTATGCGCGAATCAAAGTATCAAACCAGGTTCGTAGAAATAGAAAAACACTATTTCCTTAAAAGCATCCAGGAAAAATTTGCTTTCCGATAATGAAAAGCCCCGGTGTTATGCCGGGGCTTGATTTAATTCTTTTCCTTTCTGAACCTCTTTTTAGAAAGCGCTTTGTACAAATCTTTCAAGTTAGGGGGAATAGACATCGGATAATGGTCTCTGGACTCCTCCAGCCAAGACAGGTGTTCCTCTAAATCAAATAAAATGTAATTTGATTCGTGAAACGGGTGGTTCTTATACCACTCGTCAATTGGCGCCTCGCGAATATGGAAAAATCCATTCTCCAGGTAGAAAGCGGCGGGGCGCAGGAAACCAATAGATTGAAGAACGCGATTGTGCCACCTTTTGCTCTGCTCTATGCAGAAAGCCCGCAACTCTATTTCTCCAAGCTCAAACTCTTCAACAGACATTTCCCTGTCAATCATGCCGACTCTATGCCGTAAAAAATAATAAACTGACATTATAGATTTAATCAAAGAACATTCTTTGGAGGCATCCCTGTTTCCTTCAGCTATTTTTCTATACAATTTCTCCGCGTTAGTCGGCTTAACCAGCCCGTCTTCAGCCATAACTTCTCCGATCGGTTATTTATGGAATAAATAATATCTTTATATCAATCAATCGTCAACAAAAAGCGGCTACGACATAACGTCGTAGCCGCTGCTTTACTCTAAATAAGAACAGCTCCCGCTTCTACCATTTCTTTAAGCGCCTTCTCTCCATTTCCAGGCTCAAGATCGACTGCCCTAATAGCATCTACAGCCACCACAACTTTGAAACCTCGCTTCAATCCTTCCAGTACCGTTTCTTTCACGCAGTAATCCGTAGCCAGGCCTCCGACCACAAGAGTATCAACTCCCGCCAGCCGAAGATATTCCTCAAGACCAGTGCCTAGCGCGCTGACTCCGTCAAAACCGGAATATCCAGCATCATCTTCCGGATCGGTTCCTTTAGAAAAGATAACCGCGTCCTCCAGATCTAAATCCGGATGAAATTCAGCTCCGCGAGTTCCCTGAACGCAATGAGGAGGCCAGATACCTCCGAACTCCTTGAAATGCTTGGTTATTTTCGGATGCCAATCGCGCGTAGCTACAACCAAATCCACCTTTTTCTTGAGGTCATTCAGCAGAGACATTACCTTGTCTCCATCCTTAACCGCCAAAGAACCGCCCGGACAAAAGTCATTCTGCGGATCAACCATCACTAAAGCTGTTTTTCCCTTTGGTTTGGTCATAACTTCCTCCGAGGATGGGGCTACCATCCCTGCCTGCCGGCAGGCAGGCTTGTCCGCCAGTTTACCCGCCTTTGGATGGCTGGCGGATCTTTCTCGCTTCCGGACAAAAACGCACTATCCGTTTGGCGAGGCCCTTACGAGAATTTTCGTAAGGGAACGGCTAATATTTACATTCCTCGCTGGCAGTAATCGTATGGCCAAAGATTTTTTTGGCCCGCTCCACCTCATCCGGATCACCCATGGCTTTCGCGAGATTGTCGCTAAGCTTGACCGTACTATGGCCGCAAGATTCTACCACTTTTACCACCAACGACAGAGCCTTAAAGCCGAGATCATTGGTGAGGTTGGTGCCCCAACCGAAGGCAACGAGGATCCTACCGCGGAAATGAGCGGTAATCTTCAAAATCGTTTCCAAATCTAAACCGTCGCTGAAAACAATCATCTTCGTCATCGGATCAATCCCGTTCTTCTTATAAAAAGAAATGGCCTTTTCTCCGAATTCAATCGGGTCACCGGAATCGTGGCGTAGCGCCTTCCACGCCTTGGCCTGTTCCAAAGTGAAATCCCTAAAAAAGAAATCTGTTCCGTAAGTATCCGTCAGCGCGATAGACAGCGGTTCTCCGTATTCCTCCCACCAGGCCAAAAGCACCTTGTTGTGGGAATTCCTAATCTCTTCATCGCTGCCGTAATAAATTCCGTAAAAAGCCATATACATCTCGTGCGCGAAGGTGCCAATTGGACGGAGATTATATTTCTTGGCAAGTGCCACATTGGAAGTTCCGACTAGCTGATTTGGCAGCTCTAAAACCAATCTGCTTAATACATTATCCTGCCATAATCTGCTGTAGCGTCGGCGAGTGCCGAAATCAGAAAACTTTATTTGCGGATTAGCCTTCAGAGTTTTGATTTTTTCCGTTAAGCGTCTTTGCCCTTCAGCCCAGGCCGCCACTTCGGACCGCCCTTCTTTAGCAAGAAGAGCCCGATAGTAAAGTTCGTTTACCGCGCTCAAAATGAGCGTCTCCCACAAGATGGCCTCCGGCCACGTTCCCAACACTTCAATTTTATAAGTGTCGCCATTTCTTTCCAAAGTGAACGGAGAAAGCTTCAAGTTTTTCAGGAATTCAAGAAACGGTTCGGAAAAAATTTTCTGATCGCGCAGATAATTTAACTCATCCGGAGCGAACTTTAAACTCCTGATGCGCTCAAATTCTCTCCGCAGATCTTCCTCGCTGACATACTCCGCCAGCTTAACTCCTTTTGTCCGGTTCTTAAACGCGTAACGCACAGGCACGCTTGGAAATCTCTTCCAAGCCACCTGCGCCATAGTCAGCTTATAGTAATCCAAGTCCAATAAGGACTGGATAACCGGCTCTCGGCTGTTCATCTCTCCCCTCCTTATGAAATTATCGACGAACGATGCAATTCTATCAGGGTCTTTCGGTGCCGTCAACATGCTTATAGTGTATCATATACACTATTTATCTGTCAACCCCCCTACCCTCATACCATTCAACGGTTCTCTTCAGGCCTTCTTCAAAATTTATTTTAGGAGAGTAGCCAAGCCATTTTTTAGCCTTGCTAATGTCGGCGTGCGTATGCTTCACATCCCCCAAGCGAGGCGGCATTTTTTCCAAAGCCAATTTTCTGCCGGCATATTTTTCAATTAACCTTTTAACCTCGTTAACTGTTGTTCTTTCCCCGTTGCCAACATTAAAGAACTCTCCCCGAAAATTTTTATTTGATTTCATCGCCAGAATATTTGCCTGCACCACATTGTCCACATAACAAAAGTCCCGCGACTGCTTGCCGTCTCCCTCAATAAACGGCATTTTGCCGTCAGGGAAATAAAGTTTTTCCAGCCAGGCGGAAACCACAGTTGAATACGGCGCATCGCCATATTGCCCGGGACCGAATACATTGAAGTAACGAAGCGAAACCGTGTCTAGTCCGTATAGCTCGCTAAATATTTTGCAAAACGGTTCTCCGGCATATTTTTGAACCGCGTAAGGAGATTTTGGATCGGGAGCGTTTTCTGACTCTTTAGTCGGAAGCTTTTTGGCTCCGCCATAGGCGGAAGATGACGAGGAATAGACAAACCTCTTCACGCCATATTTCTTGGACTTTTCCAAAAGAGCGACGGTTCCGACAATATTAACCTCCGTAGTTTCCCGAGGGTGCTCAACTGAATAAGAAACCCTAGGCAGAGCTGCGAAGTGAAAAACGTATTGCGGCTTATGTTTTTTGAAAATTCTCTCCAAGAGATTCTCGTCAAGTATTGACCCTTGGTAAAATTTCGCGGCCGGATGTACCGCTCCAAGCTTGCCGGTTGATAAATCATCAATTCCGACGACTTCGGCTTTGGGAAATTCTTTTTTAAATTGACTGACAAAGTTGCTGCCGATGAATCCGGCGCAGCCGGTAACTAATACGGACTTAGGCGATCTGTTGCTCATTGAAATATTTTATTGTTTTTTCTAAACCGACTTTTAAGGGGACTATTGGATCCCAATTTAATTTATTTCTCGCGAGCGAGATATCCGGACGCCGTCGGTGAGGGTCATCGGCTGGGATTTCCCTGAAAACTATTTTGGATTTTGAACCGGTAAGCTTAATGATTTCTTTCGCTATTTCTAGAATAGTCAGCTCATTCGGGTTCCCCAGGTTCACGGGGCCAGCGTACTCGCGATTCATTAACCTATGCAATCCATCAACTAAATCTGATATATAGCAAAAGGATCTAGTTTGCTTCCCATCGCCGTAAACCGTGATATCTCGGCCGGCTAAAGCCTGGGTTATGAAATTAGAAACCACTCGCCCGTCATCCCTGGCCATATTCGGACCGTAAGTATTAAAAATCCTGGCCACTCTGATATCCACTCCGTGATTCCGCCAATACTCAAAAAATAAAGATTCAGCTACCCGCTTCCCTTCGTCATAACAAGCTCTGGGACCGATCGGATTAACGTTCCCCTTATAATCTTCCGTCTGCGGATGAACCAGCGGATCTCCGTAGACTTCAGAGGTAGACGACTGCAAGATCCTGGCGCCATGTTTTTTAGCGAGCCCCAGCATATTAATAACCCCGATTGTATTTACTTTAATAGTCCTGATCGGATTTGCTTGATAATGCACCGGGGATGCCGGACAGGCTAAATTATAAATTTGATCCAGTTTGCAGTCTTCCAAAAACAGCGGGTCTATAATGTCTGCCTCTAAAAAAGTAAAATTTTCATTGTCAAGCAAATCTTGAATATTGGCTTTGCTTCCGGTAAAGAGATTGTCAGCGCAAATTACCCGATCGCCTTTATCAAGAAGATACCTGCATAGATGCCCGCCGATAAATCCGGCGCCGCCTGTCACTAAAATAGTTTTCGTGCCCATCCCTAATTAGAACCAGCTTCGGCAACCGAAGGTTTTAAAATAACCGGCCAAAAACCAAAATTTATCCAAAAGTGAAAGTGAATGCTTTCAAGCCCGGATTTTCTATAATCATTTCCAATGTATGCTCTCCGGGAGCGGAATCCTCAATAACGCGATAAAGCTGATCCGGCTCAACGGTAAAATAGCTTTCGCCGTCTCCGACAAAAACATCCTCACCGGCCCGCCCGCTATCAACTGGCTCGCCGTCCAAAAACACCCTGACTTTAACAGCTTCCGACGCAGAGGCTACGAAAAAGACATCTTTCGCCCGATACCGGAAGATAATTCTGGCATTGGCAGACTCATTTTCAGCATATTCGCTTTGAACATTCCACCTCCCCTCCAAATAAAGCGTATTGGCGAATCCCTCCGCCGGGAGAGTGAAATTCCCCACCCCAGATTCCCCGGGGGCGCCGTTGCCTAAGTACTCATTTCGAGCAGAACCAAAATATATTTCCGGACTCCCGACTTGGCGGGGCCGATCATCGGACACTAATTCAATCCCTGAAATCTCATTAACCATCCCGCCGTTTTCTCCAAGGACCATAGCTCGTTCAGTTAAAAGTTCCTGAATTTTTCTCTCCGTTTCTTCATAAGCGCCCTCGCCAATGTGGTCGTAAACTATAAAGCCGTCAATGTCTATTAAATACTTGCGGGGCCAATATTGATTCTTGTAAGCGGTCCAGGTTGAATAATCATTGTCCAAAACCACAGGATGCTTAACGCCGAACTTCTCAACCGCGCGGAGGACGTTTTCATAATCCTTTTCAAATTCAAATTCCGGAGTATGGACTCCGATAATCACCAATCCTTTATCGTTGTATTTTTCATGCCAAGAGTTAAGAAATGGCAAAGTTCGCTGGCAATTGATGCAGCTGTAAGTCCAGAAATCCACCAAAATAACTTTTTCTCCGATTAACTCCGAAATAGTGATCGGCTCCGTATTGATGAAACCATCCGGAGTGCTAATCTCCTTGGCGGTATCGTACAAATTCGCCTTTTCAGATTTACTAATTAAATCTATGCTGATCTCGCTTTCTTTCGGAGAAGCCGCCCGCTCGGGGCCGCTAGACTCTAAATAAAAAATCGCTCCGACAATCAGGGTTAAAACTACTGCTAAAATCACGCGCCTGAAATTACTCATCGAAGCAGTAATTGATTGATAATTTCCAGGTTAGCGATCAGATTCAGCTTTTGAGTAAAAGCCAAAATACCGAGAATAATCAAAAGGGCGCCAAAAAATATATTCACATAATTAGCCCACTTGGCGTATTTATTTATAAAGCGGGCTGCCGGCGAAGCAAATAATCCTACTAACAAAAATGGGATGCCTAATCCGATTGAATAAGAAAATAAAAGCACAAACGCCGAATTAGGCTGGGTAGCCGCCAATCCCAGAATTGCCCCTAGCACCGCGCCAACGCAGGGAGTCCAGCCAGCGGCAAAAGCCGAACCGAAAAGAAAAGAGGTTAAGTAACGAGAGCTGAATTCTTTGGTAACGGCAAATTTATATTCTCTTTCCAAGAAACCAACTCTGATTAAGCCGGTCAAATAAAGGCCGAAAAAAATTATAACAGCGCCGCCAACCCTCGCCAGCCAGATCTGAACATCGTAGGCGATGGCCTCAAGCAGGGTGTTTAAAAGCACTCCCAAAGCGGCAAATACGACAGCAAAACCTAGAACGAAAAATAAACTGTTGAGAAAAATATCCTTTCTATGAGAACCTGACTCATCGAGCGACGATCCTGCCAAATAAGCAAGGAAGCCGGGAATAATCGGCAGAATACAAGGAGAAAGAAAAGAAACTAGGCCGGCAACTAATGCAAATCCAATTGATAATTCGTTAGTCATAAACCCTAATTTGAGAGCGCCTGGTTAATTTCGTTCAAGTAGCGGCCCTTGCTCCAGCTTTCCGGAGATTTTAAAATCCTTTCTCCATCTTTCAGAAAAACTTTCGTGTGCTGGTAAGCTACGCCAAACTCTCTAGCCAGCTGCCGCTCAGAATCGTCGGTGTCGCTGTCATTATAATTCACCCTAAGACCAACGACTTGGTCAGTTTCTAAATCATTAAATGCCGGATACAGAGCGCTGGCTACCTCCACCCGGCAGATCGGGCACCAATTGGCGTAGAAATAAAGCACAACCAAATTATCCGAAGCAAGCGCTTTATCATAATCTGCTTGGTTGAAATCTAAGAGCGGAGCCACATTGCCAGCTAAAACTTCTCCCGAATAACTCACCGCTTCCTTCGGCATCATAGCTTCACCGCCAGAACCTTCGCTGTCTTCAACGATCAAGCTACCTACCATGCCTAGCTGGCGATGATTGCCGACGCCGCAATAATACTCAAACGTTCCCGCCTTATCGGCGACGAACTCCACTGCCGCGCTTTGGCCGGCGCTAACCCTGGTAGTTCTGGCATTAAATTCATCTACCATCCAGTCATGGAAACCTTGCGCGCCATCAAGTTCAATCCTAACCTTGTCGCCCTTCTTAACCCGCATCTCTTTCTCCGAGAACTGGTAATTCATCGCGGTTAGCTTGAAGACTTTGACAGCTTCTCCGGCCATCTTTTCCTGCATAGCCGCGCCATTCTCCTCCGTCATTACCACCCCTTGATCCATCTTCTGGTCTTGCATCTCTTGAATAACGCCTGCGTTATCGCGACTGGCAAAATAAAATCCCGCCCCAGCGATTATTAATACTAATATGCCGATTACTAGCGGCGCGGCCGCGCCTTTTCTATTTTGCAATAATTTTTCCATAAAATATTTTAAACTTAATTTAACGAATAAACCCCTGGACCGAAAACTATTATCACCAGAGCCAGAGCTAGCAGCTGAAGATCGTAAGAATAATCCGTAAACGGCCTGCCGACTTTTAATTTCCAAAATGTTCCCAAAGTCATTTGAAAAGCATAGAGTATCGCGGCCAGCTGGGCGTAAAAACCAAGCACCATTGCCAGACCTCCGAGAACTTCTTCCCAAGCAACCACCGTACCCCAGAACCAGCCGGGCTTAAAGCCCTTTCTCACAAAATCCTCCGAGTTGCTTTTTAGGTCTTTAACCTTTGGCCAGCCATAATAAAACATCACAACACCTAAAACAACTCTCGCGAAGAACAATACCTGTTCGCTGTATCCTATGAAAGAAATTTCCATTCCTTTAATAATAACATTGCTTTAAAAAAACAAAAATCGCTTTTAAAAAGCGATTTACTTCTTATCTAACAATTTAACAACTTCAACAGCGGGCAGATAATCAGCGCCTCTTTCTTTCTTAAGCATGCTTCTAAGCGCCAAATAATGGCATTCATCGCATTTTATAAATGCCCTGCGCCGGCCAAAACCAACTCCATAATGCTCTTCTTTGAGAACGGCGGATCCGGCTAGTGCCGCGAAAGTAATAACTCCTGCTAAAACACTTCCGCTTAATGCTCCTAAAAGAAGGGGCCAGCCAGCCATGTTCATTACCACAGTAGCGGTCAAAACAAGAAAACCGAGATTCTCTGACTTTTGCGCTAACTTGAACGCCGGCGCGAAAGAAATATCCCAGAAAGCGCAGGAGGCTCTGCTTAACCAATGCCAAAAATTAACTTTTTTAGACACCAGCGAATCTAGATAATGGAATTCCTCTTGGCTGAACTTTTCCATATCTTTGGCTGTGATTGGAGAATGTCGACTGACCAGCTTCAGAAAAAGCTCGGAAAAAATTTTCGGCCGCTCAATCCTCTCTTTTTCCTGCTCCAATGCCTGCAAGGCCTTAGATGCCAGTGCCTTATCTTTCTCCTGATCAAGGCGCTCGCGTTCCCGCTCCTGCCAAATAGACAAAACTTTTTCTTGAGGCGTGCTTTTTATCAAGCCCCTCTCCTCGTTGATGTCCGCTTCTTCTGAATCCAAGATCCCCTCAACCAAATTTAGAGACCTGGCTAGAATTTAGCACGAGGGAATCCTAGTGTCAAAATACCGCCGTTGAAAAAAGAGAGAATCTAATTTAATATTTAACCCAGCGGGCCGTTAGCTTAGTGGTAGAGCACCCGGTTTGCATCCGGGAGATGCGAGTTCGATTCTCGCACGGTCCACATTTCACGATTTACACTCAAAAAGAAAATAACCTCTTGAGGTTATTTTTTCTTAAGCTGGATAAGTTTTGCCGGATAATTCTTCAGGAAATAAGTCAGCCATTTTTCTTTATCGGCGTTCAAGGGAATTGAGTGGACTCGCCAGCCGCGGACAAACTCATGGATAGTTTTTCTTGGCTTTAATGAAATCACTCCCTCCCAAACAATCTGGCCTGGCTTTTCCTTATCATAAATCGTCAACCAATCACCATCTTTCAATACATGGAGTCCATCATATGACCACTCTTCTTCAGAAATCGGCTGGAAATCATGCTGGTCACCTCTGCAGGATTTCGGCGTTTTGAACCCAGGCTGCAACGCCTTATCTAAAGGAATAATTCTGCTGATCCTGATATTCAAGCCATTTCTTTTCACATAAGCGCAATAACACTTGGCGCAAGAAAATTGGGTTGCGGACTTTCTGTCAACTTTCTTAATGAATTTTGAGTCCTGAAAAGCCCAATACCCTCCTTCCGTGCCCGTCTCCGAAAAAAGCTCGCAAACTCCCAAAAGCTCCTTTGGTTTTTTACAGGCCATTTCATATTTCTAGAGCAACAGAGCTACCGTCAGATTAGCATGATTTTGATTTTCCGCAACAAAAAATCCGTCAATTGACGGATTAACTTTTCGGCTTACCTTCCTCGTAGCCAGCAGTGCTTTGCCTGACAAAAATTCCTCTGCGCCAATAATTTTCCAAATCCCTCGCGCCGATATAGCTAAGCGAAGATCGCAGATCGCCGACCAATTCCGCGATGAGTTCTGTCACCGGACCCGCGTAAGGAACTTGCCTAGTAACGCCTTCCGGAGAGCGGATCTTATCCAAGCTTCCTTTATCTATGCGGTCAAACTGATGGGCCGCCGAAGCGGAGCCTCTGTATATCTTGAAAGCTTTACCGCCGTCGTAAGTGCGCTTCCCCGGAGATTCGTCGGTTCCGGCCAGCATACTGCCGAGCATCACCACATTGGCGCCAGCCACTAAGGCCTTCGCCAAGTCAGCGCCGCAGCGTATTCCGCCATCGGCAATCACCGGCACGTTGAATTTTCTTGCCACAGCCGCGCAAGAAGCAATCGCTGTCAGCTGGGGTATCCCGACGCCAGTCGCCTCTCTAGTCTTGCAAGCGGACCCCGGGCCGATTCCGACCTTCAAACAATCCGCGCCGGCCTTAATCAGCATCCAAGCCGCCTCCGGCGTATCAATGTTGCCGACTACCAGCGGGACTTTGGGAAGTTTTTTCTTGATTGCTACAACCGCGTCGCGAACTCGCCTGGAATTGGCTCTGGCCGTATCCAGCAGAATAACATCCGCGCCGGCAGCCCAGAGAGTTCTGGCTTCCTGCAGATAATCAGAGTTCAATCTGATTGTAGCGCCGACCAGCAATCTTCCCTTCTTATCCCTGACCGCGTCCGGGAACTCCTGTTCTTTCAAGACATCCCGAGCGGTCATCAGGCCCTTCAGTTTTCCATTTCGGTCAACAATCGGGAGCTTTTCCAACCGGTATTTGCTGAATTGCTCCGTCGCCTGCTCGCGGGTCATCCCCGGAGAACCGGTGAAAAGCGGCATATATTGCATCAGGTCTTTGACCAAAGTATCGTCCGATCTGAACCGATAATCCCTGGCGGTAAGAATGCCGAGTAAGACATTCTCCGAGTCAATAAGTAAAAGGCTGGAAACGCCAAAATTCCTCATCGCCCCTTTGGCCTTGGCCAAGGTGGTAGCGTCTTCTTGCAGAACCAGCGTGGCTGGCTTCTCAATGAAAGCATTGTCAGCCCGCTTCACCCGCTCCACTTCCAGCACCCTCTCTTCCAACGAGAGAAATTGATGAATAAATCCCAGCGCCCCTAAACGCGCGAGCGCAATCGCCATTTTGGAATCGGTAACCGAATCCATATTGGCGGAAACGATAGGAATGTTCAAGAAAACATCTCCGGCCAAATTGCTTCTCAAATTGCGAACATCAGAACGGCTGTTAATAGTTGAGTATTTATCCCGTACTATCACGTCCGGAAAAGCCAGCGCCAAATCCAGCGGCAGGCCCTTCCTCTGAAAATACTTCGCAACCAAACTCTGCCAGCCTTTTTTCATCTTATTCACCTTTCAACAAACCTGAATGGATTATAAGCTAAAGACTAACGGGAAAGCAAATAAAAAACTCCGACGCAATGCCGGAGATGCCAGATAGATAAATTATGTTTGAAAAAGGGTTTGCGGACGCATAGCCATTCCAGGAAACTCCAAAGTAAATTTCGTTGACCAGTACCAACCGCCATCCGCGCCCGGCCGCTGGTCCTCTTCGATTACCAGCTCCGATCCATCTTCAAATTTCAATCTCAAAGTGGATGTGCCGGCCACTACCTCCCTGATTTTCTTTCCCTTTAATTGCTCGACAACTGCCTTATCAAGTACTTGGTACACGCCCCTTCCTCCTCTTTTTCTTTGTTTTAGATTTACAGCTGCATTTACAGCTCTTTTGAGGCTCGTTTTCTCCGCTCATCTTCGCGTTCTCTTTTCTCTCCCTTTCTTTAAGAGATTCGGCGTGCTTACCATAGCAATCCGGCAATTGAGTATGGCCTCTGCCCCACCTGACTGATCCGTACCTGACTTTCTCGCCATACTTATCGCAAAGCCTTTTGTAGTCATCAATGTCATCATCTATGGCCTTCATCATGTCACTCATCGCCAGACCCCTCCCGATTGATTTTTCCAGCAGCCAACCCCTTGCTGCTCGCTAAATCCTAAACAAAAAGAAAATGAAGGTCAAGCGCAAAAAGTGAAAAATGGCGGAAGCGGGAGGATTCGAACCTCCGATGCCCTTTCGGACATACCGCATTTCGAGTGCGGCCCATTCAACCACTCTGGCACGCTTCCAACTTTATCAAAGTAACAAAAAATCCAACTCCTCACAAGCTGGATTTTTTCATTTTCCCAGAAAAAATTAAGAAAGATGCTTAGATACAAGCTTGGTCATTTCAAACATGTTGACCGTAGCTTTGCCTCCGAAAACTTTCTTTAAATTTTCATCAGCATTAATATTCCTCTTATTCTCCTGATCTTGAAGCCCGTTCTTTTTAATGTATTCCCAAAGCTTTTTTACAACCTGCCCCCTCGGCATTGGGCCCTTACCGACAACCGCGGCTAATTCCGGGCTGACATTGAGCGGCTTCATGAGCGCTGGATTCGCCATAAATATTTTTGATGTTTATTAATCTTACGCGACCTTTTATCTATCCATAATAAGCTAATTAACATTCGGTGACAAACTCACAGTAAACAAAAAACCCGCCTTGCTTCTACTTGGCGGGTTTTTTGTTAAGGTTTAGGAGAGCAGGATATGAACATAAATCGGTTTAGCGAAGCCAATTTTATTCAACTTCAAGGCGCGATAAGCGCAGTGTGGCAATAGCCATATAAGCGAAATCGCAACGAAAAAGATGGATAAAATTGGCACGCCCGAAGGGAATCTAAAAAATGGCTGATTTCTTTGTTACTCGTCGGAAAGGCAGCTATGGCTGCGATTTCCTTCTCGTGCCTGGAAATCATCTCATTTTTTAGATTCTAAATCCGATTTGGTTCGTATCCTGTTCTCCTAAGCTATAAATCTTACTCTTTTGGAGCTTCTTTTTTGGCGCCCATGATCCTAAACATCTTGGTGCCACAGTTCGGACAGGTGCCAGTCATCGCATTCCTGGTTTTGCCACCCTTGCCTTGCATCGTGACTTCCTTAGGATCTTTCATTTCTCTCTTAGCCTTGCACTTTACGCAATATGCTTCCATGAATATAAAAGGTTTTTAATTGAAGGCGACCTTTGCTCTATAAGCATATTATAACACGCCCATCCCGCGCACAAAAGGGCTGGTAAATCTTTCAACTCCGAATTCGGAACAGTCAAAAGAATTCCCCGACTAGCATGACCTTAGAAAAATGCTTGAGCTGGTGAGTCAAAATATATATAAAGTTAATATTACTCGCCGCTACTTGATTAATCCGCGACCAAGCTAGCTCCGGCTTTGGCAATCAATATTCCTGGAAATTATCCTCACAATAATCTCTAAAAATAAAAAGCTGAAGCCGAATAACCCTTCTGTATGCGGGACTGCAAAGTGCTAAGTCTGATTATAGCAAATTACTCTTCATAAATGTAAAGCGGTTGATTGTGGATAAATTGGAATAGCTTGCCATTTGACCTAGATCAACTTAAGATAGATACAAATAAGCCCTTGTAGTTCAATGGATAGAACAGATCCGTCCTAAGGATAAAATGGGGGTTCGATTCCCTCCAAGGGCACCAGTTTCAAAGCAAGTGGGATTTTGTCGTCGGAAAAACGCGCGGCGCGGAGC
>DYGE01000013.1 GCA_020724845.1 Candidatus Paceibacter sp.
AGCGGCGGCAATGGAACAACCACGATCAACTACGCGAAACTCAATAGTGACGGCACCATCGGCGCTTGGGCGACTACCACTAATTCTTTGCCGGCCGCGAGGGGATCGCATGGATCAGTTGTAGTAAATGGCTACGTGTATGTAGTTGGTGGTAATGACAACGGGGGCAGCGCAGTTTCTACTGTTTATTACGCTAAATTAAACGCTGATGGCACTCTTAATGCTTGGCAGACTGCTAATTCTTTGCCTGCGGCTCGCGCTTCGCTTTCGGCAACCGCCAATAATGGTTATATATACGCTTCGGGCGGAAACGGAGGCTTTGGTTCGGAATCGGCTGTGTACTATGCGAGGGTTAATAATGACGGCAGTTTGAGTGCCTGGGCTTCCACTAATTCTTTACCCGATGGAAGACAACAGCATACCTCTGTGGTAGTCAATGGATACGTTTATAGTTTCGGCGGTCAAGGCGGCGACAATCAGCCGACGGCAATCAACTATTATTCATCTGCGGCAAGGACTTTAATTGCCGGCAGTCTAGATCTCTTTGGCCTCGCGAGCACAACTTTATCAGATCCAAGCGGGTTTGGTTCCACTGGCGGATCGCTTTTTGCTGGCAGTATCTTCAGTAATGGTATGTTGGAAGTTACCGGCAATACCCAGCTGTGGAATGGTTTGAGTGTTTCCGGAACAATCTCTTTGCAGGCCGCCACCAGCACCGGCAGCCAAGCTTCCCCGGTATTCAGCATTACGACAAACGCCACCAGCACTGCCGCGAACACCGTCTTTAGCGTTTCCTCAACCGGCTCCACGACGCTATCTCAATTAACTATCAACAACAACTTTGACGCCGGCTCAACTACGCCGAGTAGAAATACATTATATAAAGAAAATATTGTGAAAGGTTGGGTAAATTTTGATGGATCAGTAGCTAGTCCAACTATTCGAGATGCTTTTAATGTATCCAGTATTACTGATAATGGAACAGGTGATTATACTGTTAACTGGACAACTTCGTTTGCAACTGCAAATTATGCCGTGTCAGGAAGTTGTGAGGGGAGCGCATCAGTTCCGCGCCTTTTTCTCTCAATTAGTAGGACAACGACAATGACATCCGGTCTTGTTAGGGTTGGTTGTCAAAATTCTGCCAGTACGGATGATTCGGAGCGGGTAATGGTCATGGCCATCGGAGACCAATAAAAGAATCGTAAAGTGTAAAACGTGAAAGATATCATGCAAAATAATTACAAAAATAGTAGAATAGAAAGCAAGATGAAATATCCAAATTCAATAGTAAAGTCACTCTTTAGCTTTACGATTTTCGTTTTAAGCTTTTCGCTTGTTTCCGCCCAAATCCCCACCCTCTCCAAAGTCAGGGTTAGCTATCGCCCAGACGGAGGCGTCTCCATCACCACCTTCCTCAGAGAAGCCTGCCTAATAGGGGAGACCGAGTTAGAATGCATGGACCGGATATATAATGAGAACGAAACCCTCAAAGATCTTCCATACGATGATTTGGATCCCTCCCAACTCCCTCAAGACCGAAAAGACCGCGATAAATGGAAAGGAGAAAAAGGAAGAGGCATCTGGGTAGACACCTCTTTAGTCACTAAATCGGAAAAGACCAAAGAGCTTCAGGATGAATTGGACAAGGAGCTGGCCAAAAACAACCCCTCCACCGTCAAAGTGATTAAGCTCCAGCGCCTCATTGAGAAAGTCAAAGACGTCAATACCAACGTCATCCCCCCCAAAGAACTCTCCAAATTAGAGGTCAAAAAACAATCCCTCCTCGCCTCCATCGTCAATACCGTCACCAGCTCCATCTCTTCCGCCTTTGACGGAGTTCTTTCTTCCATCCAGAACGGCTTCCTGGCCCTCAAGCAGTTAGTCACCGACACCCTCAAAGTTGGTACTCCGGAAAACCCGGCCGGCATCACTGTCTATGACCAAGCTACCGGAGAACCTCATTGCTTAGTCGTCAATAACGGGCAGATCCAATCTATTCCAGGAGAATGTCCTTCCTCTTCATCTGCAGAATCCAATGATCAGCAACAAACTCCTGATTCAACGGATACCACGTCTACCACAACCGATATTCAACTTACTGGCCCTTCCCAAGCTCCCCCAAAGCCGGCTGGATTGGATCCGAATAACCAGACTGAACCTACATTAACCGAAGAAACTACTGCCTCTTCAACCGAACAGACAACTGAACCAACCCCGGAGGAAACGGCTACTTCTACCCAGGAAACTACCGCTACTTCCACGGAACAGAGTCAATAAACTAAAAAATCTCTCGTAGATGAGAGATTTTTTAGTACTCGGCACTTCAACGCGTTGAAGTGAGTGATTGCTACCTAACCCATTTCCATCTAGGCCCATGCTTTTTGGGAAAATTTTTTTCCATACGATCAAGCCAATGAATCCAGTCCGGTGTCTGGCGTTGTCTTTCAATAATTTTTTCCGCTTCTGCCAACTCCTTTTCTCTGTTTTCTTTTTTGCGTTTATTACTCGTTAAACGATAGCTTTGATATTCTTTTACGGACTTGTCCTCTATCGTTTTCTTTAGTGATCTAATAGTAGATGGCGAAAGCCATAATTCTTCCCCTATTTGTTTAT
The DNA here is from genome assembly GCA_020724845.1 of Candidatus Paceibacter sp. Taxonomy (GTDB): domain Bacteria; phylum Patescibacteriota; class Minisyncoccia; order UBA6257; family 02-FULL-45-10c; genus DYGE01. The sequence continues at coordinate 2,617 of DYGE01000013.1, forward strand.
ACGTTTTCCCATCTCTGATTAAGATCAAAGCCGCAAGCCGATTCACGATAATCTGTTTTTCATAAGGGCTCAAAAGAGAATCGAGCATTGCGCTTGTATCAGGATTACCGATGTCTTTCAGTAATTTAACCCACATATAATTGACCCATTCTCTTCTTGATCTAAATTCTGAAATTTCCATAAAGTAGATTATACAACATTTTAGCCCCCACTTCAACGCGTTGAAGTGGGGGCTTGTTTTAAAACAGAAAAGAAAAATGAATAAATCCTAATCTAGAAACTTCCGGTAACCGTTTAGAAAAGACTTATAGTCCATTAACTTCTTTCCTTCAGGTTGGACTTTTTTAAGCTCTAATCTGCCATCTTGGTAGTCTGCCTCCAGTAGTTTCAAGCGCAGATTTTTGCCATTTTTTAATTTCAGAATCGTGAAAGTTCCAGGCTCCGGATTAAGGGCGCGGATTTTTAGCCAAACATCTTTCGGATTATCCTTTTCTAAATCTACTTCCGCGTCTTCGGTTTTAAATTTTTTGGTATGGGTAGCGAGTGATTCATCTTGCGGCTCTGGAGTTATTTTCCCGTCGAGCCACTTTGGCAAGGTTTCTGACGCCAGCTCCGCGCTCAACTTTGCCAATTTCTCTTCTAAGGATAGATAATTATCGTCAATTGTTAATTGTAATTTGTCACTTGCTATAATCGGTCCATGGTCCACTTTTTCATCTATCAGAAATAAAGTTGTGCCGGTTTCTTTTCCATCATTTAAAATAACCGACTGGATAGGGGAGGGGCCGCGATATCCAGGTAAAATCGAAGGGTGAACTCCGATCGTTCCTTTGAGTGGGATTTCAATTACTTCCTTTTGTAAAATTTTTGCGAACGAAGCGACAATGAAAAAATCTGCATTTAGAGATCGCAGATAATCAGGATCAAGGGGAGCTTTGGCGTCGCGTATTTCTACAATCGGATCTAGTCCGTTGTTCTTAAGATGATCCAAAAATATTTGTGCAAAACGGGATTCTTTCCCGCCAAAGAATACAAATTTCATGTCTTATGCCTCGTTTCTTTCATATTTATGCAGATCGGTCGCGATGTCTATGAATAATTTCCCGTTCAGGTGATCCGTTTCATGTTGGAACACTCTGGCTAGCAGTCCCCAGGCCTTTATTTTCACTTTCCGTCCATTCTTATCATAACCTTCCAAGGTCACCTTTTCCGGGCGTTTTACTGGGCCAAAAGTTTCCGGGACGCTAAGGCACCCCTCTTCTATTTCTGCTTCCTCGCCGCTCTTTTTGGTGATTTTTGAATTAAATATAGAATAAAACTTGTTTTCAACCTGCGCGACAAATACATTCATATCCAGCCCGATTTGATTGGCGCTTAAGCCGATTCCGTTGGCCTTTTTCATGGCCGAGCGCATTTTGCGGATCAGTTCCTGAATTTCCTTTTTGGAGTGTTTTTTAAAATCAAAATCAGCCACTTTTTTTCTAAGCAGCTTAGCTTCGTTTTTATCGTCTATGAGCCAAATGCCGTGCTTTGTCATATCATTTTTCTTCTAACTTTCTAATATCTGATGCCTTTAGCATTCTCATGAAATAGGCCCCCTTATTTTCAATATCTTTTCTTTCCGCCAGGTTTTTCGCCAGGCGGAGCATTTCATTGTTATCGTATATTTTGGAAAGCCGCATGTATAAGGATTTATGTTTCGGATCTCCCAAGATATCTGCCAGGGCTAAGCCGGTCAGCTGATGCCTGGTATAGACGCGGGAAGTTTTGGCCCGCTCTTTGAGTAATTTAAGGTAATCGGCCTGAACTTTCTTTAGATTATCCATTTTTTATATGATATCCTATACAAATAAATTATACTATATATATCTGTATATTTATGCGCAGGAAACGTCTATTTATAGCTATAAATTTGCCAGGAGAGGTTAAAGATAGGGTGGCAGGGGAAATTGAGAAATTTCGCTATGATTTCACCAACGATATCCGGTTTTCGGAGAGAGAAAATTGGCACGTAACAGTGGCCTTTTTAGGCGATCAGGATGATATGGCAATAGGCCCTATCTTGGACAGCATGCAGAGGGTTTGCGGAGGGTTTTCTGCGTTTGAGGGCGAGTTTGACAGTATTAGCTACGGTCCCAACAGCAAAAACCCGCGGATGATTTGGCTGAATGGCAGCGCGGAAACTTCTGAAAAGCTGGCCGAGCTGAAAACCGGATTGGAAGATAATTTGGCGGAATTGGGGGTGGATTTTAGCCGGGAGTTCAGGAAATTTCACGCGCACGTTACCTTGGCGAGATTCAGAGGAGGTAGGGGGTTGCCGGAAATCAACAGGGGGCTGAAATTAAGCTTTCCGGTTGCCAGCTTGGATTTGATGGAGTCGCGCTTGGGAAAATCCGGCGCAGAATACGAATTATTGCAGAAAGTAGAACTCCAATAGAGGCAGCGCTTAAAACCAGAAGGCACATTTCTGGTTTTATGGTCTGGCAAGGGGAAAGTTTTTAGATTATATTTATAAAATGGTTAATGTTACTAAGGTCCAGGCTAAAAAAATCGTTTCTTATACAATCGCCGCTTTAGCGGTTGTGATTTTAGCGGCCGGGGCTTTTTATTTTGGCTATCAAAGGGGATTATCAGAGCCAAAAGTTGTCAGGATAGAAAATATCAGCAACCTTGAAGAGGGGGAGTTGGCGACTGATTTTGGTGTTTTCTGGGAAGCTTGGAATGTCTTAAAAAATGAGCACCTCAAGGGCGCGGAAGCAGTTGACCAAGATTTGGTTTACGGCGCTATAAAGGGTTTAACCAATTCTTTAGGCGATCCAAACACGGTTTTTTTGCCGCCTGAAGATTCTAAAAAGTTTGAAGAAGATGTAAGCGGCAATTTCGGCGGGATTGGCGCTGAAATTGGTATTCGCGACGACCAGCTGGTCATCATAGCTCCGCTGAAAGATAATCCGGCTGAAAAAGCGGGATTGCTGGCCGGAGATAAAATTCTAGCGGTAGATGGAGAAAGTACGCAAGGCATTGACGTTAATGAAGCGGTAAAGAGAATACGCGGAGAAATCGGCACGGAAGTTACTTTGACCATTTTCCGGGACGGCTGGGACAGGACCAGGGATTTCAAAATTGCCAGGGATAATATCCAGGTTCCAACTTTGGAGTGGGAGTTATTGGCTGAAGATGACAAAGAAATCGCTTATGTAAGATTATTCAGCTTTAACCAAAACGCCCCGTTTTTATTCTATAAAGCGGCGCTGGGGATTTTGTTGGGGCAAGCCGATGGCATTATTCTGGACTTGCGGAATAATCCAGGCGGTTTCTTGGAAGTTGCGGTTAATTTGTCCGGCTGGTATTTGGATAAGGGCGATGTAGTTGTTTCAGAACGATTTAAAGACGGGGAAGGGGCGGTATTTCGAGCTAATGGAAGCGGCGCCCTCAAGACTGTCCCGACGGTAATTTTGGTAAATCAAGGATCTGCTTCTGCTTCGGAGATTTTAGCCGGAGCTTTGCGGGCGCAATTGGGAACTAAATTAGTTGGAACTAATACTTTCGGGAAGGGGACAGTCCAAGAATTGCGTCCGCTTAGCGATAATTCCAAGATTAAACTTACAATCGCCAATTGGGTTTTGCCGGATGGCAGTATTATTGACGAAGAAGGTTTGAAGCCGGATTTCGAGGTAGAAATTTCTCCGGAAGATTTGGAAGGAGATGATCCTTTGGATCCGCAATTGGAGAAGGCGAAAGAAATTTTATTGAACGAAATTGGCGAATAATAAAACATAAAAGCGCCCATTGGGCGCTTTTATGTTTATTGCACGTTCACCACCGTAATGTATCGTCTTGATCCGTCAAAGCGAGTCTTTTTTGATGCCTTGAACCTGACTTTGCCGTCTTTCATAGCGAAAAGAGTGTCGTCTCCGGCTCTTTTCACATTAAAACCCGGCACGTACTTTGTGCCTCTTTGCCTGATAATGATTTGGCCGGCAGCTACCGGCTCTCCATTTGCTTTTTTAACTCCAAGCCGCTGCGAAGCTGATTCTCTGGTATTTTTTGCCGCACCGGCTGATTTAGTATGCGCCATTTTTCTATACGAGCATAGGCGAGTATTTAGAAGAATGAGCGTCCCGTTAGATGCGCGAGGCGCTATCTCATCGGGATGCCACTCACTATGCTATTTAAAATATATGTAGATTATATTACCATATTACCAATGTTGTCAATACTCAAAAATTATCTCAAAAAACGCGAAGTTATCCTGTTTTTACTGCTTTTTTTGATAAGCTCCCTTAGTTTCGGCCTAGGTTATCTGCTAGCCAAGGAAGAGGCGATTGCGCCTATCATTATAGAGAAAGCTGCCAGCGAGTAGCGGGAGTGAAAATCTAAAAATATCCAATCTTCTTTAGCCACGGCAGACTTTCCCATTCCCACAAGTGTTTGGCTCCTAAAAAGGCCTTGTAGTCATCTTTCCAAAAAGGAAATTCTTGCAGTTCCACTATGCCGGTGAGATCTGACCACTGGTGCCGGTCTATCTGGCAAGGCATTTGCCGGCCGCGCCTGATTTTATTTCTCCCTCCTTTTGGCCGCATGGTTGCTCCGCAGGCGAAGCATTTTTTTGCCTGGTCAATTCGCAGAATCCAGCGGGTTTCCAAGTTGGGCATATCCGGTATTAGCGCTTCCATATACGCTGAAGTTTGAAGGTTGTAATCTCTGTAAATTGCTTGCGAAGTTTTGATGTCCAGGACTCCGAATTTGCCGTCTATCAGAGCGACTGCGTCTATAGTGCCGGCGTAGCGCTCTTGCGGATGGTGAATTCTTTTTTCAATGAATTCCGGGGCTATTTGGACATTTCTCTGTTCGGCAAATTCAAGGTAGGCGTCAACGCCCGGCTTTATCTCCGGCGGAATATCCGGAGTTTCTCCAACCATAAATTTCTGGACTATCTCGTGCATCAGAGTTCCTTCTTTAGCCGAATTTTCCGTCATTTCTTTGGCGGCCTTATAGCTCGGGGCTTCGCCGTAAAAGTAATATAAGGCCGGCTTGGACTTGATGCCGACTATTTTAGTGACCCTCGGATACCAGCGGCCATCAATCTCATAGCCACACTGTTCTTTGAAGTCGTCAGTGTTTTTATAATCAAACATTTTTGGATATAACTTGATAGTTGTCTACTATGAAATTTTAAATCAGATTTGGTAAACTGTAAAATATATGCCTAACGATGTTTCAGGAAAAAAGCAGCCGATCGTTTTAGTAATCATGGACGGCTTTGGAATTTCCTATGAAAAAAAAGGGAATGCTGTTGCCATGGCTAAAACCCCGAATTTAGAATTTATAGGCGAGAACTACCCGGGAACAACTTTGAGGTCTTCAGGTATTGAAGTTGGGCTTTCCTGGGGGGAAATGGGCAATTCCGAAGTCGGACACACTAACTTGGGCGCCGGGCTGGTGGTGTATCAAAACCTTCCAAGGATCAACATGGCAATTCAGGACAAGAGCTTCTTTAAGATGCCTGTTTTCATGGAGGCGATGGAGCATGCGAATAAGAATAAGTCCAATCTGCATATTATGGGCCTGGTTTCCAATGGGGGAGTGCATGGCCACATGGATCATCTTTTTATGATCTTGAAAATCTTGAAGGATAATAAATTCAAGCGAAAGGTATTTATCCATTTTTTCGCGGACGGCCGGGACGCCTCTCCTCAATCGGCAGTCACATTTTTAAGTATTCTGAAAGATGAAATAGCAAAGTACAAGCTCGGAGAAGTTGCCACCGTCAGCGGCCGGTATTACGCGATGGATCGCGACCAAAACTGGGACAGGACTAAAAAGGCTTACGACAGCATGACAAAGGGAGTCGGCAAAAAAACCACCGATGCCGGCAAAGCGATTCTGGAGTCGTATGAAAAAAACATAGATGATGAAAATATTGAGCCGATTATGGTTACCGATGAGCAAGGCCGGCCGGTCGGGCAGGTTCAAGATAATGATGCTATGATTTTTTTCAATTTTAGGCCGGACAGGGCGAGGCAGATAGCGCAGGCTTTTGTTGAGGAAGATTTTAAGGGTTTTGCCAGGGAGAAAATTAAAAATTTATTTTTTGTTTCGCTTACTGATTACGGAATTGAAGATTCTATAAAAGTGGCTTTTGCTCCCCAGCATATAACCAGGCCGCTGGCCAAAGCCGTGTCTGATGCCGGCAAAACCCAGTTCCATATCGCGGAGACTGAAAAATACGCTCACGTTACCTATTTCTTTAATGGTGGAGTGGAGAAGCCGTTCCCGGGGGAAGAACGGGAGATTATCCCTTCCAAAAAGGTTAAGAGTTTTGATCTTAAGCCGGAGATGAGCGCCGCGGAAATTACCAATCGGGCGGTCGCGGAGATTAAGAAAGGAAAATATGATTTATTGGTGATCAATTATGCTAATGGAGACATGGTCGGGCATACCGGAAATCTTGAAGCCAGCATTGAGGCGGTGGAGGTTCTGGATAAAAATATAGGCATAATCAAAGACGCCGTCTTGGAGGCTAGGGGCACAATGCTGATTACCGCTGATCATGGCAATGTTGAGGAGCTAATAAACTTGGCAACCGGCAAGGTTGATAAGGAACACTCCACTAATCCGGTGCCGTTTTGGCTGGTCAGCGCTGATATTAAAAAAACCGCTCGTATTGAGGGTGTTTCTTCTACCGAACCCGGCGGCATCCTAGCTGACGTGGCGCCGACTATTCTGGAGCTGATGGGCATACCGCAGCCGCCGGAAATGACCGGGACCAGCCTTTTGAATGTTATTTCCAGCTGCCCCTTGCCTAAATAACCTCTTATTCTCCTAAGTTAAGCGGTTTACTTCATGCTTGCCGAGGTGCTTTTCGGCCGCTAAGACGATTCTTTCCATGATCTGCACGGTCTGAATTGGGTATTGGCCGATGGCAGTTTCTTCGGAAAGCATCACCGCGTCCGATCCGCTGGTAATGGCAAAGGCCACGTCAGTGGCTTCCGCCCTTGGCGGCGTAGGGTTTTCAACCATAGAAAGCATCATTTGCGTGGCGGTGATCACAGGCTTCCCGGATTTTTTACATTGTTTTATGATCTTAGTCTCTATAAAAGGTATTTCTTCCAAGGGGACTTCGTTGACCAGATCTCCGCGCCCGATCATCACCGCGTCCGCCGCTTTGATTATTGGGCCAAGATTTTTTAAAGCAACAGCTCTTTCAACTTTTGCTATGATTGGCTTAATCGATCCCAGTTTAGCCATCTCTTTCTTAAGCTTTTGGATATCGCGGGCATCGCCGATATAGGACATTATCACGTAGTCAACGCCATGATTGATACCGAACTGCAAGTCTTTTATATCTTTTTGAGTTATTAAATCTTTGAAACTTGAGGCGATACGATGCCCGGATTTGGTTTTTATCCTCGGCCCGGAAAGGTCTTGTATAATGGGAATCTTGCGCCCCATCTTTTTACCGGCCAATCGGATGTTTTTTATATAGCGGGCGTGTTCCGCGTGGGTTCCGTGGGAAAAATTCAAACGAGCCACATCCATTTGATGCTTAATCATTTTACTGATAGTTCTTACATCCTTGCTGGCTGGACCGATTGTGGCAACTATTTGGGCGCGAGAATGCCTCATGTCTTTAATAGGATTATTTAGTAATTTCCCAGAGACGGTTATATTTGGCAGTGCGTTCGCCGCGATTCGGCGCGCCGGCTTTGAGTCCAAAGGCGCCGAAAGCGAAAGCCAAGTCGGCGATGAAATCGTCCGAGGTTTCTCCGCTGCGGTGGCTGACGATGCATTCAACGTTGTTTTCGCGAGCTGATTTCATTACTTCTAGGGTTTCGCTAAGCGTGCCGATTTGGTTCGGCTTAATAATCATCCCGTTGATGCTGCAGTTTTCAATCGCTAGCTTGAGGCGGTCAGGGTTGGTGACCGTCAGATCGTCCCCGATAATTTTTGTTCCCTTGCTTTCTGCCAGCAGCTTGGCGAAGTCGTCAAATTCTTCTTCAAAAAACGGATCTTCAATGGAAAGAACGTCAAAGTCCCTAATAATTTTCTTATAAATATTATGGAGCTCTCCGGCAGTTATTAATTTGTTGTCCACTGCGTATTTGCCCGCCCGCCCAGGGCCTTTCTCATAGAATGAAGAAGCGGCGGCGTCAATGGCGATCTTAACTTTTTTTTGATATCCCAATTCTTTGATGCATTGGGATAAAAGCTCAAAGGGTTCGCGCACTCTCTTAGCTTCTATCACAAAACCGCCTTCGTCGCCGTAATTCGCGGAGAATGGGCTGTATTTTTTAACTGCCTTTTTTCGAAGCAGTTCGCGAACTTGGCTTGCCATTACTAAAGATTTTTCCACATCCTCAATCATCGGCACAATCATAAATTCTTGGAAAGCTATATAACTGGAAGCGTGTTTGCCGGCGTTAATCAGATTCATATATAAGTAGGGGACCTTATTGGACGGCCTTATTTTCTCCAGCGTCTTCAGATATTGATGCAGTTCTTTGCCGGAGGCGCCAGCGGCGGCTTTGGCGCAGGCGACGCTTACGCCTAAAATCGCATTCGCGCCAAGGCGCTTTTTGTTTGATGTTCCATCCAACTTGATCAGCAAGTCGTCAATTTCTTTCTGGTCGCGGACATCCTTATTTTTTAAAGCTTTCTTTATCTCGCCATTGACGCCGGCAGCGGCTTTTTGAACGCCTTTGCCTTGGAATATACTTTTATTGCCGTCCCGCTTTTCCCAAGCTTCGTGAATCCCGGTGCTGGCGCCTGAAGGAACAGAAAATTCGCCCGCGGCGCCGTCGGTGTAAACCTTAACGGCCAGAGTTGGATTTCCTCGAGAATCCAGAATTTCTCTGGCTTTAATATCCTGTATTTTGAACTGGCTGGGCATTTTGTCCGACGTGTTCCATCTTTACGTTAATTGAAGGCAGGCCTGCTTTTTTGAGTTCAAACGGATCAGATCGATAAGAAGTGAAGCCGGCCCTGGAGCAGGTCAGGTAGTATTTGCCCGGAGCCAGCAAGAAATTAAATCTTCCTTGTTCGTCCGTGACTTTAGTAGCCAAAAGCCAATTCTTCTCCTGATCAAAAATTCTGACTACCGTAAGCGACAGAGGATCGTTAGTCAGGGCGTCTACTACGGTGCCGAACGGCTTTACTAAGCGGACAGCGAAGTAAATCTTGAGGACATCCAAAATCAGGTAAATGATGAAAGTGGTATAGTTGAGCGGGCTGGGAACTATGACTAGAGAAATCAAGCTGACAATGGTACCGAAAGCCAGCAAGTAGGGGTTGATTAATTCTATAAACCGCTTAAAGGCGTTAAAGAAGTTTACTCTCTTGATATGCTCTAAACTCCACTCGGCCTCAAGCGGATGAACGTAAAGCTCTAGATTAAGTATTTGATCTGGAGAAGAGAGAGTGACATTGTCGCTCTGAAATTCTTGGTATCCTTTTTTAGAAATCTTAACGTAATAGGTTCCCGGGCTGACCAAGGCTCCGAATCTGCCCTCGCTGTCGGTTATCTGGCTGTCTTTTAACTTTTTGAATTCTGCTTCGTAAATTTGCACCGTGGCTCCTTCTATCGGCCTGCCGCTCAATTTATCAATAACTTTGCCCCACGGCTTTCTGCGCTTAAATCTTACTAGTCCCAATATGTAGAATTTGCTTAAGCTAAGAAATTGAAATAGTTGCGTAATATTAAAGGCAAAAGCGGCGCTGCCGGTGGAAGCGGTGACTGCTAAAGCGCCGGCGCTAGCGGCGGTAACTGTTACGGAGACGGGAGAGGCCACATTCTTGACGGTGTTGGTTACACCAGGGTCGGCTCTTAAGTCCTTAACAACTTTTTGCACTTCTTGGTTGACCGCGGAAACTGTGTCGCCAAGATTAAATTCTTTGGTGATTTTGATGGTTACTAAAGCTGTTGAGGGGAGATTTTCTGATTCCCATTTAATATCATAAGTTTTTCCTATTTCCCAGACTTCGCCACCGTTCGGTTGTATGATAGTTATCTTGGGAGCGGTATCTGTAGTTTGAGCTTCAGCCATTTTTGGCATTAATGATTTTCTAAAGTCTTCCAATTTTAATTTTGGCGGCTGGTAGTCAAAAGTTTTAAGCAAATTAGCGCCTAAATTTTCTTGCGTTACGATTGGGGCAGGGGAGGGGCTCGTCCCGACCGGAGCCGAGGGACTTGGCAAGGTAGCCGCAGTTTGGCTTCGTACAATACGAAAAACTGCGTCGCTTGCATCCTGGACGCTGGCATCAGCAGAAGAGATGATTGTAATTTTATATCCTCCCGGCGTCAGCTGCAGGCCCGCTGATCCCGGTTCCGGCGTAAGCGGCTTGTTGGTATCCCAGGTGTAAATTTCCGCGTTTGGGGTATTTATAGCAACGTTTGCTGAACCGGCAGTTCCAGTCGTGGCTCCTCGGAAGATTTGCACTACTCCGGAACTGACGGCATTTACTATTTGACCTCCTCCGGAACTTATTGCTTGAACTGCCTGCACGGTCACTTCAACAGTTACTGGCGCTGGTGTGGGTGTAGGTTCTGGCGTTGGAGTAGGCGTCGGCTCAGGTGTTGGCTCTGGAGTAGGTTCGGGTGTTGGCTCCGGTGTTGGTTCCGGAGTCGGCTCTGGAGTAGGTGCTGGTGCTGGCGCTGGCGCCTCTCCTGCCCCGCCGCCGTCTCCGCCGCCATCCTGGGAGCAGGTTTCCGAGCTTGGAGTGATTGTATAAGTTATTTGTCCACCCAAGCCGCTTGAGGTTTGGATAGTCAGAACAGATTTAGCATCAAGACATTGCTTAGTTACGTTGTCGGTGGGGGATACGGTGAAATCTCGCCGATCTAAAGACCCGATCTTTAAGAATTGCGATGCGGACATTGTTACGTCAAAACTATTACTGTCAAAAGAAGCGGATTCTATGGTTGAGATGGCTTCAATATCCAAAAGAATTCCGGCGACATCCAATTGAACATCTCCCGGTTCCCAGCGGACATCGGCTAAGGCAACCTGCGCCGAAAAAAATAAAAAAATAGAAGCCGCAATGGCGGATAATCTAATTTTTTGATAATTCCTATCGGTTAATAACGAAGATGCAACCATCAAGAAAATTATACCATAACCGAAACAGCATTTAAGCTGTCATTTAGTGGATAACTTGCTGGGTGTGGATAACTCGGTTGCGCATACATTTGTGTTTTCTGATAAAATTATTAGGTGATTGCAAAACTGAAAAATCGTTTCAAGAATTCTTCCTTCCCTTTCTCCCTAAGGCTTCTTTCCTATTTCTCCGCTGTAGTATTAACCACCATCTACGTAGTCTATTCCGCCTCCGGAGCCAACACCACCATCGGCAATAATATCTCCACTTCCGGCACTCTGACGGTAGGGAACACCGCCTTATTTTCCGCCACCTTAAGAGCTTCTTCCACGCTTCAAGTAACTGGATCAACTACATTATATACGGCTCTTACAGTGTCCGGCACCGGCACTTCTACCTTTGCCAACGGCCTTAACCTCTCCGGAGGTTGTTTTGCCGTCAATGGAACTTGTGTAACAGGAGGCGGGGGAGGCGGCTCCGGCACCGTCAACTCCGGCACCCAAGGGCAAGTGGCTTTTTACGATGCAACCGGAACGGCGGTAAGCGGGACGTCTACGTTATTTATCAATACCGCAAGCAGAGTTGGTATTGGTACTACCACCCCAGATGAAGTCCTGACAGTCAAAGGAAATATCGCGGCACTGGCGACCAGCGGAATAAATCCAACCCTGCGTGGTTCCGCAACCGCCGGTACCAACCCTACTTCAGTTTACGTTTCCGGAAGATACGCGTATGCGGTGAATACTGGCAGTGATACTCTGCAGGTATTTGATGTTTCCACTTCCTCTCCGTCGCTAATAGCCAGCGTGAGTGCGGGCACTGATCCTTATTCAATCTATGTCGCTGGCCGTTATGCTTATGTTGCTAATCAGAGTGGCCAGACCCTTAGGATTTTTGACGTTTCTAAACCTTCTGCCCCGGTTCAGGTTGGCAGTGTAAGTACGGCTCCCGGAGTGCCACGGGGACTCTATGTTTCTGGCCGTTACGCTTATGTAACCGGTTCCGAAGGCAGCAATATTCTTCAAATATTTGATGTTTCTAATCCGGTGGCTCCAGTTCTTGTTGGAAGTGCTAATACTAACGGCAACCCTTGGGCAGTCTATGTTTCCGGCCGCTATGCTTATGTGACTAACACCACTGATAGCACTCTGCAGATTATTGACGTTTCTAATCCAGTAGCGCCGGTTGCTATCGGAAGTGCAAGTACTAACGGAGCAGCTCAGTCAGTCTATGTTTCCGGACGCTATGCCTATGTAGCTAATGGATCTCCTGTCGGCGGTCAGCAAGGTACTCTTCAGATCTTTGATGTTTCTACATCTTCACCAGCTCTATTAGGAAGCGCGAATGCCGGCGTAGATACTGATTTAATTTCTGTTTATGTATCCGGTCGCTATGCTTACGCAGCTAATAGTAGCAATTTTCTCCAGGTATTTGATGTTTCCAATCCACGCGCGCCGATTTTAGTGGGAAACGTGAGTACTGGCGCGAGTTCTGGACCTTCATCGGTCTACGTCTCTGGCCGCTACGCCTATGTAACAAACGATACGGCCAGCACTCTGCATATATATGATGTTTCCGGTCTGGAGACTACTTCGGCAATTGTACACTCTTTGGAAGCTGGTAATCTTCAAGTAAGAAATGACATTTTAGCTTACGGTCAAGCGCAATTCACTGGCGGCCTTACTGTCGGCAACGGCGGCATTTTCAGTGCTGGGCCGTTGAGCGTAGGCATTGCGAGCTCTACTCAATCCGGCGCGCTTTCCGCGTTTTTCCAGGGTAGAGTAGGCATCGGCACCACAACCCCATCACAAAAACTCTCCGTCCAAGGCAACGCCTTATTCTCCGGCGATCTTTCATTGGCGAATTTGACTGCGACGGGGACACTTAATGTCGGCACGACGACGGCAACCAACCTTGTGGTGACGAATACCTCTTCATCTACTTTTGCTGGCCCGATTTCCAATACTTCTGGCAATCTTATCATCGGTCCAACTGGAAACAATAATCTTATTCTTAATCCCTATAGCAACGGTGGGGTGAGTATTGGCCATGCGGGTACGCCGCAGTTTAAGCTTGATGTGAGGGGTAGTGTAAGAATTGGACATAGTGATCAATCTGTGGATGGCATTCGCATTGGCACAGCAAGTGGAGTAGGGTTTATCGAAACACAAGGCGATACAGGCCTTGGTGTTCAGGAATTAAGGCTGAACGCCAGCGATTCTTCGGCGTTCTTAACCTTTTATCAGGCAGGGTCAGAAAAAATGCGGTTGGCTTCTACTGGTCGTTTCGGCATCGGCACTACCTCTCCAACCGAACAACTCTCTGTTGCCAATAGATTATATGTCGGCGGCACTGGAACTTCTACATTTGAAAATAATTTGAAAGTTCTTGGCAATCTTCAAGTTGGAGCTGGATCAACCTTGATAACCTCGGATGCCATTAAATTTGGAACAAAAAAAGCCTTGTCCGATAACGGAATCATTTTGGAGCTTGGCAATGATTCCGGATGGACGGTAACCAGATTATTCGGTGGCGGAAGCCAGGTTCTTTCCGCCAGCTCTCTTGTGGCGGACTGGTCTGTACCTAATCGTGCGACTGACGGCAGCGCCGGAACTCCTTCCATTACATTTACCAATGATAACAATACCGGGTTCTTTAGCGCCGCCGGAGATGCCATCGGATTTACGACTGGTGGAGGAGAGAGGGCGAGGATCAACAATACTGGAATTGGTGTTGGGACTACATCGCCTTCCCAAGCGTTGTCAATTCAAGGTAACGCTCTTTTGTCTGGGAATCTCACCTTAGCTAATTTAACGGCCACCGGTACTCTCTCGGTGCAGGGGACCGGCACTTCAACCTTTGCCAACGGCATCCAGCTTTCCGCTGGCTGTTTCCGAGATGTCAGCGGCTCTTGTGTAGGCGCCGGCGGTGGGGGATCGGGGACAGTCAATTCTGGAACTGCCGGGCAGGTAGCTTATTATGAATCAAGCGGCACAGCCGTAACTGGAACATCCACTTTATTTGTGGCTTCGAATCAAAGGGTTGGAATTGGGCTTACTAATCCAGCCTCCTTATTGGAAGTGGCTGGCGAAGTTAGGACAGGAGATCTTCTTCCTCGGGTTACTCAAAATCAGATATTAGGAAGCAGTTCATTGCGTTGGAATTCATTATATTTGGGTATTGGAAGCAATCCAAGAATAAATTTTGATAATAATTTGATTTTTGAAAATAATAACAGCTCCGAGTTAGTAAGAATCACAAACACTGGAAGTTTTGGCATAGGTTCCACAACTCCAGCTAAAAAATTATCCGTCCAGGGAGACGCTATAGTATCTGGAAATCTCTCGCTTGCAAATCTGACGGCAACGGGAACAGTTACAGCCGCCACCATTGCGGGAACAGCGGGAGATGCATTCTCTTTGGGGGCAAACATTGGAGTACAAAGAACTGTAGATTTTAATTCTCAGACATTGGTTGCTGCCGGCTCTTTCGGAGTTGGAACAACATCTACGGATAGAGCTTTATCTATTCACGGGAATTCCTTATTTTCTGGAAATTTGTCTTTAGCTAACTTGTCCGCTACTGGAACAATTGGAATTGGAACTTCTACGCCGACTGAATCATTTGCGACAAATGGAAGAATATATGTTGGTGGTACCGGTACTTCTACGATTGAGAATAATCTAAAAGTCTTGGGTAATTTGCAAGTTGGGGCCGGAACCGTAACAATTAGCGGAAATTCTATTTCGTTGCCAGGCAATGTTGAGACGTTGGCAAGCACGAATAATGATCCTACCTTAGTTGGCAGCGCGACGACAGCTTCTTCGCCTCAGCGCGTGTACGTTTCAGGAAAGTATGCTTATGTCATAACTTCTAGCGCTTTTCAAGTGTTTGATATTTCTACAAGCTCCCCAGCTCTTCTTAGTTCTTTTAGCAATTTTACGACCCTCAAAGGATTATTTGTCTCTGGCCGCTATGCGTATGTAGTGGATCAGAACAATTTTAGTATTATAGATGTATCTAATCCTAAGTCTCCAGTTCAAATTACGGCTTTTGCGCTCGACTCTTTCCAGTCAGGCGGTGGCGGCAGTGATGTGTATGTTTCTGGTCGTTATGCATACGTAGTTCAAGTAAACGATCCGGCGGCAAATAACGATAAATTATATGTTATAGATATTTCCGATCCATCCTCGCCTAAAACAGTCGGTAAAGTTACCGGTACGGGAAGTTCTACTGCAATAAACCCATTGAGAATCAAGGTATCTGGAAGATACGCATATATTACCCATCAGGGTCTTTCGGGTGGACTGTTTGTATACGATATATCTAATCCAGCATCTCCTGCATTAGTTGGCAGCTTGGAGGGCGCTGGTTCGGGTAATTCGCTCTATGTATCTGGAAAGTATGCGTATGTAGATGAAGGACAGCTTCAGGTTATTGATATCTCTGACCCCTCAAATCCGACAGAAATAATTTCTGTGACCGGTTCTGGTAATGTAAATGACGTGTATGTGTCTGGAAGATATGCATATTTAGCAACATCGGCTGGCGGGACTAATGATGATGATTTGATAGTTGTTGATGTATCCAGTCCGGCAGCTGCTGTTGTGGTTGGCGAAACAAATAGTGCGGACGATGTACCCTTTGGAATTCATGTTTTAGGCCGTTTTGCATATGTAGTAAACAGTTCTGCAAATACGTTAAAGGTGTATGATGTACATGGCCAAGAAACTACGTCAGCACTGATCCATTCTTTAGAAACCGGCAACCTTCAGGTTAGAAATGATATCATTGCCCAAGGAGAACTACAGGTTGGCAGAGGTCTTAACGTCGGCACTGGTGGTATCTTCAGCGCAGGTCCTTTGAGCGTCGGTGTGGCAAGCTCTACCCAAACGGGCGCGGTATCCGCGTACTTCCAGGGCAGGGTAGGAATCGGCACCACTTCTCCGATGTCCGCGCTTTCGGTGGTTGGCAATATTGCTGTAACCGGTTGCACAAAGGCCGCAACTTCATCATTTAATATAACTCCAGCCAATGATTGCGCTGACGTTGCGGAAAGCTATCCGGCAGGTGAGGCCTTGGAGCCGGGAGATATAGTTGCTTTTGCCAAAGGAGCTTCATTTAAATTAGTTAAAGCAACGGATGAAGGCGGATTATTGATGGGAGCTATTTCTTCCAGGCCAGCGGTATTGTTTGAGGGATCAATTGCCAGCTTTGGCGCTCCGGATGTTAAAGATTTATATGAAGCAGGGGATAAGGCGCCTCTTGCGCTTGCCGGTAGAATCCCAGTTAAGGTAAACCTTGAAGGGGGATCAATCCAGACTGGGGATCCAATCACCCTCTCTTCTGTTCCTGGCGTTGGAAAAAAAGCCACTGAATCTTCAAGAATAGTTGGATATGCTTTAGAGGATTACAGCGGCGCTACAGAAGAAAATGGGGGAAAGGTAATAGTATTTGCTTCGCTTGAGAACTACAAAGCTCCGCTTAGTGATCAGTTAACTGGAATGCTTGCGCAAGTGGTTGATACCGTCAAAGATTGGCTCCAATCTATGCAGGTTACGGTAGAGAATGGGTTGGTAAAGCTTAAGAAGTTGGTAGTTGAGCAGCTTGTTGCTGATGAGTTAGAGCTAAGAGACAAAGCTACGGGCCAGATCCACTGCATTAGCGTTGTGAACGGAGCCTTGCAGAGCTCTCCGGGAAATTGCTCCTCCAACTCTTCGACAAGCTCAGAGCAAGCAACCAGCGACAATACAGAAGATCAAGAAACAACAGACACAGAAGCTCCAACCATCACCCTCTCCGGCCCGGCTA
>DYGE01000014.1:0-10039 GCA_020724845.1 Candidatus Paceibacter sp.
CGGCTGGCGAGCCCGCGTAGCGGGCGAGCCAACAAGCACATTTTCCAACTGGCGGTGTCTGTTTGAAAATATACGAACGGAACTGGCTGGGCTCGGCGGGCGGAATTCCCCCCACACCCCCCTTCCGCCCGCCTCGCCTTGAACCGGAGCGGAAAGGCAAACTGCCAAAGAACCTGTTAAAAATGTCGGCTCGAACTTTATGAAGGCCAAAAGCGGGCTTTTCTTGAATAAAATCAAAAAATTTGTTATCATAATCTTACGGATAAAAGTATAGCATATTTTTATACTATCAAAATTTGGATACTATGGCAACAATAGGTGAAAATATAAAACGATTAAGAACAAAGCAGGGCCTGAGTCAAGATGATTTGGCGCGGAAAGCCGAGCTTAAATACTCCACTCTCGCCAAAATCGAGGGCGATTTTGTAAAGAAGCCGGGCGTTCAAATGATTGCTAAAATAGCTAAAGTTCTCGGCGTTTCCGTTGAGGATTTATTGAAATAATTATGATCGAAAATTTGCTACTATTTATCTTTTCGCTGGCCCTTGTTGTTAAAGGAGCCACCTTGGCGACAAAATACTCTGCTAAACTCGCCGAACACTTTAGTATCTCTCGTTATGTAATTGGTTTTGTTGTGGTTGCCTTTATCTCCATACTGCCTGAAACCATTATTTCAATAAATTCTGCAATTCAGGGCGTGCCTGAATTCGGCCTCGGTACTCTATTTGGTTCAAATATTGCCGACCTGTCTCTTATTTTTGCTCTTTTAATTTTATTGTCCGGTCGCGGAGTAAAAATCGAAAGTAAGGTGTTAAAAAATGTCAGCCTGTATCCCTTCTTCTTACTGCTTCCTGTCATTCTCGGATTAAATGGACATTTTTCCCGTATTGATGGTGCTATTTTGATAATTACTGGGGTTCTTTTCTATTACCTAGTTTTTAGGAATGGCACAGAAGCGTCAAAAGTATTTAGTAACGGTGATGGCAAGTATAAAAATATATTTCTATTACTCTTTGCTATGATTTTGTTGCTCACAGGTGCGCATTTTACGGTAACTTCGGCAACCACGCTGGCTCAAACATTAAACATAACCCCCATTCTTATTGGCATGCTCGTTGTTAGTTTGGGAACAACAATGCCGGAATTCTTATACTCGCTTAAAGCGATAAAACAAAAAGAGGACAGCCTTGCGATAGGTGATATTTTAGGTTCAGTTCTGGCAGATGCCACTATTGTCATTGGCATACTTGCTTTCATAAGCCCATTTTATTTTCCAGTAAAAATTATATATATCACCGGGACATTTATGGTGGTTGCCTCCCTCATATTATTACGATTCATGCGTTCAGGACGCACCATAACGAAAAAAGAAGGATTCGTTCTTTTATTCTTTTGGATGATTTACGCACTAGTTGAATTTATCGTGAATAGCTAATCTCCCAAAGGAAATAAAAAAATTTGCCGCCAAAGAAAAACTTGAAATCGTCCTTTCCGCTCCGGTTCAAGGCGAGGCGGGCGGAAGGGGGGTGTGGGGGGAATTCCGCCCGCCGAGCCCAGCCAGTTCCGTTCGTATATTTTCAAACAGACACCGCCGAGAATCAAGTCCACAGAATATCCTGTGGTTTTTGTTTGTGATAAAATTTAAATATGCACAAAGAAGAACATGGGTTAGTTAATCAAGGGGCTAGATTGGAAATTAAATTGGAAATTCCGAATGCCCTAAAAAGATTTTTTATGGCAATAATATTGGCTGGCTCCATTGGAATCTTTGTTTATTTTGCAACTCTTTTGATTGAAATACCGTTTTTAACTTTTATATTCAATGTTTCTCCATTTTTAGTTTTAGCTTTATACCTATATTCAAGCTGGAATAAAGTTCCGTGGACGAAGGAAGTGGGCCTCTTATTCAAGATATCAATTCTCGTACTTTTTATTATGAGCGTTGTATTTCCATTTTTATATTGGAATGAGATAAATGAGATTAGCGCTGCCCCGCCTTCAGTGGTGCCTGGCTGGGGCGCTACCGGCTTAGAAGGAGTCGCGATTTTGGGGCTTATAATGGGTATGGCTAGTTGCATTCCGTTGTTTTTAGTTGCGCTTTTTATATTGTTGGAAGGCGTAAGACACAGAGGAATTATAATAACGGTTATCGGTCTGCTAATTTTAAGCATCGTCCTTTTTATTCTTTAAACATGAACCCAGAATCTTTTCCAATGAGAAATCCAGAGAAAAACCCCAACTTTGTTATTCCGGAATCAGAGATGCGATTTTTAGCCAGCCGAAGCGGAGGAGCCGGCGGGCAGAACGTAAACAAGAGAGAGAGCAAGGTTACCGCGCTTTGGAATTTTCGAGATTCCAATGAAATTAACGACGCTCAAAAAACGCTGTTAACGGAAAAGCTAAAAAATAGAATTAACGCCGAGGGAGAATTGTATGTGCACTGCCAGGAAGAGCGAGGCCAGCAGGCCAACCGCCAGCGGGCAATCCAGATAATGAACGAGATCGTAAATCAGGCGTTATCCGTATCGCCGGAGAGAAAAGAAACCAAGGTGCCGAAATCAGAAAAAGAGAAAAGAATAAAAGAGAAAAAAGCCGTTTCGGAGAAAAAATCGCTGCGCAGAAAAATTGACTACTAAACATCTCGTTTAACGAGATAATTTCTGAATACTCTTTTCGCGCCTTAATTGTTAAAATAACAGTATGAAGACAAGAGTGGGAATTCTGATAGGCGGGCCGTCGTCCGAACACGAGGTTTCTTTGAATACCGGCGAGATGGTGGCGAAGTATTTAGATGGAAAGAAATTTGAGCCCTGCAAAATCAAGATTGAGAAAGACGGATCCTGGCCAATTTCAATGGAAAACCTTAAAAAAGAAATTGATGTGGCTTTCATCGCCATGCACGGCGAATATGGAGAAGACGGGAAAGTCCAGAGCTTGCTGGAAACCTTCGGCATACCATACACCGGGTCAGATCCAGTCGCCAGCGCCCTGGCAATGGACAAGCAAAGAACCGCGGCCCTGCTTTCAGCCAATAATTTTTACACGCCCAAATCGCTGATCATAAGCAAAGCTGATTCCTACGGCCTTTGGGCTATTTCAAAGAATTTCCGATTTCCGCTGGTTATAAAGCCGAATGACCAGGGCTCCAGCTTAGGAACAACCCTGGTATACAAAAGATCCGAACTGAAACCGGCGCTGGAAAAGGCCTTCCGGCATTCGAATGCCGCGCTGGCTCAAAAATATATTCAGGGTCGGGAAATAACTTGCGGAGTCTTGGAAATTAACGGCGTTCCAATAGCTCTGCTTCCAACGGAAATATTGCCTAAGGCCAACGAATTTTTTGACTTTCACGCTAAATATAACGCGGCCGGAGCAACAGAGATAACGCCGCCAAACCTCCCGGGAAAATTGATAAGAAAAATCCAGCAAACCGCTTTGGCAGCTCACAAATTACTGGAATGCCGCGGAATGTCGCGAACCGACATGATATTGCAAAAAGACGGCAACCTGTGCATATTGGAGGTAAACACCATCCCGGGAATGACTAAAACCAGCCTTTTGCCGCAACAGGCGATAAAAACCGGAATAAGTTTTCCAAAACTGCTGGAGATAATAATTAATTCCGGATTATCCAGATAAAATCTATTATGAGCGAATTAAAAGAAATTTTTTGGCAATCGCCGGAATTCAGGCACCAAAGCAAGGATGTCTCATGGTACTGGCTTACTATAATAGCGGCGGCAATCATATTCTTGATAGCCATCTGGCAGAAAAACTTCCTCTTCGCGGTATTTGTTATCATCGCTGAAATGATGGTAATATTCTGGGCAGGGCGGCCGCCGAAAACAATTCGGTTTAAGGCGGACAGAGAGGGTATAACCGCCGGAGAAACAACTTTTTACCCCTATGACAAGCTGGCCGGATTCCATATACACGAAGGTGGCGATGGCGTGAACGAATTGATTTTAAAGACCAGAAACATGCTCCATCTGCATATCAGAATATTACTAGCCGAAGAAGCAACAAAAGATGTGAGAAACTTTCTAGGGCAGCGATTAGAGGAAATAGAATATGAGGAATCTCTGGCAGACAGTATTTCAAATATAATAGGATTCTGAATTGTCCCCGTCGTTCAACGGATAGGACATGGGATTGCGGATCCCAAAATAGAGGTTCGATTCCTCTCGGGGACACAAATAGAATATCATCGGCTTGTCCGGTGATATTTTATTTTGCCGCGGAATCGAACCAGGCCCCACCCCGTATCAGGAAGATCCGACCGAATGGAGCTAAGAAACCGAAGGTGTCTTACGTGGGGGTCGGGGTGGGGCGGAAGGGTTCGGCAAGCGAGCGGGCTACCCAGCCGCGAGCGTAGCGAAATTCCTCTCGGGGACACAAAATTAAAAAACCGCCTCGCGTTGCGGGACGGCCTATTACTCTCTATTCCAAATCTCCATAATATTCGGCGGAGGCACTAGCGGCTCCCCAGATACCCTGCTAGCCCAGGAAAATTTGCTTCTCAACCTCTCGCCCAGAAACTTAACGATGCCTCTGGCGGCGCATCCGCAGAATGGACTGCAGCCGGTTCCTTGGCTTAGCGCCAAGCCAAGAGACAGAGTTCCGGCCCCAACATTAGCGCCAGTCGCCCAAACCACCACTTTGCTTACATCCACCTCCTTTCCAGCTGTGGCTTTCATAATCGGCCGCAATTCTTTAAAAATAAACTCGTTAACTATCCACACTGCCCTCTCTTCGGTCATCGCGCCGCCATCTGCCCCAGAACTATCCCCTTTATTGTGCTGAACATCAAGCTCCGCTTGACGCAAAGCTTCAGGAATCCCGAAATCCGGCTCCTCAACGTCCGATCCCGGCTGCTCTACTTTCTTTACCCACGGCAACAAATGTATCAAAGTGCTCCTTATGCCATTATTCATAGTGGCAGCAGAGCTTTGACAGCCGGAAGTGCAAGCGCCGCTTAACTCAACCAACACAAGCCCGGAAACCTCATCAACTCCCAAAATATTCAGATCACCGCCGTGACTATGGATATAAGGAATAACTTGGACGCTAAGAACATTCTCCACCTCTACCAACGGATCGCATAAAACCTCTATTTTATCCAAGCTAAAATCCAGTCCGGCGCGCTCTTTTACAAATTCAGATAGCTTGGCTTTGACCTCCGCTACTTTCTCCTCATCAATCAGCGGCCTGACTCCCCAAACAATTTTGGGATCGCTGTCAAAATCGGCAATATAAATGAAGTATAGCTTAGTTAGCCCTAACTCGCCCCTTAACTCTTCAAGCTTGCCAAGCAATCCAGCATCATTCCCCTTAAGGGCCCGGAATAGCTCCAACCTTTCCATGCCTTCGCCTGTTTTCGAAGAACTTTTCTCCTATAAATATACGCCCGCAATATTAGAAAATCAACTTTGACTGGCCGCCTAAATTCCTATAAACTTTATCCAAAGTTCTTTACAAGAGAATAGGAGAAAAGAAATGAAACGAACGCTAATAATACTGCTTACCGCCATTATCGCGATAAGTCCTCAAGTGGCTAAGGCGGATCCGATTGAATACATCATCGGAATCATTGATCCGGCCGTAGGCGTGGAGAGAGTTGAATTCCTTCCAAGCGGCCATCTTCAAAAAAATAAACCGCGATACATTACCTGCAAATGGCAGAAAAACGTAACTGCCTTCTTTGAGATTTTCACCTGCGATATGGACGAAGAGCTCGTAGGCTTCTTAATAGAAAGAGCCGATGAGGTATCCAAGAAATTCAGCGATCGGACTAAATTCAGCAAGTTTGATAAAAAAATCAAGCTTTATATTTACAGCTCTTCGCGGCACTTTACCGAAACCAACCTGGTCTTCGGGCTGGTTCCCGAGGGCCTGGGCGGATCCACGGAAATCATCAAGCGCAAAAGAATGGTGATCGCTTTCCGAGATTCAGTAGAGGGATTCGATAGGTTGCTAAAACATGAATCGGCCCACCGATATCATGTTGAGCTGATGAATATCAAACTGTTTAACCTGGCAACGCGCAACTTGCCGCCTTTATGGTTTGTAGAGGGCGCGGCCCAGCATATGGCGCACTCCCTAGACCCGCGCAGCGCTTTGGTGATGCGGGATGCCTACATTAACGGCTACCTCGCCCATGCGCACGGACCGTGGCATCCGATTCTGATTTATACCCAAGGGGAATATACCGTCCATTACATAGCGGAGAAGTATAAGCATAAAGGAGATGTCATCACGGATATTTTCAAAGAATGCAAAAATTCTGATTTTCCGGAGGCATTTCAGAAGGTCACCGGCGAAACGCTGGAAGAGTTTGATAGGCATCTCCAGCGGCATATTGAGAAAGAATACTTCCAAATACGCTCGCTGGATGATCTAAGCGACCAGGCCCCGACAATTGATAAAGGAATCGTTCTCGCGGCTAAAGGGCAATTCTTCATAACTAAAAAGAATGCCCACCGCTGGCACGACCGGTATAACTTGGATCTTAACTGGACCGATGGACATACTGTGGCATCTAAAAAGCTCGCTGATTCAGTCAGGCTTAAAAGCGTGGAAATCCGAGGACTTCCTCTGGAAATATCCCCGGAATTCGGCTTTCAGGAGCACGGAGCGTCTTTTATCTCTACCTCCACAGTCTTATATGCCGTTGATAAAGGCGGCAAAGACGTTATCGTAATGCAAGAATTTTCTTTCAACGAAAAGAAAAAGAAGATTAAACTCGGGAAGAAAAAGGTTTACGACGTAAAAGGCGTTAGAGACGTCCAACATCCGGTTATGATTAATGAAGAAGAAATCGCGTTTGTCGGCAGAAATGAGATATTTGCTGAAATCTATTTGCTGAATACTAAGAGCAAGCAGGTTCGCCAACTCACCTCCCTCCGCCGAACTTACCGCGGCCTCGCTTATTCGCATGAACATAAGCTCCTGGTCACCTCCATAGAAAATGAAGAGAGTAAATCCTTTGATTTAGCCGCCTACAGTCTTGAAAGCGGAGCAATGTATCTTCTTACTGAATCACCCGAAAATGAGTCTTCGGTAAGCGTTTCTTCTGATGGCTTAAGCGTTCTCTACATTAGCGACAAAGGATTAGTTCATAACATTTATCGTTACGACCTAGGTTCCCGGGTTGCGTCGCAGCTGACCAATGCCAGGATCGGATTTTTCCGCCCGCAGTGGTTTGGAGATAGCGGGATGATATTTAACTCCTTCAACCAAGGCGCGCTGGAAATTAAAACCGCGCCGATGCCGGCAAAGAAGAACAGCCAAGCTGTATCGGCCGGAAAGGCTGTCAAAACTTCCCAAAAGGCGGAAAATAAATTGGCAGAGCTGCGGACAAAGCTGCCGAATGCCGATAAGATAACCATCTTTGACATGGCGATATCTTCCGATGGAACTAAGGCGCTATTTTTAGAGAATAGAATCTTATCCATGGAAGAACTGGCTCGCAAAGATCCGCAGGTCAGATTCCACTTCGTTAATTCGTCTACCACGGCAGTAAAAACGTTCACGCTGAAAAAATTCCGCAAACTTAAAGATTTTGAGGGGGCGGTAATACTAGCGGGCTCACAAATATTACTGCAAAAATCCCAAACCTACAGAGAAAAGACGGAACATACTGATCCCAGCGGCAAAACCACTTACACGGAAGAAGAAAAGGTTTACAAAGAGGCCTTTATCTACGACCCGGCGACCGAAGAGTTGGCAAAGCTTGATTACGAAGTATGGGGAGATGGTTTTAAACTTTTTAGAATATCGCCGAGCAGAACTCATCTGCTCTGGGCAAACGAAAGTAAAATAACTGTTTACGATGTAGTGAAAAAACAGGAGATCCAGGAATTCAAGGGCTTCTCGGAACTCAAAGACGCGGAATTCTTTTCCGATACAGAAATAGCCGCTCTGGATAAGGAATGGGACGTAAATCTTCATTATCTGGTTTTAGGAAGCACCGCTTCCAAGAAATGGGATATCACGACCAAAGAAGAGAGATCCAGCTTTGATACCATCGGCTGGCGGCCGGTAAAGGACGACAAAAAGATATTCTTCCTGACGACTCGGTACAACGAGAAGCCAAGGTATAAGGTAGGGGTATTTGATCTTGAGCTCGGCACCATGACCGTTGTCTATCCCAAGATCTCCGCGATTCTGGGAGAGAGAGTTGAAAATGGAAAACTCCTCCTAGAAACTCCGAACCTGTACGGACTAAAAAGAACTATTGAAATTGACGGAAACGCAAAAGTTACGGAGCGAGATCAGGCAGCCCTTTATCAGGTCAAAAATACCTCCAGCGCGATTAATGGATTCAAGCGAGTAACCCGACGGGAGCTTAGAGCAAAGAAACACATAGAAAGACGCTTGGAGAAATTGTCCAGATTTCCGTTGCCGTACTATGGTTACGGAGCCGCCGGCGTTGGGATAGATAACGGCGGATTAAGATGGTATGTGGCCATGGACGCCCTGTTTCTGGACGAAATGAACGATAAGCTCTTTTGGGGCAATGTATATGTTCATACCAACTACGGCATAGCCACCCTAATCTATCAGAATCAACCGACAGGAATGACTTATAAGCTGGGTTACTGGAATTTCGACGGCCGACAGCAAGCTACAGACCTTATCGCCTCCAAGAAAATCAATTGGGATCCGATAACAAGTCCGCTAAAAAACTGGGACGTCAGCATTGAAGAGAGATACATGCGAACCAATTACTACGGCAGAACCTTGGACTTATGGAGAACTAAAGTTGGGAGCACTTACAGCATTGATACGACAGTAGGGGATTGGCATGGACCGCATTCCGGCACCGCCTTTTTCTCGAGCGCTAAAGCCGGACTGGATGAACACTCCAGATATCAGGGAATCGATCTTAATGTTGACGCAAGGCACTATCTTCCGTTTACCGAAAGATCGGGCATGGCCTTCAGGTTAACTGGCGGAAGAGGATTTGGTCCTAATCCCACCCTGTTCTTGTGGGGCGGAAACAAAACCTTCAGAGGAACGAAATTTGACGGACAAGCCGGCAACACTTATGTGCTGCACAGTTCGGAATTGCGAATCCCGCTGATAGATGCCGCAGGCGCCAAAGTCAGCGGCCCATTCGGAGATTTTCTGCAGTTCTTCACCGTCTATATGGATATCCGAGGAGGCATGTATTACGATATTGGCGATATCTGGTACGATAAGAATCCGCCACTGCACGGGCTTGGCCATAAAGGATATCAAACCCAGCAAAGCGCCGGAGCGTTTGTGAATATTCCCACTATCTTTGGCATAAACGTAAGGTTCAGCCAGGAAATCTGGTGGGGCAGGCAGTTTAACTTCTGGTTAGGATACAACTGGTAAGTACTGAAAAATCAACAAACCGCACTTGAAGTGCGGTTTTTTTATTTGTATACTGTTTTATATTGCGGGCGTCGTATAGTGGCTATTATACTTCCTTGCCAAGGAAGAGACGGCAGTTCGATTCTGCTCGCCCGCTCCAATGAAAAAGAAAAACCGCCCGTCAGCCGACGGGCGGTTTTTATAGCTTCAGATAAATCTTTTTATCGTCCAGCTTTTTTGCCAGCCAGCCGAAGACTGTAAGCATTAGCGCGCATATCAGCACCAAGTAATTCAGGGAAAGGTCGGGTGGCAGGGAATGAACGAGTAGTAGGTTGGTAAGAGCCGAAAGCATGTAAAGAACCAGGGCATTCCTGCCGAGCACGGATAGAGGCTTAACAGATACTCCGATTACTTCCTTTACCGAAAAAACCACCAAGCTGATAATCGCAAGCCCAATGCTGAAAACGACATAAGAAGCGCTTACCACGGCTTTGCTTATTGGAGAAAAAACCGACACGATATCGCTGGAAAAATAAAACCCCGTCCCTATGAATAGCAAGAAGATTGAATAATCCAACCGATCGTTGGAGCTCCTATATTCAGAAATAGCAGAGGCAATCAGGACGATTGCCGCCCAAGAAATTACGGCCCAGGGCCCTCCCATGCTGTAACCAATAGCGACCTGGCTAAATCCATA
>DYGE01000014.1:10139-18583 GCA_020724845.1 Candidatus Paceibacter sp.
TAATACGACAAACCAACCACAAACAAAAAGAGCGGGGCGATAAAATCCGCAAAATGGTAACCGACTCCCGCCGCGTGCCGCAAAAATTCCGGAGCATTCTGAAACCCATAAAAGGCATGGAACACGATCAGGGAAAGAACGCTGAACCCTCGTAACTCGTCCAGCGCTCCCCAGCGGTTAGGCGATTCTCCGCCTTCAGACATTGGCCTTATTCAGATTTTGGAAAACTATATAAAGTTTAGTGAAAAATTCTTATTGGTCAAGCTAGCAGCCACCGGATTCCTTCCAATATTCTTTTCTCGGAAAAGCCCTGGCAGTTGAGGGTGTGATGGGCGAAAGATTGGTAAAGAGGCGTCCGCTCCTCAAAAACCAACTCAAGCCCCTTATTTTTAAAACCGATAATGCCGCGGGTGGAAGCGGCTTCGCCCAATCTGTCCCTAATCGCCTGGATAGGCAGTTCAAGATAAAAGACAGTTGTCTCTTTCTTTAATTTCTCCATAGCCGGCAAGGAATAAACGATGCTGCCACCCGGAGAAAACACCAAGCCGCGGGCGAAAGAAGCAAAATTCAAGCCGAGAACTAGTTCCTCTTCCAACTTTAAGAATCTTTCCTCCCCGTCTTCGGCAATAATCAAATCGTGGCTCCGGCCTGTCTTTTCTTTGATTAAGACATCTAAATCCAAAAAATCATAACCCAGCTCCTTCGCAAGAAGCCGCCCTATCGTGGACTTCCCAGCCCCCGGCATGCCAATTAAAGTTATGACTTTCATAATTGAGAAAACTTGATTGTTTCTTTAAGTTTAAAACTATTACCCCACTTCAACAAACCCAAATAGGAGTTGATAGTGTCAGGTTCTGGATTATCTTTAATTCTTTTTAGCATCCTTCGCTTGGTAGCAGTCCTCAATACCCGATGATCGGAAAAATGCACCCAGCCGAGAAAATCAACTCCGGAGGCGAGGGTTTTGATGAAAACTTTATCAGGATGCAATGCTAACGCTAATTCTTCAAAAAGGAACACTCTTATTAATAAGAGTAAGCGTTCCAGCTGCTTTTTGTTTTCTGCAAGGATTACAAAATCATCCGCGTATCGTATATAGTATTTTACCCCCAACTTGCGCTTCACATATTGGTCAAATCCGTTCATATAGATATTGACTAAGAGTTGGGAGGTGAGGTTGCCGAGAGGGAGGCCTATTCCCGGCCTCGTCTCAAAGCTGTCTATGACTCTATCTAATAACCAAAGGATATTTTTGTCTGGTATATAGGAAGATAGGATTTCTTTTAATATTTGATGATTGATGCTCGCGAAGAATTTTTTGATATCGCATTTGAGTATCCAGTAGGTTTTGGTGTGGTTCTGGCCGACTTTGTAGGTAAAAGAACGGAAGCGATCCATGGCTTTATGCGTTCCTTTGTTTATTCGGCAGGAATAGGAATCGGCTATGAAAGTTTTATCAAAGAAAGGATAAAGTATTCGATAGATGGCGTGATGTAATAAGCGATCGCGGACGATCGCTTTGTGAATGTTTCTGGGCTTGGGGTCGCAGATATTGAAAGCCTGGTAGCCGCCGTGCATGTATGTCTTATTTTTGAGATCGGAATGTAAGGAGAGGATATTATCCATGAGGTGAAGGGAGAATTCTTGCACATCTCTTTTATCCCTTTTTCCTTTCACAAATTCTTTCCACGCCTCTAACAGGTTTTCTACGCTTATGATATCTTCATAGGTATGGGCCAATTGTTTTCGCATAACGATAAGTATAATAGAAACATTCCAAAGAAAGCCCCCCCCGACGGAGTTTTGATTTGCCGATTTTTGCAAAACTAATCCAAGTTTACAAAATTTGGCAGGAATTTTTTATTCATTTTCCTAAAGTATCCCGTTCTCTTGGTTTTAAAATTGATGGTTTATTTTTGGAAGTAGCAGAATTATTTTTTATCGCGAGCTCTATTAGTAGAGACCAAAAGATTAATTATCTCAACAAGGCAGTTGTAAAATTTGATTTGCTGAAATTTTTCCTGCAACTATCTTGGGAGGCTAAAGTATTAGATAACAAAAAATATGTTGCCCTATCAACTCATTTAGATGAAGTTGGAAAGATGCTTGGCGGCTGGAAAAAGAGTATCGAGAAAAAACTTCCGCTATAGGGGCGGAAGAAAAATAATAGTTTCGAGAGAAGACCTGGTTGCCCTCATTCCACTCGTTCGGATTCTCGACCGAGTTAGCGTTGACGTTCCAGCCATCACTGTTCCAGTTGGCGTTCACCGCCCAGATCGTTCTCGTGCCTAAGACCATCCTTGCCACCACCCCTTGAATACTCTCGGGGCTGAATCTTATTTGGGATCTTTAAATCCTCCAGCTTTAAGCACCAACTCTTATTTTTTATATTTATTTGAAATCATGACACAAAAGCCTTGACCGTTGTGTGATGCATAACTTCTTCATCAATATATCAAGTTGTTACAAAATAGAAAACCCCTGCATATGCAAGCATATGCAGGGGTTTGTCTTAGAGACCAAGCGTCCAAAGACCCAAGATTCCTAAGAGTTGCGAGAGAAGACCTGGTCGCCCCCATGCCACTCGTCCGGACTCTCGACCGAGTAAGCGTCGACGCGCCAGCCACCACTGTACCAGTAGGCGCCCACCGCCCAGAGTACTCCCTTGGCATCGCGAACATAGAAAATGTTCGCATAGCCGTTGGTGAGGAGTGTTCCGGACTCGCCGTTGGGCTGCTTGGTGAGCAGCTGCCAGATATTGGCGAGGGTGGTTTCTGCCTTGTCTCCCTGGCCCCTGGCCGGGCAGGCGGGCAGGCCCAGTTCTTGCAGGATCGGCTTGTCCAGCGAGGCCTTCTTGAGCTGGCTCACCCGGAGCTCGACTTCTCCTTGCGGCTCTTCCACTTTGTTGAGGAAGTGCTGCTTGAAGTTATCGCCGATCCAGGCGAGCTTCACCGCCTTGATGTTAGTAGTGAAGTGGTCGCTGGCGTAGAACTTGCCGCTGCCGGCAACCTTGACGGTGCCGACCAGCGACAGGAGTTCCGAGTCTATCACCCCCCTGGTCATCTTGACCAGCTCTTTCACCAGCCCCGAGATCAACGGTTTTCCTTTCTGGGTGCCGAGAACATGGAGCTCATCCAGCGGGAGGCCTTGTTCTTTCGCCTGCTCCACCATGGTCGCGAGGATTTGCGTCCCCAGACCCATTCCTTCAACCAGCAGCTTCTTGCCTTCTTTGTTCTTTGCCATCTTTTCCTCCTCGGCCCCTCTCTCCCGCTAGACGGGATACCCGGGCTTTGTTGGTTTTATCTAGTTGTAAACGAGCTCGTGATGTTAAACAGAGGATAGCACAAAGTTTTATATTTGTCAAGCCATCTTGTACGCTACATTTCAAAATCTTGAATACTAGGATTAATACTAGTATTAATCCTAGTATTTTTTATAATTAAGATATGCCTAGAAGAAAGTTGTCTAATCGAGATATTCGCAACATCCAGAAATCACATGGAACTTATTACATAAGCATTCCAATCGAGATCATGCGCGATTTGGGCTGGAAAGAAAGACAAAAAGTAAGAGTCCGGAGGTCTGGGAAAAAGAAAATAATTATCTCTGACTGGGAGCAATAAAGCCCTTCTTGTAAAGCAATTCAGCATTTAGTATAGCCCCTCCGGCAGCACCGCGGATGGTGTTGTGAGATAGCGCCACAAAGAGCCAATTGTCGTTTTTGTCTTGACGAAACCTACCGCAGGTAATACCCATGCCATTGGCGTAATCTCTGTCCAGCTTGGTCTGCGGGCGGTCATCTTCAGCGAAACGCTTAATAAATTTTTCCGGCGCGGAAGGTAAGCCTAGGCCGCTAAGCGGATTCTGGAAGTTATCAATCGCGTCGTATATTTCTTCAAGCGAAGGATTTTTATCAAATCTCGCTGAAACACTGGCCATATGGCCGTCAAGAACAGGGACCCTTATACAAGTCGCGGAAATGTTCGGCTCTCCGGCAAGCTCTATTTTCCCGCCGCTCAAATTGCCTAAAATTTTAAGCGGCTCTTTTTCAGTTTTCTCTTCTTCGCCTTTAATGAATGGGATACAGTTATCTACCATCTCCGGCCAGGAATCAAATGTTTTTCCGGCTCCGGAAATCGCTTGCAATGTCGTGACAGAAACCTCTTTCGGTCCGAATTTCTGAAGCGCGTGAATGACCGGCAAATAGGACTGTAAAGAGCAATTTGGCTTTACCACAACTAACCCCTTATCCCATCCGCGGTTTTTTCTTTGGATATCAATTAACCTCAAGTGATCAGCGTTTATTTCCGGAATCACCATCGGCACATCTTCCGTCCAACGATGCGCGGAATTATTGGAAACCACTGCCACGCCAGCGGCGGCATAACGCTCTTCTACTTCTCTAATTTTATCCTTATCGCCTTCAAAGGCAGAGAATACCAAGCTCACCTCATTAATAACATCTTCAAGATTATCTTCTATTGAACTTACTTTAAGAGATTTTACACCTTCAGGAATCGGCTTATCCATCCTCCAGCGCCCCGCAACCGCCTCTTCATAGGTTTTGCCAGCCGACTGCGATGAAGCCGCCACGCACACCACCTCAAACCATGGGTGGTTTTCCAAAAGCGACACAAACCTCTGCCCGACCATTCCGGTCGCTCCTAGTACTCCTACTTTTATTTTTTCGTTTGTACTTGACATATCTAAAATAATATGATATTATTTCACCAAGATCCTAACTCGTGGATAGGAGGAATGATGAAAGAAATTCTGGTCTTCGGCATAGCTGTATGGCTAGCCCTCTCAGTAATGGAGCTTTTGGCATTACTCGGGGTTGACCGCATGCTGACCTCACTTGTCCTCGGCTACCTCATCATGAGGTGATAGGGGGACCCGCGTCTCAATTAACTATTGGGGCGCTTTTTTATTTAACTTTCAACTTTAAACTTTTAACTATATTTTTAGTATATCCACCAACACGCCGCCGGCAGTCACTTCCGCGCCGGCTCCCGGACCCTGCACGACTAAGGGTCTTTCATTGTAACGCTTCGTGTAAATAGCAAAAATATTGTCAGCTCCTCTTGTGGACGCAAGGGGATTGTCCCAAGACACCGCCTGGAGCGACGCGCTAGCCTTTCCTTTTTCCAGTTTCGCAACATACCTTAAAACCTTATTTTGCTTGCGAGCTCTCTCCAGAAGTTTTTTAAAATCCGCATCAAATTCTTTTAATCTCTTTAAAAAATCCCCCGACGCCTTAATCCATTGAAGTGCTTTAGGAACCAAGTTTTCTATTTTCACATCTTTCATTTCTAATTCCAGCCCAATCTCTCTCGCCAAGACGAGTAATTTCCTCCCAACATCCTGGCCATTCAGATCCTCCCGCGGATCCGGCTCGGTATAGCCAAACGCCTTCGCTTCAGCGACTACTTTGCTAAACGGCTTGGTACCGTCGTAGCTGTTAAAGAGATAACTCAAAGTGCCGGAAAACACCCCTTCAATTTTAGTGATTCGGTCTCCGGACTTTAGCAAGTCCTGAAGAGTAGAGATAACCGGCAAACCGGCGCCAACGTTAGTTTCGTACAAAAACTTCTTGTTTACAGCCGACATTACCTCCCGCAAATCCCTGTATTCCTTCATTGAAAGGACATTGAATTTCTTGTTGGGGGTAACAATATTGAAACCAGACTTGGCAATTTCAATGTATTTTTTAGCGACCGCCTCGCTGGCAGTGCAGTCTACAAAAACCTTATTCGCCACATTTAGCGACTCCGCCCATTCCAGCCAAGCGCTAAAATCCTGGTCCGCGCCTTTTTCTAATTTTCTTTCCCAAGAATTGAGCCCAACTCCTTCCTCCGCTATTAGCATCTTTTTATCATTAATAATCCCGCGG
This sequence comes from Candidatus Paceibacter sp., assembly GCA_020724845.1. Lineage (GTDB taxonomy): Bacteria > Patescibacteriota > Minisyncoccia > UBA6257 > 02-FULL-45-10c > DYGE01. The sequence continues at coordinate 16,033 of DYGE01000014.1, forward strand.
ACCCTCAATCTATCATTTTTCAGGGCCTTTATTTGATTGAGCAGAGTGCCGCCAATATTACCGGTGCCAACTATGAAAATATTTTTACTGCCGCCCACGAAAAACTCCTCGTGAACTAAATTGAGCGCCTTAACTTTATTCGGCGAATCAACGACAAAAGAGATATTCCGCTCCGATCCGCCCTGGGCAATGGCTGAAACGTTAATCTTGGCATCGCCCAAAACTCTAAAGAGCTTGCCGGCAATTCCCGGCACGCCCCTCATTCCGTCGCCAACCATGGCAACAATAGCTTGATCGCTCACAGAACTTACGCTAACACGGCCGGACTTTATTTCTCTGCGGAATTCACGCTCTAATGCCTTGAGAGCAGCTTTTGATTCTGCCTGCTTAATACCGAAACAAATCGTATGTTCCGAGGAGGATTGAGAAATCAAAATAACATTAACGCCTTTACTGGCCGTAGCTCCAAAAACGCGCGCCGCGCTTCCCGGAATCCCCGCCAAACTAACGCCGCCTATAATAACCAGGGCAATATCGTCAATTGCAGTAACGCCCTTCACTAACCGGCTATTTTCGGATTCGCTGGAAATAACAGTTCCCGGACTGGCAGGATGAAAGGTGTTTTTGATTAAAATGGGTATCTTCTTTTTAATAGCCGGAAGCATAGTCGCCGGATGTATGACCTTAGCGCCGAAATAGGCTAATTCAATAGCCTCCTCATAGCTGATACTTGGCAAAACTTGGGCAGCCTTTACCAACCGCGGATCCGCGCTCATTACCCCGTCAACATCGGTCCAAATCTCAATAACTTCAACATTTAAAGCGGCGCCTAGAATTGAGGCGGTGTAATCCGATCCGCCTCGGCCAAGCGTAGTCGTTTCTCCTTTTGCGGTAGAACCAAGAAATCCGGTGACGACCGGAATTCCCCGCTTATTCCTAAAATAATTCTGGATTTTTCGGTTAGTTTTTTTGAAATCAACAACGGCGCTGACAAAATTATTATCAGTTTTTATAAACTCACGGGCATCCGCAAAATAGGCATTCCGCATTGAGGCCGCGACGATATAAGCGGACAGCCGTTCGCCAAAGCTAGCTACCTGGTCAAGATTTATATTGGAAATATTTTTTTCTTGGGAAATCTTCTCCAGCGCCGATTCCAGCTCCCTAAATAAATTCTCCGCGCATTCAACCGCCTTCCGCCTTTCTTTCTTTATTTTTACCAAGAGATTTATCGCTTTTATATGCCTATCTTTCAGCATCTTTATCTCCTCTGGTAATCGTTTATCGTTTTTCGCCGCCAAACGAGCGCAATTTATAAGCTGGTCAGTCACGCCTTGAAAAGCGGAAACCACCAATGCAACGCCTTGCTTTCGCGAAGATTTTTTTATAATTTCGCTAACTTTTTTTATCGCCTTCGGAGAACCGACGGAACTGCCCCCGAATTTAAGAATTTTTTGTATCTTCATATAACACAGAGTTAACGCTTTTAATCATAACGGCCTCGCAAATAATTATCAATAAAAAAACCGGCTTATCGCCGGCGCTTCCGCTTTCTCGATCTTGGCCTATTATCTAGCAACTTCTTCAAGGTTTTTTCAACCTTCTTGACTTCCTTGTGATTGGAATTCACCAGTTGAACATGAGCTGCCAATGGTTGGCATTGCCTGCGCTCCCAACGCTTCAAGCTGGATACCGAAGCCGCTCCCATAAACTCAACCACTCTTTTCCTGCCGCTCAAAAGCACTCGCATCTCTACGACCTTCTCCCTGAAAGTCTTCCTTCTTCGCTTCATCAGGACCTCCCTCGGACCTGCCAATAGGGTAACCTATTTCGATCTGACTTTCAACCCCGCACTAAAAAGAGTATTGCTCAACGGCCTACCGGCCTAGAGAAAAGATATATACTCTTTTAGTGACGGGACAGGGTACTTATTTATTGCTTCTTACCTTTAGATACTTTCTCTTTCCAACCTGAAGAAGTATTTCGTCGCTCAAATCTATGGTTTTCAGCGGGTCACTCTGCCTTTTTTCATTAATCCTAACTCCGCCCTGCTCAACCAAACGGCGCGCCTCGCTCTTACTGGATGCCATTTTTGTTTCAACCAACAAATCCAGAAGCGTTACCTGTCCGGCCAGAAAGCGTTTATTGTTTAGCGCTAAGGCCGGAATCTTTTCTGGAACGCCTCCTTGAGACACTACGCGTACAAACTCATCCTCTGCTTTTTTTGCGTCTTTTTTATTGTGATACATTTCTACAATAGTTCTGGCGAGTTCCATTTTGGCCGCGCGCGGATCTTTCTTTGCGCTTACCTCCATTTTCCCCAACGGAAAATCGGTTAATAATTCCGCGTATTTCATAATAAGATTATCGGGAATAGACATTATTTTTCCGTACATAACTTCCGGCTTTTCGGTAAGCCCGATATAATTACCTAAGCTCTTACTCATCTTATGAACTCCGTCTGTGCCTTCCAAAAGCGGAAGCGTGAGCACATCTTGCTCCGGTAAATCGTATTTCCGCTGAAGCCGCCTTCCCATGAGGAGATTAAATT
>DYGE01000001.1 GCA_020724845.1 Candidatus Paceibacter sp.
AGTCTACGACCCAAATGAAACAACCCAGACAGAGGAACCGCTAGTTGAAGAAGAAACTGCCGAATCAGCCGAAACAGCTACCGAACAGCCAAGCGAGGAAACAACTCCTCCGGCTGACGAAAATACAACCGAAGAGGAATTAGTTGAAGAGGCTTCGTAATCTGAAATTAAAAAGCCGCCAAGCAATGCTTGGCGGCTTTGTTACTGCTTAATGCTCTCAAGGAGGCAGTTGAGGCGCTTGTTGTCTTTCGGGTTGGTCCGCGCCTTGTCCGACTTGGCGTCGCTTTGCCTCCATCTGCCATCCTCGCAGGCTCGCTTCGCCCGTTCCAGAGAAGCCCTTAGAGCTGCCTCGGCTTTTTCTTTCGCGTCTTTTTCGTCCGAGTACCGCTCTACGTAGATGACGATCAGGTTGCCGAATTTTTCCAGGTCGCCGGTTTCAACCATCTTGCAATGATCAAAAGGCCCGACACCCTTGTTTTCGGCTAAGAGCTTCCGATGCTCTTCCGGGTAAACGTAGTCGTAATAAGCGTGCAGCGCTTCATGGACGCCCACCAGCTTCATAGTAGCCATGGTCCAAGTGTCGCTGAAGCTTAAGTCGGTGACTATAGTCCAGTAGACTTCGATCACCTTCTTAACCACATTCCCGTTTTCAAGGATGTCATACTGGATTCCGAGCGTGGTCTTGCTGTCTATGTCTTCGTGCTCGCTGTAATCCTTGATGACGATCTCGGGGTGCATGGCGTTTGCCGGAACCTTGAGCTCCTTCCGCATCTCCGAGGAAACGAATTTCAGCAGTTCCAGGTTATACGGGAGCTTGAACGGCCGTTCAAAGACGAACATGCTCCGATCCGGCGTGTGCCGCATCACGAACTTCTGCTTAGCGCACCCAGAGAAGGGGAGCGCTAAAAGCGTCAGGCATAGTATTAGGCGTTTCATCTCTCCTCCACGAGAGTTTTGGGTTACTGTTTTTATTATATACGATTTTGTATAAAAAGTCAAATAAAAATAAAAAAGCCCGCCAACACTAAGTTAGCGGGATGCTGGCAGGACGCAGTTAATCACGATTTCTTGCTTTTTCTGTTCACCCTTTTTTAGGGTCGACTGATTGGCAGGCTTTCCAGGCGACCGGGTGGGGGCGTTGATAATCGTGCTTTTCGGCGTTTTCTTGGACAGTTGTGTCCACTGCGTCGCGCCGCAGCCGCAAAGGAACAGGGCGGCGGGAAGGAGAACGAGCAGCTTTTTCACGGCGCCTCCATCCTTATTTTTGGTTCAAAACTGCAATGTAAAGTATATATCAAAAGATTGAATATGTCTAGGAGCGCAGTTGTGGACAATTGTGATTCTTTTGTAAATCAAGGTAAATCAAAAACCCGACGTTAGTCGGGCGAGGGGAGTGGTGTTTTACTAATATCCGTTGTGATTTCCAATGTTATCTTTTTCCGCGCAATGAGAGCGGGATTGGATATTACTACCAAGGCTCCGCCTGGCTTATTCCACTTGGCTACTTTCGTTTGGCGATCCTGAATTAATTTCTTGGCTTTTTCCAGGGCCTCCGCCAAGTTAGCGGCATCTATCAATTTCTCTGTTATATTAATATCCGGTTTAAATCTGTCGCCAGTATGAATCACTTCAGCCCATTTCAAAAGAAATTGAATGTTTTCGGATCGCACTTTTGACGAAGCCTTCATTTATTTTATTGATTTTAAAGGTTCGGGAAGATAGTAACATATAAGAGGGGCAATATCCATAGATATGGGGAAGCGTCATAATAAGCACTAATAATATGTCGCACAATATATCTTTTACGACAGATATGCGACTTATTATTAACATAAAAATAAGGCCTGTGAATAAGCCCCTATTTACTAAATGTCCCGGTAATGATATCTTTTTATCTTGTATGCCAGGAATAATTGTAATTGCAGTATTTTGGTACGGAGTCTTCTATCTTTTATTGCAGAATACGCTGTAGTAGGATTGCTTCTCTAGAGCCTTCCGGCTATTTGCCTTACGGCTTCAAAGATCAGATTTAGTCCTAAAATGACCAATCTGCCTATATTTGCCAGGATAATCCTTAAATTGACTCCTATATTGTCGCTTATCCAGACTTCAAGCGAATTCCCAACTAAAACTAGTTTCTGGAACAGTAATATCAAATCTGATCCGCTTTGCGGCACGTATTCGGACAGTTTTTTGGCGCTTTCGTTAAACAGGTCAAACAAGCGTAAAATTAGGTCCATAACCTCATTATACCATTTTATAGGGATAGATAGAGCCTCGGGTCCAGGTCACCGCCATAAGGCATTTTAGGGCCGCAATTTACCTTGCTGGAGCCGATTCTGAAGGTTTGGCTGGCATAAACCGTAAAATGCAGATGCGGGCCGGTGGCGTAGCCGCTATTGCCGACATAGCCGATTAAATCGCCTCTCTTAACCGAGTCCCCTTTAGTAATATTTTCTGCAAATAAGGAAAGGTGGGCATAAAGCGTAGTTAAATTATTATTGTGCTCTATTGCTATAAATTTACCGTAAGCTCCGCCTTTGCAATAGCGATCCTGGTCCCAAACTTCCAATATTGTGCCGTCTTCGGCGGCGATTATCGGCGTGCCTATGGCGGCTCCGAAATCAATTCCATTGTGCCAGCGGCCTTTATAGGCTGAGAGGGCGAACCTGGTGTTGCCGTATCCTTGAGTTAAGCGGCCCAGCACCGGCACTTCAAGTACGCCTGGCCGCGGCGTTGGCAGAAGAGTCGGGTCAATGGTTAAGCGCAGCTCTTCCTCTAATTTCTCTATTTCTGCCGCGATGGCGGCCTGTTGGGATTCCAGATCGCTTATTAATTGCTGATATGCTTTTTCTTGGCTTTTAGTTTGAGCGAGCAGGGATTCCTTCTCGCTTTTTTGATTATTAGCGATAACTTTTTTATTTTTTAAATTATTGTTCTCCACCTCAATGCCTTTTCTCTTTTTAAAGGTGAGATTTAATTTACTCTCCAGATCCGAATTCAAATTTACTAATTCAGCTACCTCAATTGATAGGCGGTTGTTGAGGTTGACGATATTCTGCAACTCATCAAAACTTTTTGATAAGCTCTTATTTTTTAGTAAGACAACCAGCGTAGTCTCGCCTTCTTTTTTCTGAAGATTGTTCAATAATGCCGCTACCGCGCTCTTTTTTAAAGCCAGCTTTTCCTCAACGTCGCCTATATCGTATTTTAGAGATTCTATCTCCAAGCCTAGTTTATCAATATTAATTTCGCTGGCGCGTATGTTCAGGTTTAATTGGTTGATTTTGTAATCAAATGATTTAACTTCGTTCTGCAGCGTTTTGCCTTGGGAGGCGGTCTTTTCCAGCTCTTCTTGAGTTTGCGATATTTTCTGGTTTAACTCTAGTAAAGCGGCTGTTTTAGCGTTGATTTCGGTTTTGAGATCTTCAGGAGTATCGGCGGCAATGGCAATCGAATAATTAATTATGAATAATGAATGAAGAGCTGCGGTCAACAAAAGATAGCCGGTCAACCGCGTAATTCTTAATTCCCGATTCATGATTCCAATTTTTTAATTGCGATATTTATTCTCCTTAATGCCTCTTCTTTTCCGATGACTTCCATAATTTCAAATGGCCCCGGAGATTTGTTTTGCCCGGAAAGCGCCACTCTTAAGGGCCAGAGCACCTCTCCCCTGCCCTCGGCATCGGCGAAAGGCATTATGCCCTTTTCCAGCTCTCGCTGAGCGAAATTCTTTTCTGAAATTTCAGATAGAATTTTTTCGGATCCTTCCAGGTATTCTTTAGTTTTACTTGGCGGCGTTTGCTTCCAATTAAGAAGCTCTTTTTCGTAAGCGTTCAATTCAAAAGAATCCATCAGCGCTTTGATATCGCTTAGCTTGCGCATTCTTGATTTTCCAACTTTCAACAACTTTAATATCCTTTCTTTATCCCGTTTTTGGTTTTCAGTCAGGCTATCGCCGGCCAGGTTAAAAAGCTCCTCGGGGCTTTTCCCTTGGATATATTGGGAGTTCAGCCAATCAAGTTTTTGCACATCAAAAATGGCGCCGCCTTTTTGAATTCTCTCCAAATCAAATTTCTCAATTATTTCTGAAATTTCCATTTTTTCCGAATCATCCGTGGGGTGCCATCCCAAGAGCGCTATGAAGTTGATCAGGGCCTCCGGCAAGTATCCTTGTTCTTTATATTCATTGATAGAGGTAGCAGAAAAACGCTTGGACATTTTACTTCTGTCCGGATCCAAAATTAGCGGCAAATGGCCGTATTTCGGCTCCGGGAATCCTAATGCCTGCTGCAGCAAAATTTGTTTCGGTGTATTAGCGATATGGTCCTCGCCGCGAATAACGTGAGTTATCCGCATCGTATAATCGTCAATAACAACGGCGAAGTTATAGAGCGGGGTTCTGGTATTTTTTGCGATGGCGATATCTCCAATCAGCTTCGCATCAAAACTTATCTCGCCTCTTATAATGTCGTGGAAGGAAATTGTTCCTGATTCGGCCTTAAATCTTATAATTTGGGCTTCGTTTTCAGGCACGTTTTTACTTCGGCATTTGCCGCTGTATTTTGGCGCCTCTCCCCTTTTCATTTGCTCTTGGCGTTCCCGATCAAGCTCATCTTTGCTGCAGGAACAATAATAGGCCTTATTCTCTTCCAGCAACTGTTTCAAGTATTTTTCGTAAATATCCAGCCGTTCGGATTGTCTGTACGGTCCGTATTTTCCGTTAACTCCGGGCCCTTCGTCCCATTCCAACCCGAGCCAAGTCAGGCCCTCAATGATGTCTTTTTCGTATTTCGGATCAGATCTTTCTAAATCAGTGTCTTCAATGCGCAGAATAAACTTTCCTTTGTTTTGTCTTGCAAAAATCCAATTAAAAAGCGCCGTTCTAGCGGTGCCGATATGCAAATAGCCTGTTGGGGAAGGCGCTATTCTGACTCGCACTGTTTCTTTTCGAAATATTTTTTTAAGAAGATCCAGCATGTTGTATTTGTATTTATCTCCTGGCTTCTTCCAGCAGCTGCTTGGCTATAATAGCGCCGGAGTCAGGCCTATAAAATTCTTTGGCGGCTCTTCCCATAGCCTGGAGAAGCGGCTGATCCGCAAGAAGTTTTTTCAGTTCTTCGGACATTAAATTACCAAGCAAATTTTTCTGCAAAATTACCATTGCCGCCTTGTTCTTAGAGTATGCGCGGGCGTTTTCCAGCTGGTGATCGTAGGCCGCTTCCGGAAGCGGAATAAGAATTGCCGGCTTGCCAAAGGCGGCGATTTCAAATATTGACCCGGCTCCTGCTCTGGAAATAATAATGTCCGCGGCTATCATCGCTTCGGCTAGATTATCTTTGAAAAATGGCTGGAAAGCATAGCGCTTTTTTTCAATAGGGCTCCAGTCTTTGGTGATAAATTGGAATTCCTGGGAATAGCTTTCGAAATTACTCCCTCCTACCTGATGCAATATCTGGGTGTGGCGGATAAGCAATTCTAGATTTTCAAGAATAAAATTATTTATTCTTTCCGCTCCTTGCGACCCGCCAAGCACCAGCACCAGCGGTTCATCGGCAGAGAATCCGAAATTCAATTTTGCCACTTTTTGCATTTGAGGCAAATCGTTTTCTGACGGAATTTTAGCGAGCAGGGCTTCGCGCACCGGATTGCCCACTACTTCTATATTCTTTTTATTAAAATAATCTGCCGCCGTTTCTATCGCTAAGAAAACTTTTTTAGAAAAACGTCCCGAAATCCTGTTGGTAAGGCCGGGCGCGCTGTCAGATTCATGAATCAGAACCGGTATGCGGTAAAATCGGCTAACCAGAACAACTGCTAGGGCTCCCGGCCCTCCTTTGGAAAAGACCGCGTCCGGCATAAACCAGAAAATTCGCCAGAGCATCTGGATTAGGCTTATAAAAAATTTCGGAGCGTCTAAAAAATTAAGCGCAGACCAATACCGCCTGAACTTGCTTGATAACATTGGGTAAAATTTCATGCCGCTGGCTTCAATTTTATCGCGATATGATTTGGCCGGTCCGAAGTATCGAAGGTCAATTTCCAGCCCTGCTTGTTGAGCTTGTTTCTTAAGCTCGCCGGCAACCGCAATAAGCGGATAGATATGTCCGCCGGTTCCCCCTCCTGTTAGTAAAATCCGTAATTTTTTCATTTGTTCTTTAGTTCTTTTGTTTTTATGTTCTTCTGTTAGTATGCGCTAAGCATACTTGGATATATTAACCATTATACCTGAAATAGTCATAAAAATTGCTAGCGCGGTCCCTCCATAGCTGATATATGGCAATGGCACGCCAGTTAAGGGAATTAACCCCGATATTGCCCCGATATGCATAAAGGCTTGGATTGTTATCAAAGATCCGAAGCCGATCAGCAGCAATCTCCCGAATTCATCATTGATTTTCTTAGACAACAGGAAGCTCCTTAAGCTAATGCTTGCAAAAACCGCGATTAATAAAATAGAACCGATGAATCCCAGCTCTTCAGCTATGACGGCGAATATTGAGTCGTCTGTGGGCTGGGGCAGATAATGCAGTTTGGTAGTGGACTTGCCGAAACCGACCCCGGTCAGCCCGCCGGACCCGATAGCGATCTTTGCTTGGTTAAGCTGGTAGGAGGATGTTTGGGTATTAGAATCCGGATTAAGGAAGCTCATAATTCTTTCCCAGCGGTATGGCGTTAAATAAGATATGATCAGCAGCGCTGCTAGCCCCAAAATTATCGTGCTGAAAATGTAGGAAAGCCGGGCTCCGCTGGCAAAATAAATAATCAGGGCGGTTGCTATTAAGATTGCTGCGGCGCTGGTTGATGGCTGGAAGATTAACAGCGCTCCCACAATGCCAAGAATAATCAAAAATGGTATAAATCCCCCAAAAAGGGTCTGCCGCCGGTCGTTTTTGCTGCCAAGCCAGGAGGCCAAGTAGATGATAAAAGTGATTTTTAGCAATTCCGATGGCTGAAAAGTGAATGGCCCAAGGTCAAGCCAGCGAGTCGCTCCGCCCGAAGTCACTCCCAGCGGAGTGTAGATCAGTATTAGGAATACCAATGAAGCGATCAATAAAGGTATGGCGAAGTTTTGGTAATAGCGGTAATAAAATTTTGAAGCCAGCCAAAATCCTATCAAGCCCACCGTTAGTCCGTAAATTAGTTGGTGGCGCAGATAAAAATAACTTTCGCTGAATTTTGCCTGACCAAGATCGGAAGACGCGCTGGTCAGCATGATCAGTCCAAAGATCACCAGAAAAAAGGTGCTTAGAATAATCAAATAATCGGGCGAACGTTCCCTTTGGCTATTTAATTTGAAACCTTTCATATTATTTATATTGGCCGTCCTGACCCTTTGGCAACTGCCTTCTTTTCTTGTACGGCCAACTTTCCATTTACCAGCACGTTGAATACCTGATTGTCTTTTAACATAACCAGATCGGCAAACCAGCCCTCTACTAATTTGCCGCGTTTTTGAATCCCGAAGATTTCTGCCGGCATAGCGGTGACTTTTCTAACCGCCTCTTCAATTGGCAGGCCTTGGGAAACGGCGGCTTGGAGATATCTCGGGAAACTGTTAATTGCCCTTTCCGGCTTTAAGGTTGTTTGAGATTCAGGCAGGCTGGCGCTATTTGAGCCTATGAGAGATCTAGGGTGCGTGAGCGTTCTCGTCAAAATATCAATATTAATATTTTCATAAAACAGCAGAGCCCGCATACTCGTGATTTCCATCAATAAAAGAAGGGCCTCTAAAATTTCTAGATTTCTGTTCTCGGAGAATTTTTTCAGCGTATGGCCGATAATGTAAGGATTGTTATGGGCTTCGGCGATAATGAGATTCTCAAATTTCAAATCTGAATTTGATAATTCTTCCAGAATTCTATTTCGATGGGTTTTGTCGTTTATAGTCTTCAGCATTCCGACCTTGCCGCCTTCCTGGGCCCATTTTGGCAGCAAAGTGTAAATAGGCAAAACGCTTATACCAAAGGGATTTACCTGGAAGTAGAGGTCGGCTTCCTGAAGGCTATTTTCTATCAGGCGAAGGGCTTCTTGGAATTTTGTCTCCAGTCCGATAACCGGTCGGAAGTGGCTTATGATTGTTGTTACTCCGGTTTCCTTCGCAATTTTAACGGCCTCTTCCACGGAAGGCAGAAGGTTAGCATATTCGCTCCGCAGATGCGTGGTGTAGACCTTTCCCATTTTTTTTATGACAGCCAGCAATTCCTTTATCTCCGAATATGGCACGTGCCTGGCGTGAGAGTATCCGAGGCCGGTCGATAAGCCAAGCGCTCCTTCTTGCAGGGATTTTTCTAAAGAATTCTTGAAGACATCCAGCTCCGATTGGGTAAGGTCTCTGATTTCTTCGCCGACTAAATCTCTCCTGATTGTTGAGTGGCCGGCCAGAGTCCCAAAATTCACTCCAAGCCCTAATTGTTTCAGGGTTGCTTTGAGTTCCGAAACAGTATTCCAATTCACGTTAATTTTGTTAATATCTCCCCACTTTTGGATTGATTTCAAGGATCCGTATATTAACGGAGCGAGCGATGAGCCGCACTGTCCGCCGATCACGGTGGTTATTCCTTGCAAAAGGAAGTCTTTCTGCGCAGGGTCGGAAAATAGGCCTAAATAATGATCGGTAGTGCTGTGGGTGTCTATAAAACCCGGCGTTACGGTCAGCCCAAGGCCGTCTATGACGGTTTCCGCGTGTTGGCTGGGAAAGTTGCCTATGGCGGAGATTTTATCGTCTTTGATTAAAATATCCCCTTTAAAAGGAGCTTGGCCTGTGCCGGTGATAATTTGAGCGCCTTTTATTAGAATCATAATCCTCTATTTAACCCGTATTTTACTCTGGACAGTTCTTTAATTTTATTTCCTAGTTCCGGGTTGCCGGCGATCGGCGGGAGAGTTTTGATGTTAAATGGCTTGGTTGGCTCGCCATTAACCAACAGCCTTACGTAGGCATTCCGATTATCAATATTGATTAAGTCGTTGACGGTGAAGGTTGGCTCAAACTGCTTTACCAGCTCTTCGGCGTCTTTTATGCCGACTCTCATGGCGATTAAGGATCCCACGTTGCCGAAAACCGATTCTCTGATTTTATCTTCTAATTGAGCAATGAATTGGTGCGCGATTACCAAGCTTAGGCGGTATTTGCGAGCCTCTGACAAGATAGTTGATATTGAATCAGTGGTAAAGTTTTGGAACTCATCAATGAAGAGGTTAAAGTCGCGCCGTTTTTCCTGATCCGGAATGTCCACGCGAGAAAGCGCCGCCATCAGAAGCTTGCCGGTCATTACCATTCCTAAAAGTCCCGCGTTGATATCCCCTATTCTTCCTTTTGCGAGGTTGACCAGAAGAATCTTGCCGCTGTCCATGACGTCTCGGAAATTAAATGCTGACTTTGTTTGGCTGATGATCGGCCGAACATAATCGTTGGCAATGAAGTTGCTGAATTTGGAAGTGATGTAGGGAGTCATATTTTGAAGCGAGGCCTCTCCCCCCACCTTGATTGCCTCTCTTTCCCAGAAATCTTTTACGGCCGGATTTTCGCATCTGGCCAGCTTCTTTCTTCTGAATTCGTCATCGGTAAATACACGGGGAACTTCCATCAAGGTCGCCGGCTCGTATTTAGCATCTTCCATCAAAAGGAATAAGGCGTTTCTCATATATTGTTCAAACATAGGCCCCATAGTTTCCTGCGAGAAGAGCTTGTTAAAGATGCCCTGCATTTCATTTACAATGAAAGTTTTCTCTTCCGGGCGATTGAGATTGTATTCAAGCATATTAAGACCTACCGGATATCGAAGATCTCCCGGATCAAATAAGATAACGTCTTCCATCCTCTCTTTTGGAACGCGATTCAAAACGTCTTCAACGAAATCGCCGTGCGGGTCAATCACTCCGATGCCTTTTCCGCGATAGATGTCGTCAACAGCCATATTAAGCATCAGGGTGGTTTTACCGGTGCCGGTTTGGCCGATCACATAAACATGCCTCCTGCGGTCGTTATCGGTAATGCGGGCCGGCCTTTCCTCGCCTCGGAAAGAGGTGGTGCCTATCACCACCCCTTCTTTCGGCAGAGTGCTTGGCGGCTGCGATTCTCTTGCCCTTAGCCATTTAATTTTAGGTATTTCGGTCGTAGCGGTCGGCAGATGGAACAAGCTTACTATTTCGTCCGCGCCGAGCACCATCTTCTGGTCATCATCAAACTGGCGGAAAATGAACTTAAAGAGAAATTTGTTCTGATTTCGCGGTTTGACGGCTTTGATTCCGTTGCGAAGAGGCGCTTGGAATTGGTCAAACGATCCCGCGATATTATTAAGCAATTCGTCTGCCTTTGATTGGCTTGGCGCTGATACGATCAGGCGGATATTGACCGAGAAAATCTGCTTAGATAATTTTTTTTCTAAAACCTTTATAGTTTCTTCATCTAGCGCCGGTTTGGTCGGCTGCTGTTCATCCGGCTTGGTTCCTTTCAGCGCTTTCTGGACGTCTTTCAGGGTGATCATTTTATTGCTAGCGCTTAGCGCTTCTTCTAGCTTTGCTCCTTTTTTCAGCTGATAAACCAGGCCGGTGGCGGCTTTTTTGATTTTCGCGTCTGCCGGCTTGACCAGCACCTGGATTGCTATTCCCTCGCCTATCTCCTGAAGCTTAGTCAGATTGCTGATGATGGGAAGGAAAGTGTCCACTTGCGCCTCTTCGTAAGTCCTGACAGGCAAGGCGTAAGTTTCTTTCTGTTTTAAATAGACGCCCTGGCTGACGCCTTGGTGGTTGAAGACGGTGTAGTCCTCCACTTCCTCAATGCGCGCGTCATTCCAATATCCTTGGATTTGCTGGGTTGCGTATTGGATTGATTCTTTCGGTACGCCGACATAAAAATGTATTTCTTCCCCTATGCTGTGCACGGCGGATTCAAGCGCGAATGGTATTTTCAAATTTCCAAGCTTGCTTAACAGTTGAGCGGTCAAGTTTATCTCTTTCAGAGGATCTTCCTTGGATTCTTTATCAGTCTTTCTTGGCAGCTGCACCAGCAAGAGGCGAAGCTCCAGGGTTTTCAAGAAATATTTCTTATGGATTTTTTTGGAAATCCAAACCGCTAAACTTATGCTGATAGCGAGACCTATGACTATATAACTGATAGTTAGAATGCTCATTCTGTTATATTAATTTCCTTTTTTTGAGTTCGCTGTAAAGCTTGGAAGTCAAAGAATCATGGAAGGCATCCAAAACAAGCGGCTCTTGCTTTCTGGCCTCTTTAATCGCCGCGTCCAATCCTTTATGAAATAACAAGTCAATTAACTTTTCCACTTGCAGCTGAATTTCTGGCGGTTCTTGTTGCATATAGGCCGGCAATACCGTGGTCTGCTGCGGGGTAGCCTGCTGGACTGGCGGTTGAGCCTGGATTTTTTCTCCGAGCACAGACCTGACTATTTCGTGCTCTGGGACTTCTGCCTGCTCCGGCTTTAATTTTCTCTCTTGTACTTCTTTGGACAACCGTTCAATGTCATTTTCCAGTATGGAATGTTCAAATTTTGCCTCCATGATAAAATTAAATTAATACTATGAAAAAAACAGTTTTATTACTGTCTATCCTTATTATAGCTTCCTTTCTTCGCCTCTACAATTTGCTTCCGCCGGTTGGCGGATTGCCTCCCGGCCTTTATCCGGACGAGGCTATGAACGGCAATAATGCCGTGGAAGCATTGGAAGTCGGGCCATTGTCTGGCGGGTGGAAAGTGTTTTACCAGGAGAACTTTGGCCGAGAGGGATTATTTATTAATATCCAGAGCTTGTTCGTCGGTCTTTTAGGAAATGAGGCCGGCGCTTTGCGCCTCCCAAGCGCCATTTTCGGCATATTGACGGTGCTAGGGCTCTATCTTTTTACGAAAGAGCTTTTTACTTACGAAAATACGAAAACCTACGAAAGTACGAAATTAGCATTGCTATCTAGTTTTTTATTGGCTACGAGTTTTTGGCACATCAACTTTTCCAGGATTGGTTTCCGAGCCATCATGGCGCCATTTTTTCTCGTCTGGGGTTTGTATTTTTTGCTGAAATCGCTAAACGCTAATCGCTATACGCTATACGCTGCAATCGCCGGCCTGACGTATGGTTTGGGCTTCCATAGCTATATCGCTTACCGGGCCACTCCTCTGCTGCTGTTATTCATAATGTTCGCGTTGTATAAAAAATCGGAATTGGCATTCAGAAAAAACCTATTAAAAATTTTCGGAGCGTTTGCATTATTCGCTTTTTTGGCCGGGTTGCCTCTGGGCCTTTACTTTTTGGAAAATCCGGAAGATTTTCTTGGGCGAACAACCGGAATTTCCGTATTCAATTCAGAGGCTCCGATAAGAGACTTGGCTTTTAATTCGGCAAAGACGCTGGGGATGCTGAATATATTCGGTGATTTGAATTGGCGCCACAATATCGCCGCCAGGCCGCTGCTTTTCTGGCCGGTAGGCATATTTTTCCTGGTTGGAGCTTATTCATCTTTGCGCGGGTTATTTAAAGAAAAAAACCCGTATTCTGGGGAATCGGTTCTTTGGTTTTGGATTTTAGTTGCCGCTTTGCCAGTTGTTATATCTAATGAAGGCCTGCCTCACGCTTTAAGATCTATGCTGATGATCCCTCCCATTTTTATAATATCGGCGATTGGGGGAATGAGAATATATGATTTATTAAAATCCTATCTGGATAGCCGCTGGCTATCAGTTATCAGTTATTTGTTTATTGGCTTGTTGATTACAGAAGCCTTTTTCTCCTACTTCGTAACTTGGGGGCAGAATCCCAGCGTAAAAAGCGCTTTTTCTTACAATGATTACGTGATTGCGAAACAGCTTAATGAACTGCCGAAAGAAACTCCAAAATATATTTTGGTTAGCGGCGCCGATAGGAAAATTGAAAGGGATTACCCGATTTCCCTGCAAACGGTGTTATTTATAACCGATTCTTTTGCGGAAGAAAAAAGAAGGGAGAAAAATTTATTTTATCTGACTGAAGAGGAGTTTGCGCTTCAAAAAATAGAAGCAGAAAGTTATGTAATTAAGCTTTAGGCTTTGCCGGTAACTTTTCTTAACCGCGCGATTATAGTTTCATCGGAAATCACCCTTCTTTCCTGGCCGCCCACTTCGCTTCCTGCCTCAAGGAGCGCTTCTTTGGCTTCGTCGTAGTCGCCCTCAAATTTCTTTGCTCTCCCGAAATCAACTATATAAACCCGCGCTTTGGCGCCTTTAGGGTCTCCGGCTATCATGATATTGCGTTCGTGGCCGTCTCTCCAGGTTAGGCCGTTTGCGTGCAGCAACTTCAGAGTGTTTTCAACCTGTTCGCTGACAGTCGGCGAGTATTTTATGCCTCTGCGTTTTAAGAACGAATAAAGCTGTTCCTCGCCTCCCAATATATTGATAATCTGCTCAATATTTTCCGGCCTCATTTGGTCAATTATTCTTTCTGAATCGCCTTTCTCCGAATTTTGCAGCTCCGGGAATCTGGCAAAAAAATCATAAGCCCGGCCTCGCGGGTCCCCGATATTAAATTCCGCTTTCATGGCTTGGCAGTAGGATTTCAGGGCGTCGCGGGAAATCATCTTAAGCAGCTCTTCACCTTCAATGTAGTCCATCACGATAATCCCTACCCTATCTTCGGCTGGCTCCACTAAATCTTCGCGCAGCTTTGCTTTGATTTCCGGATGAATGGAGATGTCTTTATGCAGATATGGCTTGGCGATCCCCGCGTAACTTTTCCCTTCTTCTTTTTTATTTTCCAATAAATCGCGGGCCTCTTTTTGAATCTCATATTCTTCCCGGGCTTTATCCGGATGATATAGCTTAAAAAGTTTTATTGCTTGTTCCCCGCCAAGCTTGATTCCAAGTTCTTCCAGCGCTTTAATCTCCGCGGCGGCTTCGGCGTTTTGGGTGTCAACTTTGTAGATGACACCGTCCTCTCCTTCATTTATTTTTTCGGAAAATTGGCCGAATAAGCGCTCTAATCTGGCGCTAATTTCTCTTTCTTTAGTAGCTTCTTTTTCTTCAGGCGTCATCATTTGTTCCGCCTTGAATATTTTCTCTTTCATATGATAGTGTTCTCCTAATCTTATCTTATTTGTCTTATAATAAAAGGCCCCGAGGGTGGGATTAAACCACCGCAAGGGGCCTTGTTCTACGCGGGGCTTAGCCCGGTTCCTCCGACAGCGCTCGCGCCGCCGGTCTCGCAGTAGTCCTGGATGACCGCGCAGGCGTTGTTGAACGCGTTGGGATCGTATCCCGAGCCGTAATTGGCGGCCAGCTCCCGCGCGAGATCCCAGGTTGTCACCTTGCCTTGAGCGAGAAGCCGCTTCAGGACGGCGATTTTGCAGATGGTGTCCATCCGTGTTTCCGGCGCCCTGGAAGGCGTCATCCGCCCCTTGTACTCCTCCAGCTTGGCCTGGAGCTGCCGTACCCTTGTCGGATCTTCCGGCAGCGTCAGCACCGGGGACTGTCCGATTTCCATGCTTCCTCCTTTTCCGGATGTGGTTACGCGGGGTCCTTCTTTTCCATAGCTATGCTTAAGGCTATCGCCAGGAAAAAGAGAACCGAGAAGCTTACTTCCACGATCTTGATCAGATTTGCTTCGCCGGGCATATAATCACCTCTCTTTTAGTTGTGTGGAGCTTGTATCATTTATAACATAATTTTTCTAAATTGTCAATAGCTTGTATTGACATCAGTAATTAAAAATGTTATCATTTGCATCAAGTAGTTCCTCATATAACACACGAAGGCGGAGGCGAAATGAGAAGAATCGCTTGGCAGTTGGCGGCCGCTCTTGGCTTGCTTATCCCCTCTTCCGGACACGCCTGGGAGCTTGGGAGCGTTTTCATGATTCGGGATTACCAGATTGTCGGAACGGGCAATAACTTGAGCGAGGGAATCGGGATCAACTTATCCCATCCTATCAGCAAGAAGGGCGAGATTGAGTTCCAGGGGCTGCTTTCCAAAGATGACACCGGGTTGCGCCGGACGGAGTACGATAAAAACGTACTGATCCTTTGGAACAACTTTCTTTTTCTGACGGATTGGCCGGTAGCTGTTAAGAAGGAAGAGCGTTATCGGCTTTGGGAGGCCAGCTTCCGTTATTGGCACCAGGTAACTCCCGGGGGCGAGGAATTTGCCAAATTGAGCCTAGGGAGCGGGCTAGTTGCTAACATCCTGGAAAAGCAGACCAAGACGTTCATTGCTTACCAAGGCGTGAACGCCAATACCCTCATCCTGAATCCTCGTTACAAAGACGAAGAACAGAATGAAACGTTTTTGACGGTTGGGATTCCTCTTGGGATGAGGTTAAAGATTCCGATTTATAACGATAACCGAACCTTCGCCAATCTCTCTTTTACCGGCGAGTATCTTCTTTTCGCCAATGCCGGGAAACAGATCAAATCCATTCATGGCCAGGCCATAGACAAGTTCGGCGGTCTAAGGCTAGGAGCCGGATTCCATGTTGTTTTCTAGGCGAATTATAAAGGGCTGATGAACTTTTGAGTTCATCAGCCCTTTCTTTTTATCCATGCCGTATCACCATCACATCCCCGTTCTGGACAACGTAATCCTTTCCTTCCAGGCGTAGCCAACCCTTTTGTTTCGCCTTAGCCCATCCCTGGGCCTCCACCAATTTCTCCCAATGTATCACCTCGGCTCGGATAAACTTTTTCTCAAAATCTGTATGGATTGCTCCGGCCGCTTCCGGCGCCTTACTTCCTTTCTTGATGGTCCAGGCTCTGGTTTCATCTTCGCCGGTGGTGAAGAAGCTGATTAGTCCTAGTATTTCATAAGCTTTTTGTATTAGCGCTGACAGGTTCGGATTTTCGGATAGATTTATGATTATATAATCCGCTCCAAGCGCCTTGATTTTATTCTTTAATTCTTCGGATACGTCTTCGGGATTTCCGTTGAGCAGATAAAGCTGAGGCTTGGAAGTAAGCAGGTTTAGTTCTTTGAGTTTCGGATTTTCCAGAAGCTCTTTGTATTGCTGCTGGAAAAGCATCTCCCCTTTTTCCAGGGTTTCTTTTACCTTTCTGAATGATTCCAAAGTTTTTTGCGCTTCTTTATTTCCGGTTTTGGCGTCGCCCTCAACTTTCTTCCAGGCTTTTTCCAGAGTGTCCAGGTCTTTCAGGGCAAGTTCGGCATTTATGATTTCCATATCTCGCAATGGATCAACGCTATTTTCTACGTGGATGATTTCCCCTGATTGGAAACAGCGCAATACTTCCACAACAGCGTCGGTTTCGCGAATGTGGCTCAAGAACTGGTTGCCCAACCCCTCTCCTTTGTTCGCTCCCTTCACTAGGCCGGCTATGTCATAGAATTCCACCACGGCCGGGATTTTTTTGGCGGAATTGCTTAATTCCGCAAGCTTATCTAGCCGCTCATCGGGAACGGCAACTACTCCGACATTCGGATCAATCGTGGCAAACGGATAATTGGCGATATTTACTTCATTTTGAGTCAGGGCCTTGAAGAGGGTGGATTTCCCTACATTCGGCAGCCCGACGATGCCCATTGATAGTTTCATCCCGTATATTTTAACATAACCCAGTATCAAATCAAAACAAAAAATGTTTATGGTAGCGTAAGTAGCAATTTTCAATACGCCAGGCGCCTGGCGTATTGGCACTATTTTAGCCGATACGTAACTGCATTGCCTATTTTTCCGACCTGCTCCACTTTGCCTTCTTTTTCCAACTCGTCTAAATACCTTACAACGGTTCGACTGGATACTCCGAGTGCCTTACGGATGTCGGAGTTAGAGATTTCCGGCTTTTCTTGCAGCATAGCAAGTATCCCTTGTTTGTGCGTCTCTTTTTGTGCCGCTGTTTCAACGGCTGATTTACAAATTCCAGTAAGCTCTTCTGTCGCGCTCGTGCCATGCTTCTGCGCCTCTCGCCAAGCAATTAAAAGTAGGGCAAGTAGCGTGATAGCAAAAAATGCAAAAAATGTGGTCATGGGGTTATTAATGGTTGCTAGAAAGGCAAGTTTTATTTTTTATTCATTGAGATCGTCACCGCCCCCTCATTTTGTAAAATTTCGTTGGCTATTTTAATCCGTTCTACATATTGACTAGGACTTTTTTCGATCATGTTCCTCATAAAATTTAACTGAGCTAATAGCCCCCAAAGAATAGCCTGGATAAGCCTTGATTGGCTTATCAATTTAACATTTCTATTCAGATTCTCAAATTTTTCTTCAATGGAATCGATCTGCTCTTTACTTCCATTAAACCAGCCCACCTGCATATTGTTCGTCTGCTCAGAACTAGGCAGGCCATAAAAGTGTAATAGCGCACATCGTAATTTCCATGCTAAATCGGCATTACACCTAATTTCGCCCTTATGAGATTTATAAATTTCGTTCTTATCAGTAAATACGAAATTTTCTAACCAAGACCTAAATCTTTGAGAAATATCTGAATCTAATTGCGATATTTCAGCCCCCTTTAAAATCCAAAATGTTCTAGAAAATGTATCGGCACATATAAAAGCCATACATAGTTGACTCTTAATAAGCGGAGGGCTATTTTTCCCTAAAACTTTTATGGATTCACTGATGTCATCATGAATCTTTCTAAGATTATCTAAAAATTGTCTTTCTATTATTTCAAATTTATTTTTTCCTTCTTGATTTTGGAATCCCAAAGGCTTATTCCCCATTTGGCTATTCATACAAATTAAAACTCTATGCTTGCTATCAGATTTTCGAGATTTTACCAAAAAGCAATTATCCCAGAGTTACGACCTTGATATTCTTTCAACTACTTCGTCTAAATTATTCTTATCTACTAATTCAAATTGATATTTATCGCCGGCTAATTCTGCCCATTTTTTACCGATAGCCTCCTTATATTGTGTATCCTCTGCTCCTTTTAGATGACTACCCTTATATTCAAGTACAAAATAATTTCCTTTTTTGGTTTTAACAATAAAATCTGGGTAAAATTTATTTTTGAACCAACCTTGTATAGAGAAACCGCTAAATTCGGGATTCCTAAACCACCAAGCCAAGTTATCTAGTCCATCTAATTGATAGGCAAAATCAGATTCCTCCTTATTCATTTTGGATGCCCTCTCATACAAATGCTTTGAAAACTTGTTTGGAAAAACATTTAGCAGGGTTATTTCGTTACTAAAAACAAAGCCCTCGCCAGAAGCTTTAATTAGCTTTTTACTAACCAATTCATCAAATTTATTTCTCGTAACTTTATCTGTTATTTCATCAATTTTTTTATCTATAGCCTCCTTAACCTGATATCTATGAGCGCTTAGTTTGCTTAACTTATTCTCTTTCAAAAGAAAATCTACCGCTCTTTCTAAATAAGAACTCATCTCGTCTATCGAAATGAAGCCCCGCTGAACTTTAATTCTTAGCCAATTTAGTAAATCATCTTTTGAAAAATCGTCGTAATGATAAATAAGATTTAATTTACCAGCAGAATCTCTTAACAATTTCCCCTCGTGACCAATATCTATTTTTTCAACCATATTGTAATCCACCACATGAAAATCAATTTCTGCACTTTGATTTTTCAAAATAGAGTCATCACCGATTAAATCACTCACATAATCAAGCTTTCTTAAAGTGTTTCCGTCTTTAATATTTATAAATGGTAATTCTATTTTTTCGTCAGGAATTACTTTTTTAAACTCTTCAGCCTGCACGGATACTCCGCCACTTACCGGAATAATATCTTCATAGCCATTATCTTTTAAGCCTTTTATGACCATTTCCGATGCCTGATTGAAATTTCTTGTAGTTGCGAAAATATAAGCAGAATTCAAATCTTGATCTGCTTTTTCTTGCGCATTAGGCAAGCGCATAATACGGCCTATCGTCTGTTCAACTGATAGACGAGCACCTAAGTTAGAAACAGAAACCAAAACGTAAGCAAAGGGACAATCCCAGCCCTCACGCAATGCATTAACAGTTATGATGTAACGAATTGGACATTTGCGTTTTGAAAGTTCTTCTAAAGATGGCAAAGTATCGGTTTTACTTGTTTTAATAGCAATCTGCTCGGCTGGAACTTTAGTCTCTTCAGTTAAGAATTTGTGGATTTTATCAACATAAATTTTTTGGGTATTTTCTTTTTCTTGTTCTGCCTGCAAAAGCATAATGGGGCGAATATACTCATCCTTAACTTTTTTTGCTTTTTTATCTAAATCGTTTAATTTAGTAATACCGGCATGAATAGTTTCTTGCCAAGGAGTTTTATTCTCTAGATATATCGGCATCTTAATCATCTTTTCTTCCTTCAACTCTTTAGCAGAAATATTAATCAGAACATTGCTTTGTCCCTTAGGTGTAGCAGTGAATTCCAAAACAAAGCACGGATTTAATCCCTTAAGCATGTCAAAAGAAAGTTCGGTTTGAATATTATGTCCTTCGTCAACAATAATTAATGGATTATGCAGCCTAATTACATTTGAAAGCGAGTACTTAATTTCGCCATCTTTGTCTTTATCAAGAAAACCAAAATCTTTGTTATCCAGCCCTTCAAAATGACCCATTAAAGAACCATTGTCTTGATATACCTTAAGCCACTCCTTATTATTCCTCCTAAAAGCGCTTAATGTTGAAACAACGACACACAGATTATTCTCCAAATCATCTCTTTTTATTGCCTTTGCTTCCGATAAGTCAAAAACTTGGATCGCATTATTAAATTTTTGATCTAAAAGAGATCGATAATGATGCTTGCGATTTTTTAAATTATTTAAAGTTTGTGTTCGTATCGCGTCTGAAGGGACAAACCACATAACTAACCCCTTACCATTCCTTTCGCCTAAGTATTTTTCAAAAACAATATCTATCGAATGCGTTGCAATAAGAGTTTTGCCTCCTCCGGTGGGGACCTTGATACAGATAAAAGGATTGCTTCCTAATTCAGGGGCCCAATTATATTGCTTATCCGATTTAATCATAAAAGCAACGCCGGCTGCTTTTTCTGGTTCATATTTACCTATTTCTAGAATATAATCTCTTAAACTATCTAGAACTTTTTGTTGGTACTTTTTGAGTTGCATAAATATTGACTGTGGATAACTATTTGCTATACTAATAATACCTGCCCGTGGACACGGGTTTACGATCCGCAAAACCTGGCTAACTGCCAGGTTTTTGCTTTTTAATCCTGGTAATATACCTTTTAACTTTTTGTACGTTAATAATACTATCAGCAACAGTTTTCCATTGGTGAACTATGTGGCCTCCCTTTATCAAAACTACCTTTTTGCCTTTACTTTTTAAAAACCTGGCCAAATGGACAAAATCAGCATCGCTTGAAAGTAAGCAAAAGGTGTCATATCCTTCAATCAATTTCACAGCATCTACCGCTATTTCAACATCAAAGTTACACTTTGGAATAAAAACATACGGACCGTCAGTGTCTTTATATATTTCTCTTGTATTTATTTCCACCTCTTCATCAGTAAGATGGTGTCTGACTTTTTGTATCTGCTTTGTAAAAACTCTATGTTTGCCAAATATATCCCGAGCCACACGAATAAACCCTAAAGATCCTGAGTTTTGTCTATCGTGGCCATAGTAAAAGCGAACATCTCCCGAGAAGAGATAAAGAAAATTATTAAGGGCTTCCAAATTGATCTCCAGCTTCTCATCACTCTGAAGCTTGTTATTATCCGCATCTTGTCGATCTTCTTCAAACCAATTGTTGACATTGCCAAAATCTATAAAAGAAAAGATGCGCGCGTATTCTTCCGTTATCCCAAGTTCTTGTTTTATGTATTGTTTTTTAAATTCTTGTAAATCCATAATTTAATAAACCTTTATCTGGTAAGGAATTTGTTTAAACACGATATTATATTTCTCTAAAATATCGTCACCAAGCAAGCATTTATCTGCATAAACTACCTTTCTGTCGCCTTTATTTTTAAGTTCCTTTAAGGACTTTCTATCAAGAATGTTTTTCCCAATACCATTAAAGAGTAGATAGTAATGTATTTCATTATACTCACCCAAATAATTCCCTTTAATATTCTTTTTTTCTAAATTAGTATGTGTTTCGGTAAAATAGACATAACTTGCCAACTCATTAAAATTAATTTTTTCATTAATTGAGCCATCGCTTCCAAAAAGTGGATCTCCTAATTCTACATACTCAAAACCACCGCCGAGACCTTCAACTTTTTCGGTTTTTCCATTTGGTTTTTTATAAGAATACCCCCCTGCAACCCTTTTAACTCTTTCTGCGGTAATCTTTTTCGCAATATCTTTTTCTAATTCAACTAAAATGAATTTTCTATTTCCACCATCTTCTTTATTCAAATCTAAAACAGCATGAGCAGTTGTACCTGATCCAGCAAAAGAATCAAGAATGAAATCATCTTTTTCGGAGATCATTTTAATAAGATGCTTTATTAACTCAACGGGTTTTGGCGTCTCAAAAGAAATAACTCCTCTTTTGTATTCATTAGAAAAAATCTGTTCATTAAGTAATTTTCTTGCAGATTTGTTACTTCCCTGCTCTAGTAACAAATTCAAAAATAATGTATTTCTTTCTCCTTCTTCTGTGGTTGGCGCGTAGTTTTTCTTATAAACCATCCAATTGCCATTTTCTTTCACAAATTCGATTAAACCCTGGTTAAGATTATCCCGGAAAGTACTTTCACCAATAACCCAGCGAACCCCTTTTGGGGGATAAAAGACGCTCCCATCTGGACATTTTACCCCATATAACATTGTTTTCCTTTCATACTCTCCTCTATTCGTCTTAAACGGCTTTACCCGTTTATAAAAGCCAAATTCATCTTTAAATGGATAATCGTCATCTGCCAAAATTTGCCTATTAAACTTAGTATTTTCTTTTTTATAGCACAAGACATGCTCTGTAATTGTTCCAATTTCTTTTTCTGTATTACTTGCACCGCCCTTCTTTTTCCAAACAAGATGGGCAACAAACTTTTTATCAAATATGTCATCCAGTAATAGTCTTAAATTAGCAAGTTCATTATCATCAATCGAAATAAAAATAACACCATCTTCCCTTAAAAGATCGCGCAAAAGTTTCAGTCGCGGATACATCATACAAAGCCACTTATCATGACGAGTTAAATCCTCGCCCTCCGGACCAACAACTTTACCTAGCCACTCCTTAATTTTAGGTGCATTAACTTTGTCATTATATGCCCATCCCTCATTACCAGTATTGTACGGAGGATCAATATAAATGCATTTTACCTTCCCGTAATAAAAAGGCATTAACGCCTTTAATGCCTCTAAATTATCTCCCTCCACAATTAAATTTTCGCTCTTGCCAAGCGAAAATTTTTGATTCTTCTTTAAAAGTCGGAACGGGACTTCCTTATCGTGATTTACAATTTTCTCTTTTCCGATCCAATTTAATGAGGGCATGCTACTTTGGTAACTTTTTTTTAGGAGCCCAAAAACTTTTATCTTTTGTTCTTAAATTTCTTTCTACCTCCAACACTTCTCGAAAAGTAAATTTTCTGCGTTCTGGATAGTAAGTAGGGACCCAGCGAGACTCTTGAGTAAGCCATTGCCCAAATATAGAAGTCCCTCGTTGATAATTTATATAACCACTAAGCACAAAGCCCGCCAACATAGAACATGTCCCTCGTGCTTCTATACCCTCATAAAGAGTGCTTTGCTGCCTTAAAGCCCAGTCATTTGTAAGAATGGCCACTGACGAATACTGAGATGTAAGTTCTCGTGATAGCTTCATGACGCTACGGTCTTCACGGCTCATACTCTGCCACTGGGATGAAGTTTCCCACAAAGTTGAGTGACTCGGTTCGGTTCCTGAATCTGACACTGAAAGCCGCAATCCCAAGTTGGCATTAGTGGTAACACTAAAATATCCCGCATCTGAAAGATAAACTTCGTCGTAGCCCTGTTCACCAACAAATTGTATAGGTTCTGCAAAAAGCGAAACTCCAGAAGCATATTCTAACGTTGAAAATTCGTGACGCGCCTGATTACTTAAGTGACAATCCACTCCCCCTATGTCGTTGAAAAATTCTTCAAATTTTTCTGGAGAGATACCACCCTCTTTAACAGCAAAAAGCCAAGGGTGAACTCCCGAAGAATCAATGATGAGCGCCTTTTTAGAAAACTCCTTCATAATATTTTACTTCCACCCCTGACCTACGACTCTCCAAACGACTTGATCTTGAGGAACCTGAATCGGCCCTTGTGGAGTCTGCTGGGCTACATTAATTTGTTGCCTTCTAAATTCAATTGAAAGTTCAAATTTATTAGAAAGTTGCCAGCTCTCAATAAAAGCAATTTTGTAATCCTTTTTAGTTTGCGCAGTGCCTAAACCTAATTCATTTTCAGGATTCCATAACACACCCAAATCCATTTCTTTTTTATACTCCTCATATAGATCGGTCATTAATTTAGATAAATTCTCATCCGCAAAACGAACAGTTTTAAGGCCCAAATCTTCTTTGGCTTCTTTTCTGCCAATGAAATACTGGTGCGAATAAAGCTTTTCGGTGAAATAATCAACAACCTTTTCTACTTCATCTTCTTTCATTGGAGATTTATGACTTTTCAAAAGTCTTTTCGCGAGCATGCGAATTAAATTGTGAATACGATTAACATTACCAAGGGCCAATGGATGAACCTGCGGATTTGACTCAACAAATTTCCCAAATATTTTAGAAAGCTCCGCGTCATTTTTAATTCCGAACTTATTTTTCGCCAAATCAAAATACGCCATTACATCCTCCACCGAAATCGGAATTCGATTCTGCGGATTTTTCGGGTCTGCGGGGTTAAAAACATTGGCGGTAGAAGGATCGATCGGAGATAGTTCTGAAAGATCGCTCATTACAATTTCGTCGGCTCCAAGCGCAATCATAGTTGCAGAGCTATGAGCTTTATAAGGAACTATAACTGAAAATTTATCGCAATATTCACGAATCATAGAAACGAGCCGCCACGGCACCATCGTATCCCCGCCAGTGCTATATAAAAATAAATCAATATTTTCAGTTTTGCCGATCGTCTGAAGCTGTTTACTGATTATCGGAATAATGTCCATCGCCACCCTCGCATTAACCGGTCCCTGCCTATCACTAGTAAAATAAGTGATGACTCGCGATTTTCGTGATTCCTCTATTTGTTTTATAAGAGAATTCTTGTCCATAGATTATATTTTACAAAAAATTAATTTAAATTTCAATAAAAATTATTTATAAACTCCCTGGCGATGGCCGACGTCAATAACTATTATGACTAATTCTTTTTTGAAGATAGTATAAATGATCCGATAAGGCCAAACGGCAATGGAATACTGGCCTTTCTTTTTACCCGTTAGCCCCTTGCCTTGGTAGGGATCAATGGTTAAAGAGTCCAGGGCACTCGTTATCCTTGCCCGATAATTTTCGGGTATTTTATCGAGACTTTTTCTTGCTTGCGGTTTTATAATGAGAGCGTACGCCATATTTTGTTTTCGGTTTTTCTGCTACCCTATCCGCCATACCCCAACTGCGCTTTAGGTCATATAAAGTGGGCCACTTTCTCCATTCGCCCCTTTTCATAGCCCGCTTCACATTAGCAATATCCTTATCAAGATTAGGAAAAATCCTTTCTACTTCTAAAGTTTCTACCATAGATTCATACTCTTCCGCGGACAAAATAACAGCCTTTGGTCGGCCTTTTTCGGTAAGAGTGTAATGTCGCCCCGCTTTTTGGACATCATCGCTAATCTTAAATATTTTTTTCCTTGCTTCGGAAATAGGCAACGTGGTCTTTGTATCCATATATGTACATTATAACGTACACATTTTACCTTGTCAATCAGCTCATTTTAAGGATATAATTTTTACTTGAATTTTTATGGAAGGGATTCAGTTTGCATAATTAAATATTTAGATTATTATAAGCTCGTGCATTGAAAATTGAAAGAGCGGATGGCGAAAAAGGAGAATTTGGAAATTGAGCGGCGCTTCAAGCTGCGGGATAATTTTTCGGAAGCGGATCTGCCGAAGGGCCTGAAATATAAGGTGTTTATCGTCTATCAAGATTATCTGAAGAAGCGCAAGAATGGCGGGAGGCGCCGGATACGCAGAATGTGGCAGCATAGCCCCAATTGTTCGGACCCAAATTATTTTTTTACGGAAAAGAAATCCACGCCATACTCCGGGACGAATATTGAAGATGAGAAGCGGATATCACTTAAAAAGTACCGAGCATTTTTTGCGCAACTTGATCCAACCAGGGAAACTGTGGAGAAAAAACGGATCGTGTTCTTCTGGAAGAGGCAGAAGTTTGAACTTGATATTTTTTGGGCTCCTCGCAGGTTACGCGGACTGGTTATTCTGGAAATTGAGCTTAAGAAACGGAATCAAAAGGTTGCCCTCCCCGACTTTCTGCTTTCTTCTATTGAGATGGAGATTACCGACGTGCCTGGATATTCTAACGCCGATCTCGCCAAACGAAGAAAAACACCCTCATGATGGGTGTTTTTTAATGCGGACTAAACTATGCGGTAAGGAAAAGGAAAGCATCGCTCGTCTCCGGTTATGGTGTCAAAGACAATGGTTACATTGGAAGGGTTATTCTGCCGATCAAAATCTATCTTAAAATTGCATCCAAGCTGCGGCATTCTGACCATGCTCCATTCATCAAGTTCGGAGTAAGCCACGTAATATAAGCTTTTTTCGTTTCCTCCGGTGAATAATTTTCTTTCCCAGAGGATAAAATAAGGGGCGCACAAACCAATCTGGCTATTTTTAGCGTAGCCAGCCATTGTCAGGCCCTCTCCCCTGTTTCCAGTTTCTTCATTGATATGCGCTTCAATCGTACATACCCAGATTACGCCGTCTTTCTTCGGATTGGGTATTTTGACCTGAATAGTATCAAGTTTTTTCCAAGGTAGTCTGGTAAAATCCGGGATTTGGGATCCTCGCATGGCTCCCCTTTTCAAGTAGTCGCCTATTATTAAAATAATCTACTAGCCAGCCAAAATCAAATGTTGCTATTGACTTATGAGGGATATTATTGTAATATAGTACAAACTGATGTTTGAAAAATCTCAAAGGAGGAAGCTATGAAAGTGAGGTTCTGGGGCGTGCGGGGCAGCGTTTGCTCCTCATTAACGGCGGCGCAGGTTAATCAGAAGCTTTTTAATGTCATGAATGATTACGATACCATGCGTATGGCCTATCGTGATCCGCGGACGAATTATAAGGACTTCCTAAGCCAGCTTCCTTTTTGGAAGCGCGGTACTTACGGTGGCAACACCTCTTGCGTTGAGGTGGATTGCGGCAACGAGAGGATCATCTTAGACATGGGAACCGGGCTTCGGCCTTTGGGGAATTCCCTGTTCAAGGAAATGTTCGATAAGAAGGGCTTGCGGCTGTCGTTTCTCTTATCGCACGTTCACTGGGATCATATCCAGGGGCTGCCTTTTTTCGGCCCGCTATACGTCAACAAAGAGACCGGCATTCGTAACTCCCTGAATTTCTATGGGGGTACGAACTGGATGAAGCAGGTTGAGCCCTGCCTTCGGATGCAGATGGATCCGCCGAATTTTCCGGTTTCCTGGGAGGAGATCCGCAGGATCACCCATGAACTGGTCGGTTCGGACGTTTACGACATGATGAACTTTTTGATCGGCGGAGTGAGCGTCAAGGCGAGGAAGCTTAATCATCCGCAAGAAACCTACGGCTGGCGCCTAGAGCATAAGGGCAGAGTGGTCGTCTATACCACGGACAACGAACCGTACGATCCGCTGTTCCCCGATCCAAAGCTGCTGGACCTTGCCAAGGGCGCCGATCTTTGGATTACGGACTGCCAGTACACCAAAGAGGTCTATGAGGGCAAGGTTGGCGGAGTGCCGCGGCATGGCTGGGGCCATTCCTATCCGGAAGCGGTCGCCCAAACCGCCCTTCAGGCCAACGTGAAGAAAGTCGTTCTTTTCCATCATGATCCCGGGTCTTCCGATCGGGACATCTATGACATGGAAGAGAGAGTCAGGAAATTGGTCCAAGCCGGCGGCGGGAAGTCAGAGGTGGAAGCCGCTTGGGAAGGGCTGGAGATCGTTCTTTAATTCAATGCAACGGCTCCGACGTAACGTCGGAGCCGTCTTTTTTATCCCACACATAACTAAGATTAGCGCCATGGGCGCAAGTTTTAGCTATCTTAGTTATGTGTGGGATTTTATTTAAGCACAAACCGCCATCTTTTTTTGCTCCAGGTCGGTCCGGCGTAAGCCACGCCGATTCGAGGAGTAGATTCGATTTGTGAGGCCTTAGTCTTAATTCCTCTATCTTCTATCCAGAGGCCAGATTTTTTATTAGCCGGTTTGCCATTTAGTTTCCCATCTATGTACAATGCTTTTGTAAGTTTTGCCGGCCCATCTAATAATGTTGTCCTTTGACTTCGCTTAGGATGCGCAATTCTAATACTTCGTATTAAAATTGCTGACGGGTAATTTGTCGGACCGGTTACGATATTAAGCAGCCAATGCATTCCGTAGGTGAAGTAAACATACCAATGGCCGGCCGGCCCGAACATCACTTTATTGCGTTCGGTTTTGCCGCGATGGGCGTGAGATGCCTTATCGCTAAAGCCGGTATAAGCTTCAACTTCGGTGATTAAGCAGGCTGAAGTTTTGCCGCGGTAGCGGCGTACTAAGAATTTTCCAAGCAGACCGCGGGCTAGCGCCACGGTGTTTTTCTTCTGAAAATATTTTTGGGACAGTATTTTTTGCACTATAAAATATTTTCTTTAGACAAATCTTCCAGTATGTCGTCCGGTATCGGTATTTCATTGCCTTTAGGGCTTACTCCCGGATATCTCCAGGCGCTGATAACAGTGGCCTTTGACAATTGACCTTTGCCTGCCCGGCCAGGGACAGCTGACTTTTTTTGCTGAAACATTACCCAGACTTCCTGTTTTCGCTTGGGAGTATCGTTTCTTTTCATTACCGCCAAAGTGTTCGGCGCGATCCCCTCTTCTTTTCTATCCGGGTTTTTCATGATGGTTTTGATTTTCTGCCCTGATAAGCGGTACTGAATCATCTTGTTTTTCACATGCTGGGTCCAGGAATGGTTTTTATCGTTTTTAGGAAATTTGAAAAGCATTGATATATGACTTATGACTTGTTACTCAGTATAATATAAATATATGAATAAATATCTAACATTACCAGCAGTTTTGGTTATTTTGATGTTAGCGATCGCCGGCAGTTTTATGGCGAGCGCAGCTTTGGGAGATTCGGCTATTTTTGATGAAACGGCGCATATTGTCGCCGGCTATACTTATGTTAAGCATCTGGATTACAGGTTTAATCCAGAACACCCGCCGCTTGTGAAAACGTTGGCCGGGCTGCCGTTATTATTTTTGGACTTGGATTTTTCTTTAGAAAAAGGATATTGGGGCGGCATTAATGAGCAATGGTGGGCCGGAAACGAATTTTTGTACCAATCCGGGAATGATGCCGATCAGATAATCGCCTGGGCGAGGCTTGGGCCGATATTATTGGCGCTTATTCTAATTGCCTTTACTTACTTTTGGGCCAGGCAATTGGTTGGTCGCTGGTGGGCTTTGCTACCGGCTTTTTTGGTCGCGTTCTCTCCGATAGTCCTAGCGCACGGCCATTACGTTACTACTGATGTCGGGGCAACGCTGGGCATTATGCTATCCATTTATTTCTTTTTGAAATATTTATTTCAGCCGAATAGAGACAATTTGGTTTACGCCGGCCTGGCTTTCGGCCTTGCCCAAGCAATCAAGTTTTCGGCCGTCCTGCTTATCCCGTACTTTTTTCTGACAGCTATAATTTTTTATTTTATAAATCACGTCTACAAGGACGAAGCGGAACTTTCTATAGAAGGCGAGGGTTTGGATTTCCATTACGAATACAAGATAGAAGCGAGGAATGGAAAGCCGTGGTATTGGTATGTAGGCAAGACTGCTTTGATAATGGTTATCGGCTATGTTTTGATCGTTTATCCCTTGTATGCGCTAACTACCTGGAATTATCCGATTGGCAAGCAAGTCATTGATACCCAGGCCAATATCCAGAATTTTGCCGTCAGGCCGCTAGCCGATCTGAATGTCTGGATCTCCGGCAACAAGATTCTGCGCCCGTTCGGAGAGTATATGCTGGGCGTGTTGATGGTACTTCAAAGATCAGCCGGAGGAAACAATGCTTTTTTCCTTGGGCAGCTTTCTTCGCAGGGCTGGTGGTATTATTTCCCCCTAGCGTATCTTATGAAGGAGCCGCTTCCTATTCTTATTATCTTGCTCATGGCCTTCAAGATAGGGTTATGGAATATTTTAACCTCCTTTAAACATGGTTTGAAAAAGGCCCTTCATAGGCTTCGGGAATACGCCTCCATGCATTTTACGGAATTAGCTTTATTATTGTTTATTGGCATTTATTGGCTTAGCAGCGTTAGCAGTCCGCTCAATATCGGCGTCAGGCACATTCTGCCGACTTTGCCCATGATTTATATATTGGCGGCGGGAGCTTTGAGGAAATGGTTTGTTTTGCAGCCGGTAGACATCACTTTGACATTATTGGATCGTTTGGAAAATTATATACATACCGTCTTTAGTTTTTGGGTTAAGATCACCGTTCTGGGCGCGTTGGTAATTTGGCTGGCCATTGAAACTTCTCTTGCCGCTCCTTATTTCTTATCTTACTTCAATAATGTCTCCGGTTGGCGGGAGAACGGATTCTACTATATAACCGACTCTAATTTTGATTGGGGCCAGGATTTAAAGCGTTTGGCCATATGGGTAGATGAAAATCTTCCTCAAGAAAGCAAAATCGCGGTAGATTATTTCGGCGGCGGCGATGCGGCTTATTATCTCGGCGACCGGTTTGTGCCCTGGCATTCGGCTAAGGGGGATCCGAGAAATGAAGAGATTGAATGGCTGGCTATTTCGGCGAATACGCTGTCGGGAGCGCTGGCGGAACCGATTGCCGGGTTTTACAAAAACCCTGCCGATGAGTACCGCTGGCTGGAGCGGCCTTACCGGTTTACCGACAGGGCAGGTACATCAATATTTATTTATAAGCTATGAGCGGAAAGCTAGAAATTCTTGTAGTAAAGGCGATTCTCTACCCTAAGGTCTACGTAGTCTATCTTGCTGAAAGAAGTTTTTTCCTCCAGGGACTTTAATGAGTTCAAGTTCGAGGTCGGATCAAATCGGATGCTTAAAAGCAGATCTGGCCCTGAGTAAGTCTCAACTCGGAGCTCTTGCAGCCTTTCGTCAAAGAGTATCTTTTTCACCGGCAATCTCATCGCGGAGATTCCTTTTAGGGCCTTTATAATATTTTCTATGAATCTTTGTTCTGAAATGCCTAACCCTTTAATGGAGGTTTTTTTGCTGTTGCTGAACACGGTTAAAATCAGCGATCCCTCTGTTTCGGGGGCTTCCTCAAACATTATCCCGTTCTCATCTATCCAATAACAGTTATTATATTGATCGCACCAAATTGCCAATCGCTCCCTTTCTTTTATCTGGATTGAGACAGTCTGGCGTATCCAGTCTCTGCTTACCTGCGCTTCCAAAAGGGCGGTTTTAGAAACGTCTAGGTCTTTTTCCTGCCAGATAAGCAGATTTTTGATTCCAAGAAAGGCGCCCATTTTCCCCCGGATCACTATCGGCCGTACTATATTGAGGACGCTTTGGTCTGACAGTCTTTTCGCGCCCGCGATTTCAAATTCCCGAATTTGGAAAACTGGGGAATATGCCAAGATGTAAAAAATCAAAGCGAAGATTAGAAGCAGAATTAGCAGACCTAAATAAAGCTTAAGGCGGAAATCCCTTTTTTGCCTGCCGGAATTGTGTTGATCCAAATATGACTGCATTTATTAAACCTTACACAACCACTCTTTTAATTAACGGGTTTATATTAGTTGTTAGCTCGTAATGAATGGTTCCTATTTTTTGCGCTACATCAAAGGCTGATATTTCTTCGTCTTTCCCTGACCGGGCAGGCTGCCTCCCGACAATGGTGGCTTTATCTCCGACTTTGCAAGGAATCTTGCCGAGATTAACGGCAACCAGATCCATAGAAACTCTGCCCAGAACTCTTGCTCGGCATCCGTTTACCAGCACTTCGCCGATGCCGGAAAGCGATCTCGGGAATCCGTGCCAATAGCCTACGGGCAGTATTCCAAGCCGGGTTTTTTTAGGGATGCGTTCTACCAGATCGTAGCCTACGAAATCGCCCGCCTGCAAATTTTTTACTTCGCTGATTACGGTGTGCCAGGATAAAACCGGCTTTAGCTCAAGGTCTTTTCCACGCTGCATGTATAGCTCTTTTGAAGGCCAGAGACCATACAGGCCGATGCCTATTCTTACGGCGCTAAGATGATATCTTGAATCTATTAAAGTCCCGCCGGTAGCGGAAGTGTGAAAGTCAATATTTTTGAACCCGGATTTTTTAAGTTTTGCGGCCGCTTCAGTAAAGCAATGGAACTGTGAATTGGTGTAAGTCGGATAATTTATATCTTTAGCGGAGGCAAAATGGGTATAGGCGCCAGTTAGTTTAGTTCGTAGCCCGTAGTTCGTAGTGCGTAGCAATTTAATAACCTTCGGCAAATCTTTCAGGTAAAATCCTTGGCGGTGCATTCCTGTGTCTATTTTTAAATGGAATTTCGGCGGGTTTTTGATTTTTTTAAGCTTATTCAAAGTATCAAAGTTTGATACGGTAATGGTAATATCTTCGTTCTCCGCGGCCTTAAAGAGGCTCGGGAATAAAGTAGGCCCTAGGACTAAAATTGGCTTTTTAATGCCATTTTGGCGCAGTTTTAGGCCTTCTGCGACGCTATCTACGCAAAAGCCGTCAACTCCCCCTTCTTGCCCTACTATCGTGGAAAAAGCCGAAAGGCCGTGCCCATAGGCATTGGATTTAACCACCGACCAAAGTTTAGTTTTTGGGCCTAAAAAATCGCGAAAAGTTCGCAAATTATGTTTTGCCGCTTTCTTATTAATTTCTACCCAGGTTTTGAAATCGGTAGACATGGTAATAAATTTATTATACTTTATATATAAGCCCTTTTAAATAAGCCCGCAAGGCGCTCTGCAATGGGAAGGTAAGCGATGACCGGCTACGGCAAAACCTTACTGATGATTTCCGTATTAGATATGATAGTAACTATTCTTGGCATTCATTACGGCCTGATCGAAGAGGCGAATTTCTTTATGCGTTGGCACCTGGAGCAGGGCGGGATTCTTCTGTTTGCTTCAGTAAAGCTGTTGATAACCGCGATAAGCATTCTTTGTTTTGAGACTGTGTTTGAGAAAGAACTTATGAGCCGGATAAAAATGAAAAGGTATTATATTGCCGCGATACTGCTTTATGTTCTGCTTTATATCGTATCCATTCTTGCCGTACACCGGGAAGTTATCTTATAAATAACTAAAAACCGCTTCAAAAGCGGTTTTATCTTATCTCGTCAATGCCGAGGTATGGCGCTAAAACTTCAGGAACCTTTACCGTACCCTCTTTGGTTTGGTAATTTTCTATAATGGCGATTAATGTTCTGCCAATGGCAAAGGCAGTGCCGTTAAGCATGTGGACATGCTTAACATTTGACATTTGACCGTTGACATTTGACCGATATTTTATATTCAAGCGTCTTGCTTGGTAGTCTGTGGTATTGGAAGTAGAGTGAGTCTCGCGATACTCCCCCTTTCCGCCGTTTTGGCCCGGCATCCAGGCCTCAATGTCATATTTTGCGGCCGCAGGATCCCCTAAGTCGCCGGAGCAGATATCTACGACACGATAAGGCAACTTGAGCGCCTGCATTAACCTTTCTTGAATTGAAAGCAGGAGACGATGTTCTTTTTCTGAATCTTCGGGCTTTGTAAAGCTGAACATTTCTACTTTATCGAACTGATGGACCCGCAGAATTCCCTTAGTGTCTTTGCCGTGGGAACCGGCTTCCCGCCTGAAGCAAGAAGAAAAAGCGATATAGCGTTTCGGCAAATCCGCTTCTTCAAACGTTTCATCCATATGCATCGGCCCGATTGATTGTTCCGAAGTGCCAACCAGATACAGATTGTCCGCGGGCAGATAGTAAATTTCATCCCGCCCTCTTTCCAGGTATCCCATTGACCACATTGATTTTTCATTGATCAAAGTCGGCGGGATAACCGGTGAAAAACCTTCGCTGGCGGCGGTTTTCATTGCCAAGTTGACTAACGCCAGCTCCAGCAAGGCCGCGGCATTCTTTAGGTATCCGAACCTGCTACCGGACACTTTTGCGGCTCTTTCAATATCGATTAGATCTAGCTTAGTGGCGATAGCCAGGTAATCCGCGGGATTCTCCAGTCTCGGCTTTTCTCCGACTTCCCGCAGGATTTTGTTTTCTGACTCATCTTTGCCTATCGGCACCGACTTAAGCGGCGGGTTTGGCATTAAATGCAGAACTTCCTGCCTCATTTTATTGAGGTCGGCTATATCCGCTTCTATCTTTTTCAATGCCTCTTTCATCTCCTTGGCTTTGGCGATATCAGCCTTGCCTAATTTTTTTTGTTCCGCCCGCAAATCATCGAATTTCTTTACTTCTTGCCGCCATTTTTCATCCAATTCCAAGAACTTGTCCACCAAGGATGGATCGGCGTTTTTTGCCTGAATCCCGGATTTTATTTCTTCCGGGTTATTTCTGATTAAATTTACGTCTAGCATGGGAATTATTCTTCTTTTTTTGGTTTTAAAGTCGGGAAAGCTATGATCTCTTTAATAGAGTGCGTGCCGGTTAAAATAGCGGTCAGGCGATCAATGCCGATGCCCAAGCCAGCTGCTGGCGGCATTCCATACTCAAGCGACTCCAAAAAATCCTCGTCCAAGCGCGAAGCTTCTTCATTGCCGGAACGGAATAATTGTTCTTGTTCTTCCATCTGTTTCCGTTGCTTCTCCGGATCATTCATTTCGGAAAATCCTTTTATAATCTCCGGACCTCCCGGAGCGCCGGTATCCTCGCTGCCAGCTATAAGCTGGAAGCTTTCGGTTAATTTTTCGTTGTCTTTTTTGAACTTAGCGAGCGGCATAATCATTGCCGGGTAATCGGTCACCAAAGTAGTTTTTCTAATCTTTCCAGCTAAGCGAATTTCTTTTTTGTAGACCTCCTCTAGTTTTTCCGCGCCAAACTCCTCCCAATTTTTACCAGTGTGCTTTTGAATAAGATCCGAGAAAGTCGTAGTTTCCCATTTCCATTCGCCGCCTTTGAATTCCCGCCAGATATTTTTTAAAACTCCTTCTATGAATTTAATCAATCCCCGGTAATCCTGATAAGCCCAGTAGAGCTCCAAGGTGGTAAATTCCGGATTGTGATCCCTGTCCATGCCTTCGTTTCTGAAGCTTTTACCGATTTCAAAAACTTTTTCCAGTCCCCCTACCAGCAACCTTTTCAAGTAAAGCTCCGGCGCTATTCTCAAATAAAAATCGGCATCAAGTGAATTATGATGCGTTTTGAACGGCCTGGCAGTGGCGCCGCCTGGAATCGGCTGGAGTATCGGGGTTTCTACCTCCAGAAAATCTTCTCTTTCCAAAGACTCTCTTAGCTTTCGGACTATCTTAGACCTATTGATCAAGGAATCTTGAACCCTTTGGTTAATCAAAATATCAAGGTATCTTTTTCGATATCTTTCTTCTACGTCTTTGAGGCCGTGCCATCCGGATGGCAGAGGGCGCAAGCTTTTCACTAGCGGCGTCAAGGTTTCTACGTTAACGCTTTTTTCTCCTTTTTTTGTTTTAAACAAGCTTCCTGTGACCGAAACAAAATCCCCGATGTCCAGATTTTCTTTTAAAATATCAAAGTTTTCCGATCTTTTTTTATTCAATACCGCCTGTATTTTGCCGCTATTGTCTTTCAGGTCTAAAAACATGACGCCGCCTTGGGCGCGCATTCCCATAATTCTGCCGCTTATTGTCAAAGTTTTTTGCATCAGGGACAAAAACAAAAAGCGACGAGCTGCGTCACCGATACGATAATCTCTTTTGCTAGTGCTGGGGTAAACATCGTAGCCAGCCTTTTTTAAATTGTCGCGCTTTTTTTCCCGCTCTTTGATTATGTCTTCGAGCATTCATTGCAGCGTTTAGCGTTTAGCGGCTAGCGGTTAGAGAAAAATTAATCTCTGAACGCTATACGCTTATGCTGCACGCTTATTCTATGGACAAAATAGTGTATTCGGCTTTCCCGCTGGGAGTGGTGACAGTCACTTTTGCCCCTGTCGTCTTATTCAAAAAGGAGCTGCCCAAAGGCGATTCATTGGATATTAAGCCTTCGGCGGGATTGGCTTCATTGGAACCGACGATGGTAAACTTTTTCACTTCCCCGTTCTTCTCAACTTGGATGGTTGAACCGACCGAAACAGTAGTTGTTGATCCGGTTTTTTCAATAATCTGGGCATTTTTTATCATGTCTTCCAGCTCGCTGATCCTGGTTTCTACTTGCGCCTGTTCTTCGCGAGCTTCAAAATACTCGGAATTTTCCGACAAGTCGCCAAGTTCTTTTGCTCTTTTTAATCTTTCTCCCACCTCAATCCTTTTTCTGGTCTTTAAATCAGCCAGCTCCTCTTTTAATTTTTCTAGCCTTTCTTTGGTGAAATATTGTTGTTTTTCGGCCATAAATTTTAAGTTAAAGTAAAGTTTATATATTTTTTAGCGCAATTGCAAGTCAGCCGTTATAAGCTCCTCGCCAAAGCCACCAACGTATTTTAACAGTTTCCCATAGGACTTGTAAATAAGTTGATAAACGGACATGGCTCCGCGGGTCATTGACCCAGAATACGGGCATCTCTTTAATCTTATAACCCAATTTTTCTGCCAGAGCCAAAGATTCCGCGTCAAAACCCCAGCGGTCAATCTTTGTCAGCGTAAAGATCCTTTCAGCCGCTTCATCAGAAAAGCATTTAAATCCGCACTGGGTATCCCAGATACCCGGCAAGAGAAGCGCCTGGATGAACAAATTTCCCATATTGCCGAGCGTTCTTTTATACAGGGGTTGAGGCGGAGACATTCTTGATCCTTTGACGTGCCGGGATCCGATTACCACTTCGTAGCCGTCCTTGAAATAAGGAATCATTTTGTTAAATTCGACGATCGAAGTGGAGTTATCCGCGTCCATGAAAAGGCGCCAGGTGCCCTTGGCAGCCAGCATCCCCTGCTTCACTGCGGCCCCCTTGCCTTTATTTTCCTTGTTGTCAATTAATTTCAAGTTTATCAATAAAGGCGCGAAGCGATTAACTATTTCCGCGGTTTCGTCAGTTGATCCGTCATTGATGACTAAAATTTCATATGAATACTCCTGTTCCTGCAGATGTTTGTCAACATCAATAAGCGTCAGCGGCAAGCGCTTTGCTTCATTATAGGCGGGTATTATGACCGATAAAAATGGCCGAGCCATATACTTAGATTATAACAAAAAAGACGCTATTTAGCGTCTTGAGGAGGATTGTGAGCTGCGTTTTTCGGCTTTTGTTTCAAAGTTTTAGCAAGTACGGCCCAGTAAATCAAGAAAAAAAGACAAAATGCGGTTAGAACCAGATTTGGAACAGAAAAGGTGAAAAATACGATACCGGCTACGTGCAGCGCTATCATACCCAAGCAGAAATAATATCCCACGCACTCTTCTTTTGTTAATTAGGAAACTATATATGATGTTAGGGTATTTTTTTGAAAAAAGAAAGCCCGTAACTGTTACCTGGTCAATATCTCCGGATCTTTCTTGGTGATCAGCACGGTATGCTCAAAGTGAGCGCTTAAACTGCCGTCTCGCATTGCGTAGCTGTCATCTGGCAGCTGGAGTATGTAAGGATCCCCCGCGCTGACCATAGGTTCTAGAGCCAAGACCATTCCCGGTTTTAATTTAAGCCCGGTGTTTTTTTGCCCTTCATTGAATACCGGCGGATCCTCGTGCAGTTCTCGGCCCACCCCGTGACCCGTCAAACCTTTGACTACCTTGAAGCCATTTTTGGTTACGTAGTTGTTTATGGCCCAGCCGATATCCCCCAAGGTCTTATTGGGCCTGCATTCTTTAATGCCTACTGCCAGCGAGTTTCTGGTTACATCCATTAGCCGCTTGGCGGTTTCGGACATTTTTCCCACGCCAACGGTAAACGCGGAATCGGCGATGTAGCCCTGATAAGTTACGCCGAAATCCAGCGATATTAAATCCCCTGATTTCAGTTGGTAACCAGTTGGCCTGCCGTGGACTACAACCTCGTTGAGCGAGGAACAAATTGAAGCCGGGAATGGCTCACTGGCGCCATACGGCTGATAGCCAAGAAAAGTCGGTTCAGCGCCGGCTTTTTCTATGAGATTTCGCGTTAGGTTATCCAATTCTCTTAGAGAAACTCCTTCTCGGATGGATTCCTTTACCTTTTTAGCCACGCTAGCTAGAATCTTTCCGGCGATTCTTATTAATTTAATTTCTTCCGGTTTTTTAACCATCTATTGATTTTAATTTTCTCAAAACTTCTTCAGATACATTATAGGGTAGGGACTTGGCATCCACTTTAAAAACTTCGTATCCTCTTTCTTCCAATCCGGCTAAAACAGGCGCGGTTCGGTCTTGATATTCTTTGATTCTAGTTTCAAAAACTTCAGGATTGTCTACGGCTCTTTTATAAAGTTTGCCCCCACAAATCGGACAGGTAGAGTGGGCGTGAGTTTCGTCATTGTACAAAATAGCAGCGCCACAAAATTCGCAAATCTTTCTATTTTTATTTCGTAAAATTGAGATTTTTGGATCTATATCCAAGAAGATAGGGACAACATTTTCTTTCCCGTATAACCTTTCTAAGGACGAAATTAATCCCTCATTTTTTTCGTCCCCAAAAGCTTCAAAGACTGTTCTCGGCGAGCCGCTGAAAACTAGGCCAAAACCGGACTTGGCGATTTCTTCTGATTTTTTCTTCACTATTTTTAGAATCCAGCTAGGAGTAGTTAAAACACCGGTATCAAAATTCCTTCTTTCTCGCTGAATTTCTTGATCATTTTGATTAGCAGGATCATGCACTACCTGCTCAATAAATTTTCCGGTATCAAAGTGGACCATGCCCAGCTTGCCTGCAAGTAGGTTTGCCTGCGTTCCCTTCCCCGCTCCCGGCGGACCATAAAACATTACCACCTTTTTCATATGGGTTTATTATAACAGTTAAGTGAGGATATTCTAGTATTCTCTGATTGAGAGATGCGAGTCAACTTGGCGCATTATTTCAATAGCCACGGAAACTACAATGAGCAGCGCGGTGCCGCCAAGCGTCAGTAGTTGTATGCCGGTTATGATTTGGGTTATATTCGGCAGAATTGCGATAATACCCAAAAATAGCGCGCCGAATAAGGTAGTTCGATTGATAATCTTTCCCAGATACTCTCCCGTTGGTTCGCCTGGCCGGATTCCCGGAATAAAGCCGCCGCTGCGTTGTAAATTTTTGGCAATTTCTTGGGGGTCAAAAGTGACAGCGGTGTAAAAATAAGTAAATAATACTACCAGCAAGAAATAGAAAGAGCTGTAAATCAGCTGATTAGACAAAAATCTATTCACTAAGTCGGTTAAGCGGATAGACAGATCGCTAGAGACAAAGGCGGAGATTTGCGCTATAAATTGCGGGAAAAGCAGCAAAGAAATCGCGAAAATGATCGGTATAACTCCTGCCTGATTCACCTTAAGCGGCAAGTAACTGGAAACTCCTCCGTAGACCCGGTTTCCTCTAACTCTTTTGGAATAAGAAATGGGTATTTTTCTTTCTCCTTCATTTATGAATACCACCCCGGCAATTACCACTATTCCCAGGATTAAGAAAGCTACATAAGTAGGTATTAAGCTGGGATCGTATCCAAAAATGATCCCCTGGATGGTACTCGGCAAAGCGCTGACGATACCCGCAAAAATTAAGAGGGACACTCCGTTTCCTATCTTTTGTTCGGTGATTAAATCTCCTAACCACATTAAGAACACCGAACCGGCAGTGATTACAGTTACGTTTCTTATGATGTCAAAGAGCGATAAAGACGAGATGACCTGTTGGGAGATCAATAAATTTAAGAAGCCGTATGCCTGTAAGGCGGCCAATGGCACGGTCAGATAATGGGAGTAGCGGTTGAATTTAGCTCTGCCTGCCTCCCCCTGCTCGTAATAAATCTCCTTTAATTGGGGGAAGATCATGGTCAAAAGCTGCATAATGATAGTGGCGGTAATATAAGGTCCGACACCCAACATGACAATTGAGAGGTTGGCTAAAGCCCCTCCGGAGAAAATATTGAAAAAACCAAGCAGTTGATTGGAAGACAAGAAGGAACTCAGCCGTTCCGCGTCTACGCCTGGTATTGGAATGGCGGAAAAAAGCCTAAAAACCAGCAAAAGCCCGGCTACTACCAGAATTTTTTTCCTAAGTTCGGGTATTTGGAATATTAGTAAGAATTTTTTCATCTTTAGGCGTTATCGATTGCGATTACTTTCCCGCCAGCTTTTTCAATTTTTTCTTTTGCTGACTTTGAGACTGGCAATCCTTTGACTGTTATGCTTCTTTTTAACTCTCCATCGCCCAAAATCTTGATATTACCCAAGTTTTGTTTAGTGAAAAAGTCATCCTTTAAGCCATTGAGATCGCCAATGTTAATTACCTTGGGTTTGCCTTCAAGCGGTTTATTCTTGTACCCGCGCAGCTTCGGAATTCTAATAAGCAGATCTCTCTCCGCCGGCCTTATTCTGTGGCCGGATCGCGATCTTTGGCCTTTTGTGCCTCTGCCGGCTGTGGTTCCCCTCTTTCCGCCGCGCGCTATGCGCTTGCTTTTTTTATTTTTATTTTTTGAGTTCTTAAAAATTTCCATATATAGAATATTACTCTGGCTGCTTTAATTCCTTAAGGGCTTTCATAGTGGCCAGCGCGTTAGTGAGCTTATTATTGGTTCTGCCTAAGCATTTGGCGGTAGCATCCTTGACTCCGGCTAGCAAAAGCACTACTCGAGCCGCGCCGCCCGCTTTAAGGCCGTTTCCTTTAGGGGCGGGTCGGATCAAAACTTTGGCAGCGCTGAATTTGGCTTGCACTTCATGAGGGATGGTCCTGCCTTTTAGAGGAATTTTATAAAGATTCTTCTTCGCGTCCCGCTTTGCTTTTTGGATTGCCGACTGGACGTCGGCGCCTTTGGCTATTCCTACTCCGACGTTTCCTTCTTCATCTCCGATAACGAGAGTTACCCTGAATTTGAATCTTTTGCCTCCGGCCATTACGCGAGTAACGCGGCGGAGATCAAGAACCTTTTCCTTAAAAGGATCTTTAATGAAGTCCTCTCTTCTTCTTGAGGGCCTGCGGCCTCTGCCGCCTTGCATTCTTTGTGGTGTTTTGTTATCCATTTTTGAAATTTATTTAAATTTTTAAACCTTTAGCGCGAGCGCCTTCCGTAAGCGCCTGAACTCTGCCGTGATAGGCGTAGCTCCCCTTATTTAGCACTGCTTCCGATATCCCTATTTCTTTGGCTTTAGTCGCCAGTTGTTCGCCCAGGATCCTGGCCTGCTCTGCCTTGTTTCCTTTCTTAGAAAGGTTTCTGGTTGAAGATGATAACAGCGTTTTTTGATTTAGGTCATCAATCAGTTGGGCATACAGATATTTATTGCTTCGGAATACCGAAAGCCTCGGCTTAGAGCCGCTGCCGATTATTTTCGCGCGATTCCTGGCCTTCCTCCTTTCGCGAGTAATGTTTTTTAATTTCCTGCTTTTCATATGGTTCTGTTGTTTTATGCGGCTCCGCCGGTGGCGCCGGCTACTTTCTTGCCCGCTTTAATTTTCACGACCTCGTTCTTATAACGGATACCCTTTCCTTTATATGGCTCTGGTTTTCTTACGGCTCGGATTTTTGCGGCAGTTTCTCCCACTAGGCCTTTATCAAATCCGGATATTTTTATGACAGATTTTTCTACCGCAATTTTGATGCCTTCAGGCGTGGGGAACTTCACCGGATGAGAAAAGCCGACGTTCAAGACCAGGGTATTTCCTTCCATTAATGCCCGATAACCTACTCCTTGTATTTCTAATTCTTTAACGAATCCGCCGCTGACCCCGTTCACCGCGTTGTTAGCCAGGGCCCTCATAGTGCCCCAATTGGCGCGAGTTTGGTTTTCTTCATTGGCGGCAGAAACTATTAGCTGATTATCTTTAACTTCAACTATAGTATCAGGCAAGATTTTTAATGACAAATTTCCTTCTTTGCCGCGAACCTCAAGAACGCTCTCGTCAACTTTGACGTTTACGCCTTCCGGTATCATAATTGGTTTTTTCCCTACTTTACTCATAGTGTTTATTAATAGAATTACCAGACTTCAAATAATACTTGGCCACCTAATTTGTTCTTTTTGGCCTCCTTGCCATCCATAACGCCCTTTGGCGTGGAAAGAATGAGTACGCCGTACCCTTGCCTTACCGGTTTTATTTCTTTATAGCCCACATATATCTTGCGGGAAGGTTTGCTAAGTATCCTGACCCCCTGGATCGCTCCTCTGCCGGTTTTGTCGTATTTAAGTTTTACGTCTAAAACTCTTTTTGGCAGCCTGCCTTTTTTGAATGCGCCTTCAAGAAACTTATTCTTTGCCAGGATTTCTGCAACCGCAAAATCCATATTTGAATAAGGCATTTTCACGCTGTCCTTTTTTACAGCTTGCGCGTTTTTAATTTTGGTTAGTAAATCTAAATACATATTTTTATTTTTACCATGACGATTTCTTTACTCCAGGAAGCTCCCCTTTAATTGCCATTTCTCGGAAACAGATGCGGCACAATCCGAAATCCCTTATGAAGCCGCGTTTTCTCCCGCACCGAAAACAGCGAAGAACTTTTCTGCTGGAAAATTTTGGTTTTTTTTCGGACCTCGCTATTACTGATTCTTTTGCCATAAATAGTGAATTATTGCTAATTATTTGCTAAATGGTATGCCTAATTCTTTATATAATTCAATCGCTTTTTCCCGATTACGAAATTTAGGGACGAAAGTAACCTCAACGCCGAAGCTTGCTTTAGCCGTTTCCGGGCTGACTTCCGGGAATACTAAATGTTCTTTAAGGCCGATGGTCAGATTTCCGTTAGCGTCAATTGATTCCTGGTTGATTCCTCGAAAATCGCGTACGCGCGGCAATACGGTGTGGGTGAATTTCGCGAGGAACTCGTTCATCCTACTTCTTCGCAGGGTTGTTTTCAACCCGACTGGAGTTCCCATTCTCAATTTGAATCCCGCGATAGACTTCTTCGCGCTTCGAATTGACGGTTTTTGTCCGGTTATTATGCCCAGCTCTTTAATGATTTCCGGCAGAGTTTTTTCTTCAAAGCCGGGCTGGGCGGACATTCGGCCTACGCCGACATTGACTACGATTTTTTCCAATCCGGAATTCATATCTTTATTCGCTTTTTTTGCTTCTGATTGGGTCATGTT
Source organism: Candidatus Paceibacter sp. (assembly GCA_020724845.1). Classification (GTDB taxonomy): domain Bacteria; phylum Patescibacteriota; class Minisyncoccia; order UBA6257; family 02-FULL-45-10c; genus DYGE01. The sequence continues at coordinate 42,394 of DYGE01000001.1, forward strand.
TATTTTTCTATAATTGATTTGCATTTTTTGCAGTATCGCAGCTTTTTATCCCCGTCGTTGCGGTAACCGATTCTAGTCGGTTTATTGCAGGATGGGCAAACAAGCATCAGATTAGAGATGGCTATAGGCCTTGATACTGAAACCAATTCCCCCTTTTCTCCCTGCTTCTTGGGCCGCTGATGCTTCTTAAACATATTCAAACCTTTCACCAGGGCTTTATTTTGCTTGGTTATGACTTCGGTAATTTTACCTTGCTTTCCCCTGTCCTTGCCTTTCATTATTTGAATGTTGTCTCCTTTGTGAATCTTCATAATTCTGTTAGACTACTTCTTCCGCCATGCCAAAAATAGTCTCAAATTTCTTTTCTTTAATTTCGCGGGGCAATGGCCCGAAAATTCTAGTGCCTTTTGGCTCCCCTTTCTCGTCTACTAAAACTACCGCGTTGTCGCCAAAGCGCACGTATGATCCGTCCTTTCTTCTTAAAGCGTTTCGCTGTCTTACTACTAGGGCTTTTACAACATCTTTCTTTTTAACCGCTTTTCTTGGTTCCGCGGTCTGGACGGACGCAATAATAATGTCGCCGATTGTAGCGTATCTTTTTCTACTGCCGCCGAGCACTCTGAAACAGCGAACGATTTTAGCGCCGCTATTGTCTGCAACTTTTAAAATTGATCTTTCTTGAATCATATTATATTTATACTTTGCCTATGACCCGCCATCTTTTTTCTTTGGATATCGGGCGGGTTTCTTGGATTACTACTTTATCTCCCAAGCTGTATTTGCCCTCGTCCTCATTGTGCACTTTGAATCTTTTCGTGTTTTTAAAATGTTTTTTGTATTTGGAGTGAAGCCTTAATGAGGAAATTGCCACCACCAAAGTCTTTTTCATCTTGGTCGAAACGACTGTGCCCTCAAGTCTCCTGCCTGATGGCTTATTTTTAGGCATGCCAGTATTAGCCGTTTCTTGCGCGGCTGGCTTTTGGTTGTCGTCTTGGCCCATATTTTGGTTATCTCCAAAAATTTTTTTAAACATACTTATTTATTTAATGCTTTTTCTCTTAGGACGGTATTTATAACAGCGACATTTCTTTTTAATTTTCTAATTTCGCTGACATTTTGTATTTTACCGCTTACTAAATCCGCGCGAAGCTGCCATAATTTATCCTTGTCAGCTTGCAAGTCTTTTATTAATTCCGCTTCGTCTTTCTCGCGTAATTTGTGCAATGTGTCTTTTTTCATAAATAATATTAATCCCTGCTTACTATTCTTGTTTTAACTGGCAGTTTGTACCCGGCCAATCTCAATGCTTCTTTGGCGACTTCCGGGGCTACTCCATCCATTTCAAACAGAATTCTGCCCGGCCTGACCGGAAAGACGAATTCTTTTACGTCTCCCTTCCCGCCTCCCATGGTGACTTCCGGCGGCTTCTGCGTTACTGGTTTATCGGGGAAGATCCTAATCCATACTTTTCCTTCTCTTTTCATGAAATTGCTGATGGTCCTCCTGGCCGCCTCTATTTGCCTGCCGTTTATCCAAGCGCTGCTTTCGGCTTTCAACCCAAAACTGCCGTAGGCTATAGTAGCGCCTCGGGTTTCAATCTTACGCTTCAGAGAGCGTCCCTTTTGCCATTTTCTATGTTTTATCTTCTTAGGGGTCAACATGTTAGTTTTTTATACTTCGCCTTTATAAATCCACACTTTTATCCCTATGGTTCCGTAAGTGGTAAAAGCGGTAGCGTGGCCGTAATCAATATTAGCTCTTAACGTGGTAAGCGGGAGCCTGCCTTTGGCCAGCCATTCTTTTCTCGCTATTTCGCTTCCATTTAGCCTGCCCGATACTTTAATCTTAGCTCCTTGGGCAGAACGGTTTTGAGATATAAAGTCCAAATGTTTTTTCAGGGTGCGTCGGTAAGGCAATCTCCTTTCCAGATCCGAAGCAATTTGCTGTGCGATTACCGAGCTGGAAACCTCTCCGCGCTTGATTTCTTCCACATTCAAACTAACTGAAGACGGAGCGGCGCCTTTATATTTTCTAGCTATCTTGGCCAATTTAAGCTCAATGGCCTTTGTCAGGTCTTCAATACCCTTTCCTCCGCGGCCGATTACTAATCCCGGCTTAGAAGCCCCGATTAGGATTTTGCACTTGGCGTTATTCCTTTCTATGTCGATTTTATCTATGCCGGCGCTGCCGATTTTTTCTTGGATAATTTTGCGAATAACAATATCTTCTTCCAGAAATCTCTTTGCGGCGCCTTTTTTAACAAACCATCTGGAGGTCCAGTCCTTGGTTATTCCTAATCTATATGAATTTGGTTGGATTTTATGACTCATAAATTTTGTAATAAAACCTAAACGCTCTTTCTCCTAAATATTTTCTTCAAGAATCCGCCCTTTTCTTTTGTTTTCTGGGCTGGCTTTTCTTGTTCTTCCGGCTTTGCCTTTTCCACTGGCTTTTTCACCTTCTTTTCTGCCTTAGGCAGCTTGGCCTTTTTCTGGGAAACTATGTTAAATCTCTGCTTTTCCAAACCAGGCTTTTCTTCCAATACTAAAATAACGTGGCTGGTTTTCTTGTGGATAGGAGTTGCCCGGCCCATTGCTCTCGGCAAGAATCGCTTCATAGTCGGGCCTTGATCAACTCGGATGCTTTGAACTACCAAGTTTTCCGCGTTTAACTTCTGGTTATTTTTAGCATTAGCCATCGCGGAACGCAAGAGCTTTAGTAACGGCTTGCTGGATCTTTGCGGCCTGAACAAAAGCTGGGCCTCTGCCTCATTAACCGGCATTCCTTTGATTGCCGCGGCAACAAGCCGCACCTTTCTAGGGGCTATATGAAGATGGCTTAATTTCGCGGTGACTTGAGTATTCATAAAATTTGACTATTTTTTAGCTTCTCCAGCCGGAGCCGCTGGTTTGGCAGATTCTAATTCTCGCTGCATTTTACCGCCGTGCCTGACGAACTTCTTGGTTGGCGAAAACTCTCCAAGCCGGTGCCCGACCATCTCCTCTTTTACTTGAACTTCAATGAAGTCTTTGCCGTTATGGACACCGAACCTAAAGCCAACCATTTCCGGAGCTATTTCCGAGTCTCTGGACCAAGTCTTAATAACCACCTTGTCCCCAGGCTTTAAATTGGAAATCTTTTTTAACAGTTTCGGATCTACGTAAGGACCCTTTTTAGCTGATCTGCTCATAAATTGGTATAAACCGCTTATTTTTTCGGCCTTCTAGTTAAAATTAATTTATTTGACCACTTATTTTTTCTTCTAGTTTTTCTGCCTCCGGTAACATTGCCCCATTTATCTTTCGGCTTTCTGGTGCCTCTTTGAGTGCTGCCTTCTCCGCCTCCATAAGGATGGTCAACAGGGTTCATAGCTTTGCCGCGCACGGTCGGTCTGATTCCAAGCCATCTTGACCTGCCGGCTTTTCCGATTGTTACTAAACTCCAGTCTTGGTTTGATACTTGGCCGATAGAAGCATATCCGGATGAAGAAACTCTGCGGACTTCGCCAGAGGAAAGTTTCAATACCGAATGATTGCCCTCATGCCCCAGAACTTCCGCGTAAGATCCGGCTGATCGCGCCAGTTGCCCGCCTTTGCCTGCCTGCAATTCTACATTATAAACCAAGTAGCCGATCGGGATATTTTTTAAAAGCAAACGATTTCCGGTATTCAGAGGCGCTTGCGGAGAGGTCACGATTTCATCTCCGACTTTCAGGTCTTTTGGCGCCAAAATATAACTCCAAGATCCGTCCTTGTAAGAAACTAAGGCTATGAAGGCAGTGCGGTATGGATCATATTCCACGCTTTTCACCCGCGCTGTAACGTCTATTTTATTTTGTTTAAAGTCTACCAGGCGATAGAGTTTCTTATTGCCGCCTCCTTGATGGCGCATAGTTATTCTTCCCTGGTTGTTTCTTCCGGCTTTGTTGGCCATCCCTTTAGTGAGGGATTTTGCCGGCTTGGCAGTGCTTAAAGCTCCGTAATCAACGGTGCTCATTTGCCTTCTAGATGGACTTGTTGGCTTATATGATTTCATAGATTTGAATCAAATTTATTGCGGCAGGACGTCTAATTTTTGCCCCTCTTTTAATGTGACTATTATTTTCTTATGCCCGGATTTTTTCCCGACGGAGGCTCCAAGCCTTCTGGTTTTTCCTTTAGTGTTGATCACGTTCGTTCTTAGTACATTGACCTTGTAAACTTCTTCTACTATTTTTTTAACTTCTGGAGCTGTCGCCTTTTTATCCACCAGAAAAACATACTTGCCTCCTTTGCCAAGTTCAGCGGATTTTTCGGTTACCAGTGGGTTTTTTATTAAAAATTTATTCATAACGATTAGCTAGTGAGCTTGTTTAAAACACTTTGATCCATTAATACGTATTTATGCGTTAAAATATCATAAGCATTGAGGCGGTTAACTTTTACCGCGTTCGTTCTTTCTAAATTGGCAGCGGCCCTCATTAGAGCGTTGTCATCTTCATTGACGACAAGGAGAACGGAATTTTTTCCGGCTAAGTTGGCGGTTATTTTCGCAAGCTCTTTAGTTTTCGGCGCGCCAATCTTTAATTCGCTTACTACCTTAAGTTCCTCGGCCGCCGCCTTCTGCGATAAGGCGCTAAGCAGGGATTGCTTAAGCATTCCGGAATTGATTTTTTGGGAAAAATCCGTGGTATTTCTCGGCCCGAAAGTGACTCCGCCATGCCTCCAAATCGGCGAGCGGCTTGAGCCGTGTCTGGCGTTTCCGGTTCCTTTCTGCCTCCACGGCTTTATGCCTCCTCCGCTGACTTCGCTGCGGTCTTTGGTGTGGGCGGTCGGCTTCCTTTTATTGGCGGCGATTGACTTGAATACTTGATGGACCATGCCTGGGTTCCAGGCAGTCAGCAAAAATTCAGGCATTGCCATTTCGCCTGTTACATTTCCGTCTCGATTGTATAATTTAATCTGCGCCATTTTATTTATGATTTAACAATCATAACTTTACCGTTTTTATTGCCCGGAACTGATCCTCGGACCATGACTATTGAGTTATCTTTATCAATTTGTACAACTTTCAAATTGCGGATCGTTTGCCTAGCTCCTCCCATGCGCCCAGCCATTTTTCGGCCAGGGATGACCCTCTGGGGGGCGGTATTGCCGATTGAACCAGGAGCTCGGTATCTATTTTTCTGGCCGTGGGTTTTTGGGCCTCCGCCGAAACTGTATCTTTTAACGACACCCTGAAAACCGCGCCCCTTAGTGGTGCCGGTGACTTTTACCTTATCTCCTTCTTGGAGATCCCCCAATTCAGTGCCGCTTTCAAGCTTTAGCGGTGAAACGGAAACAACGCTGTCGTCTTTCCAGATTTGGGTCATTTTCATTTTTTTGGCTAATATCTTCATGTTGGTATTAAAAATCGCAGGCATAGCCGCCTGCGATTTTTAAGAATCACATTGAATTTGGCTATTCCTTACGATGTTTTTATTGAAACTTTGGTATTCATTAGCTCTGAATATATTACACCATTTTGATTTCAATATCAACACCTGCAGGCAAGTTGAGAGCAGAAAGCGATTCAATAATCTTTGGATTCGGATTCAATATATCAATTACCCTCTTATGGACGCGCAGCTCGAATTGTTCCCGCGAATCCTTATGAACGAAAGTTGACCTATTGACCGTATACTTTCTTATCTCGGTTGGCAAAGGAATCGGTCCGACAACTTCCGCGTCGTGCCGTTGCGCAGTTTCTGTTATTTGCTTACAAGAACTGTCGATCAATTTATGATCGTAGGCCTTTACCTTCAATCTTATTTTTTCTTTTTCAATGTCTTTTTTTGCCATGCTTTGTTTGGCTAAACTCTTGGCTAGCCTAATCGACTAAAATATTATTTTAAAATTTTAGTCACAACTCCCGCTCCAACCGTCTTACCTCCTTCTCGGATGGCAAAACGCTGTTTTTCTTCCAACGCGACAGGAGCAATCAATTTGACGGTAAGCTTGACAGTATCGCCAGGCATTACCATCTCCATGCCCTCCGGCAGGATAACCTCTCCGGTAACGTCAGTAGTTCGGATATAGAATTGAGGCTTGTACCCCTTAAAGAACGGGGTGTGCCGGCCGCCTTCTTCTTTGCCTAAGACATAAACTTCAGTTTCAAAATCAGTGTGCGGAGTGACAGAACCCGGCTTAGCCAAGACTTGTCCTCTCTCCACGTCTTCTTTCTTTAATCCGCGGAGCAGCAAACCAACGTTATCGCCGGCTTGTCCCTCGTCAAGAAGCTTGTTGAACATTTCAATTCCGGTAACCACAGTTTTAGTGGTTGGGCGGAGTCCGATGATTTCAATTTCTTCGTTTATTTTGACTATACCTCTTTCAATACGTCCGGTGACAACAGTGCCTCGTCCTTCAATAGAGAAGATGTCTTCAACCGGCATAAGGAACGGTTTGCTGGTGTCTCGGACCGGTTCTGGGATGAATTCGTCCAAAGCCTTTACCAATTCTAAGATCGGCTTGGCAGCTTCGTCATCGGCAGATTTGGCCTCAAGAGCCTTTAATGCTGATCCGCGAATTACCGGCGTTTCATCGCCAGGAAATTCGTATTTCTTTAAGAGCTCTCTGACCTCGGACTCTACTAGGTCAACTAATTCTTTATCGTCAACCATATCTACTTTATTCAAGAAGACAACTAAGGCCGGAACACCGACTTGGCGCGCTAAAAGGATATGCTCTCTGGTTTGAGGCATCGGGCCGTCAGCCGCGGAAACTACCAGGACTGCGCCGTCCATCTGGGCTGCGCCGGTAATCATGTTTTTGATGTAGTCAGCGTGGCCAGGGGCGTCTACGTGCGCGTAGTGCCGCTTTTCAGATTCATATTCGGAGTGGTGAAGCGCGATAGTGATACCTCTAGCTTTTTCTTCCGGAGCGTTGTCAATTTGATCAACTGACTCCGCTTTTTTCGCCCAACCTTTTAAGTGGAGGACATTAGTAATAGCCGCGGTCAAAGTAGTTTTGCCGTGGTCTACGTGTCCAATTGTTCCGACGTTTACGTGAGGCTTTGAGCGCTCAAATTTTTCTTTTTCTGCCATACTTTGTGTTTAAAGCGGATTATAAGCCGTGCCGCCTTTTAACTAATTATTATTAATTTTAATTATCTTATAATTTTTATTTTATTACCTTTCGACGCGTAATACGAAATAGTATATATGAAAGGGGTTATGCGTGTCAACCCCTCTCGGTATACAGTCAAAGATTAGGATATCACTATCTCCCAAGTAGGTCAATAGCGCTTGAGTGTTGATAAAGTTTTTGAGCGTTTTTCAAATAATCTAATCTTTATAGACAAGTTAGTTTTTTTCTGGTATTTTCTGTTTAGAACTACAAAATGGCGCGTCAATGCCAATCCTGACAGAAGTCAGTTTGTTGTTCGCGCTGATAATGGCCCGCATCTGGATTTTTGACAAAATGGGTTGGATAACTGTTGCTGCCACTGCGATTCCGATTTCGCTTGCCGCGTTCAGTTGGTATAAGCGTGGTGATAATTTGAAGTCATTAGGAGTCGCGCCGGATGATTTCAGCAAGGACTTTAAGTTGATTGCCGCCACCTTCCTGACTCTTTGGGCAATCGTTATGACTATCGCGGTTTTCTGGAATCCCATCGCTTTGAGTAATCCGGACCTGCTTTACAAATTCGGCAAGCACGCCGTACTCTATTTTTTCTGGGCGCTTCTCCAACAGCTTTGGTGTAACGGCTATTTCGTGAATCGGCTTAACGCCTGCCTGAAAAATACCACTCTGACGTCACTTTTGACCGGCCTGCTGTTCGGAATTATCCACCTGCCTAACCCTGTTCTGTTTACCGCCACCTTCATCGGCGGCGCGTTGAGCGCTCATTTCTTTCAGCGCAACCGCAATCTTTATTGGCTTGCTTTGGGCCACGCCCTTTTGGCGGTTTCCATCCACAAATTCCTGCCTCCTCTCTGGCATCACAACTTGAGGATCGGCTGGGATTTCTGGACTTGGACGCCGTAAAACCCCGCTAACGCGGGGTTTTTACTGTAGAAAGAGAGTTTAGGAAGTTTTCCAGCGCCTGATCGTAAGACGGATTTTTGGGGACATCCATCCAGTGCGATTTCATAAACTCCTCTTCTGCCTTTTTTAAAAGAGCTTTTTGGTTCTTGTTCAACTTTTTGCTTGTTCTCATTCTTTGAAGCTTATCCATTGCCAGCAATGCGCCCTCTTCCCAGATGTTCAACTTGTCAAAACATACCTTGAGAAATTCGCGCGGTTCTTTAGCGAAGTCTCTGGCGCGCTTTTCGTTCGCTTCCTTTTCCATCTTTCTCTTTTGAATTAAGTCCTGAATCATCTTCTCTTTGCCACTAGGCTTCTTTTTCACCACAGGACCTCTCCTTTATGCGGTTTTAATCTGCGCTAATACTAAAATAAACCAAAATAATCCGATTAGTCAACAAAAAAACCGCCCTTTGTGGGCGGGGTGATGCGGGCTAGTTCTTGCATGCGTAATTATTGAGCTTATTTTGTACCCAGCAGGTCGCAAGAAGCGCGAGTATAGGAATCCCCAGCAGGAAATAGCTACCGGCAAGGCCGCCAAAGAGTATGTCTGAATTTAGAAAGTGGAAGTATCCATCCGCTCCAAAACTTAACACAAATAGAGAATTCAGAAGCAAGGTGTATTTTAAATATTTGGGTTTACGGTTGCCGTCTAATGACCCATAAAAACACCTGCATAAAAATATTTGGATCAAACTAAGAGGTAGCCCCCAGAACAACGCGGCTAATCCCATTCCGAGTATCGCCCCTACTAATCCAAACGAGTCAATAGCATTATCGCTTATATCCATTCCAGAAAAAACTCCGGCGACTGGCTGGATCCACCATGCATATGGATCGTCAGTATTTGAAGTTTCCATAAACATCAGTGTCGTTACGTTTCCGGCAAGCCATCCGCTCTCAAAGATTGACTTGGCCATATCGTGTCCAGAGAAAAAAGTTAGTCCGATCAATGCGGCAGACAAAATTAGAGAACGAATAGACAAAGTAACGCTTCCATTCCTTAAGCTCATCCTTTGTCCTTATATGTAATTAGTGCTGCCTGAACTATAAGCTAAAGGTCATACAAAATCAAGGTTTCAACTTGTGGAAAATATTAAAAAACCGCCCTTTGTGGGCGGTTGCTGCTTTACTTCTTTTCTACCGCTTTCAGGAAGTTGGCGAGATTGATTCTCAAGCCAATCGGGCGGTCGGTTTTGATCCGATCACCGTGCCTTTCTATGATAGCGCGGATTTCCGCGGGAGTAAGGTTAGGGTTCCTGGCCTTGATGATTGCCGCCGCCGCAAAGACGTGCGGGGATGCCATGGAAGTTCCGGACAGATATCCGAATCTCCCTCCAGGGAGAGCCCCGTAAATGTCTTTTCCGGGAGCCGCGGCTCCGGAATTCTTTCCGTAGTTGGAAAAACTGGCTCTTTGATCCCAATCATCCGTCGCCGTAACCGAAAGGACTTCCGGATAGTCGGACGGATAGTGGCGGCTGGAAGTATTACTGTTGCCTTTCGCCGCGATAATCAGCACTTTCTTTTCGTTGACCGCGTATTTGACCGCGTCATGCAAAAGAGCGTTGCTGTACGTTCCGCCTAAGCTCATGTTGATGATTTCTGCTCCGTGGTCGGCCGCCCAGACGATGCCTTTGGCAATGTTCTGGTATGAGCCGCTATGTCCATCCAACACTCGGACCGGCATGATTTTCAGAACCGGGTAAGCGACTCCATAGGCGCCGCCGGAATGCTTTGGGTCCATGATGCCGGTTGAGGCGACATGAGTCGCATGCATTTCTCCCGGCGTTCGGTTTCTGGGGTCGTCAGTGTTCCTGACAATGTCCCGTCCGGGAACGAGTCGGTCTTTCAGGGCGGGATGATCTAGGTCCATGCCTGTATCAATCACGGCTCCGATGACTGTTCGCCCGGCATTGCCGAGCATCTTGTGCGCTTCGGCCGCCCGGATAATATCCAGGTTCCAGGTTTTGGGGTTTTTGATCCCGCGGCCGACCTTGACTTCCACGGGGTCAATGAGTCTGATTGTGTCCTGTCTGACGAAGACAATAATCTCTTCGTTGTCTTCCAGGAACTGGCCAAGGTCTTCGTCGTCGTCGCTGATTGAAATCCAGCGGCCGAGGTCGGTGTCGTCGTTATGCCTCAAAAAGAGGTCGGAAGCTTTGGAATCGTGCTTTCGGATGAGGTCGTCAATGGAATTGACGCCCACCGTGTTGCTGCCGAACTGCGGAACCTTCTTCAGCTTGACCGAATAGGTCGCGGGAGAAGATTTCTGCAACAAAGCGCTTCCGAAGTATAGGGTGCCGGCAAGCGCCAAAAGAGCGACGCTCGCCAGAAGCAGATTCTTGTCCAGCCAATCCAGAGCCGCGGCGACGCGCGGATTCTTCTTGAAATCATCCAGTGACTTCGCAAGAAGCCCTTTCAGATCCCAGGTGGACGCCAGGCAGGCCTGGCACAGCTTCCACCTATTGGAACAGCTTTTGCAGATTTTGAAAGACCCGCTGGAAGTTTCCGCCTTGCAGAGCTTGCAAACTCCGGTCTGATCGGTGTACATCTTGTCCGCGCATCCTTTACAAAGCGTTTCCTGCTTTTCCATCTCTGATCTCCTGTTTTTATGTCAAAGTTAGATACTGTATTACAGAATACTACAAAAATTACTCAAATGTCAACAAAAAACCCCGCAATGCGGGGCGGAAGGTAAATCAGAGAAGTTTCTTCACCTCTCCAACCGGAAAATACTGGCTTTTCCAGCGTTTTTTCATAATGCTCAAGGAGTGAAGATATCTGCATTCTTCGCACTTATCATGATTTGCGGCAAGGATAGCAGAGCAAGCCTTGCTTCCGAACGAAAGCAGGCCTAACCACAAGCTGTGTGTCATGAGCGTCGTTGCCACAGGAAAGCCGATAAATATTGCTAGAAAAGTAAGAGCGCCAAGGGTATCGCCAAATTCCCCATCTTGTTTTTTCAGGGCTTCTGCGGGGGCAAAAACTAAGTTCCAGAAAGTGTTACAGTGTTTGGCTAATTTATGTACAAAGCTGATTCTTTTTGCGATGGCCTCTGCCAAGTATTGAGAGCCTTCTTCAGAAAAACTCTCCTTTTTTAAATTGTCCTTGGTGATGCCGAGATATGAATCGGCGAACTTAACAAACAATTTTGAAAATGTTCCGGCCTCTTCGCTTTGGGCCTGTAAGTTGCGCCTCTGCTCTTCAGCGCCGATCAGCTGCATTGCCCGCTCCTGCTCGGTATGCTTGACCATCCCCCTTTCTTCGCTCACCGGATTCTCCTTTCAAAGATTTATAGCTTTCTATATAATACACTAAATTTTCAGAAAAATCAAGGACAACTTCCAGCGAGCTATACTAATTTGCCGTGCGGTAACTTCGGAGGCATTGCCAGCTTGGTTTCGCCGGAGGTGAATGGCAATGCCGAGATGTAGAAACGCCCCACCGCAGGAGTGGGGCGATTTCGGTACCGGCAGGCAATTTAGTATAGCGAGCGCTTATTTCTTGCCTTCTATAATCAACTGTGCAACATTAGCCGGAACTTCCTCATAGTGGTCAAATTCCATAGTGAAGTTTCCGCGGCCCTGGGACATAGATCGCAGCTTAGTCGCGTAGCCGAACATTTCCGAGAGCGGCACTTGCGCGTCAATGACTTTGATGTTGGATCGGTCATTCATGGCTTCAATCTTTCCGCGTTTGGAGCTGATGTCACCGGTGACATCGCCCATAAATTCGGACGGCACCAAGGTTTGGATTTTCATTATCGGCTCCAGCAATATTGGCTTGGCCCGTTTGGCTCCTTCTTGGAGCGCCATTGAACCGGCGATTTTAAAAGCCGCTTCAGAAGAGTCCACATCATGATAGGAACCGTCATAGAGGGTGACTTTTATATCGGTCAGGGTATATCCGGCCACTACGCCTTTAGCCAGCGCTTCTTTGACTCCTTTTTCAACCGGTGCAATAAATTCTTGAGGTATGGCGCCCCCTTTTATTTCATTTACGAACTCAAAACCAGTGCCTCGCTCCATAGGCTCGACTCTGATATTGACATGGCCGTATTGGCCGCGCCCTCCCGATTGCTTGATGTACTTGCCTTCGGCTTCCGCGGAACCCTTAATAGTTTCACGGTAAGCTACCTGCGGACGGCCGACGTTGGCTTCAACGTTAAACTCGCGCTTCATTCGGTCAACGATAATTTCCAAGTGCAGTTCGCCCATTCCCCAAATGATGGTTTCTCCAGTCTCATGATCTCCGCTGACTCGGAAGGTCGGATCTTCTTCGCTAAGCCGCCTCAAAGCCACGCCCATCTTTTCTTGGTCGGCTTTAGTTTTTGGCTCAATGCGGAGAGAAATAACCGGTTCTGGGAATGTAATCTTTTCCAAAATAATCGGGTTGTCTTCGTCGCACAAAGTGTCGCCAGTGGTAGTATTTTTCAGGCCGACGATCGCCCCCAAATCTCCGGCATAAATTTCATCAACTTCTTCACGGTGATTGGCGTGCATTCTTACCATGCGCCCGATACGCTCCTTTTCTCCTTTTGTGGAGTTATAAATATAACTTCCCTTTTTGACGGTTCCGGAATATACCCTGAAGAAGGTTAAGCTTCCGACAAACGGATCGGTGGCGACCTTGAAAGCCAAGGCGGCTGCCGGCGCGTCGTCTTTTGGTTCCCTTGTCAATTCCCCTCCGGTTTTCGGGTCTGTTCCTTTGGTCGGCGGTAAATCAACTGGCGATGGCAAGTAGTCCAATACCGCGTCAAGCACCAGCTGGACGCCCTTATTTTTTAAGGCGGACCCGCAGAGTACCGGAACCAGTTTGTTTGCGATAACGGCTTTGCGCAGGACTTTTTTCAGAGTATCCAAATCCGGCTCCTTGCCTTCCAGGTAAGCGCTCATCAGATCATCATCCTGCTCTACGATTTTCTCAATCAATTCCTGGCGTCTTTTCTTTGCTTCTTCAGCCATAGAAGCCGGAATTTCTTCTTCGGTGATTTGCTCTCCCATTGCGCCGGAGAATTTGAAAGACTTCATCTTTAGAAGATCCACAACTCCTTCAAAATTGCTTTCCAGCCCAATTGGCAGCTGGATAGGGATGGCATTAAGGGTCAATCTCTCCAGAATTGATTTATAGCTGTTTTCAAAGCTGGCGCCGGTACGGTCCAATTTATTAATAAAGCAAAGGCGCGGAACCTGATACTCATCAGCGTAGCGCCAGTTAGTTTCGGACTGCGGCTCAACTCCCGAAACCCCGTCAAAAACAACTACCGCGCCATCCAGTACGCGCATAGAACGCTTTACTTCTACAGTAAAGTCAATATGGCCGGGGGTATCAATAATATTAAAGCGGTGTTCGTATAGTTTTTTCAGCTCTTCTTCGGACTTGCCCTCTCCTCTCCTATAAGAAGGGATCCAGAAACAAGTCGTTGCCGCCGAGGTAATAGTGATTCCCCTTTCGCGTTCCTGCTCCATCCAGTCCATGACGGTATCGCCTTCGTGGACTTCGCCGATTTTGTGGGAAACTCCGGTATAAAAAAGAATGCGTTCGGAAACGGTTGTTTTGCCGGCGTCAATATGGGCAATGATGCCGAAATCTCTCACTTTTTCAATTGGATATTGTCTTGGCATGTATGATATTACTTTGCTTTATTTATTAAGTCCTTAAGCTCATTAATAATGGCTGTGCCGCGATCTATTTCTTGTTTAGTTATCTTTTCGTCTTTTATTCGCAATTCGTTTATTTTTTCTTGTAAGCTTCTGATTTCCGCCCCCAGTCTTTCTATTTTCTCGCTGCCGACTGCTTTGGCAAACCCTTCTTCCTCTAATAAGGTAAGGGCGTAGGAAAGAAAAATAAAAGCATTTTTCCTGTATTTACTGCCTTTCTTCTCCTTTCCTAGTTGCGTTACGGCTCCCTTGTCGCCGGATTTCAGAGCCGCGAGCTTTTCTTGGTCGGTAATGTGTCTGCCCGGATCATCAGATAAGTTTAAAAAAGAATCAAATGCGTTTAAGAAAAAACTGTATTTGCCCCCGTCTTTTTTTTCCGGCGACGGAGCTTCAGCAGCAAGTTGTTCGCCTTCTGATCTTTCTTCAGGAGTTTGCATAGATTCTTTCATGATGAATAAATTTTACCTGGCAAAGTGCGCGAAAGCTCGGTTAGCTTCAGCCATTCGGTGGGTATCTTGCTTTTTCTTAATGGCAGAACCTTCGTTTTTGGAGGCTAGCAATAACTCTTCAGCTAATCGGTCGGCCATCGGTTTGCCGGATTTCTTAGAAGCCGCTTCAATGATCCAACGGGCCGCCAGCATGAATTTTCTCTCTTGCCTTACTTCGCGGGGCACTTGGTAATTCGCTCCCCCGACTCTCCTGGAACTTACCTCAACCATCGGAGTTACATTTTCCATCGCTTTATCAAAAAGCTCCAAAGGGTTTTGCTTAGTTTCTTTTTCCAGGTTATCCAAGGCGCCGTACATGACTTTCTCCGCTACTCGCTTTTTCCCGTCCTCCATTAGATAGTTAATAAAGCGGCCGACGGCAACGCTGCCGTATTTTAAGTCCGGCTGGCGCTCTCTTTTATAATTTCTTTTTTTTCTCATAAAGTATTTGCGATTATTCTTTGTTGGTTGGTTTTTTTGCTCCGTATTTTGAACGCTGCTGCCTTCTGCCTTCCACGCCGGTAGTATCCAAAACCCCTCTTACTATATGGTAGCGGACGCCAGGCAAGTCTTTTACTTTCCCGCCCCTTAACATAACTACGGAGTGCTCCTGCAAATTATGGCCTTCTCCCGGGATATAGGCGGTAACCTCCATTCCGTTAGTGAGCCGGACGCGCGCGACTTTTCTAAGCGCCGAGTTTGGTTTTTTCGGAGTAGTTGTAAAAACTTTTAGACAAACGCCTCGTTTGAATGGAGATGGGGATTTAATCGGCCGGTTTTTCAGGTAATTAAAATACCTCCCCAGAGCCGGAGATGGAGATTTAACACTTTTGTTTTTTCGGCTGCCTCTAAGCAGCTGTCCCATTGTAGGCATGATAGAAAATAGTATAGCAAATATAAAAGACGAGTGTCAACACTCGTCTTTGTTAATAGTTATCTGCTAAGCAATCTCTCCCCGATCCGGATTGCGGCTTCCAGTTGCTCGTCTTCCGCCGTAGCCGGGTCGTCCGTTACTTGCAAGGTGGGGCTGACCCCCCTCCCATTAATCTTGATTTGCTTATTGCCTAGAAAATATTCGCTGGTGGTAATCCACAGCTGACCTCCGCCCCTTAATTTGATTCGGCTCTGCACCAACCCTTTTCCATAAGTCTTTTCTCCCACTACTTCCGCTCCGGAATATTCTTTGAACCAGCCGGCTAGAATCTCTGAGGCGCTGGCGCTGCCCCGGTTTGTCAGCGCAATCACTTTGAGGTTTCTATAATTTTCCCAATCCTGCGCGGCTTGTTTCGGTCCGTTCTTGGAAGCCATTTTCAGGACGGCTTTTGCAAGCTTCAGCAGGGCGGCATTGTTATTATAGGGAGCCGCTTCCCGGCCTCTTCTTTTGATGTACACTGCTTCTTCCTGGAACGGCTCCTTGGCGAAGAAAGAAATAACGTTGAGTACCGAATCCAGGATGCCTCCCGGATTGTTCCGAACGTCAATTATTAGCACTTTCGTCCTGCTAGTATTTAATTTCTTTAAAGCGTCTGAAACTTCTTCCGGAGTTCTGGTTGTGAACTGGGTTATTTGGATATAGCCGATTTGGTCTTGAATCTTTTTTGCAAAAACGCTGTTGATTTTAATCTCGGCGCGTTCAATCGGTATGACTATCAATTTTGATTTTCGCCTGACGGTCAAAAAGATTTTACTACCGACAGGCCCTCTCAAAATATCCACGGCTTCCTCTAAGGGAATGTCTTCCAAAGATATGCCTTTCTTACCATCCAAATGATTGGAAACTGCGACAAGCACATCGCCTTCCCGGATTCCCGCTTTTTCGGCCGAGTTTCCGCTTGTGACCATTTCAACGGTAATTTGCCCGCCGGTTTTATTTTTTTGCCGTGTAATTCTTACACCTAGTCCGCCGAATTTCCCTTCGTTTTCGGCATTCTCCTGCCTGGCTTCCATTGGCGGTAGGTATCTTGTGTACCGGTCTGTGCAGGCAGAGAGCCCGCGGGCCAGCGTCAGTTTCTGGCATTCTTCCATATCCAGTTCGCGATAGTAGGCATTCTCCACGTAATAGAAAATCTCATCCATCAATGACATAGGCGAAAGCGTCCGCGCCAGCCAAGTAGAAATTGCCAAAGTCACCAGTCCAAGCGTCGTCCATTGAAGAAGGCTTTTTAGTGTCTTCACTAGCTCCTCCTATTTATTTGTCAAACGAGGATTTTGCTAGATTATGCCATAATTTTTCCTCCGGAGCAAATTGAAACCGCCCCGCAGTGCGGGGCGGTTTTGTTGAGCGCCTCTTATGCTATGAAGCTATATAAGTTGTATATTATCGGGATAATCAGTCCAAAGCCGAAGAATATAAAGAAGAGCAAGATGATCATTCCGTACTGCTCCAAAAATTGCTGGACTTTGTAGTAACTTGACGGAAGTATTGCAAACAACACTTTTGAGCCGTCCAGCGGCGGAATGGGAACTAAATTGAATACGCCAAGAAGGATGTTGATGAAAATTATCATCATAAAGGCGAAATAGAGCGCTTCCATCGGAGAGCCGATTGCTTCCGCGTTTGCCAGCGGCGCTGATTGGGTTATGAAAAGTTTGGTCGCCTGGTCGAGAGGAATGAATCTTCCGAGCAATCCAAAGACCGCCGCTACAAAGAAATTGCTCAATGGCCCGGCGGCGCCAATCAAGGCGGCGCCTTTTTTAGGGTCGCGCAAATTGTAGGGGTTATAAGGCACCGGCTTAGCCCAGCCGAAAAGTATCGGGCTGCGGACCAGTATCAAGGTTAATGGCAGGAGCACCGAACCTACCGGGTCAATATGTTTTAAAGGGTTCAAATTCAACCGACCCATTACCTTTGCCGTGTCGTCCCCTAGCTTATAAGCGACTGCCCCGTGTGAGACTTCGTGAATCATCACGGAAAAAATAAGAACAATAAGAGAAAAAATTAAAATCATGCCTTTAACTTATTAAAGCAATGGCTTTCTATCCTCCAAATCGCGGTAAAGCTCCGGATCAATTATTCGCTGGAAGCAAGTTTCGCCGGCTTCGTGATCCCAGTTCTGCTGGTATTCGTAAAGCCTCTCCGGGTAAGGTATCGCCGCTTTGGGCCCGCCTAGCAGATCTTCTGAAGAGAGATCAAAGGTGGCGCAGAGTTCAAAAGCTAAATCTCCGTTTATAATGTATCTGTAAGGCAGGCCGGTGGCTGGATCGTTCGGTTGGGTGAATCCGGTGATGGTATCTTCCAAATCAGAAAGTTCGCCGGGTAACTCATCTTTCTGTATCCAGTAGTTGACGATTCGGTCCTGCAGGGTTTGAAGGTCGCTGACGCGCCTTTGGTCAAATCTGTAAAGGCGAGCTTTGAGCGGAGATCCTGCGGTGAAGAACCCAAAAACGACGCTTACGAGCACGACCGCGCTGACCGCCCAAGTAAGATACTTTAATTTATTAGCTGGGAGCGTTTCTTTTAAATCTGACAGGTAGTACCAGAAAATCGTGCCAATGACTGCTAGGATAGATAAGACCTTGAGAAGAAACCTGGTCGTTAAATCTCCGCCCAGGAAATTAAATACTAAAGTAACTAAGTCGGTAATGATTATAATAGCCGCCAAGAAAAGAGTGAAATACAGCAGCCACTTTCTTATTTTTAAATTCCTTTTCTCGGGATTGCGCCGGTAATCCTGATTGAGCATCCGGGATACCAAGATGTAAACCGGGAAGATGATAATCAGCGAAGCCATGGCCCAGCGGATTGATCCGGCAACGCTGTCATAATAAATCGGGCTTAATGGATCCGGGAAAAAGATATTGATGTACTGAAAAAGAAGGGCTAAAAGCCCGAAGGTGCTGATGTAAAGGGTAATAATGCCCAGTAAGTGAAGGAATACGTCCTTTGGCGCGTTATTTTGTTCCATATATTTTAGTTCTGATTCTACCCTTCTAATAATAACATAAAATCCTCCGCAATTGGAGGATTATTTAATCTTCTCTGATAACTTCCAGGCTTACTACAGGCTTGAACTCGGTAAAGTAATCCCTTTTCAAGAAAACAATCTCCACTTTATAAACCATCAGTTTTCCGCGAATCACTCTTTTCTGGTGGCGTATATCTTGCAGTTCATTTGGTCGCTTTATCCGCCAGTTGCTCTCATTCAGCCGTATCGCCGAAGCCAGGCGCGCCTTCCGGTCGTTGGTAGGCCACCATTCAAAATAAACTACCCCCTGGTCAAAAAAATCAATGGTAAATATGGATATTCCAAGCCCATCGTTTTCATATTCAGCGCCGGTGGCGATCTTCTTATCAAGCTCCGCGGTTCCAAAGGCGCAGCCGAAAAGCATTTGCTTCCCGGACTTCTTATCAACGTCAACGTACATATCCAGCTTGTTGGTTCTTATCCAGCCTTCCGTTTCGCATCTTTCTCTGCTGTCAAAATCAGGGATTTTGAAATCTCTCCCCGGGACTAGCATCAGTCCTCGCAATGTGAAGGTTCTTATTTTTATAATGCTCCTTAAAAAAATCTCCGTCAATGTTATTCAGCGGTTTTCTGGAACACTTTAAGCGCTTCAAGCTGCGCGTCTTGGAGGTGAGTGGCCGGCCGTTTTTCTTTTATTAGAGCGACGGCGCCTTCCACAGTTTTCCCCCGGCTGATTAAATACGCGGCAACCAACGTTGGCGCCCTGCCATGGCCGTGTTTACAATGCACGTACACTTTTTTATCCATCTTTATCAACTCTTCAATAAATCTAATGCCTAAACGCAATTGTTCCGGATTGGGTGGCGTGTGATCCTTAGTCGGCAGCCAAAGGTAAAATTTCACCCCAAACGGGGCATCCAGCTTTTCTTCTTCTAAAGATATGTCGGCGGTGATTCCTTGTTCCAGCAATTCTTCTTCAAAATGCGTCCGGCAGCACATATTGGTGCCAATGTAGATATTGGGAGTGATCTGGTTATATTCCAATTTGTTATGCTTTTTATCGTGATTGTTTTCCATAACTATTTAATTAGTTTTTTAAACTCTTCTACCATTGGCACTTGCTCCGCCTCAACTCCGTATTCTTTGGCAGTATAATAAGCCGTCCAGTCCGCCAAAAGCAAGGAGGAAAAAATCTTATGGAAATGGTTTTTGCCATTTACGATTACAACTTCGGACGGCAGACGCCTTTCGCGGTACAATCTTTCGGTGACGTTCATCCGTTTGGTTATCTTAGGCTGGTCGGCAACATCTTTTAGAAAAACGAAGTAAAAGTACTTGGAAAGCGCGCCAGTGGAATCTTTAACGTCAAAGCCGGTCATTTCGTTGTGGTTGAGTTCCGGGAAATAATTGATGAAAGCCGGTATCTTTCCGGTTTCATTGAATTTTATTTTCCAATTATAAGCTATTGGCATATTTCTTTCGGATGAATAAATTACCGGCACATGCCCTTTCAGTTTTCTGGCGAGGGCTTTGCCGATCCTTTCGGCTTCGTAAGATTTCATTAGTTTCGCCAGTTCGGTCAGCTCACTGCTGAATTTATTTTCTTTCATTACCGCCGCCAGTGATTTTATTGAATAT
Organism: Candidatus Paceibacter sp.; assembly: GCA_020724845.1. Lineage (GTDB taxonomy): Bacteria > Patescibacteriota > Minisyncoccia > UBA6257 > 02-FULL-45-10c > DYGE01. The sequence goes on from DYGE01000001.1 coordinate 62,130, forward strand.
CCCAAGGCGGATCTCGGCTGGATTCCGGTAGCCGGCATTTGCACGTGCGGGACCTTGCTCTTCTTAGCGAGATCTAAGAGTTTCCCGCCGGTAGAAACAGCCGCTAAGGGATACTTCATTTTTGAGGCGAGCTTGAAGCCCTCAATAACTTCTTCGGTATTGCCCGAATACGAACTGGCGATAATTAAACTTTGTTTTAAAACTGCGGGGCTAAGTTTCGGCAAGCCATAATTGCGGTGAGACATGACATCAAAATAGGGGTCGCGGATTTTGAATAGGTCCGCGGCCAGGTTGGAGCCGCCCATCCCAAGGACGATGAATTTCTTGAATTTTTTCAGCTTCCCGGCATTTTCAATAACCGGCTTGTATTCAAACTGTTTAGGAAAATTTTTTATTGCTTCGTGCATATAATTATTTTACCACATCGTGCCCGCCAAATTGATTGCGAAGCGCGGAAAGTATTTTGCCGACGTAACTCGGCGATTTCTCCGATTTTACTCGGAATCTGAAAGCGCCTTCAATGGCCGGAGTAGGAACTTTTAGTTTTTTCGCGGTTTTTACCGTCCATTCTCCTTCCCCGGTATGGCTCACTGAGCCGGATATCTTTTTCAAATTTTCCCCAAATTCTTCGTACGCGGATTTGATCCATCCTATTAGCCGTGACTCTATCACGCTTCCATGGTTGTAAATCTCGGCGACTCTTTTAAGATCAAGCTTGAATGGCGATTTTTTCATCACGGCAAATCCTTCGGCAATTGCCTGCATCATTCCGTATTCAATTCCGTTATGGACCATCTTCACAAAATGTCCGGCGCCGGATTTACCAATGTAGCCATACCCTCCTGGAGCGGCTAAGTCCTGGAATAGACCCTCCAAGGCGATAAATATTTTTTTATCGCCGCCTATCATAAGCGAAGACCCGGCACGCGCTCCCTTTGGCCCGCCGGAAACTCCGACGTCCAGAAAATGGATGCCTCTTTTGTGAAATTCTTTTGAACGCTTTATTGAGCTTTCGTAAAAGGAATTGCCTCCGTCAATTACTATATCTCCCTTGCTTAAAATTTTCAGTAAGCGCGCGGTTGTTTCTTCTATCGGTTTTCCGGCCGGTACCATTAACCACAACAACCTGGGCTGCCCCAGGTTCTTAGCCAATTCTTCTATCGCGTAAGCGCCGAGTAATCCTTCCCTTCCCAACTCTTTGGTTGCTTGCCCGTCCTTATTATACCCATGAACTTTCCATCCTTTTTCCATTAGCCTTCTCGCGAGGTTCCCTCCCATTTTCCCAAGGCCGATAATGCCGATCTCTTTTTTAATCGGCCTTGCCAAATGCGGCGCTTTTTCAACTGATTCTGATGATTTCCGGGCTTCGTCTGTGTTTGGCTGATAGCTTTTCAGCGGAACAAGATTTTTCTGCCAGGCATTTGTAATCGGATCAGTAAACCTCCACATCGCTTCAACTTCTTCGCTGCTTACGAAAAGCGTTTGGTCCCCGGCGATGCAATCCAGCAGTAATTTTTCATACTCTTCGGTGTATTGCGGCTTTCCGGATTTTTCGCGATAACTGAATTTAAAAATTCTCTCTTCAACTTCCATTTTTAGGCCGGGTTTTTTCGACCAAAAAGTCACAGTTATTTCTTCTTCCGGTTCCATTCGGATAAACAGCTTATTTTTTAGATGTTCCCCTGATGGGCAAAAGCATGGCGTAGGATGCTTGAAAGCGACCTCAATTTCTTTTCTTTGTTCTTTTAACTTCTTGCCGCTCTCTAAAATTATTGGCACTCCTTGCCATTTAGGATCTTTCAAGAAAGCCTTAATTTTAAAGTAAGTTTCAGTGTCTGATTTTGGCCGGACGCCCTTTATGGTCTGGTAGCCGTCGTATTGAGCGCGGAAAGTGTTGCTTTTAACTTCTTTTAATTCTGGCAATTCCAGAGTCTTTAAAATTTTCGCCCGATTTTTTCTGATGGCGTCCGCTTCACCAAACTTTCCCGGATTTTCCATTGTGATCAGCGCGAGCATTTGCAGCAAATGATTCTGGCCGACATCGCGCAAAGCTCCGACCCCATCGTAAAAACTGCCTCGGTCTTCTACCCCGATGTTTTCCAGTAATTTTATATGAACGCTTTCAATTAATTTGTTATCCCATCCCTTTTCCAAAAAATTATTCGCGAAACGAAAGGTCAAGATATTTTGAAGCATTTCCTTGGCAAGATAATGGTCTATGCGGTAAATTTGTATTTCTTGGAAGAGCTTGCTTAGCAGCCCATCAAGCTTTCTCGCGGTTTTCAAATCTTTGCCGAATGGCTTTTCAACCAAAACCCTAGTCCATCCCTCTTCTTCGCTGCAGGGCCGGGTTAGCTTGGAGGCCGATAAATTTTTGAAAATAACCTCGTAAAATTGAGGAGGCACCGCGAGATAGAATAATTTATTGGCGCAAACTCCCCACTCGTCGTCAATTTTTTGCAATAATTCCGAGAGTGCCCGAAAATCTTTTAAACTTTGGAAACCTCCAGGCTGATAATCAAAAAGATCGCAAAAAGCCGAGCAGGTTTTTAAATCCCATCCTTTTTTAATCAAGTTGCTAAATACATAGTCGTGGAACTCCTGCTTGGAATATTCCCTCCTGGAAAATCCGACTATTTTGAACTTTTTCGGCAGTTCTCCTTTTTGGAATAAATTAAAAAGCGCCGGCGTGATTTTTTTGGCCATTAAATCTCCAGTGGCTCCAAAAATAACAAAAATTGTTGGAATATTCGGATTTAGTTTCATAAAATTTCTATCAATCCGCGCGCGGTATGCTTTTATAGCAATGAAGGCGCTTGCAACAAGTAGCCGAGAATAATGAGAGTGATGCCGGCTATGCCGATGTACCTTTCGCGCTTCATTTCGGTAAATACTTTTTCATCAACCTGATGTTCTTGCCAGAAGCGGTAATGAATCATAACGGCAGTGTAGGAAATCATAATTTTCCCTATAACGTCCAGCGTAAGCCCGATAAATTCTAAATTCATACTGTTATAAAATTAAATTACAGGGCTTGTCGACTAAAGGCCCTTGATAATGCTTGGTTATATCTTGGATAAGATTATGCATAGTTGTTAATTTTCTAACGGGATTCGCGCTTTTGGATTGATTATAAATAATCTAATAATCTTTCGTATTCAATAAACCGGAAGATCTTGTATCCCCAGATAATTAGCAAGTTCATATTATCGGTGAATAAAAGAATTCCTAAAAGAATTAAGAAAATCCCTCCGATAAAAGAAATAGCGTTAAGATATTTCGAAAATTTATTAATATACCCGCCGGCGGAACCAATGCCAACGGCGATGAGAAGAAATGGTATTGCCAATCCCAAGGAAAAGATTAGCAGCAGAGCTGCTCCTTGCAGGGCGGTAGCAGAAGTAGAGGCAAGGAAAAGTATGGACCCGAGAATCGGACCTACGCAGGGGGTCCAACCAAGGGCAAATGCTGATCCTAATATGAACGAATTTAGCGTTTTGCCTCGTTGAAAAATTTGAGGGACTTTAAATTGTTTTTCTGATGTCAAAAAAGGAATCTTAATCGCGTTCATCATAAATAGCCCGAAGATTACCACAAAAACTCCTCCGATTCTGGTCAGCCAGATTCGGTAAGGCACCAATCCCCTGCCAATGAATCCTGCCAAAGTCCCGAAGGCTATAAAAATTACGCTAAACCCAATAACAAAGGCCAGGCCGTTCAATAATATCTTCCAGCGCGCAGCTTTTTTCTTCTCTGGATCTTTTAAGTCTTCTAATGAAACGCCACTGATAAATCCTAAATACGCAGGAACCAGCGGCAAGGTGCAGGGAGCTAAGAATGTGAGTAGGCCGGCGATGAATGCCGGGATAGCTAATGAAAAAATTTGAGCCTCCATAGTCGTTGGTTGTTAGTCGTTGGTTGTTAGTTCTAAAATGCGTCTGCGAATCTCTTCTAAGTCCATCGGTCCGCGCTTGTGTTGTAGAATATTGCCAGCGGCATCCACAAAAATAGTTTCCGGCATTGAGAATCCGCCTATGGACCGATAAAAAGAGTCGTCCGGATCAAGAAGAAAAACTAAATCATTCGTTACGTCCAATTCGTCAGTGTATTTTTTGGCGGTTTCCAGCGGTTCAGCGCGGTCGATGGCGATAATGATTACTTGATCGCCGAACTCTTTTTGCGCCGCGGCGAACGCGGGCAATTCTTCAACGCAAAAAGGGCACCAGGCGGCCCAAGAATTTATAACCAGCGGTTGGCCTTCAAAATCTGACAAGCGCACTATTTCCCCTTCATAATTTTGCAAGCTAAAAGCAGGCGCTTTATCAAGTCTGTCTTCTTCTGTAACAACGTTCGCGGCCTGCCTTTTAGCTACTCCTGAAGACAACAAAAAAACAACCGCGATAATTCCCAAAATTATGTATAATGATTTCTTCATATTACTCAAAAAGACAATCTTATAATTCTCTTTTTGAGTAATGGCGAATTCTGAATTTCACGATTCGCCATTCTAGCTAGCGAGTTAGCACCCGCAAGGGGCTTTAGGGCCTTTCATAAATTTGTTGGTTATTAATTGGTAATGTGGATTTTCTTTGCATTTATAATCCTATCGAGCCTCCTCCATTTAGAAGAATAGCAATGTTAGCTGCCAAGAGCGCTAGATCAAATTCCCAGCCGGTTTTATCGTGAGCCGCGAAGGCTACTCCCCATTTCATCGTCTTCATTCCGATCGCGCCAATCATCACTATTGCCAAAAGAAGGGCAGATAACTGCGCGTAAACCCCGAGTATCAATCCCGCGGAAGACAAAAGCTCTACTAGGCCGAGCATAAAGATCATTCCCGCTGGCATCGCCATCATCTGCGCCATACCGCCGGCGTTTTTTAACTTTGGCAGGGCGTGATAAGCGAAAATGACAGCCACAACTAGACGCAGAAGAAACAAACCTAAATCACTGTATTGCAGTAGTTGTTCAAACATTTGATTTTTTTATTTTATTTTTCCGACCTTTTTAAATCTATTTATATAATTCAGTATCGGGATGCGCCGAAGCCCAGCTGAACCAGAATCCGGAAACCGGATTGATTCTTTCTTCTGATCCGTCCGGAAGCCTTTTAAAAATCCTTACGACATCCAAATCTTTGTCGTGGCGTAAGATTATATTCTCCCCTTGAAATTCGTCCGTTACTTCCTCTTTTTCTTTAACCGCTTCAGTATGATACGCTTTTGCCTGTCCGTTGATTACGATTCCAAAAACAAACGCGTCGTTTGGCAATCTCGTGTCAGTAGGTTTGGCGAGCGAAAGCGCCAAATTAGTCGCCGAGAAATAATCTCCGTAGGGACTGTAGCCGTAAATCCTGGTAGCGCCAGTGTCACGAGAAAGCACCTCTCCATTAGGAAATTGCTTTTTCCAATTTCCATATAATACCTGATCTGACGGCAGGACCGGCAATTTAGTTCCGGTCATTTCGCCCACTACGGCTTCTCCAAGGACTTGCGGCCAAAGCGATTCGGTTTTACGGTCATACATCACTAAATTTGATTTCCAAAGCTTGCCGGAAGTTCCAAACTCTACGCGCTCTCCTTGTACGATTGGGTCAAAGACGAAGCCGGTCAGGCAAAGCGGGCAGTATGTGACAAGTACTCGTCTTCCATCAATCTGGTCATTTACGATTTCATGCCATACCAAAATTTGGTACGGGTAAAAGCGGTGCGCGCCAGCCAATGATAAGGCTACTCCCGGTTCGCTATCGTCAAGAAACTCATCCGCCTCTTGTATAGAAACGAACTTAGGATCATCAATCGGCGGAATGCCGTCTTTAGGCGGTCCGCCACTGATGATTTCTTCCAGCGGGATGCTGTGTTTTACGCCGCCAGTAACCATTATCTTTTTTTCTTCAATATTTCCGTTAGTTTCCACAATGATTGTTTTTTCGGTTGTTTCGCCACCGACCGGCAGTTCAATATCCGAAGCAAATCTCTGCCATAAAAGTAAACCGAGATATCCAACGGCTAAAACCAAAATTGTTGCATATACGATTTTTTTAGTCGCAAACATGGACTAATATTTTAGATTAATGAATAATTAATCCCTTATTCTTAATTCCTGATTCTTTATTCTTTTGTTTTGATTGCCCATTCTTTTAATTCCTCGTAAGAGGCTTCTCCGCAAATATATTTTTCTGTATCGGTATTAAAGAAAAATGGGACTCCTCCGCAGTATCCTTTATCGTATTCCCGCATCTTTTTGGCATTTTCTTCATTATGCCAAGTTTCGTATTGTTCAACCTTTACCCCCTCTTCTTTTTCAAATTTTTCAACTAAGGGGCGCATTAGATTGCAATGGGGGCATTCTTCGCCATAGAACTCTAAAAGCATAAATTATAGATTTAATAAATCTGACAGTTTTTCTTTTTGGAAACCGACTACTAACTGGCCGTCAATGTCAATTACCGGCACCCCCATCTGCCCGGATTTTTGGATCATTTCGTTTCTCGCTCCCGCGTCTTCGGCTACATTTTTTTCCGAATAAGCGACATTGTGCTCCTTAAAAAATTCTTTAGTCATCTTGCAGTAGGCGCAAGTTGGCGTAGAATAAATTGTTACTTGGTTAGCCATAGTTTTATTTTTTAATGAATTATTCGACCATTTTAGTAATTAATTTTGTAAATCGATTTTGCGCGTTGACCTGATAGCAGATCGATTGGCCTTTCCGTTCTCTGATAAGCAATTGCGCGTTTTCTAATATTTTTAAATGCTGGGATACAGCCGGCACAGATACTTTTAATATCGCCGCGATCTCGCTTACGCAGATATCTTTTTGCCTCAGTAGAATCTTAAATATCTTAAATCTTGTCTGGTCTCCCAAGGCATTGAAAATATTCGGCAGTGATTTATTTTGCCTGAGATTCATTTTATAAATTTTAATTTAAATTCCCCCGCTTGCGCCTGGAACTCGTTCTGGGCCTTTGCCGAGGTATCTTTTGATGAAGTCGCTGATACGGTCAGTCGGTACTTGATCGTCTTCAATATTAAACGCATCCAAGCGTCCCCAAGCGGCAAGCGCGATATCAAATTCATTTGCTTCTCGGGGCGCGACAATGACTTTCGCGGCGCCGAATTTTTTCAGCTTATTCTTGACCTCGTCTGAAACCCGCGGATGGTATGATATCCAAACATCTCCATGCTCAAGATTGTGAATAATGTATTGATCGGGAATTTCTTCATCACGGAATCCGGAACGCGCCGTTTGTCCGTAGTGCGGCCCTGATGTCGGCGGGTCTGAAGTATATTCAGGCAGCCTGCTGCCCACCGGAATATGGCCTATATTTTCCATAATGGTAATCGCGCGGCTAAAATCTTCTCCCTGCGGACCAGAGATTTTGAGAGCAAAATAAGAGCCAAAAATTATTGCGCTTAATACGATGATTACAATTGAGTACTGGCGCAGCCCGCGCAAGAACCGCCTATTTTTTTGTTTTCGGAGCTCCGCTTCTTTTTTGATTTGATATAATTGTTTTTCCATAAATAGTTAAGTATTTAAGCAATTACTTAAACTATATCACAACCTTGTGTAAGCGCAAGATGTAGTTACTGTGGATAAGTTAGCATTCGCCTGTTTTATCCAGCTATGCAATCACTTTCTTTAATATTTTAAAATCTTTCTTCAGAACACTAATGTCTTGCCCATAAAGCGCGGTGGCCGGGTGGTATAAGGGAACTATTTGAACCTTTCCATAATCAGTGTCGGCTTCAAATGATTGGCCGTGCAATTGGCTGATGGATTTTAATTTATCCGCTAGCCCCAATCTTTCCATAATATATTGCATAGAAAACCGGCCAAGGGTCGCGATAACCTCCGGCTTGATAATGCTAATCTGCCTATCCAAAAAAGGCGCGTAAAATTCTATTTCTTCAGGAAGCGGGTCGCGGTTGTTCGGTGGGCGGTCTTTTACGATATTAGTGATATAAACATCCTTTCGATCTAATTTTATAGAAGCTAGCAGCTTGTCCAAAACCTTTCCGGAAGCTCCGCAGAAAGGCCGGCCGGTCATTGCCTCATTTTTCCCTGGCGCTTCGCCGATGAACATGATTTTGGCGTAATGATCTCCTTCCCCAATAACCGGGAAAACTTTGTTTTTCACCCTTTCTTTATATAAAGGAGATTTTTTAAGGTTAAGAACCTCCTCTTTGATTTTTCGCAATTCTTCAGTACGGTTATTGTCAGATGTCATATTAAAAATACTTAAAGTATAACAAAAACTGCCCCAGCTGGGCAGTTACTTTGTATTGCGCTTTTCAAACTCATCCATTAATTTCTTTCTTGCCGCTTCCGAGGGCTTTCTACCGCGGAGTGTCAGGCCGGGATCTTCAATATCAGTTTCAATTCCGCATTCGCAGCAGGTGAAAGTGGTATAATACTCGCTGCCGCCGGTATAGTCGTAGCTGGTAGTGCTATAGAGGTCAAACAGCGTGATTTCCAGCAGAGCTCCGCAGCCACCTCCGCCATTGCCGTTTCCACTACACTTTACTCTTTTAGTCCAGGCCAGCTTCTCACTCTTCTTGATGACTTTCATTCTGCGTCTCCTTTGGGATTTCAAAGAACCACATCCTGATTCTAACTAAGGCGATAATTTCCGTCAGAAAATTATATAAATTTGTACCAAAAAAGGTACAAATATTTTTAGCGCGATAGCGTTTACTGAAATAACGCCCCAACTTCGTTTTGAGAAAGCTCACGAGTTTCGCCTGGTTTTAACTGGCCGAGCCGGATCGGCCCGATGCGTATTCGTTTCAATGCAGAAACTGTATAGCCAAGCTCTGCCAGCATCACCCGAATTTGATGGCGCTTTCCTTCCCGCAAGGAAACGGAAAGAGTGCGGTCGTCAATTATTCTGGCTGCGGCGGGGAGCAATTTGCCGAGCGCCTCCGTATCCATGCCCTTTTGAAAGATTTTCACAATCCCCTCTTTTAATTTCTCTCTGGTTTTTACCAGGTATTCTTTTTCAAATGTTTCTTTCCCGATGATTCTGTCGGGAGCCTCATCTTGCGTCGGAGCCTCAAGTAATCTAGTTGTCAATCTGCCATCATTAGTCAAAATGAGCAGGCCCTCTGATTCTTTATCTAACCGCCCTACCGGATATAGCCCCTTAGTTCTCCATTCATCAATGACGCTCGGAGACCCTTTTTGCGACTGCGTTGCCAGTCCTCTGGGCTTGTAATAAGCAAGATACTTATATTCTTTTTCTCCGCCTTTCTTAATAGTTACTTTATCGCCTTTGTTTACTAACATCCCCATTTGGGCCAGTTGGCCATTCACCAGAACTTTCCCGTCTTGTACAAGCTTATCCGCCTCTCTTCTCGAGGCAAGGCCGGAATCTCTTATGTATTTGTTAATGCGGATCGGATATTCCATTCATTTAATATAGCATCTGCGCGAAATTAACTAAAAGTAGATAAAAGACGACATAATAGAGATCATTGCAATAAAAAATCACCCCTTGCGGGGTGATTTTTTATTGCTCGGCTTTACGCGCGAGAGACGTTAGTGGCCGCTGGGCCCTTATCGCTCTGAACAACTTCAAAGGTGACATTATCGCCAACTTTCAAATCGTCAAATGCAACGCCGTTCAATTCCTTAGAGTGAAAGAAAAGGTCCTTCTCCTCGCCTTCGCGAGTGATGAACCCAAATCCTCTGTCTGTAAGAGTTTTGATTGTTCCGTTCATAGTGATTCTGTTAATTATTTTACTCCGATAAACTCGACATGTTTTCGTCCATTCTCATTAACTTCTGTTAAGTATACACCATAAGCAAGGTTTTGTCAACCCCACTCAACGCATGTATTATGTTGCAAGTCCATCTTCATTTTGCTATCTTACATTGAGAACTCGTAAACCAGAGACGAAGCATATGGTCAAGGCGGTGCTGTTTGATTTGGGGAATACTCTTATTGAATACCCGACACCGGAAGCGTTGAGGGAAAACTACAAAAGATTCGCCCGCGGCGAGGCGCGCCTTGATGAGGTGTTACTTGACCGGATGCACAAACTTTTGATGGAAGAGAGACGCGTCGGCTTCAAAACTTTTGAAGAGGCTACGATCGTTCGGGCGCTTTCGCGCGCGTTACGGGAGCGAGGAATGTATACCAACACAGTAGAATTGTATAGGCAAGTGGGGGAAATTTACCATTACGGATTCAGTAAGTCCGCTACGCTGATTGATGGCGCTCAAGAGCTGTTGGAATGTCTTGACATACTTGGAATAAAGTATCGCCCTAGAATAAAGATGGGCATTGTGTCTAACACGCCATTTCCCGGCTACCTCTTCCAAGAGGAAATGGAACGATTTGGTATTGCAAAGTACTTCCGTACTTTTGTCTGGAGTTCCGAATTCGGAAAGCGAAAGCCTAGCCCTGACATTTTTCTTAAAGCGCTATGTAATCTAGGAGTAGCTCCAAACGAGGCCGCTTTTGTCGGCGACAAGCTGGATCGCGATGTTGCCGGTTCCCGCGGAGTCGGAATGACTTCTATCTGGTTTGACCGGAAAGGAACCGGACATGATCACGACGGTTACCGCGTGACCTCGCTGAAAGAAATTCCCGAGCTTCCAGGATTATTCTAAAACGACCGAAGGGTCGTTTTTAAAATGGAGAAGCGTATCCATTTCCTGTATCATTAAGAAATGGCTCCCACTCCGACGAAAGTTAAGCTTACTTATTATCTTTTGACTCTTTTTTCCACGCTGTCCGCTTCTTTCATCTGGGGAATCAATACGCTGTTTCTTTTAGACGCGGGGCTTTCAAACACTGCGGCGTTTACCGCGAACGCTTTTTTTACCGGCGGCATGGTGCTTTTTGAAATACCCACTGGCGTGGTCGCGGATACGAAAGGACGAAGCGTGTCTTACGCGCTTGGATCTGCCACTCTTCTGGTCGGTACGCTAGCTTATTGGTGGCTCTGGCAAATCCACGGGCCGCTCTGGTCATGGGCAGTTGTTTCTATAATTCTAGGGCTAGGGTTTACCTTGCTTTCCGGCGCGATGGAAGCCTGGCTTGTGGATGCTCTGAATGCCGTTCATTATGATGGCGCGTTGGAATCCGTGCTCGCGCGCGGAGAAGCTCTCGGCGGGGCAGCTATGCTTGCGGGTTCAGTCGCTGGGGGATACATTGCCCAACTAACTAATTTAGGAGTCCCCTATCTTTTTCGGGTAGGTTTTCTTGGCGCGACTCTTTTTATTAGCATTTTTATGATGCACGATCTCGGGTTCGCGCCGCAGAAAGGGCTTAGTTTTAAAAATCAAATAAAATCCGTGCTTACTGCCGCGGTAAAGGGCGGTTGGCAAAATCGCTCGGTGAAATTCATGATGCTGTCCGCGCCTTTCGCCGGCATTGGCATTTACGTATTCTACGCTATGCAACCATATCTGCTGGAGCTCTATGGCAATCCGGAAGCGTACGGCATTGCCGGACTTGCCGCCGCCATCGTAGCTGGCGCTCAAATTGTCGGAGGGCTTTCGGTTGATTATGCCAGGAGTTTTTTCCGCACTCGAACAGATTTATTGATTATGGGCGAGGTCGCGGGAGTCGCGGTGATCGCGCTTTTGGGACTTATTGCGAATTTTTGGGTAGCTATTGCCCTACTCACGCTTTGGGGGCTTATCTTTGCCATCACTGGACCGGTGCGAGAAGCGTATTTAAACGGGCTTATTGACTCGCATCATCGGGCGACAGTACTCTCTTTTGACGCTTTGTTGGATAGCGCCGGAGGCGCTGTAACCCAGCCGGTGCTGGGCCGCTCCGCTGACGTGTTCAGCTATCCAATTTCATTTGTAATAAGTGCGGGGATACAATTAGGCGCGCTTCCGTTTCTTATCGCCGCAAAACGCACCCGCGCGCTGTCTGATCCGATTAAGAGAGTAGCATCCAAACACTAGCATTCTTAATGTCTGATTTTTGTCTGAATAAAAAAAGAAGCCCCACACCGAAGCGCAAAGCTTCTTTGTGCGGGGCTATGCGAGCAGGAAGGCGGCGATGACCGCAGCGGTTATGACATACGGATAGAAAGGCAGGTACAGATCGTAATACAGCTTATAGAGCAGGTTGTTCATACTTCCTCCTTTACAGATTGGAATGCGCAGCTTTTCAGCTTGTATGCATTTTATCATATTTATGAGTTTATGTCAAGTGAAATAAAAAACCCAAAATTTGGTGATTTTGGGCTCATGGTTTGCTGTTCAATGCGTCCTTATATCTTTCCGCTGTTTTTCTGACGATATCCAGAATCTTCTCAACGCTCCACATTGGCGGCTGATATTTGCCGTGGCCGTCCGAAAGGGCCAGAGTCGGGCTTGGAAATTGAAGGTACGGAATACCTAATTTCAAAATCTCTATGCAAACCGCGTGAGCATCCTCGCTTCCGTCATGGTAAAGAAACAAGATAGGATTCCACTTGAGCCACGTAAGCGGCGTCTTCCCCTCTCCTTTCAGGCCGAGGCCGTAGGCCAGTTTGGCGGCGCTTTCGTAAGGGACGTTCCTGATTTCAAAAAGATTCTCCCCTCCTCGGCCATGATTGGCAGTCAGCGTCAGCTTTTCTTTCTCCGGATCGTAGGTTAGGAAATAATATGACTTACGAAGTTGTTGCTTAATTACTTCCGGGTAAAGTGTAACGTTGCCGATCAAGACCTTGTTCTGGAAGTCGTTCATAATCGCTCCTTACTGCCTTTTTTGGATTATGCTGACTATATTCTAATAAATATTAGGAGTTTTAGCAAGATGATTGACGCCCCACAACATTCTAACATTCTGCAGAATGTTAGAATGTTGTGGTAAAAGAAAAACCGCTCGGTTAAGAGCGGAGTGAAGGCAAAGCCAAGTCTGACTTAGCAAGGCCTTTTCGAACATTGTGCCTGGCAAGAAATCCAGATTTTTGAAGATATCTGCATTTGTGACAATCCTTGAAATTTTTACCAGTATGCGCAACTGCTAATATTGATGCAATCGTCGTAATACAGCCAATGGGGACCCCTATCCCGCCAAGAAAGAGACAGGGCACAAGAGCGCATAGAGAGCTTATAGACGCCGAGTAAAATGCAACAACGCATTCAGCGATGAAGACACCGTATTTTCTTTCTACGCTATCCTCATCCCTTTTGATTCTTCCGAAGACGTTGGTCCAAAACCTATAAGACAAACATGCTAACCCATGCCCCAACCCAATCTTTCTCTTAATCTGGGCATCCAGATATTGATACTCCTCCTCATCAGCTGTAACCAGATCCTTGGGTTTAAGGTGAAGCAGTTCTTGGGAGAGCCGTGGCACCAGGGAGGCATAGGCCTCTCTGGCTTCAGCTATTTCCCTATCCAGCTTCTCTCGGGTCTCTCTTTCCCAAGCTAGAAAAAGCTGTCTATTCTGTTCCATCTTTTCTTCTTTCCGCCTCTCCTCTGCCTTCCGAATCTTCTCCATCATCCTTTCCTGGCCGGTTTGGCGGATCAAAGCTGTTTCATTAACGTATCCACGACCCCAAATGGAAGCGGAAAAATTCCGAATATCGTTGGGTAAGGCTTTCTGTTTGGAGGTACGGAAGGTTAGACCAGGCGTGACCATCTCTGTAGCATATACTAAAGATACGGATATCAGCGCTATTGGTGATATTATGCCAGTAAGTATACACAAATCTTCGTCAGAGCGGTCGTACTCCCAGCCCCTTCTCTTACACAACTCTATCCGGAGATTTTTCGAGAAACCGTAAGTAAACACCGCAGAAGCCAAGTAACCGCCGCCAATCATAAGCAGTTCCACCATAACTTTTCCTCCTTTCAAGGTTCTTTTGACTGCCTATATATTACCCTACAGGCGCTTAAAAGTCAAATGAAACTCCACGGCCTTACGGCCGTGGAGTTTCATTGTGTGTTTAAATAATATGTCAACCTATGCTGTACAAAAAGATTTGAATTCTTAGTACAAATCTACATCCAGAATACTCCCCTTTTCTTTATCTGATTTATCTTCGCCCTTCTCCCCTCGCCTTTCCAATTCTTCATCAATCCTTTTTACTTGTTCTCTATGAAAAACTTTAGCATCAGTCACGTCGCTCAAACGCTTTTCTTGCTCGCGAAGCTCTTTCAGTTTTGCGGTATTCATCCCTTTATATTTCTTTTCAGGGCCTTCGATTTTAAATTCAAATCCAAAAAACTTCATATTACTAATAATATCAGATATTGGCGGAAGGGGAGAGAATTACGAAGCTCGGAAACCCTCGGTTTTCCGACGTCCGCCAGCTGGCGGACTGCCTTCCTACACGGGAAACTCCCGTTTCCCGACCCCTTCCCTATCAAATCTCTCAACCAAAAATTTTAAAAATAGAATAGACTTCTATTTTTTAAATTTGCGGAGGGGGAGAGATTCGAACTCTCGATGCCCTTTCGGACATGCCGCCTTTCCAAGGCGGTGCACTAGACCACTATGCGACCCCTCCTCATGGTCATTTTAACTGATATTATATTACAACAAAAAATATAACGATTACAACGTTTATAACATTTAGAACGCTTACCCTACATCTCTCGCAATGCCCTAACCCTCTCCTCTATCGGCGGATGGGTCATAAATAGTTTGTGCAGCCAAGAAGTTTTAGCCTTGCCTTTAAATGGGTCGGCAAGCCACAGGTGCGCGGTAGTGTTGTTGGCAACCCGAAGCGGAGTCGGATCGGAGGAAATTTTCTCCAGCGCTCTCGCAAGCCCTTCGGGGTAGCGGGTTAACAAAGCCCCGGACGCGTCTGCCAGATATTCCCTCTTCCGGGAAATAGCTAATTGCATCAAAGCGGCTCCAATCGGCGCGAGGATGGCGAAAGCCACCCCGATTAAAATCATTACCGGATGTAGATTGTCCCGATCGCGGCCGCCCATCCCCCGCCAAAAAAGAGATCTTAGAAAAAAATCAGAGGCAATAGAGATAAACCCCACTAAAATAACCGCCATAGTAGAGATGAGCATATCCCGATTGCCAACGTGGGAGAGTTCGTGCGCCAAGACTCCTTCCAGCTCGGATCTGTCTAATCTCTGTAAAATTCCGGTGGTAACGGCTACGACCGCGTGCTTCGGATCCCGGCCTGTCGCGAAGGCATTCGGAGCCGGTTCGTTGATGATATAGATTTTCGGTACTGGCAGGCCGGCGGTAATCGCCAGATTTTCCACTATATTATAAAGTTCGCGGGCATTTTCTCTGGTAACCGGCTGGGCATGGGCCATCTTCAAAACAATTTTATCAGAGAACCAATAACTAGTTATAGACATGCCAATACTAAAGATAACCGCAATATAAAGGATTGAGGGGTCGCCGAAAACTTGGGTAAACACCCAGCCGAGGCCGATGACTACAATTAGGAAGATAGTGAACAGCGCCCACGTTTTACGAATGTTAGTGTCTTTGTGAGTATATAAATTGGCCATATTACAATGAATTATGAATAAGGAATTAAGAATTAGGAATGAATTCAAAAACCATGATTCATGATCCTTGATTCATAACTCGTGAAGTCCTAAAATTTCACCGCTACAAGTTCTCTCTCCGCCGCAGTCTCCACTTCAAAGAATTTTTCTTCGTGGAATCCGAAGGGTTTGGCAATTAAGTTGGTTGGAAAGCTTTGGATTTTGGTATTTAAGGACATAACCATCGTGTTGTAAAAGCGGCGAGATGCCTGGATTTTATTTTCCGTATCGGAAAGCTCGCGCTGCAAATCTAAAAAGTTGGCGTTGGCTTTCAGATCCGGATAATTTTCCGAGACCGCGAAAAGAGTTTTGAGGGTGTTGGAAAGCTGGCTTTCCGCCTCTTCCCTATTGATCGGGTTGCCTCCAGCGCCAGCTACTGCCGCGCGCGCCTTGGTTACATTTTCCAGCACGGATTTTTCATGCTGCATATAGCCCTTGACCGTTTCTACTAAATTAGGGATTAGGTTAAAGCGCCGCTTTAGTTGCACGTCAATGTCGGAAAGGGCTTCTTTTGCCCGATTTCTCAATCGAACTAAGCTGTTAAATGTAAAAACTAGCCATAAGGCCGCGACCGCTAAAACTATTAATAAAATTGTGAGTGTATTCATATGAATTTATTATAGTATTTTTCAGAAAAAATAAAAACCCTGACTATGTCAGGGCTGGTTCACAGATCCTCCGGCGGCAGCACCCTCCGCGGCCTAAGCCGCTCTTTTCTCTCTTGTTCCTGTTTTTTCTTTAGCTTTTCAAGGAATTTTTGCCAGAGCCGGACGTCTTCCTTGCTGCGCACAACGACGATGGCTTTTTCGGCCATCAGCCAAATACTGATTGGCGGCTTGTCGTCGGCATTGGTAATGTCAAGGGTAGTATAGTTTTTCTCGCCATCTACCAGAATGACTTCAACGGCCTCTAGTGGAACGGATATGTTCAGCAGCCGACCGTCAACCAGGGCGTCTTTAAAGGTAACTGAAATTTTATCCAATCCAAGGTAGTCGGCGGAACGGAAGGTGATGCTGGAGTAGGAAACTTTTGCGGCATACGAGGGCGATGAAAGAGCAATCAGGCAAGCCATAAAAAGAGTTTTCAGCGGGATCCGGAGATGTTTTGCCATCATTCGCCTCCTCTGGTCCGAACTAAGCAGTAGCTTATCTTAAAAATTCCGAACAGTCAACAAAAAACCCGCGTTACCGCGGGGATTTTTCTTCCTCAACTTCTGCTTTCTCCTCTTTCTTTTTTCCAGCAACTTTCCCATTCTTCTTTTTCCTGTAAGTCATAAATACGCATCTGACCTTTTTATCCTTCCCCTCCTTGCAATCTACCGCATCGCTTCTGATTTCTTCCCATTCGTCGCCGAATTCCGGGAAGTAAGCGTCTCCTTCGCATTCTCGGTCAACTAAAGTAAGAAACATCACATCCGCGGCTTCCATAGCTTGCTTGTAAATTTCCGCTCCGCCGATAACGTAAACGTTCCTATGCTGGGCGAATTCCAGGGCTCCGGCAAGAGTGCTGACCACAATACAGCTTTGTGGAACGCGATCCCGATAATCCAACTGCTTAGTCACGATAATGTTGACGCGGTTTGGCAATGGCTGGCCGATTGATTCATAAGTTTTCCGGCCCATAATCACGAATTTTCCATCTGTCAGCTGCCTGAAACGCTTCATGTCCTTGGCAATTTTGCCCCACGGAAGCTTGTTATCTTTGCCGATAACTCTGTTTTTGGACATCGCGGCAACGATAAAGATTTTTTTCATTAGACTGACACCTTCCCTTTAATGGCCGGGTGCGGGTCGTAGCCAATCAACTCAAAATCTTCGTAGCGGAAGTCAAAAATGGAATCTACTTTCCGTTTGATCAACATCCTCGGAAGAGGCCGCGGCTCTCTGGAGAGCTGCAGCTTAACCTGCTCAAAGTGATTTCGATAAATATGCGCGTCGCCGAGAGTGTGTACGAACTCTCCGAGTTCCAGATTAGTTACGTGCGCGACCATTTGAGTTAGAAGCGCGTAGGACGCGATATTAAACGGCACGCCCAGGAACATGTCGCAGCTTCTCTGATAAAGCAGGCAAGAAAGCCGGCCATTGGCTACGAAAAATTGGAAAAGGCAGTGGCATGGCGGAAGCGCCATCTGGTCAACGTCCGCGGGATTCCAAGCGCTGACGATAATTCGGCGGCTGTTAGGATTATTCTTAATCGTTTCAACCGCGTTAGCTATCTGGTCAATGCTTCTGCCGTCGGGCGCGGGCCAGGATCTCCACTGGTATCCATAAACCGGACCTAGGTTGCCGTTCTCGTCCGCCCATTCGTCCCAAATAGTAACTTTGTTCTCTTTAAGATATCTGATGTTAGTGTCCCCTTTCAGGAACCATAGAAGTTCGTGAACAATGCTTCGCAGATGGCATTTCTTGGTAGTAACAAGCGGGAAACCTTGTGAAAGGTCAAATCTCATTTGTCTTCCGAAAACTCCTCGGGTGCCGGTGCCGGTTCGGTCCGGCCGATCCACGCCGTTTTTCAGGATGTCATCCAACACTTCTAGGTATTGCTTCATTGCCTAGCCTCGTTTCTAGTTTTGTAGAGCTGTTAATTATTTTAAACTGGTCAAAAAATAATGCAAATTTACCTTATATTATCCCAGCCATGGCTGGGATAATATAAGGTAAAACCCGCGTTTGGACGCGGGTAATTATTTACTCATTCCAGTCAGTCGGGAATTGCTCTTCAATTCGGAGAGGATGCTTCATGGTGAGGAGGCCGCCGGGGCCTTGGTGGAATTTAATTGCTTTCTGCATGATTTCCACTATGTTAGTATCAAGCTTCTCCAAGGTTATCTCTTTCTCGGCGCAAATCCTCCGCTGCTCTCTATCAAATTCCTCGCTGCGGTATTCTTCAAGGTAATAAATATGCTTTATTTCTTTGCTGACCAAAATATCAAAACATCTCTGGCATGGCCTGGTAGTGGCGAAAGCATAGCCGCCTCTTTTAGGGCAGCGCTTGCCGGCGAAAAGAACCGCGTTTTTTTCCGCGTGAGTGATTCTCTCGCAGTGGCCGTTAACCATCAAGCATTCGTCTTCGTCGCATTGCGGCGCACCGGCTGGAGCCCCATTGTATCCGGTAGAGACAATGACCTTGTGAATGTTAAACAATACGCAGCCAACGATTTTTCTACGACAAGTAGCGCGACAAGAAGCCGCGAAAGCCATGAACGCGCCGTACTCCAAAAAACTCAACCGCGGCGGATTTTCTGCCATTATTATTCTCCTGAAGGAAGCTAGTAACACCATAAACTAAAAACCCGCCTGATTCAACAGGCGGGTTTTTATCAGAACGCCCTACATCCCCATCATTCCTCCTGGCGGCATAGCTGGTCCGGCATTCTTATCTTTCGGTTCCGGTTTGTCGGTTAGAGCCACGCCAGCTACAAGATAGTTTGTTGCAACCGAAAGTGCATTTAAGAATGCAGTCTTGGTAACTTTCAGCGGGTCAATAATTCCTGCTTTTTTGAGGTCGTCAATTTTATTCGTTCCGGCATTGAATCCAAGCCACAATTTTTCTTCACCTTCAGACTCTTCTTTCCGTTTTTTTAGTTCCGTAATGATTGTTGAGGTGGGTTCCCCACTGTTTTCGATGATGGAGGTTAATGGAGCCTCTAAAGCTCTGCGCATTATCCTCTTTACGGAATCTACCAATTCTTCAGTTTCTACAGAAGTATTTAGGACTTCTGGTTTAATATTGAATAAAGCACTGCCTCCGCCTGGAACAATGCCCTCTTCCATAGCTGCTCGGGTCGCGTGAACCGCGTCCTCTACCCTTTGTTTTAATTCTTTTTGAGCGGATTCAGTGGGAGCGCCGACCTTGATGACAGCTACTCCGCCGGACAATTTGCCGATTCTTTCCTGTAGTTTTTCTTTGTCAAAATCGGAATCAGTTTTTTTCAGCTGCTGTTTGAGCTGTTCAACTCTTTTTTCAATATCTTCTTTAGAGCCCTTGCCGTCAACGATGGTGGTGTCGTCTTTAGTAGAAACCACTCGGTGAGCTTGCCCTAAATCGGCCAACTCAACGGAATCAAGTTTCTTATCGAGCTCTTTGGAGATGAAATTCGCTCCGGTGACGGTGCAGATGTCTTGGAGCATCTCTTTTCGGCGATCGCCGAATCCCGGCGCCTTAACCGCCAAAACTGTAAAGATTCCGCGCAATCTGTTTACCACTAAAGTCGCGAGGGCTTCTCCCTCCACGTCTTCAGCCACTACCACCAGCTCTTTCCTCCCGGCTTGCACTAATTTTTCCAAAAGCGGCAGAAATTCCTGGACAGAAGAGATTTTTTCATCAGTTACTAAAATATAAGGATTATCCAGAGCGGCCTCCATCCTTTCCGGATTAGTAACCATATATTGTGAGATGTAACCGCGGTCAAATCGCATACCTTCCACGAATTCGTAGGAATTGGAAATGGTGTTGGAATCTTCAACGGTCACTACTCCGTCTCCGCCTACTTTAGTCATAACTTCGGCGATCAGTTTGCCGATTTCTTTGTTTTTGGCGGAAAGAGTGGCGACTTCCTCAATTTTTTTGCTATCGTTGATAGTCTCTTTCTGTTTTTCTAATCCTTCAGTTACAGCTTTACTAGCCGCTTTTAGTTCTACAGCTAGCTGTATGACATTTAACCCCTTTTTTGCAATTTCCTTCTCTGCCTCATCAATCATGGCGTGCGCTAAAACTACCGAGGTGGTAGTTCCGTCGCCTACGTTATCATTGGTTTTATCGGCGGCCTGCTTAATAAGCTCGGCGCCAAGATTTTCGAATTTATCTTCCAGCTCAATTTCTTTAGCAACGGTTACACCGTCAAAAGTAACTTGCGGGGCTCCGTAGCCTTTTTCCATTACTGCCGCGCGCCCTCTTGGGCCGAGGGTCATTTTGACCGCGCTGGCCAGAGTATCTATTCCTTTTTTAAGCGCCGCTCGCGCTTCTTCGTTAAATAAAATTTGTTTTGCCATTCTTTGGAGCGTATAGCGGTTAGCGTATAGCGGTTAGGTTTTTTAAAAAACAGGTAATTTCCCAAACGCTTAACGCTTTACGCTGAACGCTATTCTATTATTGCTAAAATGTCCGCTTCCTCCCCGACTAAATATTTTTTGCCGTCGACTTCCAGCTCATCGGGGCCGTATTTTTTAAATAAAACTAAATCTCCGACTTTCACTGACATTGGGACCCGTTTGCCATTTTCGTCCAGCTTGCCGGGACCAACAGCGACCACCTTGCCTTTAATCGGCTTTTCTTTTTCAGCTGTTTCAGGCAAGACGATGCCGGATTTAGTTGTTTTTTCTTCTTCGACTGATTCTATAAAAACGTGATCGTTTAATGGTTTTAGGTTCATCTTTTTATATATTTTATTTTTACGACTAAGATAAATTATAGCAATTAGCAGTCAAGCGTCAAGAGTGCTAATTTCTACGCATTATAAAACCCTCGCTTGAGGGTTTAGGTTGCTTGGGCGGATAGGGCCTTTTTAATCAGCTGCGACCACTGCTCTCTTAGTTTTTTTACCTGTTTTTTCTGTTGAAAGAAGCTGCGCATGTCAACAATGCCGTCTCTGGTCATATTTACTACGAAAAACAACCTAACTTTAGGATATTTCTCTTCATGCACTACGGCCTTTTCAAAATAATCCAGATAATGCTCTAGCTCTTCATAGAGGTCCAGCAGAGTTTCAGGATTCTTGGCTGAATTTAACCTATAAAAAAAATTAGTGGAGTTTGCATGTTTATTGAATTCTTCCCATATGCAAGAATCGTTTTTCAGCAAATTTGACCTTCTGAAGTGATAAAGCAGGGTTCGGATATATTTTTTTATGAAATTAACGTGCAAAATGTTTTTTCGTTCTTTTGTCTTCAATTTGATCTTTTGCTTGCCGCTTTTGATTCTGCTCCGCTTCTCTTGCAGAGTTTTCTGGTCAAGTTTGCGGAAAACTTTGATTTGAATCGGCAGCGCCTTCCCGCCTTTTTGGGGAACTACGAAAAAATCTTTGCCTTGTTTGTCTCTGGCGCTATTTGGTTCGGTATGGGTTACCAGCCAATAATTTTCTTTCTTAGCGATCCACTTAAGGATTTCGTGAGCTATCCTTTCAGCGGGCCGGTCGTGTGTTCTGCAAACCTGGCACTGGACCAAGGCGAGCTCCTATGCGGTTTTCGAGGAAGAATAACTTTATCTTATAGTCTTTCTGGTATTATTTCAATGCGGGGTAGCTCTCTCTTGGTCATTCGGGCTTCGCGGTGGGGACAAAGTGTCATAACCAGAAAGTATCCTCTTACCGGCACCAGCGTTCGCTGATTCCTGCGATCAGCGCCGCTTACGTCTCATCCTGATTTTCGCAAGCGAACCGAGCAAATCAGGATTCCGTCAGTTGCCGCACAGAGGATACTTTCTGGTTATGCTTATCAGGTGGAGGTGTTATCCAAAAGAGAGCGCGCTACTCCAGGGTTCGCTTCAGGTATTCTTGTATTCTTTTAGTGTCAGGATGAAATTCTAATTCTTCGTCACTGATGATGATTCTGGGTTTGTATACGCTTGCCCGATTCGCAGCGATTTCTATTTTTTTAATTTGGATTTTCTTTAGTATTTTTTCCAGCCAGTCTCCAAGTGTCTCTTCTAAAAGCCATTCCAGCATTTTTTTTATTCGGCCGTCTTTTTTATACTTGTGCCGAGGATTTTCCTGATAAAGCCGGGCTTCGCCGATCCAATCTTCATTAGCGCGATAAAAGCGCTGAATTAGTGTAGTGTTGCCTAAAATTGGGATTACAGAGAGATATAGCTTTTTCCAATACTCATTATATGGAGGCGACAGCCGGTAAGATCGCGGCGAAACAAAGTGGCTGAAACACAGTTTGTCTTTAAAGTTGTCGGTTGTCGGTTGTCGGTTGTTAGCCGGATGTTTCGCCCACCAACCGAGCGGCTTGAAGATTAGAAAGCAGAAAAACCGCACCGTAAAAATCCTTTCCTCCCTGGCACCGACGATTACATCAAAATCTGAATCTTCGCGCATATTTCCGGTTGCCAGCGATCCGGCAGCAAAGACAAAATCAATGAAAGGGATGTATTGAAGCGGCCAGCAGCGTTTTAGGAATTTATGCCACTTTTGTTCATGTAGGTTTTGTCTTGACATATCCAGCTAGTATTGGTATCATGTGCTCGAGGTTAACAACGCTTGGTCATGTACCTTGCTTGGGTGCCCCATGTAAAGTGGGCGCTGTCCTCTCCGGTCCCCCCTGCACAAGCGCGCTTGTGCAGGGGGCATTTTTATTCTTCTTGTAATATTTCGGGGCGCCCTAAGAGTTCCGGCTCTATACCTACGGCCTGGTCGGTAATCTTTAGCACGTCTTTATCAATTTTGCCGAGTTCCTTATAGGCGCTGTTGTACATATTTACTGAAGTTCCCAGATGCGTTCCCAATTTTTGCATATATGATTCGTAGCTGGACAGATGTTTGCCAAGCGCTTCAACTCTCTTTCGGATTTCTTTTGCCGATTCTTCAATCTGCAAAGCTTTAAGGCCTTGAAGCACGGTCTGCAAATAAGCGAGGAAGGAAGTCGGAGAAACGATGATGACATGCCTATCCTTAAAGGCGTATTGGATAAGATCCTGCGTATTTGCTTTAACCGCGCCTACTTTGTTGATCAGCAGATCGTAGTAAATCGCTTCGGCGGGAATAAACATAAAAGCGAATTCCATCGTCCCCTCCTCCGGCTTTACATATTTAGCGGTTTCATCGATGCGGTTTTTTAAATCCTGCCGGAAAGCTTTTTCCAGCTCTTCTCGAGTTTCTTGGTCGCGCGCCTCTAAAATTCGGTTGTAATTTTCCAAACTGAATTTGGAGTCAATAGGGATTATTTTGTCCTGAACGAAAATAACCGCATCCACGATAGTCCCATCCTTGAATGGATATTGCATCTGATATCGCCCCGGGGGAAGGACATTTTTAAGGAGCGTTTCCAGATAATATTCACCCAGCACTCCGCGCTGTTTCGGATTTTTGAGGATATCCTGCAAGTTCTGCAGCTGGTCGGCAAAGCTGACGACTTGCTTGTTGGTTTCATCCAATTTGGCGAGGCGTTCGGTAACATCCCGGATAATCCGGGCGCTTTCTGAAAATTGCCTCTGCATTGAACGGGTTGACTCGCCTATTTTGGAATCCAAAGTATTCCTAATTTCGTGAAGCTGGCTTTGGAGCATGACCAGAGACTGCTCATCTCTTCTTGTCTCCGGTTTTTGGCTGCGCAAAGCCCAAAATACAGTGGCGAATCCGAGCACTACAACTATTA
The DNA here is from genome assembly GCA_020724845.1 of Candidatus Paceibacter sp. GTDB lineage: Bacteria > Patescibacteriota > Minisyncoccia > UBA6257 > 02-FULL-45-10c > DYGE01. Next base: position 85,923 of record DYGE01000001.1, read on the forward strand.
AAATTAATATTGAAAAAATATCCACCCCGTTAGAGCCAGGTCGTCTTTAGACGACCGTAACTCGGGCGGCTAAATTGTTTCTGGCGATTAATTATGATTCTTAAAATAAAATATAGTTTAGCAGACATAGCTTGATTGGCTCTAACGGGGTCCATAGTCTTAATCTTTGAATTTTACCATAAAAAAACCGCATGTAGAATGCGGCTAGGCTTTAAGCCCCGAAAAATCTCATCAGCAGCTTGGTCAATTCAACGGCGATATCTCTTATAACGTCAATCAATGCCGCATGAACAAGATGCAAGATTGCGACTACTGGAAGAAGAAGGATTGCTAAAAGCACAATCTGCGCCCAACCGTTCTTTGATTCCATTATCATGACCCCGAGAAGAACTTATTTAGAGGATAATACTAAATCATTTATGAAACAAGGGTCGCGCCGATCATTAGGTAGTCCAGATCGGTGCCAGCACGTAAATCCAGAAAATGTCCTTCCGGGAAAAGCGGGTAAGAATGAACAACATTGTCGTAAAGGCCGAATCTCTCTTCCACGTAAGAAGGAGAGACGAATGCCTTTGGCTCGTATTTTCTGCCATTTTTCCAAGCGAGCAGCATATTCGGAATTATATCAATTACGGCAACTTTATTTTCCGGAGACGCGGTTATCAGCAGGCTGTCCGCAGCATGGAATTCAAGCGCTTTTTCCGCCAGGCCCGCGTAACAGCAATCATTAACGAAGATCAACCGACTTCCATGATGTGCAAGCGCCAGAGCCAATTCGGAGTAGAAGAGAATATCGTCGCAAGTGCCCTGAACCGCCCATCCTCCACCATCTTTTTTACTGCCGTGTCCTATGTAAAACAGGCACACATCCTCTTTTGAGCTTTCTATAAATACTTCTTCCAGTTTTTCAAAAATTTCAGCGCTGTCCGCGTTTCTAATAATCAGCAGATTCTGCAAGGGAACTTTGAAGTCAGTAGTAAGGCTACTAGTTAATTGTTTAGCAACTTTTTCAAATCTCTGGCCGTCAGTATCCTTGGAGTTGGTTTTTCCAAGCACTATTATGGCTTGCATCGGATCCCATTTTCAAAGAATGCAGTGATTATAAAACTTTCCTGACAAAAGTAAAGGAAAAAATTATAACATGGCAGCCTCGCTTAGCGCACCAACACTTCTATGCCGCTTAGAAGCAGAAATATTCCTATAGAATTCAGAATGAATGAGAGGGCCGCGAATTGCTTATCCCCCAGTTTGTAAATGCCAAGCAATCCTACGCCCATCTCATCCGGAAACGGAGACGCGATTAAAATAGCTCCCAATACCGGCCCGAGCCAGACGAAATATTTTGTGTGAATAACCCAATGGAATCTTAATAAGTTTTCTCCTCCGACTTTTCGGAATACGCTCTTTAATTCATCGGATAGGTCATCCTTCACAAATTTAAAGATAGTATAGTCGCCGATTACGGCTCCCAGGCCGGCAAGTACCGCGACTGCCGGGATATTCAAGCTCTCTCCTAATAAAAACAGCAAAGCTGTGGCGGGAACTACCGTAAAAGTGGAGACGAAGAAAATTCCTACCACAAAGGCGCTGAAATACCCGAAAACCCCCAGAGATTCAATTATCTGATCAAAAAAACCAGTCTGGGAAAATAGGTAGGTTAAGATCAGGACGGAGAAGAATATCGCTAGGTTTGGATATTGCAAGCTGTCTCTATGGCTCATAGTCATATTTCATTAAGCTGTTGCCGGTATTTTTCTTTCATCGCGTTAAATGCCGCCAAATCTGCTTCATTAATCGGATCGCCTGGCGGGATGGTTTCGGTAAATGGATTCACTAGAGAGCCGAAGCGGTGCATTTCATAATGAAGATGCGGGCCGGTTGAAAGTCCGGTTGAGCCGACGTAACCTACTATCTGCCCCTGCCTCACCCGCGTGCCTACTTTAATTCCCTTGGCGATGCTGGAGAAATGCCCATAAACAGTGCTGTACATCTCGTTGTGCCGAACTTTGACCATTATTCCGTAATAACCGTTCCAGCCGGCCTGAACTACTGTGCCGTCGCCGACGGTAACTACCGGCGTCCCGGATGGCGCGGCGTAGTCAATTCCGCGATGCCTGGTAAATTTTTTGAGAATCGGATTAAAGCGATTTAAGCTGTAGCCGGAGCTAATGTACTTATATTGAAGCGGCGCCTTTAAAAATACTTTTTGAACTGAATTTCCCTCTTCATCGTAATGACCAGCTTTGGTTTCAGGGCTTTCAAAGTAATATCCTTGAAACTTTTCTCCGGCGTTAATGAATTCTACCGCCAAGATTTTTCCAGGGTGATCGTAAACGCCTTCCCGATACCTTTTTTCATAAATTACCTTAAAACTGTCTCCTTTCTGGACTTGGGCAGCAAAATCAACCTGCCAAGCCAAAGTTTCAGCTATCGCGAGCGCCAAGCGCTCGTCCAAACCTTGGCTGGTTATCGTTTCGTACAACGAACTCTCGATCACCCCCATAGCTTTGCTGATTTCCGTAGTGTACTCAATCGGTATTAATTTTGCTTCCCAGTTCTCAATACTGGTCGTGGAAGTGTTGGTGACCAGCAGTTTTTCTTCTTTGTTGATCTCATATTGCAATTCTTTTAAAGCGCCGGTAGTTTTGTCGTACGCGAAAGCAATCTGCTTACCGGCGACAATTTTAGCAAGGTCGTAAACCTCCTTCGCTTCCGCGAGGATGGCGCTGGCGGTGGAAGTCGCGACGCCCGCTTCGCTAGCAATAACGCTGAAGGTAGAGCCGGTCAGGATGTCTTTCCGGATTATATCCAACGATTCTTCCTGCTCTAAGCTAAAATGGTTATTCCCGCCAAGAAATAACAGGGATAAACCCAGCATTCCGGCAATTAAAAAATTCCTTCTATTAAGAAATTTAGGCATAACTTAGTTATTTTATTCTATCAATATTTGTCCTGAATCCACAAATCAAAAATCCGCCAGTTTGGCGGATTTTGAATCTATCTTCCGAAACCTCCTCGGAAAGCCGGTCGGCGCTTTTTATTGCAATCGTAGCAATATAAGCGTCCGTAGGTGCCGTCTTGCCTTTTATTCGGCTCAAACGGTAATTCCTTGATCTGCGTGCCGCACTCGGTGCAAGTGATGTTCATGGCGGACACATCATGCATTTGGCGCTGGGGCCTGTTTTGCATCTCCATCGTTCGTTCCTAATTAATTTTTATTGTATTTAGGCGAACGACTAATAATATAATTAAACGCTAATTACTATCGCCTATTATTTAACTACAATAGTTAATATTGTAGCAGATATTTTCTGATCTGGTCAATTAATAAAAAAAGCGGCTTTATGATAGCCGCCGCGCTATTTCCAGAAACATTGTGTCTCGATCCTGGTGTTTAGAAATGAGTTTGTAGGATTGCCAGCATATTTGCTCGGGGGTATTGGAGAGCTTAGACGGTAAGGATCCAAGAAAGGAAACTATCCGTCTATTTGTTAACTCTTCTATAATCATTACCAGTAAGCCAGAAATGAGACAAGTCGCCATGGTTATTAGCACAGAGAAAGTCATGGTTACCATAAACCGCTCAATGAGCGAAAGTGCTTGCGGAGCACTCTGCCAAAGAACTGCATTTACGAAGGCGAAGAGAGAAAACGGCAAAAGCCAAAGAGAGTGGAAAGCTGCCCGCTGAAGTAGGCCAGTTATTCTGGATCTCCTGGCTACCAAACCAACTAATTTCAAGAGAGCTTCCTTGCTAAGATCCTGCAAATTCCCCTTTTGTAAACCATATCGGGCGTAGCAGATCTTAGGGAAGTAAATGTCAAAGTCTCGGTAGGTTTCGTGAAGTTTTTCCTTAAGCTGCCGCGCTTTTGCTTCATTTAGCGCGCAAGCCAGCTCATCTTGAGGCGTTTTCTTGACCAGGTTGTTTTCGACCATCTTTATTCTCCTTTCAAGGATCGTTCTTGAACAGATGTTACTATAAAATCATCTTTTAGTCAACAAAAATGCCGCTCATGGAGCGGCCTTAGATCGCGGAGTTACGGTAATCTTTCCTTTCATCCAAGGGTGCGGGCGGCAGTTATAAGGGTAAGCGCCCGTCTCAACAAATTGGATCGGCTTGGATTGCTTCCCTTTGGTAATGCCTCCGGTGTCAAAAAAATTCTTGGCGCCATCTTCCGCCGTTGCGGTATGGTACATCGCGGCGCTGCGGAAATCTTGATTGGTCCAGATTACTTTGTCGCAAGATTTAATTTTCAGATTTTTTGGTTCGTAGGCTTTATCTCTTAAATTCAGTTCCGGCGGAGACATGCCATACTTGGTGATTGTGACAGTATGCACGTTATAACTGACATCCTGACATTCCGGATTTTCGACTTTTGGCCGGCATTCGCCTCGGGATTTGACTTCTACTTTAGCGACTGACGCCTTGCATTCGTTTGGATACGTCTTCCCATCCGCGCCGCAGACCGGAGCGTAATGTTCGGTGCAGATAGTTTTTCCATCGGGCGGTTTCGTTTCCGGCTGGCTGTTTTTAGCGCAACCGCTTAAAAGCCAGAGTAGGAGGAGCAAGATCGCGGCCATAATGAACGGCTTGGCGATGATTAGCTTGTTCATGTTATCCGCTGATTTCAAAGTTCAGATAAGTTCATCTTGGAAAATTTGGAACAGAAAGTCAAATAAAAAAATCCCACCTATCACAGGTGGGTGTTATAAGAGGCTAATTCCTGGGTCAGTTGCTTAATCCTTTCTCTGGAGAGGTACGCTTTCCCGCGATGCTTTTCAAGTGTCCTGGACAAAACAAGATACAGGCACTCATCGCAATGGTTCGGAAGTTCTTCATTTGGTTTAGGATTGCAATGGGATTTTTCAAGCAAATAAGATCCAAAGACTACTAGGAATGTTGCTATGCAGATCCAGTGGCTTTGAGTAAGGACAGTAAGCAAGGTAGTAATTCCTCCCGTAACTGCTAACCAAGAAAAAAAGGCGGTCATCTCGGATTTATCATGGGGACCGCATCCTTCGTTCTCACGAATTTTTTTAGCCGGAACAAAAATGAAGCTTTCCCAAAATTTGTAGCAGAGCAGCGCCATCCGGTGCCTGATTCCGATTCTTCTGCCAAGAAGCTTTTCAAGGCATTGCAGCCCGTCATGGTCCAATTGCAAAACATCCGATCTGGTTAGAGGGAAATGTTTAACTGCTAGGTTTGAAAACAAATCAAAGGCCTTGCTAGATTTCCTATCCAGGCCAGCGTTAAAGCTCTCTTGCTCGGCGATGGCTCGTTCTTTGCTTCTAGTGTCCAGTAGAACCATCAGTTTCTCATTGCCCTTCATCTGTACCAGATTCTTGTTCTCACCCATCTCGCGCTCCTTTTTTGAATCAAAGTTCTGACTCTGCGCATATATTACCAAATAATATCGCTAGAGTCAAACACCTATTTGGGCGGCGCAGACTTAATCTCTTCCCGCAATTTCATCCAGACTTTACCAAGTTCGTTTCTCCCCTTTTTGTCCGGTCCCCAGCCCCAGAAGCTGTCAACCGGAGAATCCTCAACCATAGGCCGGTCGCCTGTCTGGAGAAGCTTTCTTTTTACGTAGGGGTGCTGTTCTAGTTTAAGTCGGCAGATTTCTTCCATAACCTTAACTTTCTTGGCGTCCCAGTCGGATCGGACATACTCCCGATACTTTTCCGCGATTTTCTTGGATTCATAAGCGGAGCGGGCATAGAAAATTTCTTCGGCAATTTCCGGATGGTTATGCATAAACTTTGCCGCTTGGTAAGCATGTTCGGATGTCTGCCACAGCCGGCCCATCCATTCAACCGCAAAGCTGGAAAAGTTAGAAAAGCAGAAGAATCTTCTCTCGTAAAATCCGATGGCCTCACTTGATTCCGGAATGCGCTGCTGGTCGTTCATACTCCTCCTTTGTTGAACCTGCTGGAGGTGATGATAGCAGACAGGCAAGAAAAAGAAAAGGAGGCAACATTGCCTCCTTTAGTAAAGCTTAGTCATCAAGCTTGATAAGGGTGTTCGTTGGTAGATGTATCACCGCCGTCAACACCATCCATCCGAATGCCGCCCAGAAACTCATAGCTTGCAGTATGCATACCGCAATGTACATTCCCGGCAAACCGCACCAAAACGTCCTTGACACGGCGCTGCCGCTTGCCCCTTTTTGCAAGAAAGTAAACAGAATGGCCAGCACTAGTACTCGGTAGGACACGCTAGCAACGAAAATTCCCAGGAAATAATACACTCCGTAAAGAAGCCAGATTGCTAACGGGATGCCGATTAGATAGCCAAGCGGCCCTGGCTCATGCTCCGGATTTTTCCCGGCATTTCCTCGGTCGTAAAGCAGCGCTCCAAAAATTACACTCAGACATGCGGGTATGAATATAGAAAGCTTGAGATAATCCCAGAATCCCCAACCCGGCAAAACAAATGTCGGATTTTCCACAAACCACAGCATAGCGTCAGAAAGCGGCTTGGTCATCAGCGCGTAGCTGACTAAGGCGCATAGGCCGTCATAGCCTATGATCAAACCGTCAATCGCGTTGAATCTTTGGATTTTATGCATTGAAAATATCACCGCGTTTGAAGCAAAGTGCGCTAGAACAGAGGCCAGTAGACCGTACTTCACAAAGATGTAGGTAAAAAAGATTCCAGCCACGAATTGCGGGAGCACTCGCAGAATATTGCGATCCTCTTCTCTTTGGAAATTTTTCAGATGGACCAGTGCCCAAAAGCTGTTCCCTATCAGAAATAACAGATAAAACGCTATTGTCCCGGATATAAAGGGAATCTTAACTAATAAACCTAGGAAAAACCATCGCGCCAGAATTTCTTCCAAAAGAACCATAATGAAGAAAGTGCGGAAGTGATTTCCTTCCTGCATACTCCTAAAGAGTTCATTAATAGAATGCTTACCGCTCTGGCCAAGTATCGCGCCTTGCGCTAGTCCGGCGAAAATCGTGCACGGCAATTCTATCACCACCGTGGCGAGAATAACCAAAAACATCGTTAAGAAATTTTCCTGGCCGACAGCGATTTCGCTTACTTTGCCGGCCAGGAGCAGAATCAAGTCACTGCCTACTAGTCCGAACAGCTGCGATTTCCAAGCTATCAGCCAAAGCAGACAAAACGTTCCGAGCATAGAAAATGCCCCAAGGCGGCCTTCTTTGCTTTCCACCCATCATCTCCTTTGTGAAAGTGCTTATGTGCCTGGAGATATAATACAGGAAATTATTTACGTTGTCAAGAAAGCTGCGCGGCTGACAATTAGCCGCGTTTTTGATTATTTAGCGGATTTTATCAGGTGTTCAAAGGCATAATCCATTTTAGCCCCTACTTTCTTGCCGGGGTTAAAAATATTATTAGGATCAAATATTTTCTTAGTTTTCTCAAAAAGTCCGTAGATTTTTTCCCCATACATTTTTTCCAAGTACGGGCTGCGTATCAGGCCGTCGTTGTGTTCGGCAGTAATTGAGCCGTCATACTTCAAAACCAAATCATAAACCTTTTCTGAAAGGCTTTTAATGATTTCGTGGTTTTTGGGATCAGAAAGATCCATCAGCGGAATAATATGAAAGTTGCCGTCACCGACATGGCCGGCGATCGTGTAAATAATTTTATATTGGCCCAAAATCTTATACAGCTCCGGCAGAAATTCCGGAAGATCCTCAACTTTTACTATGAAATCGTCTATAAATGGCGCGGTTCTTTTCCCTTTAATATGATGCCGGAGCAGATTAAAGCTTTCTCTTCTGATAACCCAGTATTTCCGCGCTTCTTCTTCGCTGGCAAGAACGCGGAAATTGGCGCTGCTTTTTTCCAGCTCTTTTTCCAAATCACCCAGTTTACTTTGTAATCTCTCCTCGCTGTCGTCAGTGAATTCAGCCAACAATATCAATTTTGGCACTCCCCCGCTCAAAAGCATCCAAAATTCCGGCAGAAAATTCCACGCCAAGCTAAAAATATTCTTTTTGAGCAGCTTAACTAAGCTTGGCAAATAACGGAGGGCGATTTTCAGCGTGTTGTCATCAAAAGATTCAAAGCTCTCTGGCCGGAATTTCATTACGGCCTGCGCGATATTCGCTAACGGATTCAGATCTTTCAGAAAAATTACTGCCATGCGCGAATGTTTCTTCGGCTTTATCAATTTGAATTTAATCTCAGTAATAATGCCTAAAGTTCCCTGTGAACCGACGAATAGTTTGGTTAAATCAAAGACTTTACCATTCCACACGTTCCACAAGTAATAACCGGCCGAATTTTTGGAAACTTGCGGCTTAGCCGCGTCCAAATCTTCCTTGTGTTCCGTAACCAGGCTGTAAATTTCCTTATATAGCTTCCCCTCAAAGTCGTTTTGGGATAACTTACTGTCCAATTCTTGGCGATTTAACGGCTTAAAAGAATACTCAATGCCGTCAGCCAGTATGGCCTTAAGCCCCATTACGTAGTTCTCCGTCTTTCCGTAGGCCAGAGTTTTCTCTCCTCCGGCGTTGTTGGCGACCATTCCGCCAAGCGCGCAAATTTCCCGCGAAGCCGGATAAGATGGCAGAAGCAATCCCTTTTTCAAAGTTTCTTTTTCAAAATCGCGATAGAAAACTCCGGGTTCAGCTATCGCGTAATCTTCGCCGATTTCCAAAACGCGATTGAGATGTTTAGTGACATCAACTATCACTGACTCGGTAAGCGCCCCGCCGGTCATATCTGTTCCTCCGGAACGGGCAGTCAGAGTTAACATTTGATCCTTGCCTGGCTTTTGGCTAGCGAATTTAACTAAATTTTTGATGTCTTCCGCGTCTTTCGGACACACGACCACCTGCGGCCTAATTTCAAACAAACTAGCGTCGCGGCTGTATTTTTTTAGCGTATTCTCGTCAGCCAGCACATCCCCCTTAATTATTTTTTTTAATTCTTCGAACAACATATTTCGTTTACCCTAAATTTTTATAGTAACGCGGCGCTACTTTAATTGCCAGAATCAACCCGAAAAGCAGCGCAAAGCCGCACATGATTGACGGGATAGCGTCTCTAGCCGGCGGAGATATCAGGTAAACGATACCCATTGGAAGCATAAAGGAAAGATAGCCGATAATCAGCCAAACGAGAGCTTTTCGTTCGCCTTTATTTTCCAGCAACCCTTCCAGCGCCTCCCAAATTCCCAATAAGAGAAATAGGAAGTAGTATCCCGCGTATAACCAAGCCAGCTCTGTTTGGCTGTAGAAAACGATGTAATTCCCAGTGCAGACAGCGCTTGAAGTTACGGCATTTTCCGCGAAAGCGTAAATCAGAATGAAAGCGAACATCAGCACATACCCTAATTTCAGAAAATGGCGGCTTCCGGTAATCGTGTAAGTTAAATGCAGGGCAAGAACAGGCAAGATCGTGATGAATACAAACCCAAGTCGTGTCAGGATCAAGCTATCTCCTATTTCGCAGATCTGATATTCAATGAATTGGAATCCGGCTAAAAGCAGCAGAATTGAAATCACAATCCTGCTAAACACGGTAGTTTTATATCGGAAAAAGACATAAATCGCGGCGGCTACCTCAATTAAAAAAGTCGCCAGCATAACTTCCGGCGAAAAACAGAAAAAAAGATTTTGGTTATTTTTATCGCAAAGAAAAAATATGCTCTTGCCCTGCTTATTCATTCCTTTATTCCGCGATGACTTCGATATTCGCTTTTAAGACGCCGGATGCCGGCCAATAAGAAGAAATAGTGAATGACTCATCGGCAACGAATTCTACCGTAGTTGAGCCGCCTGGTTTAACCGGATCCGTCTGAAATTTAGAACTGCGAAAATCCAACCCCCCGAAATAAACATTAGCTTGCCTAACAACAAAAGTGAGCATAACTTTGGCGCCTTTTGGCACCTCTATGTTACCGGCCGGGTAAAAACCGCTATCATCCGCCTCTAACGTTAATTCTCGCGCGACTCCCTGCATTTCCGGAGTTCTTGATTCTGCCGGAGCTGGCGTTGTTGCGGCTTCCCGCTCCTTTTCTGGAATCGGGCATTCTCCTTTTGATTGAATTTCCACGCCGGCTACGCCAGCAGTACAGGAATTTGAATAGGTCTTACCGTCTTTGCCGCAAACCGGCTCGTAGACCTGGATGCAAAGCACCTGATCTTCCTCCGGAGCCGGTTCCGGCATTTTTTCCGTTTCAGGAACAATAACAGGCGGGGCAGTCCTAGTTTCCGGAAATGCCGGCGCTTGGGCAGGCGCTATTTCCGTCTTGAGTTTTTCTATAACTTCGCTGACTCTGGAGGCAGCTTCTTCCGGCAGTTGTTCCACTAATGACTCAAGAACCTCTATGGATTGCAGTTCCGTTGCCGCTTTTACCGCTGTATCGGAAAATATAGCCGGATCGCTTTTTCTGGAAACATCTGCCAGCATTTCTCCGAAACGGTTTTTGGAAAGTTTAATGGAATCTTGCAGTGGCTCATTCTCCACGAACTTGTCTTCCAGCTCTGCAAATAACCTGGCATGTCTTAGCGTTCTGTCAGTTATATTCTCCAGCAAAATGCTGACATTGGGATTTTCCGAGTGATCAGGCAGTGAAGCAATCCTATCTTTTAGGCGTTCTTGCGATGCTTGGTAGTTGGTTATAGCTTCATTAATCGCCTCGTAATTTTCTGGGAAGGTTTCAGCCACGGCATCAAGTTCAGCCGCCTTTTCATTATTAAAATTGGATTCCAATTCCGCTTTTTTAACTCTGTCAAAAGTCAGTAACAGCCGGAGGCTCCTCCTCCATTCTTTTAAGAAATAGAATGGGTTAGTTGGCAGAAGGCCGGGCTCTTCAATGCCCAAATTTACTGTTGCCGCCTGAATAGGCAGATTTTCTTCTTCATGAGCCAAGGCGGGATTTGTAGTTGATAGAACTGCTAGAGTTAAAAAAATAATGGAAAATTTGTTCATATAGTGATTATAACAGACAATACTTCAGTATCTTAATCCACCCATTATTGCGCCAGCCAGCCGCCGTCCGCGTAGAAAGTTGAGCCAGTGATATAGCTTGATTCCTCGGAGGCAAGATAGACAACCAAAGAAGAGATCTCTTCTGGTCTGCCGATTCTTTTTAGCGGAACCCTGACAGATATTTCTTTGCTTACTTCCGGATTTAATTCCCCAACCCTTACCATTGGCGTGTCTATAGCTCCAGGCCCGATCACGTTAACCAAGATTCCATACTCCGCCCATTCGGACGCGAGAGTTTCGGTCATCCCGATTATACCTCCTTTAGAAGCCGCGTAAGCTGTGCCGCCGGCAAAACCTATCCCCGTCCCGCCGGAAGCGATGGAAGCAATATTAATGATCCTCCCCCACTTATTTTTCATCATCTCTTTAGCAGCTCGTTGGGCGCAAAGAAACTGGCCTTTAAGGTTTACGTTTAAAACTTTATCCCAATCTTCTTCGGACATCTCAAGAGCCGGTTTCAAGTTGAGTACGCCGGCATTGTTAACTAAAATATCCAAGCTGCCGAAACGTCCTGCGACTTCTCCAATCACTTTATCAACCTCCGCGGCGCTGGAAACATCTAATTTCCAGGCCGCCGCTTCTCCGCCGGCGGATTTTATTTCTTCAACTACTTTTTCGCATTCAGCGAGATCAATGTCCGTTACCGCCACTTTTGCTCCTTGTTTTGCCAAAGCCAACGCGTGGGTTCTCCCCATTCCCCGCCTTGCTCCGGTTACTAACGATATTTTACCGTCTAACTTAAACATATTTTTATTTTACCACAATCGCTGGAAAAACTTTCCCAAAACATATATTCTATAATTAGAATAGCTAAAATCTGACGAAGCGCAGATGCCCGACAGGCCCGTTAAGAAAGTTTCAGAGTCCTCCCTGGATAACCAGCAGTATATGATTTTCCCGGATGACTTAAATCCAAACGGTACGGTATTCGGCGGGACAGTTATGGCAGAAGGCGATAAAATTGCCGCGTTGGTGGCTCGCCGGCATAGCGAACAGAACTGCGTCACTGCCTGCGTGGATTCCTGCCGATTCCTAGCTCCAGGCAGGCAAGGAGAAGTATTGGTTTTCAACGCTTCCGTGAATCGGGTCTGGAATTCCTCAATGGAAATCGGCGTCAAAGTTTTTTCAGAAAACTACAAGACTGGAGAGAAGCGGCACATAGTATCGGCCTACTACACTTTCGTTCCTATTAACGAGCAAGAGCGGCCGGTGCCGGTAAAATATGGTCTGCAACCGGAAACCGAAGATGCGAAGCGCCGTTACCGCCAAGCTGAAAGCCGCCGACAAAGGCGCCTGGCTGAAAGAGAGCAAAATTAACAATCCCGCTAAGCGGGATTTTTTATTAAGACATTCTTTCTTTCAGCCGCGAACTTAAGAAGGCAAAAAATAACATACTCAAAGAAAGTCCCAAAAAAGCGAATTTAAAAGGCAGAAATAATAAGATAAGGGCCGTGGCAAAATTTCCGGCGGCGCTTAAAACCGGGTGGCAAGTCAGGTAAGCCGGATAAAATCTTTCTTCATCCGCTTCGGATATTATCCTGAAGAAATAGGATTCCCGCGTTGATTCTATGCAAGCAGCGCCGAAGCTTGCCAAAACGAATGCCAACAGAATGGCATATACATTCTCAAGCGCGAAAGCCAGCAAACTAAAAATAGCCAATAGAGAAAATCCCGCTGTTAGGAAAATCTTAAAACCGGTTTTATCGGCTGTTTTTCCTATCAAATATTCTAAAAGCAGCGGAGTAGACACCAAGAACAAGAAAATCCCGACTGCCGCCTCATCTAAATTATTTTTTAAAATAAATAACGGCAAGTAAATAAAGATTACCGACCACCACCAACCAATTCCTCCGCTGACAAGATAAATTTTCACAAGCTCCCTGTTCTCAAAATAGGCCTTAACATTCTTCCAAAAATCAGGATGAATTTCTTTTGCGTGTATTAAATCCTTTAAGCCGGCAATGTATCTGAAAACAACCAAAGCTATAATCAATAATATCGCGGCCATTAGAAAAACCGGCGAAAATCCGTAATATCTCAAAAGAAACCCCGCTAGCAGCGGACCAAAAATCCAACCCAAATTTTCCAGAGCGTACCTAAGGCCTTCCGCCTTGCCTATCTCTCGGATGTCGGATTGATCCCTTAGAATGATACCGAAGGAGATGAAATAAAGCATTCGGGCAATGGCAAACGGAATTGCTACCGCAAGAAACACGTAGAAACTGCCGATAAAAGCAAAAGCTAAATATCCCAACGCAATTCCTGCAGCGGAATAGGAATAAACTTTAATCTTGGAGTGTTTCTCAAGCAGGGGAATCAACAAAAAAGCTGAAAGAATGGAAATAACAATCAACCCGGCTGTGATAAAACCGACAGCTGCTTCGCTGCGCAAAAAACTATTCAAATAAATAGCCCAGATAGCTTCAACTCCGGAAAACGCGATGCCGGATATGGAAGCGATAACGGCAAGCTGCCAGACTATATTAAAATACCCGCTTCTTTTGATCAGCATGCGCTTCTTTCACGGTTATTCTGTCTCCTTTTCGAGATCTAAGGCGGCAGAATTAATGCAGAATCTTTTTCCAGATGCCGGCCTGCCGTCAGGCATAGTGGTTGGGCCGTCATCAAAAACATGGCCGAGGTGCGAGCCGCACTTTTTACAAATCACTTCAGTTCTCCGCATTCCATAACTATCGTCCGGACGGAGCTCAACATTTTCCGTATTCGCTGGTTCGCAAAAGCTTGGCCAACCAGTCTTGGAATCAAACTTAGTATCCGAAGAAAATAACTCCGCCCCGCAAGCTGCGCATTTATACATACCTTTAGAATGCTCGTCCCAATATTTTCCAGAAAATGGCGCTTCCGTACCTTTTTCCCTTAGGACTTTATACTGCTCCGGGGTAAGTTCTTCTTTCCATTCCTCTTCGGTTTTGTCTAACTTCGTCATATAAATTATGATAACACCCATTGACAAATTGTACAATCTATGCTATAGTTCTCTGGTAAAGTAGCCGTCCCCTGTGAGGGGCGTTTTTATTAGCAAATTAATGCAAAATATCAAAAAACAACTCTTAAAAGGACTCAACTATACCTTAGCCCTGGGAATCGCGGCTAACTTTGGTTCGCTCGCCCTTCCTGAAATGCCGAGTATTTTAGCCGAGCCGGCATTTTTTGAATCAGTGGCAACCACCTCTCTGGAAGCCCATTCGGCGACTACTAGGGCGCTGGAAGTAACTTTAACGGGTTATTCTTCTACGCCGGATCAGACAGATGATACGCCCTTTATCGCGGCGTCCGGCAAGCACGTTTACGACGGAATGATTGCGGCTAATTTCCTGCCTTTCGGAACCAAAGTGCAAATACCGGAACATTTCGGCGATAAGATTTTTGTGGTGGATGACAGGATGAATCGCCGATATTCCGACCGGGTAGATGTCTGGTTCCCGGATAGAAATTCCGCCATCAAATTTGGCATAAAAAAATCAACAATTATAATTCTTTAGAAAACCTCCGCTTACGCGGGGTTTTTAATTTGTCGGTTATTCCGTTAATGGGTTTATTCTTTTATATCTGACGCGTTAAGGTAGCCGGAGCTAAAATTATATTTTAAATTTTCAAGAAATTTTCTCCCGTCTTTGAAAAACAGCCGCCCTCGCCTCCCGGGAACTTCTCCGCTCAAATAATCAAGAATCCCTTCCGACTTTAAATTAGCGGTTAAATTTTCATCTCCCCCGCAAACAATTTCTCCATTTGCTAACTCGCACTTGGCAATCACCTCCTGCGAGCCGTCATTATTCAATTTGTAGAATTCTACGTATGGCATTGTTATCTCGGCGCCCACATTAAGATATCTAATGACGATTCAGGGATAGCGCCGTATTGATTTATAACAGATCGAATCGCTTTTAACCGCGCGAAAACCTGGTTAACCGCTCCTCTTTCTAAAAGCTCCGTGAGTAATTCGTCTAACAGGTCTCGCATCTTCTGATCCAGCGCTAACCCGTTTATCTTCTCTTTCAGATCTTCTGGGACAGGTAGGTCAAGCACGCCTTTATATTCAAATTCCCTTGGAACATAGTCCCAGACAAAACTATGCCCGTGATCAATCGCGTAAATTTGGTTGCCTTTAAGCAGGTAGTTATTAAAACCCCGATCCGTATTGCCGATTATGTAGTCAAATATGCAAAGCTTCAGTATTTCTTCTTTCGGTATATTTTCGCGACCTTTGCGGCCAAGCTGCATAGGCAGCAAAGAGTTTTCAACAAATTGCTGTAAGCTTCCAAGCTTTCCGGATATTGACCTTATAATAGTCGGCGGCACGAAATTGAAACCAAGAAAGCGATCTACCAGATAAGCCGCCCGCTCGTTGCCAATGAATTTAATCCTGTCTCCGTAGTCCTGGTGAGTGTGCGGCTTAAATACCCCTAGGCCATCGTTCTTCAATTTCACTAATTCCGCGTCGCCGGTAAATCCGCCAAGCAATTCAACGGTTCTTTCTACTTCTCTGCTTTGCAAAATTTCTTCCTCCGGAGACGCGAATTGAGTCGGGGTTTCCCGATGATATGACTCTTTTTTTGAAGCAGTTTCAAATGCCATGATTTCATCATACTATACCGAATTCCCACTGGAAAGATGCCGCAAAATATTATAAACTGACGCAAATACCGTATGATAGAATTTGAAATTCTCAAAAAATCCAAAAAGAGCCGCGCCCGATTAGGGCTTTTAAAAACCCCGCACGGGACCGTAGAAACTCCCGCTTTAGTGCCAGTGGCCACGCAGGCGGCAGTCAAAGCTTTAACCACTGAAGAAGTCCTTAAAACTAAGAGCCAGATTTTGATTTCCAACACTTTTCATCTTCATCTGAAACCAGGCGAGAAGTATCTCAAAGCCAATGGCGGAATACACAAGTTCATGAATTGGCCAAGGCCAGTGATGACCGATTCCGGCGGATTCCAAGTATTCAGTTTAGGGTTCGGCCATGATCTGAATGTAGGAAAAATCCTAAAATACTTCCCTAGCCAGAATGGCGAAGAAAGGCGTGAATTATTAGATAAAAACATCCAGCCAAAAAAGGTTAAGATTACCGACGACGGAGTTTACTTCCGTTCTCCATTAGACGGGAAAGAATTATTCATAGGTCCGAGGGAATCAATCAAAATACAAGAGAAAATAGGGGCTGATATGATTTTTGCTTTTGACGAATGCACTTCGCCACTCTCAACTTATGAATATGTGAAGAACTCGCTGGAACGCACGCATAGATGGGCGAAAGTATGCCTGAAGGCTCTAAAAACGGATCAGGCGCTTTTTGGCATCGTTCAAGGTTCGCGTTTTAAGGATTTGCGGGAAGAAAGCGCTAAGCTCATAAATTCCCTTGATTTCCCAGGTTACGGCATCGGCGGAGATCTCGGACAAGATAAGCAAACAATGTCTAAAATCCTGAATTGGGTAATGCCCTTATTAGATGAAGGCAAACCCAGGCACCTTTTAGGAATCGGCTATTTGGAAGATATGGAATCAATTATCAAAAGCGGCGTAGATACTTTTGACTGCACCGTTCCCACTCATTATGGAAGGCGAGGCATCGCCTTCACTAGCCAAGGGAAATTGGATTTAAGAAAATCACAATTCTTAACCGATAAAAAACCGCTTGATAAAAATTGCGGCTGCTATGTCTGCGAAAACTATAAGAGAAATTACATCTGCCACCTATTCAAGGCCAAAGAAATTACTCCGCTTAGCTTACTGACTTTTCATAATCTCTACTTCTTTAATACCTACGTAGAAAAAATAAGGGAAAAGATAAAAGAAGGGAAAATTTAACGTATTAAGCCTAGTCCCTTGCTATTGTTTACTATTGGCTGTTTTTTTAATATACTCCCAGTAGCAAATCGACATGGCAACTGGAATGTTATCGGAAAATCCAGTAAGGGAAACTACGCTGGCGGTTCTCAAGCGGGCAAGGAACGTAAAAATTAGGAAGAGGCCTATTAAAGAATTGGCCGCTAGCTGGGCGCAGAGATCCCTGCGCCTGCCTGCTTGGCGGAGCGACATGCACTTCAGCGCGCCCCACGACGAAGAAGCGATGTTGGATTATCTGATCATACTTGATTCTTTAAACTTCTGTTTTTGGAACCCGGAAGGCAAACGGTGGCAAATCCTCTACAACGGCAAGCTTTACGACGGTTATTTCGCTCTTTCTCTCGCCTTAAAAGATTTTTTTGAAGCATATCCCGACAAAGCTAACCTTAAGTATTTTTCAAATATTTCCTTTAAAAAATTCCGCGAACTTCTTCAAGGAGGCAAAAACCTCCTGCTACTAAAAAAGCGCTGGGAAATCGTAAAAAAAGTAAGCCGACACTTGGTTGAAAACTACAAGGCAAGCTCCAAGCAATTCGTGCTTTCCGGCAACCGGCAATTCTCTATTTTAATTCCTAAAATCGCGGCTGAACTCTTCGCTTTTGACGATCAGGCTATCTATCAAGAAAGCAATGTCTATCTTTGGAAACGAGCGCAGATTCTGGCAGTGGACATCTGCGCGGCCCTAGGCGGGCGCGGAACCTATAAGTTCAAGGACCCCGGATATCCAACCACTTTCCCTGATTATCGCATTCCTCAAATCCTGGAACACCTGGATATTATTGAGTATTCGCCAAAGCTGAAAGGGTTAATAAAGAATCGCAGCCTTCTTCCGAAGGCTTCGCGAGAAGAGATTGAGATTCGCGCCGCCACTGTTTGGGCGATAGAATATCTGAAAGAAGCGCTGAAAAGGAAAGGCAAAGAACTGCGATCTTTTGAAATAGATTGGCTGCTTTGGAATGAAAGCAAACTTGGGAAACTGCGGCTCCCTCATCATAGAACAGAAACTTGGTTTTACTGAAAATCCCCCGTTCGGGGGATTTTATATTTCCAAAACTTTCTCCCTGGCAGAGCTGCCCTTGATAATTTTTATGCTTGACTGCGGAACACCAAAGTATTCGGCCAAAGCCTCAATCAACGCCTTATTGGCCTTCCCCTTCTCCGGCGCGGCTTGAACGCGCACTTTATAAGTGCCTTCTTTGATTTTCTCTACCTTTGTGTTTTTAGATTTAGGATAAACTCTAGCAAAAATCTTACGATTCATTATTTAATGATAACAAAAATAAAACGCCCCGAGTTAATGGGGCGTTTTATATCCTCTTGTTTACCCAAGCCACTTCTTGTACCACTCAGATTGGCCCATTGCCAGCCAGCCGTCCAGCCCCCAGACCCTGCCAGCCCGCAGTGATGCGAAAACAGCTAAAACCAGCGCGTAGACGATGTGTTCGTCCACTAAGTAAGAATGCGTGCTAATATACGGGAACTCTAGAACCGGGAAATAATAAAGAATCATCAGCAGGGCTCCTAATGAAGACCCTAATCGAACAGAAAAACCGAGCAATAATAAAACTCCCAATAGAGTCAATCCCCATTCATTTAGGAAATTTACTGCCGGCAATAAGTTGGATTGAGCCAGCCAACCGTAAAATCCTGAAAATGTTTTGGCAGCGTTTAGATAGCCAGCCGCGGACCACTCCGGATTCAAGACCTTGGTAATGCCGGCGTAGAACATCAACCAGCCCATAGCCAGCCGCAAGAGAACCCAGGATAATTTTTGCGCTTTAGTCATTGTTATTTCAGTAAAAAACTAAAAAACGACCTTTGTATGTATTATAACAAATAGCCAGATTATAGTCGGAGTAAGACTTAAGTTTGCTTATTGAGTAACTCTAGAATTAGCTTTGCTGTATAATGGCCATTGATAAAGGCGTCTTCCGTACTCGGTACGTCATGGTCGTTGGCTAAAAACACATTTGGCAAGGGGTTCGAATCAATATATTGATCTCCGTAGAAAAACAAAGCCGGCTCCCATTTATCGTGCGCAATTACTTCCCAGTTATCAAAATATTTCGAGACGTTGTCCCGTTCGCCGTAAAAATACAAGTAGCTGCCATCCCTTTCCCTGGAAATTACTGCCCCTTCTTCAATAGGGAAAAAGTTATACCATGAGACATCGTAAGGCTTCTTAAGCTTCCCCTGTAAGTGATAATAATTCACGTTTATCCCGCCTTTTATTTTTTGAGGTTTCACCACATGGGACAAAAGATTGTTAGCAACGTCCATTGGAGTAGCTAAGACTAGGATATCGCACTGATAGACCTCCCCAGACTTTGATTCTAATCGGAATTTCTTTTCTGAACGGGTAATTTTAATAATTGAACCAAGAATGATATCACCTTTGAAGGGAGAGGTTAATTTTTCAAAATTGAACTTAAACGAATAGCTGGGGACTATAACAGTGAGAAGCACTCCCAAGAAAACTGTTGCGGAGACATTTCTTGGATCGGTGAAAAAAGCGGCCCACAAAAACTGCTCTAAATATTCCCTAGTAAGTTTTTCCAAGCCGTGTTTTTTAATATAATCGCCCGCCTTTTGGTGATAAAGCTCTTTCAAATACGGATCGGCTTCTATAAGTTCTTGATAAGAAATATCTTTGGCCGATTTCCTGACTCGCTGGACATGCCGGCGAAATTTGAATAGCTCTATTAGCAGTCGTATACCCGCGGGTATATGCTTTACCATTCGCAGAGAGTACGCGTGGTAATGCTTGCCGTCTTTATGAAAATGCGCCTTTCCAAAATGGACCAAATCAATCTTTTCAACATAAGAGAGAACATTATGGCAATCGGCGGTTATATAATAAGCGCCATAATTAATCTCTCCATCCGGCGACGTCTTAACCCTGCCGCCTATATTTTCGGTGATAATTTTAAATGGTATTTTATTTTCCGAAAGCCGCTTCGCGCACCCTAAGCCGCTCAATCCCGCGCCAACTATAATAATATCCTGCTTCTTCATGATTATATATTCATTGTAATATTACTCCGATTACATTTCAAAAATAAAATAACCGTCATCTGGAAGGTTATTTTATTTATTACTGGCGTTTGCTTATTTAAACCACTCCCTCCAATTCTGGGGCCATCCCCGCATCAAAAGGAGGGCTAAGGGCGCTCCCCAATTAGCAAATCTTTCAACGAAATCCCAGATCGGCTCCCCCGCGATCGGCCTAAGCAAGGCCGTCCATATCCCCCAGAAAGTCATCCAGAGAAGAGCTATGTTCACTGGGCGTACTAAAACTAAAACCGCGAGTAAAACATCCATCGCCCCGATTAATGGGAGCAGTGTCATGGCGGATTCCGGAGATAATCCTACGGCCGTAAAATAAGGTATCCAACCTTGTTTAGCTTGAAGAGCGAAAACACCGTGACCGAGAAATTCTCCAGCCACCGCTATCCTCAACACCCACTCCGCTTTTTTTATCGAATCCATAATATAGTGCTTTTAATTATGCGACCTTTGTAAAGATTCCGGCTTGTTGAGTAGGTATAATACCCCCATACCTAACAAAAATAGTAAAGTAGATGTAATAGCAGATAATATACAGTACAGACAGATAGCTTTAATAACAAAAATTTGAAGATAAACAAACCAGGCCGAGGCTAAAATTCCAAAAATTGTAAGGTGTGACGCGACTTTCAAAAATTTTATATCCCGAGTTTCCGCGTAGGCAATGCTAAGCAAGAAAATAGTTCCATAGTAAATCGCACCCGCTAAAGCTACCGGAATTCCAAAAACAACCGCGTACTCGCTGGTAGTAACCAATTCACATCCATTAAGTATCGAACATTGAAGCGGTACGCCAAAGTAGTGGGCTGCCGTCAAATAAGAAGCGTCTAAAAATCCTAAGAAACTTAAAATCAAAAAAGCATAACCAGGCCAGGCTGGAATTTTGAATACGCCGCTATTGGGTGGCGTTGATAATAATGTTTCTGAACTCATCATAGCTTCTTGGGTTTTGAATTTGGACGCCGTTTAAAAAGAAGGTTGGCGTGCTATTAACCCCGCTCTTCAAGCCGCCCAGATAGTCCTCTCTCACCTTTTCCTTCACTTCCTTTGAATCAGTATCAATCCTGTACTGTTCCAAATTCAAACCAAGCGATACGGCATATCCCTCAAATACCGATTCCGCATTTCGCAAGTTTGACCAACTGCTTTGGTTCTCAAAAATTAGATCGTGCATTTCCCAAAATTGCCCCTGCTTGCCGGCAGCCTCCGCGGCCCGCGCGGCTAATTCGGCATGAGGATGCTGCTGCAGCGGAAAATGGCGATAGATTAACCGAAGTTGAGCGCCAAATTCTTCAGAAAGCTGTTTTACTAACGGGAAATAAGCTCCGCATGCCGGGCATTGAAAATCACTGTACTCAACAAGTGTTAGCCGCGCTTCTGGGTTGCCTTTCAGTTGATCGTTGGAAGAAATCACTGAACCGAGCATTAGTGCCGGATCAGTGTTTTGGGTAAGCCGAACCATAAGAAAAAATACTCCGGCCAAAGCCCCGACAGCCAAAACTCCGACACTGGCGCGCCTTAAAAAGCGCTTTCTATGCCTCTGCTTATGCTCCGCTTCTTTTTCTTTTTGGCGAAGCTCCCGCTTCTCCTGTTTTGTAAGTTGCTCGTTATTATTCATCGCGTAACTATATTAACATATATTTTTATAGTCTAACAACTTTATAAATCACCCCGGCTTTGTCATCCGATATGTATAACGAACCATCCGGCTGAACCAAAATATCGACTGGGCGCCCCAAAGCAGTGCCATCTTCTTGAAGCCACCCGCTTATAAAATCTTCCACCCCGATATAAGTACCGTCTTTGTCCAATTTGTATCTGACAATTTTGTATCCGGTAGGTTCGGTACGATTCCAAGAGCCGTGGAAAGCCACTAGAAGATCATGCCAATAATCCTCCGGCCAACCGTCGCTCTCCGGAATAAAAGCCAGCCCGAGAGGCGCTGAATGAGCCGGTATGTCTATATACGAAGGAGTCTCAAACGGCTCGGAGCAGGGATTGCGGATATAAGTATTTTTATCAAATTCAGCATCGTGAATGTTGTTGCCGTAACAAATGGGCCAACCATAATTCTCCCCTTCTTTAATGACATTAATTTCGTCCGGGGGCAAATCATCGCCCAGTAAATCCCGGCCCATTTCTGTAGCCCATATTTCTTTAGTGACCGGGTGGATCGCCATGAAAACCGAATTCCGCAAACCTCTGGCGAAAACGTCTAGATTGGTTCCGTCAGGACTGGCAGAAAGTATTTTTGCTCTCCTCCAGTCGGCTTCTTCGCAAACGTTGCAGCTGGAACCGACCGAGATAAGCAGCCGGCTATTGTCCGGAGTAAACAAAATAGTCCGCGTAAAATGATTGCCTCCGCCCGGCAGATTTACAATCGTCTTCTTGCCGGAGGCCTTAGAGTCGGCGTAAAGATACTCCGCCACCCGGTCTGCTTCAGCTATGTATAGTTTGCAGCCATTTACGCATCTGAATGCAAAACCATGCGGACGGTTCAGTCCTTCGGCAATGGTTAGAATTTCATCAGCGGATCCGTCTTGGTCGCGATCCGGTAACGCCACTACCTTATTCTCCGAAAGCAGACTGGCCACTAAATTTCCGTCCGGATCAAGCTGCAAAACTCGCGGCCTGCCTAAATTTTCAGCGTAAATAGAAATCCCAAATCCCCTAGCCAATTCAAGCGGCATATCAGTGGTATTAATAACTCTGCTGATATCCTCCGATGGAGGCCTGATCGCCGGGGCAATGCCGCGCAAATTATTCCAGGCAAAATAAGCTGCCCAAAGAATAGCCGCCATTAATGCCAGTAAAATTACAGACTTGAAGTATGGCCGCATTTTAACTTAATAATACCACGCAAAACGTAATTTGCAGATTCAGCGAAATCGTGATATCTTATAGCAATTACTAAGCATATGGCTAAACTCTTTTATCACCGGATAGAAAACTTCAACCGGCTGGATGCTATCAAAGGCATCGAAGGCTACTGCAAGCGGGTGCTTACGATGACTTCTTCTTTGGAGGACATTGTTCTTCTGGATTGGTATGAAGACATTGTCTTCCCTCCGCCGGAACTTGCTTTGCTCAACAAGATGGGACTGGGAGTAAAAGAAGAAAATCTCTTTGTTGTAAAATTTGATCACCGGAAAAGTTGGCACGATAACCATTTGAATAACAAAGATGTCATTGAGGCGCTGAAGAAAAAGGATCTGGAAAAACTTCTTCCTTTTACCGGTAAATCAACAATCGCGCATCTGCTCGCGCAAGAGCTAGGCATCCCGATAGCAAGCTGTCCGGCGGACATTGCCGTTTGGGCCGAAGACAAATCAACTCTGCCGCTTCTCACCGATCAAGACACAGTAACCAGGCGGTTTCTTTGCAGAAACAAGCAAGGGGTATTGGCTAAGTGGGAGAAATTGCAAAAACTCCCAGGCTTCCCGGGAATGGGCGTCATTAAAAATTGTCAAAGCGCTTCTGGCTTAGGCAGTTCAGTGGTGCGTGACAAAGAAGATATTGAATTGTTTCTAGGAACTTACGATTTCGGCGAGCTTGGCGAAGCAGTTATAGAAGAGTGGTATCACGATGCCGACACCCGCGCTCCGAGCATCAACGCCTTCATAAAAAAGGACGGGGCCGCTAAAGAATTGTTTATTTCTGATCAGATCCTTGAGGAAAAAGTAGATTTCGGGAAAGAAGGCACTAGGGTTCATATGGGAAACTTAAAGCCATCTACCTACCCAGAGGATGTTCAGGGGAAAATCCGAACTATAACGCTCGAATTAATTGAAAAATTAAAGCAAAACGGATATTGGGGCCCGGTTGGTTTTGATACTATCGTGCTGCCGGATAATAGCGTTAGAGTGGTAGAAATTAACCCCAGAGTCACCGGGCCTCATTACGGCTTCCGTCCGGCAGAACGCTTTGGTTGCGGATATTTCAGGCTGCGAAACGAAGAGAATTTGAAAAAAGAAATCGATATCCATAGGCTAGAAACCGCTCTTGGCGGCTTGATCTTTTCTCCAGGCAAAAGCGCCGGATATATTCCTTTTAACTTCTATTCGGGTAAAAAATTTACCGGCGTAGCAATCGCTAAAACTTTTGAAGAGCGAAATGAGCTTTGTAAAGAACTGGACGCGGTTCTTGAGAAAATCAAGCGGTAACCAGCACGGACTACACGGCGGAATAAGAGGTTATCAGCAAGTAGGTTGCTATGGTAGTAATGACGTATAAAACCAGGCCGGTTGCCAAATCTGAGCGCAAAAATTTCCCGGCAAAGAGATAAACAGCAATTGTACTGAAAGCAAAAGGGATAAACCCCAAATAACCGAAAACTGGCATTTCAAATAAACGCGGCATATCCGGCCAGATTATATACCGCCACTTGCCGCCGGCCCAAAAGTTCAAAAATTCCCACAAGAACCCGCTGACCAGCCCGCTCACAACTAAAGACAGCCAAAAGCTCGCTTTTTTCGAATCGGCGGAGGTAATTACAAACGGTAAAAGAATGAAAAAAGGGCCGGCCCACATAAAATTATTCAGCCAAACCGATCCGGTGAAAAATATAGGTACCATGCAAAAAGCTCCAAATAGTATGAAAATAACTCTGTATTTTAATACGAAATTTTTCCCGGCACCTGAAACCGGAAAAGCGCTGAATGGTCCGGTAAAAAACCAAACTATTTCCGCGATGATCGGGATCACGGTCCCAAATGACAGAAAGCTAAGCAGCAGCCTGTTAGCAACTCCCGGAACAATCCCCTCGTAAACCCACTGTGGGGTTATCAAATTTACAAATTCGTAATAAACCCAAAAAAGAGTAGAAAGGGGTATGATCACCAATAAAAATTTTTTAAAGTCACTGATAAGGAGTGACTTTTTCCAGCGCCAGAGATTAATCTCGTCCGCTATCAATATCAAACCCCACCAAATAATTGGATAAACTACCAGCGACAGGTTTTCAAAACTGCCAAATAATACAGACGCGCCAAAAACAGCAAGTATGGTGCTAATTAGAAGCCGCATCGCTCTTTTGCAATAAGCGCATAATATAAATGGTAACCACCACTACTACGATAGTAATGCCAATGGCATATATGAATTTGGCCAACAGAGTGTTCTTTTCAATCGGGAAGAGGTAGTTGATTAAGGAGATCACCGCGTCATTCCAGGCCAAGCCGGCAACCAGACCAAGTCCTCCGGCTAAGTAGCCGGCTACTTTCTGTCGCACCTCCTTAGCTACCCTCTCACTGTCCTGCTTCATATCAAAAATAGATGTTTTAGGATCCTTTATTGCCATATTGTTTTTCTATTTATTTTTCTTTCTCTTTTTCCTTTTGCTCCTCTTTGGCTGCCTTTTCTTGTTCTTTTTCGATCTCTTTTCCCTTGGCCAGAACCTTGCTTTCCGCTTTATAAAACTTTAAAAGAGAAAATACTACAAAGCTGCCGAGAATGATCCCAACCAGGTTGGAAAAGAAGACCAGGAAATAAAACCGCGCGGTGGCGAGATCTAATGTGCTTAACCAAATCCCCACCAAGCTAAGCGGCGGCACTAAAGAGACGGCAATCGCTATGCCAGGAAGCACATCCGCTATTTCCTTTCTTATCCAGGCGAAAGTAGCCGCCGCGCCGGAGGCTGCCGCTATAATGAAATATAAAACTGCCGCTCGGAAAGTATTCTCTAAAATCTGCGAACTTTCAGCAGTGCCAAAAAGAAGAGCCAATATAGCTGAAATTGCGATTACTAAGGCAAAGGACTTGCCCATTAAAGCTGCCACGCTTCTTATCGCCCCAACCTCTCCGACAACCAGGCCTAGCGCTACAACCAAAATCGGCGTAAGTACTGGCGTGACCAACATGCCGCCAATAACAATTGAGGCATTATTAATTAAAAGACCGGAGGCGATAATAATGATTGAAAGAATAAGCAGCGTGTAATAAACCGTATTGGACTGGCTTCTCTTAAAAAGCTCGTCAATAGTTTTATATTGTTCTGTCCTGCTTATTTCCAGAATTTTCCCTTCGGTTTTCTCCATAAATTTAATAATACAACATTTAAGCCACTATTTCACTCTCGCCCCTGTTGAAATAAGCGATAAGGACCGGAGCAAAAAATACTGTAGCGACGCTTAGTATCACCATAGCCGTGATCAATTCGGGACCCAAAATTCCTAGTTTTACCCCGGTAAATACCACGGCTAGGGTAGTTGAAAGTTGCGGCATGGTAGCCGCGCCCACTAAGGCGCTTTGTAAGGAAGTGAGGCCGATTATTCTGCCGCCGATCCAGCCGCTGATGAATTTAGATAGCATCGATCCTAGAAGGATAACCGCAGTAATTACAACTGCGTTACCGCCAAAATTCTCGAAGACGCTAAGATCAGTTTCGGTGCCGATAATAATGAAAAAGGTCGGAATAAAAACTCCGTAACTTATAGTTCGCAGCTTATCTTCCAACGATTCACTAGTGAGGCTTCCAGAAAGAACTAGTCCGGAGAAGAACCCGGCAATAATCGGATGCAGTCCTAATAGTTCAAAAACTATGACCGTACCTACTAAAATTGCAATAGTCGCTCTTAGGTTCTGCTGAAAAATATCCTTTTCGTTCCCATGCAATGAGAGTATCCAATGGAGTTTCGGCAAAACCCAGCGAAGCGCATAAAGGGCGATAAAAAGTAGAAGATAAAAAATAGGCAAAGGCAGCTTTGTTATCGGGTCAATGGTTTGAAGCAAAATGGAAAAGGCGATCAAACTTGCTGTGTCTTCGAGGATAGTTGCCGCAACTATGGATTTGCCTATCCGAGTCTCAATGAGACCTCGCGCTTCTAAAGACGGTATGATAACAGCAATAGAAGAAGAAATAAAAATGATGCCGAGGAGCAGCGCCGGAACCCAACCATAACCAAAATAAAATCCAATTCCCAGGCCGATAAGAAAAGGAATCAGACCATTGATAAATGACAAGGCATAAATATCCTTCCCTAATTCCCGGAAGCTGCTTAACTTCGTTTCCAGCCCTGCCATGAACATCAAAAATACCAGGCCAATGCTTCCGATAAAGGTTATCGTTGAGTTTGGCTCAAAAAGATCAAGCCCATGCGGACCGATTATTATGCCGCCTAATATCAACGCAATAACCCAAGGAAAGTGGAGGCGGCGAAACACGGTAGAAAAAAATACGGCCGCAAAGACTACCAAAAAGAAAGGGTAAAATTCCGCCATAACTTTTATTATAGCAGACGAATCTTGAATTACCTGGCTAACGGGCTTAATAGGCGAATTATATCTTCGCGCCTTTGGGAAAGCGCCTTCTTCAAATAAGGCGCTTCCCCGCCTGACTTTATCGCCGCTGAATAAGTTTCAACAGCATCTAGAAGCTTTGCTCTATCTCGGTAACTAGCTTCTCCGATTGATAATATGGCTCTCAATTCGGAAATCCTTTCTGTCAAATCGCGTGTTGAATCTTCACCGTCCTTGAAGCCGGCAGATGTAATAATCTCATCAATAAAAGCGTCATCAATATCTTCCAATTTTTTAAGCATTTTTTGGAGAAGAATCTGGTTTTTAACTATTACCCTCCCCTCTCTAACTTCCAAAAGATTATGATAGGCCTCATTGACCGGCTTCCCGGCGAATTGAGGGTTAGCCAAAACCTCTTGCAGTTGAGAAATTCCAAAATGCTCCGGGAAACCCTTATATCCGCCCCTTGCTCTGGAAAATAAACTAGCTCCATTATCAATAAAAGCAACTTTGTCTCCTTTAAACATCAAATTCCAAGCCGTTCGGTCATATTGGCCAAGTAGGGCGTCTACCAAAAGGCCTTCCTGAATTTTTTGATTCTGGTGATGTTCTTCCGGCAATGTCAGGCCGCCTTCCTTCCAGCCCTCCAAAAGCTCCATTTTTAATTTCGGCACCCTTTCAATGGCCACTAAGTCAGTTTTGGGAGTAAGAAGTCCGGCTCTTTCAAGAAATTTCTGCCCGACAAAATCAGCTTGTACGGTATGGCGCGGACCGCCTTTCAACAAGAATTTTTTGCCTTTCTTATCTTCCCAAAGCTGAAGACGATGAGTGCCAATATAATTACCCCGGAATTCCTGAATAAATTTCAATCCCTCAAGCGGATTTTGACTATTAATTCTTATCCGCTGTTCCGGGTCAAGTTTGGGGGAGAAATTTCGCATAACCGCGTGCTCTACCGTCCAGGCAAGCAGTTGTTGATCTATAGATTTTGGTTTACTTTCCGGTTTTAATTTGCCTTTTTCGTCTAGAATAAAAAGTGCGGGCTTATAGATACTCTTTGGACGACCCTCTAAGAAATCCAATTCTCTTGATGGCCCTGAATCTCTAAGCCGACGGGACAATTCTTTTCGGGTCGGATTGCTGGAAGAAAATAACATGATTTTTTCATCAACCTCTTGCGAGGATATCCCAATGCCTCCAGTCTCTGCCAAAGATCTTATAGCGAACTCCGGTATTGAGCCAGCATATCCGGTATCAATAAAAGCAAATTCCAAACCGACTCCATTTTCCTTGAGATACCGGGCTACCTTACTTTGATTCTTTTGGGACGCCATAGATCTAGTCACTACTACATATTTTAACTCTTTTCTTTTTAACCCGATTTCATTGGCTTTGATGGCTGTAAAGAAATACCGGCCATCGCGTCCAAAAACCGCCAACTTTTCTGCTCCGAAATCTTCCAACTTTTCTTTGGCTTCCCAATAAAGCGGCACGTCCTTCTCCTCCACACTTTTATACATTTGCAAATTCTCCTGGTAATGACCAATAATTTCTTGTAATTTTTCAAAATACGAATCAGGATACGATTTATCATCACGATTAGCCAGATCTTGGGCAAGGTAATAGCGGATTTTTTCCGCTAAAAGAGTGCGGAAATCCGGGATCTGCCTACTTCTTTTAAGGGTTGGATGATAAAGCAAAAAAGGATTAGCGCTTTCTGGCATATCTAGAGGCGTTTCCCACCGTACTCTTTCAATGAAATCTACAAGCTTATCTAGATTTAAGGCGAGATGGGCGATTGATTGCCCGTCTGGAGTCTCTGAATCTACTGACCTACCTAGGAAATACTGCAGAGCCCTAATTTCACTTATGGCGTTTTCCGGGCGATTTTCCAGAGACGCCAGCGACAACGCTCTCGCGTATGATAGAGCAGCCATGCCGTACGCTTCTTCATAATTCACCTCTTCCGGAAGATTAGATTCTAAATCCTTCTCCTCCATTACCCCGAAAAGAAAATTTAAATAACTGTCAACATTTTCAAATCCGGCGTTACGCCTAGAGATAATTCCAAAAAGACCGGCTAAATAATTTTCCGGGGTCAATACTACCCCTTTTTCAAGCTTCGGAGTAAAGCGTCCATAGAAATTTATTAACTTCCCAGCTTCCCAGGCGCTTGACGACGGTTGGGGTATAGGAGGTAAAATGGGACCTTCGTCAAAATCGTCATAGTCACCGTCATAGTTAAAGCCATAGCCATCGTCATAGACATCATCTTCGCCCATGTCTTCAGCAGGCATATTTTCTACTTCTTTTCTCAACTCCTCCAACCTATTTTTTTCAACGGATTCCTCAAATTCCTCAAATTCTGGTTTTTCTTCGCTTAAAGTTTCGTTCCAGGAAGATATCGTTTTTGACAGTATTGCAAGCCATCCAGAAAATTCCGGATTATTTTCAGCCGTCTCCACTAAAACTTTTTTTGCTTCTTCTGTCCCTAATATGCCCGCAAGCGCGGAGGCTGCCACGCGTAAATCGCTATCTAGGTGCATCTTACGCGCGTAGTCTTCGGTAACCGCATTATTAATAAACTGGACTATAGCCGGAGCCAAGCTCGGATCTTTTGATCTTCTTAATAATTCTAAAATTTGATGTAGATTGCTGCCATCAACGTTATCCAAAATAGCTGGTTTTTCTAGAATAGTTGCCGCAAATTTTGCTGAATCTTTGTAGCCGAGGCTAAGGTAGAGGTTAATATACCAATAAATCCCCTCGCCCCTTGATGATGCTGCTGAGTTAATTTTCTTCTCAAAAAACTGCTTAAACGCTGGCCCTGCCTTTTTCATATCAAACCAATACTCTCGCTCGACCAAATAAAGGTTCTTACCGCCTTGCGCTCTAGAAAATTTATTTAAAAAAGCTCTATAACTTGTGTAATCTTCCCAAGCAAATCCAGTTCCGGAAGAGGAGAGTAGAATCTCAATCCTTCCCTGTAGCAAATCCTCAAACTTCTGCTTTTCTTCCGGAGAAAGCCCCAGTTCAGATTCCCGCTTAGGCGCTTTATCAAATTTTTCCCTGACCTCCATAAGCCGATTACTTTAAATAAGATTTTATCTTGCTGATAACCTGTTTCATGGAAAAATTCGCTTTTACCATGTAGTCGTCAGCCCCCAAGTCCATCGCTCTTTTAACGTCGGCATCCTGGCCGAGATTGGATAAAACAAGTACCGGAATATTTTTCCATGCCTCACCGGCTTTTATTTCCTTCAAGAAATCAAAACCGTTTTTTGATGGAAGCATTAAATCAAGTAAAATAAGATCGAAGGAATCGCCCATCACCTTTCCCGTCATAAGCAATATCAACCTCAAAACCCTCCCGCTCCAAGGCGGTTTTATAAACCATCACCAAATATTTATCATCTTCCACCAAGAGAATCCTCTTTTTTTCTTTTGCCATAGTATCTATATACTAACTCCAATAAATCCTATTTTCCAGGGGCCTCACTTCACATTATATTCTTCAAGTTTATATCTTAGCCCATGGCAATTTTTTGAAAATCTCCATTCAATACTGCCGGGTTCATTGCCTCGATCTCGTCTTTATAGCTCATTTCCGGAACCGGATTCAGTAAATAGATCTTCTTATCGAGAACATGCGCGTACGCCATTTCTATCAATGCGTTGCCTCCAACATAATTTGGAATTCCATTCTTCGCAATATTGACTATCAATACCGCATCCGAGGACTTTATTTCATTCCAGTAGTTTTTTAATAGATCGCCTTCCTGTTTTTCCCACTTGTCCTCAACGCTTTTCTCTCCCGCTGCGTACTTCTCCGCATCTTTTGGCAACGCTACCTCATAGCCAAGAACCTCAAGTTTTGACTTGATTTCCAGCATTTCCTTCCCGAATTGCATACTTCCGCAAATTGCTATTTTCATATTTCTTAGTTGTATCCCATTCTCATTGCCCATGGCACTTTTTATATTTTTTACCGCTGCCGCACGGGCAGGGGTCATTACGGCCAACTTTTTCGAAATTGTTGTTTTTCCCGGTATCATAGATCCCGCCTGGATGCTTGGCTTCCAAGTTAACGCCGTTGCCTAATTCTTTCTGCTCATTTCGGGCCTGCTTTAATTTCTCCGAATTTTCGCTCATCCACTTTTCAAAATCCTCAAGCATTCTCTGAAACAGTATCCGGCTTTCGCGCTTGTATTCCACTAAAGGATCATGCTGGCCGTAAGCTCTAAGGCGCACCGATTCGCGGAGCGCTTCCATGTCTTCCAGGTGATTCATCCAGAAGCTGTCCAGTACCATCAAAATCTGCGGATGAGCCTTTTCCTTCATTAGCGTCTCCCTCTTTTCGTAAATGGACAGTCTATGCTTGTTCAAGATATCGTCATAATCCAAAAGATGCTTTCGCCCGTCAAAACTGAAGCCTTCTACCCGCGATTGCGCTTGGGAAACCGCCTTGGAAACCATTCCCGACTCTATAGGCGTGTCTTCCGGAACATCCAGAGTTTCCATTAAACTTTTTATTCTCCCGCCGCCGAAGATGCGCATCAAGTCATCTTCCAGAGACAGGTAAAATTGAGATGAACCGGGATCCCCTTGCCTTCCGGAACGTCCGCGAAGCTGGTTATCAATTCTCCGGGCATCGTGTCTTTCAGTGCCAATCACGTGCAGGCCGCCCAGATCTTTCACTTTTTCGCTCTGCAGTATATCCGGAGGATTTCCGCCAAGCACGATATCCACTCCCCGGCCGGCCATATTGGTGGCGACCGTCACCGCGCCCACCTTTCCCGCTTGAGCGATGATGGAAGCCTCTCGTTCATTATTTTTAGCATTCAAAACCTCGTGCCTCACTCCGGCGCGATTCAAATATTGGGACAGCAATTCGTTTTTTTCTATGGAGATCGTGCCAATCAGCACCGGCTGCCCTTTCTGCTGGCGCCTTTTAACCTCTTCCGCTACTGCTCGGAATTTCGCGTCAGCTGTTTTGTAGATTACATCCGGCAAATCCTGCCGCTGCACCGGCCTATTGGTCGGGATGCCGACCACCTGTAATTTATAGACCTTATCAAATTCCTCCGCGGAAGTTTGGGCCGTGCCGGTCATACCGGCTAGTTTTTTATAAAGACGGAAATAATTCTGAATGGTAATTTGGGCGTAAGTCCGAGACTCCTGCTGTATTGGCACGCCTTCTTTCGCCTCCAACGCTTGATGCAGCCCTCCAGAATATCGTCGCCCCGGCATCAGCCTGCCGGTATTTTGGTCCACGATAATGACTTCGCTATTTTTTACCACGTAATCTTTGTCGCGCTTAAAAAGGGCTTTTGCTTTCAAGCTTTCTTCCAAATAATGGGTTAGCCGCAGATTTTCTGGGTCGTAGATATTTTTAATCTTTAAAGACTTTTCCACTTTATCAATCCCGGATTCCAGAATCTGAACAGACCGGAATTTTTCATCTACCAGATAGTCTTCATCTTGATTTAAAATAGCGGCTACCTGCTTGAATATTTTATAAAAATTGCTGGACTCGGCATCCGGAGCAGAAATGATGAGCGGCGTTCTCGCTTCATCTATTAAAACGCTGTCAATTTCATCAATAATGGCAAAATTGTGCCCGCGCGATTGGACTTGTTTATCTTCAGAGTGAGCCAGGTTATCCCGTAGATAATCAAAGCCAAACTCATGGTTGGTTCCGTAAGTGACATCCGCTTCATAGGCCTCCTTTCTGGAAATCGGCCGCAGATATTCTTCCTGAATCCTAAAACTTCCAGTCGAGTCCCTTTCTTTGTCTAATAAATCGTCAGCTTGTTTTGATATGTACGCCGGATCGTACATCAGCGCCCCTTGATGCACTAAACAAGCGACTCTCAATCCTAATAGGTGATAAATTTGACCCATCCAAACAGCGTCTCTTTTTGCCAAGTATTCATTGACCGTAACCACATGCACCCCCTCGCCTGCCAAGGCATTTAAATAAATCGGCGAAGTGGACGATAAAGTTTTACCTTCTCCGGTAGCCATCTCCGCTATTTTACCTTCATGCAAAGCCATGCCGCCCATCAACTGTACGTCAAAGTGCCGCTGTTTCAAGGTTCTTTTAGCGGCCTCCCTTACCAGAGCAAACGCTTCCGGAAGCGCCATATCCAAAGAAAGTCCGTCCGCTACCCTACTCCGCAAGTCCCGGCTTTTTTCCTGAAGTTCCGCGTCGCTTAACTCCCCAATCTCTTTTTCCAGATTGTTTATTTCCTCAACTCGTTTTTTCAATTTTTTGGTCTGATCAAATAAGAAATTAAAAAACTTCATACAATTTAAAAAGGGCTGATCTTTAGTGATCAGCCAATTTGTCTTTCAGCCGCAAAAGGTCTTTTTTTAGGCGGTCTTTTACCCTATCAATCGCCGCGTGCATATCTTCGTTTGTTTCTTCAATCCTAAGCAGCGGATTGCCAGGCAATTGCAAATTCGCCTCGGCATAAAAAACATCTCCTTTATTGTGATGATTGGTAGTCCTGGAAACTTCTACGTCCAAAACAACCGCGTCATCCTTGTCCCATCGCCCTAAAAATTTCTCCAAGCCGCCCATTTTCTCTTCAACGAATTGGGTCAAGGCCGGAGTTAATTCAAAATTCTTTGCCTTAATTTGTAATCTCATAATAATAATCTATTAATTTACCACCCGTTAAGAACACAACATTTTTAGTTATATGCTTAACGGGTGGTAATGGTGACCTCCAAATGCTATTTGTATTTAGTGAGTGCTCTCTTACCACCCAAGTCAAGTATAAAACATTCCTAAAAAAATAAAAGAGCCCTGATCCTTAACAAGGAAAAGGGCTCTGGGTAGGGCGCTGGAGTTTTACGGCGCCTGCGGTGGCTTAGCTACCTCGCTGCCTCTCCGCAGTTCCGCGAGTTGCAAGCACTCCTTCAGCTCATGCAGGCTGTAACCTTTGCCGAGGTAATAGCTGAACTGCTCCACGACTTCCTGCTTATCCGGCTTAGCCATCGATCCCTCCATACTCCTAAGATGTACTTACGGTAAATGTTATCATATTTTTAACATTTTGTCAATATGAAAACCTAAGAGCCCCCGAAGGGGCTCTTAGGCTACAAATAGCGGAGTAACATTCCTTTGTCGATATCATCGCAAAGGAATACTTACACTCACTATGCGTAGTATAGCATACTTCTCTCAATAAAGCAAGGGTCTCATAGACAATGTAATAGAGCGACGTTAAAATCTCACTTCTTAAACACAATAAACTTCATACCGATAAAGTTCCAGAAAAGGGCCACAATAGCCGCAGTAGCTGCGCCGGCATTAGCCCACAATTCGCCGGACACGCCAACCGGAGCCCCAACCGTATTGACCACAAAAGAAGCGGTACTCACATTGATGCCGAATCCGATTAAATTGACTGTGAAAAATTTTATAAATTCCACTGTCCTTGGCCCATTGCCGGCATGAAAAGTCCAGTACTTGTTCCAAAAATAACTGTTAATTACAGCCACAATAAAAGAACTGGCTTTAAAAACCGAATAGTAAAAGCCGGCAGTTATGCCAGTTAAAAAAATCAGCAGATTTAAAATACCGAGGTCAACCAAAAAATTAAGTCCGCCGACTATGCCGAATTTAACGAATTGAAGCATCACCGGCCACCGGCGGCTAAGCCAGTATCCGACCAAATAACCTAACGGGGTTATAACAGCCAGCGACAAGACCGCCGCGGCCCCGGCCGCGCTTCCGGTAAGAAGCCCTATATTTTTAAGAACCAGCCAAAAGAGAAAGCCGGCAACAATGCCCACCAAAAAACTTATTTTCAGATCTTGCTTGAAGAAATTATCCATTTAAGAATTCTTTTATTGTTTGGGTCAAGTCGGGACCATCAGAAAAACTTAGAAAATCAGTTCCGTGTCCGGCTGGCTCATAAACAACCAGCTTCTTGTTTTGAGAAGGCGCCAGATTATAATACTGGCGGTTCTGGTCCGCGTTGTTCCCTGCCGCCCTTTCGTCTTTCTTGCTAGCAGCTAAAAGAAGTTTCTGGCCCGGCGAGAGCTGGCGAACCAAGAGCGCGCTGTCCAGGCCTTTATAATCTCCGGGAGATAATAAAATTCCTCCCCGAATTTCCTGGTTCTTAGTCAGAAAAAGAAGACTTAGATTCGCCCCGATAGATGCCCCCACTAAAACGGTCTTTTCCGGCACGGCGCCGCGGGATTTTAAAAATTCCCAGCCGGCGGCAATATCTTGGATGCTAGCTTGATGTTCTGCGTCGCCAAAATTTTTAAATCCACCAGGACCGCCTTCGGATTCGCCATGTCCCCTTAAATCAATAGCTAGACCCTCGTACCCATAGGACTGCAATTCAATAGCAAGATTCCGCCAAGATTCTTTCGTAGCGGGCATCATATGTGAAAATAGCAGCCACCCTTCCGGTTTTTCAACCGGATACAAATCTGCTGCTATTTTCTTATTATCAGAAGTTATCAGTTCAACCCTATCTGATTTCATAGGTAACACTCACGTTCACAGTCAATTCCTGGCTTCCCGGCTCCACGCTCGGGGCAGGAGCTGTCGCGAAATCTCCACCCATTCCAAATGCCGCCTCTCGATAAACCGGAATCGGAGGATATCCTCCTTGACTCTCAAAGAAAGTCACTACTCTTTTAATCTTGACCCCGTTCTGTTCGGCCATCGTTTCCGCTTTTTCCCTGGCCTTATTAAAGGCCTCTTCCCTGGCTTCATTCAACAGCTTATCAGGATCATCAATATCAAAGCTTAAAGAGCTGACTTGGTTAATTCCAAAACCAGGCAATGCTCCGAGTATCTCGCCTATCTTGGCAAAATCTCTAATCTTAACCGAAACTGTCTGGGTGAGAGTGTATCCAGTGATAAAACTTTGCCTCCTATTCCTGTCATATTCGTACCTTGGAGCCAGATTGTAGCCGGAAGTTTTTATGTCCTCGTCCTCTACTCCCTGTTTTTTTACGAAATCAATCGCCGCGTTCATGATCAGCGTATTTTCCCTTGCCACATCTTCCGGGCTCTCGCCTTCGGTCACGACCGAAAATGAAAATTGCGCTATGTCCGGAACGGCCACCGCTTCACCTGTCGCGCTCACATTGATCGTTCTAGATGGATACGAAGAACCCTGATATCTGTACAATGCCTTCAAAGCCACCGCGCCTAATAATACCGCGACCACTAAAGTTAAATTTAATAACGACCAAAACCAATGCTTCGCGTCATACGCCATACGTTTAAATGAGTTTAATTATTTTTTTAATTTCTTCTTCCTGCAGACTAGCCCCTCCGACAAGGGCGCCATCCACCTCTTTATATTTTATATAATCTTGCAGGTTTTGGGAATTCACAGAGCCGCCATATAGAACAGAAACTCGAAATCCGAAATCCGAAATCCGAAAGTTTTTAAGGAGTTCTTTTATAAATTTTATTGTTGCAAGAGCGGATTCAGGAGTTTCGGGGTTGCCGGTGCCGATGGCCCAGACGGGCTCGTAAGCTACAAAAGGTTGTAAGTTATTGGTTGTAAGTTGTAAGTCAGAGAGCGCGGTTTTGAGCTGCCTTTCTAAAACCGCCTCTCGTTTGCCGGCATTTTTTTCCTCTTCGGTTTCGCCAATGCACAAGATTGGAACCAAGCCAGTGTCAGTAGCTGCTTTTAATTTTTTTGCCACTATTTCATCAGTTTCTCCAAGTTTGTGCCGCCGCTCTGAATGGCCGACAATCACATACTCAACGCATAGATTTTTTAGCTCTTGAGCGGATACCTCGCCGGTAAAAGCTCCTCCGCCGGCTGGCGGATTCTCCCAGAACACATCCTGCGCTCCCAAGCGCGCCTTTTTCAGAACTTTCGCAACTTCCTCTATAAAAACAAAGGGCGGGGCAATAACGATATTCTCCTGATCACTGGCCTTGGCTAAAGAAATGGCTTCTTCCAAAGTCGCCGGGTTCATTTTCCAATTAAAAACTAAAAGTTTTGACATACGCTTATTTTATCATAAAAAATCCCCGATGATTATCGGGGGTGTTGAAGTATCCACTCTGGGAACATCTCAAACGTAAGCGGAGGATCTTGTAAAGTCCGAAGCGGCCAGAATGAATCAAGCGCGTTATTGCTGTCCAGCACGACTACCTCGCGCTCCACATCTTCAAGATAAGGAGGCAATGGATCGCTGGTCATCGCCCGCTCATACGCCTGTAAATTCTCAAATCTTGCCGACACAATAACTCTACCGGAAGATCTGTTAAAGGAGAGCGCGATTTTCTTCTCATCAAGTTCTCTTCTCTGCTCCGCGCTCACCGCGAAGGCGCCTCGCTTTTCGTACTTGTAATGAATTTCTACAATGCCTACGGTAGTTTTTCTCATCGCTTCCCGCGCAGCAGCAAGGTCGGAAAAAACAAGCTCAATTTTTCTTCTCCTAACTCTTGCTCCGCCGCTTTTTAGCTTATCCACCATCGCATTCAACTCGTGTTCCGGATAATCCGCCTCATGTTTTTTGGAAATAATAAAATGGGGAATTCCCTGTACGTTATAGATATCAAGCGCTTTCCATTCTTTCCCTAAAAGCGACGTATCCAAAGTTTTCGGATCAACCGTGATGTGCAGGTCGTAGGCCATTTGAGCCTAGTTGTAAAACGACGCTACGTTATAAATATCAGATCATCTCCTTGAAGTCAAATAGAAATTTCTAAATAAGAAAATTCCCTACTCCAGTCGTAAGCGCAAGCACAATCACACCTGCGGTGAGCACTCCAAGCGAGATGAATGTCACCGCTTTGCCGAAGTCCACCCCGAACACGAACGCGGCGACGGACGCGCTCCAGGCGCCGGTAAGCGGAAGCGGAATCGCGGTAAAGAGAAAAAGCGCCAGCGAGCCCCAGACCTCAAACTTCCTAGTATGCTCCCGCCTGGTCTTTTCAAAAAGCCAAGTCAAAAACTGGTGCGCGTAATAGTTGTGATGCATTAAATATTCTGAAAAAAAGCGGAGGCCTAAAAGAACTGGCGCAATGGGGAGCAAATTTCCAAGCACGCTCAACGCATACGCTTTAAGCGGAGAAAACTGAAAGGCTCCAATCGCGATTGGAATTGCTCCTCGAAGCTCCACAATCGGAGAAGCTGAAATTATAATTGTCCAAAGCTCATTCGTCATTGATAAGTCGATTATAATAATACCACTCAATGACGTCTTTCCCCACCGGCACCGCGTTTAAGCTTCCTTCTTTCGCGTCCTCAATTAAAACCAGGATCGCTATTTCCGGATTCTCCGCCGGCGCGTACCCCACAAAGAAAGCGTTTGTTTTGGTATTGTTGGCAATTTGGGCGCTTCCGGTTTTAGCCGCGGAAGTTACCGGCAGATTAGCGAGTAAATGCGCCGTGCCGTAATATTCAGAAACCGCGTCTTTCATGCCCTCCTGCACCTCTTTTATAGCATCTCCCAAATAAGAAAAATTCATGCTTATTTCCGGCTCCCGTTCTTTTACTAAGTTCCCCTCGCCATCTACTACGCCTTTAACCAAATGAGGAGTATAGAGCATTCCGCCGTTCGCAATTACAGTGATGTAATTTAAAAGCTGAATCGGAGTCACCAGCAAATCGCCCTGGCCAATGGATACATTGTATGTGTCGCCGAGGCGCCAGATATCATTTTTGACTTCTTCTTTGATTTCCGGATCCGGCAAAAAACCAGCCTGTTCGCCGTCTAAATCTATCCCGGTTTTAGAGCCAAAACCAAATTCCTTCCAATACTCTTTCAATTTGTCTATGCCTAAACCGGAAACTTCCTCGAAACCTCCTCCAACGGCATAGAAATAAACGTTGCTGGATCTCGCTAACGCGGAACGAAGATCCACCCAGCCGTGCGGCTTCCAGTCTAAAAATCTGCTCGGCTGGTCCGGAAAATATGGATTAGGTATCTCAATGTATCCTTTGGAATATATCTCCTTTTTACTATCGATGAGATTCTCCGAAAGCGCGGCCAAAGCCACCAATGGCTTTATAGTGGATCCGGGAGCATAAGCTCCGGAAATTGCCCGATTAAAAAGAGGATTAGAAAATGAATTAAGCAGATTCGCCCTGTCGCTGGAACGATCGGCTTCGGTAAAAGCATTGCTATCAAACGCCGGCAATGAAACCAGCGCCAAAACTTCGCCATTCCTAGGGTCCAGCGCTATCCCAACCGCCGCAGTCCTCTCCAGCCGCCAGAGGGCCTGCTGCAAGCTGTCATAAAAATATTCTTGCAGGCCGCTATCAATTGTCGTTTGAATATGCTCACCGTTTTCCGGAGCTTCAAGCAATTTCTCGTCCAAAATATCCAAACGGGCGTTTCTGTAAACCAAACGAACGCCATCACTGCCGGCCAGCACGGAATCATAATATCTTTCCAGACCGGCTTTGCCGCTTACGTCATTAAACTTCGCAAGCCCGGTATACCCAAGAACATGTGAAAATGCCGGTCCGTTAAGATAGTGCCGCCGATAGTCATCGTGCACTTCCAAGACAGAGTCATTAAGATCTTCCACTGCCTCAACTTGGTCGGGAGATATATTTCTGGCCAAGGTGATAAGAGCGCTCTTTTCCAGATTGGCTTTCTCCACTAACTCTCTCAATTCCGCTTGCTCAACTTTTAATATAACGCTAACTTCCGCTAAAAGAGCGTCCAGATTAACTGAATTCCTTTTTGCCAAACCGGAATTCAGCACTAATCTGTAAGCGGATTCATTCTCAACTAATTGCTTTCCGTGGCGATCATAAATAATTCCTCTGACTGCCGGTATGGTAATTGGCTGTTCAACGTTCATCGCCGACCTCGCTTCATAAAAATCGCCTTTTAGATAAGTGATATGGGCAATTCTGGCAAACACCGCGGCGCCGGCTAATATCGCGAAAAAGACCAAAAGGAAAAAAGTTTTCCTGGAAAGCGGAAGCTCCAAAGTTTCCAGGCCATTGCCTCTTTCCTCAAGAATGGCGTGCTCCAGATCAAATTCTTCCTTTGGCTTGTGCATGACCAAATTTTAATATAAAAAAAGCCCTATTGAAAGAGGAGGTTGTAAAACCAAGAAGATGTCCTTTCTTTAGACCGCCTCCATCTGCTAAACATAACCAGAAAGTATCCTCTGTGCGGCAACTGACGGAATCCTGATTTGCTCGGTTCGTCCGCCAGCTGGCGGACGAAAATCAGGGTGAGACGTAGGCGGAGTTATCACCCCGTGTTGGAAGGCAGGCCGCTATGCTATAGCATAGCGGTCGTCGGAAACCTGGAGGTGTCCGAGACGGGGGTCGGGGTGAGAATCTGGGACGGTAAGAGGATACTTTCTGGTTATGACACTTTGTCCCCACCGCGCAGCCCGAGTCTAAAGAAAGGACATCTTCTTGGTTTTGGTAAAATCAGTTTAAATCTTTATGTCTTTAGGCCGCATCGGATTATTTACCACCTGATAGTACTTATCAAATTGCTCTACCGCTATTCCAGCGCCCCTCACAACCGCGGTCAATGGATCATCAATCACTTTCACAGGAACCATAAATTCCTTTTCAAATAATTTGTCTAAACCCTTCAATAAGCTTCCGCCGCCGCAGAGCTGAACTCCATTCTTCAGAATATCGCCTACCAATTCCGGCGGCGTGGCTTCAATAACCTGCCTGATAGATTCAACCATTTCTTTCAGTGAACGGCTCATAGCCGCGCGGACATGGCTATCTTTAAGCACAACCTCTTTAGGCAAGCCGGTCGCCATATCTCTTCCCCGAATAGCCAATTCCAATTTTTGATCGATCGGCATAGCCGTTCCAATTACCATTTTCAATTCTTCAGCAGTCGGTTCGCCAATCGCGAGCTTATACTCTTCCCGCACAAATCGAATTATATCGTTATTTAGGCGGTCGCCGGCAATCTTTAAGCTTTCAGATGTGACAATGCCGCCCATTGAAATAACGGCTATTTCAGTCGTGCCTCCGCCGATATCCACTATCGCGCTGGCAGTCGGCTCATCAATCGGAAGGCGGGCTCCGATAGCGGCCGCCAGCGGCTCTTCCACCACATAGGCCTTATTAGCCCCGGCCCCAATCACCGCGTCCTCTACTGACTTTCTTTCCACTTCGGTCAGGTTGCTTGGCACTCCGATAACTGCCCGATTATAAGTCAAAAAGCTATTAGAAGCTCCAATTTTCCTAAAGAAATGCTTCAGCATCTCTTGCGTCATTTCAAAATCAGAAATAACGCCATTTATAAGAGGGCGGATGATATTAATATGCGCCGGGGTCCTGCCAACCATTTTCTTAGCCTCATCCCCGACTGCCAGAATCTGTCCGGTTTTGCTGTTCACAGCCGCGACTGATGGTTCATTAATAACTATTCCGCGCCCCGCGACGTAAACCAAAGAATTCGCCGTGCCTAAATCAACTCCTATACCTTTTGAAAAATAATTAAAAAATTTCATATAAAATTTATTCGCCTTGTGAATAATCCTCGTATTCTTGCTGTAAACTCTTTTCAATTTCTTCTGGAGTTTCTTCTTCGGCAGTCATTATACCCCGGCTCTTCTTGGATTGGAACCTTTCGAAAACCCTTAAAGCTTCTTCCAAGGCCTCTTTGTAGTCTTCCGGAGATCGCTTTTTCTTTAAATCCTCAAGGGCATCTTCAAGGGCGGATTTGAATTCTTCCTGGGATTGATTTTCTAGAGCTTTAGCAAGGCGGTCTTGTGATTTCAATCTCTCGCCTAGCAAGTATTCTCTCTCAAATTCTCTAACAATCTCCTCGGCAGTTCGCTGCTTGGGTTCTAATGACCCTCCCCACTCCTGTCTTTTATTAACTTCTTCAGCGTATTTCGATAAGTCCTCCGTAGAAACTATCCTTGATTCTTCTTTCCCTACCCGTCTTCCATGCTTTCGCTTTAGCTCTCCAAGTTTCTCTTCCGCTAATTTTTCAAATTCTTCCAATATTGCCGGCCTTTTTTCAGGATTTTCCATGATAAACAGTCGCGTTATTTTTTTAAGTTTACATTATTAGCTACCGCTCTAAAAAATTCTTCCTCATTAACCAGTTGCGACTCGCCTTCTGATCGGCGCTTGAGTTCCACTTTCTTGGCTGCCAGCGTTTTCTCACTGACCACCACACGCCATGGAATTCCCAATAAATCCGAGTCATTAAGCTTCTCTCCGGCTGATGCCTTTCTTTCGTCATATAATACCTCGAATTCCCCAAAATGTCTAACCAGACTCTCATATACCTTGCTCGCCGCTTCGGTTACTTCTCCAGAATCTCCAAGGGATACAAGATGGACTTTAAAAGGTGCGACGCTCTCGGGCCATAATATGCCTTTTTCATCATTATGCACTTCTACAATGGTGGCCATTAATCTGCTTACGCCTATGCCGTACGCCCCCATGATGACCGGATGCTTTTCTCCTTTCTCATCAGTAAAATAAAGGCCTAAACTTTCAGAGTATTTTGTGCCTTGATTAAAAATATTGCCGACTTCAATAGATTTTTTCATAGCTATCGCCCCGGAGCACTTGGGGCAAGCGTCTCCTCCCTTGAGCTTTGATATTTCTTCGTTCTCCGCGTACCCGCATTCTTCGCATAGAAAGATTGTATCCTCTCCCACATCTGAAAGAACTTGGAATTCATGGGTAAATTTATCAGTAAATACTCCTCCGCCGGCGAGAGTATAAAACGATTTCAAACCGCATCTTTCGAACACTTTAAAATATGCCTCTTTTGCCCTTTCGTAATATGACTCCAGATCGCTTTCGGTCGCGTGAAAACTATAGAGATCTTTCATCATAAATTCTCTCCCCCGCAGAAGGCCTGATTTTGCCCGAGCCTCATTTCTGAACTTAGTTTGGATCTGATACGCGGCAAAAGGAAGATCTTTGTAGGAATGCACATGCTTGGAAGCAATAGCGGTTAGAACTTCTTCGTGCGACCAGCCCAGCACAAAATGCGGCTCTTTATCTCTCAAGCCCTTTGCGAAAAATCCGACATCCAGATTCCATCGGCTGGTCGGCTCCATGTATTTCTTTTCTATCAATGCCGGCATAAACATTTCCTGGCCGCCAATCGCGTTCATTTCTTCTCTTATGATATCCATCACTTTCTGAGCGACTTTCCACCCAAGAGGCAGGAATGAATATATGCCCGCGGAATTTTTGAACACAAATCCCCCCTTTATTAAAAGCTGGGCGTTTCTAGCCTCTTCCCCTTCTGGAGAGTTTTTAGTAGTTTTTGAGAATAGTTTAGATTGCAGCATAGAGTAATATTATCACAGTAATGTTAATATATCCTTCACAGTTATCGCAAGAATCAATAGCAGCAGAAAAGCGAATCCCAAACCATTAGCTACCATTTCAGTTCTAACATCCAGCGGCCTGCCTTTAACTTTTTCGATCAGCAAGAACAGCAGCCGGCCTCCGTCTAAAGCGGGTATTGGAATAACGTTAAATACCGCCAAATTAAGGGAAATAATGGCAAGGAGCTGAATGAAATGCGCAACTCCAAGTTTGGTAGTTTGAACAGCCACATTCACAATCCCGACCGGCCCGACAAAACGCTCCAAAACGCTGAAATCAGTAAATAATCCGATAACAAGATCGGCTAGGCCGGCGAAAATCAATCCAAGCATCCTGACAGAAGTTAAGAATCCTTGCCAGATGCTTTCCAGAAGCCCAAGCTTCGGCAATCCGGATTCAACTATAAAAATTCCTAAGTTTCCCTCGCCTTCAGGCACATCCACGCGCGGCGTAACCGTAATTTTAAGATCTTCAGTTTCCCGCCTGACATTTAACATAACTTCATTGCCTTTATTAGCATCAACAAATTCAAGCAAAGCCGGAACGGTCTGAAAATCAACCAACTGGTCGCCGGATTGGATCCCCGCGGATTCCGCTATGCTATCCTCGGCAACAGCGGTAATCAATACTGATTGCGGAATCCCAATCATAAAGACTGCCGATATCAGCAACCAGCCAAGCGCGAAATTCATCAGCACGCCTGCGGCAATTATTACTGCCCGTTTTAAAATGCCTTGATGGCTAAAACTGCGCGATGAATCCACGCCCGCGGATTCATCTCCGCCGGCTGGCGGACGCTCGCCGTAAATCTTTACGAATCCGCCGAAAGGAAGCCAATTGATGCTATATAAAGTTTCCCCGATTTTTTTCCCAAAAATTCTTGGCGGCAGTCCGAAGCCGAACTCTTCCACTAGCAAACCGCCCCACTTGGCAGCAAAAAAATGCCCCGCCTCATGGATGATTATCAGAGCCGAAAGGCCAAAGAATATTAAGATGACTGACAAGATCTCCAGCATTACTTCTAATAATACTATTTTTTGCGTGAAAAATCCCTACGGCCCTCCTATTGCTAAAATGGTAAAAATCTGCTAATATATCCAAATCAAGAAACTTGAAAGCGGAGAGTAGGATGGCCGAATCCAGCAACCAGC
The DNA here is from genome assembly GCA_020724845.1 of Candidatus Paceibacter sp. Classification (GTDB taxonomy): domain Bacteria; phylum Patescibacteriota; class Minisyncoccia; order UBA6257; family 02-FULL-45-10c; genus DYGE01. The sequence goes on from DYGE01000001.1 coordinate 130,523, forward strand.
CTCCAAACTGGCTTTCCGGGCTTCCGGTGATAGGCAAAAATATCTACGCGTATCTTAAATACGACAAGAAAGGCGAAGAGCGTCTTGCCAAAATTCCCGTCGGGAGAATAACCTGCGACAGAAGAATGATCCACCTTGGCTATATCGGACCAAGTAGGGTCCTAGGCGACCACCCGGTAATCACCGCAACTATCCCGATGGAATTGGATGAAGTCCTGTTCATTTTTTACAAAGATCTAAACGGCGTTGATCAAGTATTGAAGAGCCCGGCCGTTATCTCAACAACTACTATTACTGTTCCGGACGGCAAGCTAATTTTAGCCCAATATCTTGATGGCGAAGAAAAGAAAATTGCCCAGATTCACTACCCTTAAATTTCAAAATGCCCTTTCGGGCATTTTTCTATTCCATAATCTCTCTAAGCTTGTTCTCTAACAAAGATTCAATTTCTTTATTAGTTTTATCAACTGACTCCTGAATTTTTTCTTTTTCTTTGAAAGCCGCGTCTTCCGAGAGTTTGCCTCCCTCTTCCTGTTTCTTTACTTCTTTGTTGGCTTCTTCCCTGGCGCCCCGCACGCGGATTCTTGCCTCTTCGGTCATCTTTCTCAAAACTTTTTCAAATTCTCTTTTTCGCTCGTCTGTAAGCGGGGGAAGATTTATCCTGATCATATTACCTTCAACGTTAGCCGCCACATTCAAAGACGAGGACTCAATCCCTTTTGCTACCGCGCTCACCGCCCCCTGATCCCAAACGCTGATTTGAATTTCTTTCGGCGGAATGACCGATATAGAGCCAAGCGCTTTTACCGGCATCTGCTGGCCGTAATAATCAACTTTAATATCTTCCACCATCCGAGGAGAAGGCCGGCCGCCGCGAATCGTCTGAAATTCGCTCTTTAACGATTCGGCTACTGACTTTAGTTTTCCTTCAAATTGCTTTATATCCATATATTGTAGACCATTAGCCGTTAGTTAATTTAAACCCTGCAAACCAAGGGAAGAAAATAGACCAAAATACCGGCTAGGATCAATAAAATTATTAGAAAAAATGCTTTGTCCATTTATTGTATAGCTTCTAATTGCAATCGTTTATTAGTATTATAACTCTTTATCAAAAATAATCTATGCAAAACCCCTTTTAATACGTCTTTATTTTTTACTGGCTCCGCCCGCAAGCTTATAACTAACTCCTCAAAAAATAGGTCCAGTAAGCCAGGGATCTTCTTTTCCTGATCTATCAAATCCTTAATCAGCTTGGATCTTCCCGGCCCTGGCAATTTTAAAAACTTGTCCGCGTAACCGACTGCCTCTTCGGTCAACTCATCGGAAACTAGCCGCATCGCCCTCCCAGGGCGCCCATATGCTGAAGAGACCGCTTTCATGTTGCTTGTTACTTTTTCCATTTCGCTATCTGCTAACCTGCCAAAATGGATTTTTTGCAAACGGGACTGAAGAGGGCTTATCAAAGTTTCCGGCTGATGAACTACTAAAATCAAAGTTGCCCTTTCCGGCGGCTCTTCAGTAATCTTTAAGATCGCGTTCTGCGCCTGCGTAGTAAGGTCGCCGGCATTATCAATTACTACCAGCCGGCGGGAGGAAATAACCGGTTTCTGCCATAAGAAATTTTTCAATTCCCGCATGGCATCAATGCCAGTAGCATCTTCCAGCAATAAAGAATCTTGAAGCGGTTTTTTGGATAATTCAAACTCCCCTGTTTCCAGAAAATTAGCAAAATGCTCCGCAAAATAAAATTTCCCCACCTCCGGCTCGCCGAAAAAAATGTAGCCATGGGCTAAATGGTTATTCTTAACCAGCTTTTTGAAATCTTTTACCAGATGAGAATGGCCAATTATCATTATCTCTTATTCAGAAGAGTTCTCTTGTAGACATCCAGATGGCTCAAGATAATGCCGGCGCCTTTGGCTACGCAAAATAGCGGCTCTTCGGCAATATAAGTTTCCACGCCAGTCATTCGCTTGAAGAATTCGTCAATGTAGCGCAATTGCGCTCCGCCCCCGGAAACGATAATCCCCTTTTCCATGATATCAGCGACTAATTCCGGCGGAGTTTCGTTGAAAACGCTTTTTACTGAAGCAGCAATGTCAATCAAGTGCTGATTAAGCGCCTCGGAAATTTCATTAGAATTCACAACTATATCTTTCGGCAGGCCGGAAACCATATCCCGTCCGCGAATTTGGATCTCTAACTTTTCTTTGGATGGAAGCGCGGACCCGACTTCCAATTTTATTAATTCAGCAGTTTGCTCTCCGATATGGAGCGAGTATTTTTTCTTAATATAATCCATAATCGCTTGGTCAAATTTATTGCCGGCAACCCTCAAACTTGACCAGGCGACAATTCCGCCAAGGGAAATAACGGCTACTTCAGCGGTCCCGCCTCCAATATTAATAATCATATTGCCGGAATAAGAGTTGATCGGAATGCCGGCGCCAAGAGCGGCTAAAAGCGGCTCTTTGACTATATAAGCTTCTTTCGCGCCGGCTTCTTTCGCGGCATTCATTATCGCTCTGCGCTCGGTTGGAGTAATCCCCGCGGGAGCGGAAATCACTACGTCCGGCCGGATTATATTAAACGAACCGGTAGCTTTGGCAATAAAGTACTTTAACATTGCCTTGGTTATGTAATAGTCGGCAATGACGCCCTCTCGCAGAGGCCTGTAAGCGGCAATATCATCAGGCGTTCTGCCGATCATGTCCTTAGCTTCTCTGCCGACAGCCAGAACGCCATTATCCGGCAAACTCAAAGCAACGATAGTCGGCTCGTTGATAATGAAACCTTTGCCCGGAACAAAAACGATGGTATTCGCGGTCCCGAGATCTATTCCTATTTTTCTAGTAAACATATCCTATTATTTTCTTAAAATATCGGCCCCTATTGCCCTTAGGCGCTCATCTAATTTTTCGTACCCGCGGTCAATTTGCTCAATATTATCCAGCTCCGATTCGCCTTTAGCGACCAAGGCCGCAATAACCAAAGTAGCGCCGGCGCGCAGATCTAAACTTCCTATCTTTGCGCCATGAAGCTGTGTCGGGCCGGAAATGAGCGCTCGGTGCGGATCTAAGATAACCGCGTCCGCGCCCATTTTTTTGAGTTCATCAATATATTTTAATCTATTTTCGTACATAGTGTCAAAAATTAAAGAACCTCCTTGGGCTTGAGTCGCTAGTATTCCGAACGGCGCCTGCAGATCAGTCGGCAACCCAGGGTGCGGCATAGTCTTAACTTTAGCCGCCCGCAGTGAAGATTTTTGTCCGTTAACTATCAAGACATCGCCCTTAAAACTAAAAACGACGCCGAATTCTTTCAATTTCTGTAAAAAAGAGTCTAGGTGTGATTCTTCCGCTCCGACGATATTCAGATTGCTTTTAGTAGCCGCGCTCAAAATGGCAAAAGTCCCGGCCTCTATCGGATCATTGATAATTTCGTACTCAATAAGACCGGCGGCTTCGCGATTACCAGGGGAAATTGAGAATTCATGGCTGGCAGTATTCTCTACAACCGTTCCTAACTCTCTTAAAAACCCGATTAAATCCCAGACATGCGGCTCAATAGCTGCCAGCTTAATTTTAAAAGGGTGAGCGAATCCGAGCATTAAAAGATTCTCCGTAGCCGTAACGCTTAACTCCTTGAGGGTGATGCTCGGCAGTTTTACTTTCCCCAGCTGCATCAGGTAAACTCCGGAATCGGAATCAAAATTTACGCCCGCGCCCAGCTCGGCAAAAGCCTCCAAATGAGTGTCAATTGGACGCGCGCCGATATTGCATCCGCCCGGCATCACGAACGAAATTTTCCCAAAGCGGGCAAGCATGGGCCCAATCAGCAATATTGAGGAGCGGATTTGCCCCATCAATTCCTGGTCCAATTTCTCCGGATCAAGATCCTTATTGTCAATCTCAATAACATGTTCAGACAGCCAACGCTGCCTTGACCCCATACTCTTTAGAATTTCCAGAATTTTTAAAACATCGCCGATTCTTGGGATATTTTTCAGTACGCATGTTCGGCTGGTCAGCAGAGTGGCCGCGATAATCGGGGTTGCCGAATTCTTAAATCCGCCTACCTCAATATCTCCCCGCAGCGGCGCTCCGCCATTAATGATGAATTTCATTAATTAAATAATACCTCAATTCCACTGCCACTTTCCAATCTCTTTACGTTTGGTTAAAAAAGTTGTAAAGTATTGAAGAACAGAATCCAGATCTATGACTCTAAGAACAAGAAGAATAATTTTTTATCTTTTCGCGGCGCTCTTCATACTAATAGGCGCGGTATCAATTTTTTATTCCAGCGGCTGGCGATTTGACCTAGAAACCTTTGAAATAAACAAGCTCGGCGCGCTTTTTTTAAACATAACTCCGGAGGGCGCGACCATCGCGATTGATAAAAATACGTTTGACTTCAGCCCAAGTTTTTTAAAATCCGGCACTTTAATTGCCAACCTCTTTCCCAAGACATACACGGTAAAGGTTATGAAAGAGGGCTATCAGCCATGGACTAAAGAGATCCAGGTGTATCCTTCTTTGGTGACAGAGGTTCCCTCAGTCGTATTATTGCCGGAAAAGTTGGATTTAGGAGATCCAATTAACGAAGAAGTTACTAACTTTTGGATCGGTCCGAAAAATATAATCGTTCTAAAAAATGGGAGATTGGAATTCCAGTCCCATAGAATTTTAGGCGCGGAGGTTTGGAAATGGTCAAATTCTGGAACAGCAGTTATCACTAAACAAGATGGCAACTATTTCTTCATAGACCTGGAAAAACCGACCAGCGCGTTAAATCTGAAACTGGTCTTTGATAATTTAAACAAAGCCGGAGACGGACAAATTTTGGACATAGATTTCCATCCTGCGCAAGATAATAAATTTATTGTGTTAGCCAGCGATGGACTGCATATTTTAGACGCTCAAAAGCTAACTTTATCACTAATTGAAGCGGGAGCCGTTAATACATTCTCAACCCAAAACAACGAATTATTTTATGAGAAAACCGGGCAAATTTTTGCCTATAACCTGACTATCCACTCCAATAGCCTTTTAACAGAGCAAGTTTTTGACGGCATTAGAAAAATCCAAGTATCTCCGTCCGGATATTATTTGTCCATTTTGGAAAACTCCGGAGCGCTCTATGTCTTCGACCGAAAGTCTTTAACCGCCTCTAAAATATCAGAGAATGCCGCTTATTCATTATTCTCGCCCAATAGCAAAAAAATAGCCTCGGTTAACTCAAATCAGGAGTTAACCGTCTATCCGCTCAATGAGCCGGTTGAAGGGCTAAAAAACAGTTGGCAAGGGCCGGCCAATTTCCGTATCGGATCTCTCAAGAAAAATTCTATTTCCTGGCATGCAAATTCCGCCTATCTATTTATCAAATATCCGTCCACTCTGTATCTTTTAGAAGCAAATAACCTCCCCCCTATTAACTTCCAAGTTATTGATCTGGAAAACTCTCAATATCAATACCGCGCGAGCTCTAACACTCTCTACCTTCTTAAAGGAGGCAGCTTATATAAACTAGCTCTTGGGTAAGGGACGGTTTTTAATCAAAAAATAAAGCCAGCCGGCGGATAATCCGCCCAGCAAATCCATAAGGAGATCAGACAAGGTATCATCCAAGGTCATTTCAAAGGCCTGCAGAAAATAATTGATCAAATATTCGTAAAATTCCCACATTACGCCGATTAAAGCCGTGAAGGATAATACGATGACTAGGAGTACAAACTTATGTTCGGATAATATTCGGCTGCCTTCTTGGCCTTCAAAAAAAGATAAAAATAAGGCGGCTACTAGCCATCCGCCAAAAAAATGCAAAACCTCATCAAACCACCAAAGCGCTTCTTCCATGCCAACTAGCGCCTGATGCCAGACGAATTGCGCGGCGATAAGAAGCAAAGCAATCAAAATTATTATTCTTTTGTCAGTAATCCAGGTCATAATCAAGCTCCTCAAATATAAAACGAGACCAACAATAAGTTTGTCTCGTTTTATGTTCTCTGCATCTTTATCTCTTTGCCCATTGGGGCGCCCTCCTTGCTTTTCTTAATCCGTATTTCTTTCGCTCAACCATTCTGGCATCGCGAGTTAGGAATCCGGAACGTCTTAGCCTTTTTCTGAAATCCTCATTAAAAATGGTCAAAGCCCTAGCTATGCCGTGCCTTACCGCCTCCGCCTGGCCCCTAAGCCCGCCTCCGGCTACTTTTACCGTAGCGCCAAGTTTATCCCTGACATTCATAGTTTCCAAAGGCTTGAGCACTTCGTTCTGCAGATGCGTATCTCGGAAGTAATCTTTGAAATCTTTGCCGTTGACTACGATATCTCCCTGGGCGCTTGTAAACAAGCGGACTCGGGCAACCGCGGTCTTTCTTCCGCCCTTAGCTTCATAATATCTGGACTGTTTAGTGTCTCTCGGTTCTTCCTTCTGCGCGCTCTTTGCCGGTTTCGCTGCTGTTTTTTTAGTTTTTGCTTCTTTTTTAACCATAATTATTTGATGATCAATCTTTTAATGCGCTTTGCCTGCAGGAAATTTTTCGGGAGCATACGTTCTACGGCATGCCTTAACACTTTCTCCGGGCTTTTTACAAAACGCTCTTTCAGCGTCGCGGATTTCAGGTGGCCCATGTAGCCGGTATGGCGATAATATTTCTTTCCTTCAAGCTTATCCCCGGTAAAAACCAAATCTTTGACGTTTTCAACCACTACCGTGTCGCTTCCTTCAAGATTTGGCGCGTAACGAGGGCTCTTTTTGCCCTGCAAAACTAAAGCTATATCCGAAGCCAATCGTCCCAATTTTTTATTTTTTGCGTCAAATTTATATTCTGCCATGTCTTTATAAAAATTAAACGAATTCTATAACTGCCTGCCTGGCTGCGTCTCTTTTGCGCCGTTCCGCAGTCTTGAGGATGCGCAAATATCCGCCAGCTCGGTCTTTATACCTCGGAGCAATATCATAGTAAAGCTTGGAAGCGGAATCCTTCGGCAGCCGAGACAACAAAAGCCGCAAGCTGGCTAAATTCTGCTTTTTCGCTAAGGTAACCAATTTTTCCACTTTCGGGCGGAGCTCCTTCGCTCTTGCCTCTGTGGTCTGGATGCGTTCTTTCAGTATTAAGTTATTAGCCAAGGTTTTGGTGAAAGATTTTCGCCTACCTCGGATCCTTCCAAACTTGCGCATTATTTTTTCTTAGATTTTTTAGCTGTTTTGGTCGCGGCCTTTTTCTTAGCAGCTGGTTTTTTTGGCGCCGCAGGCTCCTTTTCTTCTACTTCCTTGACTTCAACGCTGGAAACCTTGTCAAAGTGGTCTTTCAAGATGTTAGCCGCTTTATGCAGCGCGGAAGACGGGGTAATACTGCCATCAGTCGCCAAAGTAATGATTAAGCGGTTATAATCGGTTCTGTCTCCGACACGCATATTTTCCACTGAAAAATTGGCCTTGACTACCGGGGAGAAAGACGCGTCTATGGCCATCGTGCCGATAGGGAGCTTATCCGACTTTCTAGCTTCAACCGGCACGTATCCCAAGCCTCTTTCCACGGTAAGCTCCATTTCCAGCTCCGCGGACTTGCTGCTTAGATTGGCAATGTGCGCGCCTGGATTAATAACCTCAACCTCCGCATTGGATTCAATATCGGCGGCAGTAACAGCCCTTTCCCCCTTAACTTTCAATGTTAAAGTTTGAGGCTCGTCGGTATGGGCTCGAAATCGGACTTTTTTCAAATTAAGGCCGATCTCTACGACGTCTTCAATAACATTAGGAATGGTTGAAAATTCGTGCTGAACTCCCTTTATCTTAAATTGGGTTACAGCTGCGCCCGGCAATGAAGAAAACAGAACCCTGCGAAGGGCATTGCCCATAGTAATTCCATACCCGGTGTAAAGACCTTCTATCTCAAATCTCCCCTCGGTATCGGTTTCGGAGACCTTTTTAATAGTGACTGACTCACTTAAATATGCGAACTGCATTGTTTATTAATTATTAATGATATTAATTAATTTTATTTTGAGTAATAGTCAACGACCATATTGACGTCAAATGGCACTTCCACTTCTTGCGGCAAAGCCACCATCTCTCCTTCCAACTTATCTTTATCCAGCTTCAGCCAAGTCGGAACTTCATATTTCTTAAGCCTTTCCGAAAGATCTTTCAGAGGGCCGGCATCATTGGATTCTTTTCTAATGCCTATTTTATCGCCTACTTTAACGATATAAGAAGGAACGGATACTTTGCGGCCATTCACGGTAACATGCCCATGCCCCGCAAGCTGCCTGCCGACAGATCTTGAGGGGGCGAAGCCCAAGCGGAACAAGACATTATCTAACCTGCTTTCCAGAAGCTGGATCATCACCAAACCGGTTACGTCGCTCTTTTTGGATGCCTCTTGAAACACTTTAAGCATTTGCGATTCTCTGATTCCGTAACTGAATTTGATCTTCTGCTTCTCATTCAGCTGCTGCCCCACTTCAGATGAGGAATGCCTGGCTTGCCCATGAAGGCCCGGCCGATGCGGCCGCCTTACCGTGGCGCATTTGGCAGAATTACAACGATGAGCTTTTAAGAAAAGCTTGGTTCCTAGGGCTCTTTCCTTTTTTTCTCTAGTATTAAACATGTTTAAACTCGTCTAACTTTTTTAGGCCTTGGGCCGTTATGTGGTATCGGAGTTACGTCTTTAATTGATGTTATATTAAAACCTTGATTTCCAAAAGAGCGAATGGAGGAATCACGGCCGCTGCCAACGCCGTTAACGTAAATATCCACATCCGAGAGTCCAGTCTTCTTAAGTTTCTCGGCAATTGCTGAAACTACTTTTGAAGCGGCGAAAGGGGTAGCTTTCTTCGGTCCGGAAAAGCCCAAAGATCCCGCGGAAGCCCAGGCAACGGTATTTCCCTGTTGGTCAGTTACCGTAATAATAGTGTTATTATACGAAGCTCCAATATAAACATTGCCCCGGCCTAATTTCTTGCCGGAACCCTTAGAGGCTTTCGCCATAGTAGCCTCTAGCGCGTCTTTTTCTTTTAATACCTCCTCTTGAGTTTGTTGTGCTATTTTTTTCTTTCCCATGTGAATAATATATTAATTTGGACACCAAGCACATAATGCTTTATATGCTCGGTTTCGCTGCAGTATGCTACTTCAGCTCAACCTTTCTCTTTCCACTGCCGGCAGTCTTTCTTACGTTGCCTCGCACGGTTCGAGAGTTAGTTTTAGTCCTCTGCCCTCTGACAGGCAAATTTCGCATGTGCCGAATCCCCCTATACGCTTTCAAATCCTTCAGGAGATTGATATTTTGTTTGACAACCTGGCGCAACTCTCCTTCAATCTTATAGTTTTTTTCTATAAACTCTTTGATCTTGCTAACTTCATCCGGGGTTAAATCTTTCGCCCGCTTATCCGAATCAATCTTGGTCGCGCCTAAGATTCTTTTAGATAAAGTTGGGCCGATACCATAAATATAGGTCAGAGACACCTCCACCTTTTTATTATCTGGTATATTTATTCCTGAAATTCTCATGTTGCTTGTAACTTATTGCTATCCCTGCCTTTGTTTATGTTTTTTAATTTTGCAAACAATATAAACCCTGCTTTTTCTTCGCACGACTTGGCAATCTTTGCATATTTTTTTTACTGATGCTCGTACTTTCATCCCGTTAGAGGCAGGTCGCGGTCTTTGTTATCCCGGCATGCCTTAATTCAATCAAAATAATTATATTAAATATTATTCTCTCTAATCCCACCAGCGACCGCGGCCTCTAACGGGATTCGTTCCTGACGATAATTAAAGTCTCCTTACAATCCTTCCTCTTTTATCATCATAAGGAGTCATCTCCATAATAACCTTATCTCCAGGGAGGATTTTAATATAAAACATCCTCATCTTCCCGGAAAGGTGGGCTAAGACTAATTTCCCATCATAGGTCTTAACACGAAAAGAAGCACCCGGTAGGGCCTCTTCAACGATTCCTTCAACCTTGATAACGTTCTTCTTTGAAGACTTATCCTTTTCTTGATTCTGTGTCACTGATATAAAAGTATATCATTATAGGGCTAAAATTGTCAACCCCACACATAACTTAGGCCACATGAGGCAAAACAACTCTTGGAGTTGCTAGTCTAAGTTATGTGTGGGGTCAGCCCCTTATGCAACAAAGAAAAATCGGCATTTTTGCCGATGTATTAATATTATTCCCGAACCACTAATCCCTTAGCCGCTTTAATGGTTACTTCCTTAAGCCCTCTTCTAACCTTGAAAGTCATTTCTTGGCCGACAGGCGCAGCGCGTATTCTTTCTATCGCCTGCCAGGATCCTTCTACCGGCTCACCGTCAATTTCCTCAATCAAGTCCTTCGGCTCAAAGCCGGCTCTTTCCGCCTCCGAATTCGGGAAAACCTGGATAACCTGTGCCGGAACGTTACCGCACTTAATATCGCTAGGACAATTAAAGTGGACGCCTAGTCCCAAAAATCTCCTTCGATGTATAGTATCAATTCTAAATTTATCGCCGCTGATAACCGAGAGCTTCAAGAACGATTCTTTTTCCAAAGAATATTTTTCAGTGCCGGCGAGCGACTCCCTATCGGCAAATGTTCTTATGAAAACATCGTAGGCTTTTCCCGCATTATCAAATGACACGTCACCTTTGTACAAAACCTTGCTCTTAAAAGCCGGCACTAAAGAAAGCAGCAAGTATTTGTATCCCTCGCCGTCCGCAAAAAATCCATGAACCAGCTGATCGCCCGCCTTAAAACCGGAACGGTCCGCCCAGCTTCCTTCCGTGACCGAACTAACCTTTGCGGAACCGATTTCTACCGGAATTTGGCTAAAAACTAGCTGCTCCAGCAATTCCTTGCTTGGGAAACTGTATGTTTTGACTTTAAAATCCTTCGGGCTATAGAACGCCAGCCGGGCATCTTCCCGCAAAGAAGCAAGGCGCGCGGATACGTCGGTTTCTGCCGGAACAACTTTGCCGTTGACTGCCAGCAGAAGGTCTCCGGCGCGAATATTTTCTCGAGAGAGATCTGACATATCATCGCCAGGCTGTAAATTGCCAAAATCGGCGTACCTGGAAGTTTCTTGAGGGGCTGCCTTCACGGCGGACAGGCGTAAATTAGAATTCTCTAAAACAAGGCCGATCTGTTTACGCAGGATATTCGCTTTCTGTTCCTGATTCAACGAAACGTGCAGCTGACGCGACTTCACGCGCATGGAGGCGCAGCCGCTGAAAACAACAGTAAGAGTAACGGCAACCAAGATTCTCTTCATTTCCTTTTCTCCTTTTCAAAAGATGGATACTGGCTGTAGGTTAATACAAATTATTCTTTTCGTCAACCCCGCACCTTTGCGAAATAGAAATCTCCACGGGCTTCGATTTAGATAATCCCAATAGATATGTGGCATATTGACTGCTTCGGGGCTCTTTTCTGTATTTGTACTGAAAAGCAATCTCGCAAAGGTGCGGGGAAACTTTAAAAACAAAAAAGCCGCGTATTTACGCGGCGCGCCATAAAATCAGGGCTGGCTACTTTTTAGGGAGAAACGGCAAAAGTAATCTCAAAAGATCCATCAGATCCCCAAAAACCTTTTTAAACCAGGGCTTGATCACCCAATAGAATACGCCCAAAGACAGAACGACACCCATCCCAAGCCCCACAAGAAGAAGGACCAAAGAAGTGAGCATGCTGTTCCTCAATGCGTGGAATGATGTACTGAGTTAAATAATATCCGAAATATCCAGCGGTGTCAATCTCTTGATTAGCTCCCCAACCCCTTCCCGCATTTTATACCGGAAGGTTCCGCTAATATCACTCAACAGTAATGTTAATCTTGTCAGGATTTGTTGGCACGGTCTTTACCCAAAATGGCCATAGGGATATCGTCGCGCTTTCCAGGCCGGGCAAGGAAAAGACCGCGGTTTTTAGTTCTGTTTCTGATTTCCCTAAAATCCTGGACTGTAAATCATCAATATCAATGCGCTTTGCAAGGACCGCCTTGAAATCCACCGGGAAAGACAGGATGCCTTTTCCGAAATCAACCCTCGCCAGCCCGAACTCAATCTCCGAAGATCGGATGTCAAAATCTTCCCCATTGTCTCTTTTCGCTCTTAAAGCTAGCAGTTCCTGCAAGTCCTCTTCCTTGAAAGCCACCGCAGTCATTTTTGCTTCCGTAAAAATCCCAAATTCCCCATTCTCATCCGCCTCTTCATCAATTGCCTGCTCTAGCACCTCATACTCTGTTGCGCCATCAAGTACTTTGAACTCTTGGGGAATTTGAGTTAGCAAAGCGGCTTTTAGCCCACCCTCCAGCTCGTCCCCAGCTTTAGATCTTGCCTGGGCAATATCTTCGGAAGTCGGATAAGCAACTTCTCCAATAAAGCCTCCGGACATGTCGCCAGTAGATTCTCCATAAAAAGACTGATATTTGGGCGTTCCTTTAAATCCGGGGATAGTAAATAGTTTCACCGGACCGATGTTAAATTCCGGCCCCGGCTCGTCGGCAATAACTTCCGCGTCAATGTTAGAAGGCACGATCTTACCTTCAATGATTTTGGCTCCCGGCACGGTTATGCCGTCAGCTAACCTATACATTTTTCCATCCGGACTTATAAAACGGGTTCGCTCAACCAATGGCTGCGGATCGGAACTGTAGCTGTTGTATACGGTAATTACGCCAGTCGCGTGCCGTTCAACTTGGCGCCTGCCAGTCGCGGGAAACTTGAGATGAAGATTCTTGCTTTCCGAAAAAATCTGGTTCGGAATACTCATGCTCCCGACATCTAAACCTATGCCGGTGTTGGTGTTGATGGAATCATTATAATTCCAATCCTTGGTCTGTGCCACGATAGTAACCGCGGCCCGCGGCAAAACTACGGCTCCCGCCCAGCCGGCCAAAGCCAAAGCGGCGGCAACGATAAATATACTCAACCAGCGAGAGCTTGGCAAAGATAATTTAGGCATAGAAATTTTCGGCAAAGGCAATCGTCTTCCTTCCGTTGGCTTCTTTTCCTCCCCCTTTGACAGCTTGCCAAAAATAGTGAGCGGGCTCACCGGAGAGATAAATGGCTTTTCAGCTTCCGCTTCAATCGCCTTCGGCTCCTCCGCTTCTTCAACTTCCTCTTCCTGGAAAACTTTTGCTACCGGCTTTCTTTTCTTGGCCTTGCCTGCTTTTGGGGCGACTATGTCGGAAAACTGGCGCTTATTCTTAGTAAAGAATGGATTAACTGCTGACAGGCCGCTCATTTCAGCTAATTCGATGACATGATCATCAACTGATTCAATAGAAATTTTTTTATCTAAGGCGTCGGCTTCCCGTTTCAAGAGGTGAAAATTACTCAAAGACTCTCCTAGATGAGAAAACCTGGGTATGCTTAAAATAACCTCGTTATCAGGAGTATCGATAATTTTCTCAACGATGACCGCTACCTCATCGCTTTTGTTAACTGAAATTTTCTTCATTCTGTTAAAGATAGAAATCGTTTTATGTTACTAACCACCTCACTCTCCTGTTAGCCAAATGGCTCATCTTATCATTCTGCGGCAGGAAATTTATCTCGAAAAAAGCCGACAGCAAGGAGAACAGATTCCTTACCCTGACCGTTTTTTTCAATTGTACATCATATCCCAGCTTTTCAGTAATAAGATTTGTGGATAAAGGAACTAGTTTCAATGATTTCTCAAAGCGGCTCTGAAATCTCCCGGAAAATACGATCGGGGGCATGGTAAAAAAGGAATTTACATACACCAAAGACACGCCGTCATTCGCGAGCGTCTCCAACCCGTTGGCGAATAATTGCAATTCCTTCACTAGGATATTTTCAAACCTTCTAAGAAATACCTGGGAAGCGTTATCCTCGGCATAATTTTGGATTATCTGCCTGGCGACCGGCGGATCAACTCGAAAATATCTGGCCAGCAAGTGGACTAAATCATTCTCCCCCCAGCCAAAATTGTCTAAATGAGCCAAGCGGCCATTTAAAGCGGAAAAAACAGAGGTTTGGTTTGGGAAAAGATTCGCCACTAAGAATTGGTTTTCCTCGAGAACACGATTCAGCACATGGCTCATTGCCGTGCCCGATTCGGTTATAAGCGCTATATTGTCTTTCGGCAAAAGATCGCGTATTCCGCGCATCAACTCCCTAATAATGAAAGTCTGGCTGAAAAATATTTCCACGGATTTCGCTTTGAAGCCGATTGGATTGACGATCTTGTGGCCGTCCAGCTTGATGCCGCGGATCCGGACATCGCTTAGCAGAACATCCACGTCATCAATATTCATTTTTCTGGCGACTCTCAATCGCTTGCGGTCAAAAAATCTCCAAATGGCCTGGGAAATCAAATTATCAATATCCGCCTCATCAATAGTCTCTTTGCGATTCGGACGGACTAAAGAAACCGATGAATGGATCGTGGTGGCAAAGTCAGAATCTAGACTTAAAATAATCTTATACCTCTCCAGCTTGCGGACTTTTTTCAGGCCCGCCTCCAGCTCGCGCAAAATTCCGGAGATGTTGAAATCCGCTACAGGAAGGATCCAATTTTTTTTGATATAAATTTTCCTGCGCTCCAAGCTAGCCTTTAAAACAGTTATTTGCACGTAATGATTCAGGACTTCTATGAGAAGGTAATTATCTCCGTATAAAAAGTGCAGAAGATGCTCCCTAGTCCGATTAAAACCCTTCTTCAAAGAAGAAAGAATGAGCGGAGTATTCTCCCTAATCGGATTTATGTAATTTAAGTCCAACACCCTTAATTATACCATAAAAACAAAATCGGCTCGCCTTGAGCCGATTCAAACCTTGCGAGCCAGTATGGCGCGCGATAATTCGTCAAATTTAACGTCCGAGTTAGCTATTTGATACATAATCCCCTTGGTAGCATGCCAAAGCCCGAACAAATGCCCTTGTTCGTGGGCGGTAACCAAGGCCAGCTTCAAGCGATAATCCAGGCGGCTAAAATCAGTTACTGGTAGCGCGTACCCGTTAATGGATTGCGCGTCATCGGTCCCCACAACCATCACTCCGTTGCCAGCGGCTTTACCCTTATGTATAGGCGCAAAGCCATTACCGGTGAGCATCAGGCCGCTCAAAAACAGACTGACGTTTGTCCTATCCTCGCCGCGAAGCAAGATCGCTTCTTCAAACAAAATTAAATCCAGCTCCTTTTTGCAGACTTGATAGAAAAAAGATACTTTCGCGAGCGTTCTCAAGAAAAAAATCCACGCTTCCGCAAGGAAATCCCTTTTCCAATGCTTAACCTTGACGCGGTCAAGATCATATCTTAGCATCAGCCCGTTCTCAACTTGATATATGCGCATCACCTCTTCCAAAATATCTTTTGGAGTAACCTTGTGAGCATACAAATCTTCTCCCGCTTTCGCGTCCACATAAACAGTAACTGTCCTAAGCAGCCCCAAAGGACTGTAGTCGCTATCAGGCAACTATCCCCCGTATTTAGCTATAAAGAATCGTTATCTGTAAAATAACTCAATATCCAGAGCGAGTCAAAAGAAAAATAGTAAAAGCTCCGATTACTCGGAGCTTGTGTAAAGTTAAGAATCCTGCCCGCCGTCCACGACCTCGGCGTCCACGACATTCGTCTTGTCCACCTTTTCGTTTTTCGGCTTCACCTCTTCCACTATCACTTCGCCTTCTTCCCGGTCTCCATCTCCATCCTGATCGGCGCCACCCTTGTCCTTGTTGGGGCCGGTCAGCTGCTTCATGTTATCCTTACGCTTCTGCTTGAACTCCAGCAGTTCCTTATCCAGCGTCTTTCTGCCCTGGTCCAGCAGCTGGAGCATTGCCCCGGAGGTGATGGAATACTTATCCACCAACTGCGCCGCCTTAACCGAATGGTTGATCGCCTCGAGAGAAGCAATGAACACTTCGCTCAAAACACCCCTAGCGGCGAACATGGCTTGGCTCGTCTTAGTGAGCTCGCGCGCGGTATCCCGCAAAGCGCTCATCTCGCGCTGCGCCTGGGTGAAGTCATGATATTGCTTCATGCCTTGCCGGAAAACAGTGAGGCCGGCAATCGCCGAACGCCTCAACGTTTCCAGAAGCGCGTTGCCAATCACGATATTGCCTTTAAGGTTGTTGAGGATATCCTGCTTCTGCTCTTCTCTTTCCTCTTCTGTCAGCGCTTCAAACTCCTCGTCAAGCAGCTGCACCACCTCATCAAAGATCTCAATTCCAGCTTTCTCCGCCATGTAATTCTGAAGCTCTTGAGCGCTCCAATTTTCCTTTTCAGCGCGCTTGATGTCCTCTTCCAATTGCTGAAGCTCTTCTTTCTTTTTGATCGTAACCTGCGCGATAGTACGCAACGCTTCCTGGGTATTGTTCAGATTCCCTTCCATCTGAGACTCCATCATGTTCATGACATCCGTCTCTTCCATAATGTAACGAGAAACCCGAGCCGGGAGTGCGGGCATCCAACTCTTAGGAGTAACTTTGGCTAGGGCTTTTGCAAGGATACCCCTGCCGTTACCACCATCCAAATTCAGCGCCTCTTTGATATCATCATTGATGCCCTGAAGGTTAGTACCGCTCTCTTGCAACTTCTTGACAGCGGACCGCAAATCCGCATCCGACTGGATCTTCTTCAGCTCCTTCTTTTGGTTCTCGGACATCGTGCCTTCCTCCTTCTTCCTTTTACAGATTTTAACTTCTTGATGCTGGTCATATATTAGCATATTACTTAAAAGGCGTCAAGGACATTCAGGCCCAAAGAAAAACCACCCTGTGTCAGGGTGGCCCGATAAGAGTTATCGGAAGAAAGTGTTGCCGTTCCGCACCGCATACCAGATGTAAGCGAGTACGAGAACAACCGCTAAAGGAAGGGCAAACGAGGAGAATAAGCCAATCACCAGAGCCAGCGCCCAGAATACTCCGTAAGCGCTGACTAAGAAGAGAATGGCCCGCATCAGCAAGCCGCCGGAGGATCCCTTCAGCAGGTACTTGAGAAGCGCCAAAACGAGCGGATTCAGTAAGAGCTTACGCAGGATCGGAGGCATTGCCCTCCGCGCCTCCTTTGTCGATCTTGGTCTCCTCAGCGGTCGTCTCGATCACCTGATCCGTCTGACCGACCTCTTTGACGTAGCCCTCCAAAGCCGCCCTGGCGCCGGCGACAACCGACTCCACGGCTTCGCTGTGGGTCTGGCCCACCTTGCGAAGCGGCTCGTAACGCCCGTAGAGCAGGCGCTTCAGCTGAAGGTTCGGATCCACCGAACGCTTCGCCGTCTCCACCACTTCGGCGCCGGCTCGCTTCGCGAGACCGAGTATGTCCTGTCCGACTTTCAGCGCCGCCTGTCCGAGCGATTCCTTCCCGGGTCTTCCTCCCGTCATATTCTCACCTCTCCTTTGCAGTTTCCACTAGCTGTCAAACTATGCTGCTTTGCATATACTAACAAAAAAGCCATCTCCCGTCAAGAGCGAGAGATGGCTCGGTAATTTCCAGCGCTACCAACGCTTCCAATCAAAGACAGCCGCGGTTACTAAACTCTGAAGCTTCTCAAGTTCAAAATACTTGGTGCTCTCCTGAAAAACTTGCTCAACCTCAACAGCGTTCCCGATCTTCAGCGCGCACTCGGCTGTTAAAACTATGACGCCATCATCAAGCAGACGACTCTCCCTTTTAACCTCAAAATGGTGCTCCAGGAATTTCCTATCGCCTGATCGAATGGCGACCAATTGCTTGATGCGCAGCCGATCTTTTTCGTCAACTTTCAAAATAGTCTGCAGCATAATCTTATAAGATACCGTACGGCTTTTAAAAGCGCCTAAAAATCCTCCTTCCCCGCAGCTGCAGGATATGGTCTCCTCCGATAAAACCGCCCACTCGGTGAAAGAATTAAGAAGAGCAGCCAACGTAGGATTGCTCACCCTTTTACCGGCGCTAATTTCTCTTGGCGCGGCTGGATTTTTCCAATCAAGATAACTCGCTATATCCGCTACCACAGATCCAGGCGAAGGCAGCTTAGTGGCCTTATCCCAGGCAATCTTACGATTAATTAAGTCGTCATTCAGATACCTAATCGTTTCTGCCTGCGCCTTGAGCGCTGCATAAAACATCACCAGAAGATAAGAAGTGCTTGCGTTCTCTTTGCAAAACCTCTTGATCTTCCCGCAAATCCGCTGCAGCCTCCGGATTGACTTATGGTAGTCAACGAAATCCCGGGGCAGATCTTTTTGAGCGAGCTTAACCTGATCTGGCGCCGCTTGGCCGTTTGTCGATTTCGGTATTCTCCCCTCTATATCTCCACCATAGTATACCATTCTTAACCCTCCGGATCCGATTCAGATTCAACAATCTTCTTTGGTTTGCGCGCGGTAAGTTCATGGCGCAGCTCCTTAAAAGGAAAAAACTCCTGGCCATCAAGCGAATGCGATTTTAGCAGTTCATGGCATCGGAAATACACGAGACTGTCAGCTTGGTAAATAATCGCAGTCAAAACAACTGTTGCGATGAATGTTCCCATGCCACCGAAAAACCAGAAGGCGGCATCTCCTAGAAAGAAGCCCATTTTCAGATACAAGGATACCAGAGAAATACTGACCAAGGGGTATGAAATCCTTTGAAGGATCGCCCAGGGCTTCGCTTTTTCAGCGAGAAAATCAGCTAATTCTCTCAACTGGCCCTCGTTGAAAGCCCGTAAATTCTTTCTGCGCACCCCCTCAAAGTGGCGCGCCGTTTCAATGAAAGCTTTCACGAATTTTTCCTTACGCTCGCGCAATTCTCCGCTCATAACCTTTATTGCGGCTATCCTCCGCGTCCGTTCGTTGCCCTCTCTCACGCTTCGCAAAGTCTCCAACAACTGCTCGCGCTCCCTCTGCTTGACCAGATTGGCTTCCGGCCTTTGGACCATAGCTTGCTCGCCTGGCATACTTCCTCCTTTTCACTTCTCAAGAAGATTACCTGACTGTTTCATATTATATAATAATAATTGTAAAAGGTCAACCCCGCACCTTTCAAGGATTGCTTTTCAGAATAGACGCTGAAAAGAGGATAACGATTTATCTATAACAATCTTTAACTAAAATACCTTACTGAATTCACGTATGGGTGAATTCTTATCCTTGAAAGGCGCGGGTCAATAAAAAAGCCTCAAGGATTGTTATCCTTGAGGCGGCTGAAACAAAAGCGGTTATTACTTCTTCGCTTCCTGACGATTCTGGTTCCACCCAAGACAAGCGGCAAATTTTTCCACTGGAAAGTAATTCTGCCCGTAATGCCTTTTCAGCAAAGAACGGAAATAAAAGAACCTTAGGCCAGTGATAACCGAATTCTTGCTGTAAAAGACGATTCTACCCGCGGATTTCAACAGGCCTCCGACAAATGAAAGAAGCTGTCCTTGTAGAATTTTTCTGCCCAAAACCAGGGGAAAAACAACCGCTATCACTAAAGATATCAATAACAAAGGAAGTAAGACCGGAGCTAAAATCAGAGAACCGATTCCTAAGATCGGAACATAAAGCCCCGTCTTCATAATAAACCACACAACCAGGAAGCCGGCGCCAAGTTCGAGCGGCGCCCAAACGGCCATGCTCCTCATTACCTTTCTGGCGAGCAGATTGGCTGTTTCTGACAGCTGTTCCTGATTAAATCCGGTTAAGTCGGTTATATGGCCAATGACTTTATGGGCTCTGGCCAGCTTAAGAAAATCTGCCATAAACTGATCCCTGGCCCCCGATAACTTCAGCTGCAACTCTCTCTGCTGTCTCTCGGAAGATTTGCTAGCCAGCTTAGAAATGGTTGCCTCGCGCGGAGTGGACTTGATCAGCTTGAATGATCGCTCTTCGTCCATCTTTTCCCTCCATATTCGGATTTTCCTGTACCGAGATACATGATAACATATTTTTCTAAAAAAGCAAAATTTAAAAACGCCTCATTCTTGAGGCGCTAAATGAATTTCTTTTGCTTCCTTTATAACTTTTTCCAGCTCATCCGCCAGCTCCTCGCTGACACTCTTGACCATCCGCTTATTGGAACGCCAGCGATTTTGGATAATCTCTCTGTTTATCTCTATCACTTTCAAATGCGGCACTTTAACCTCTCTCAACTCTCCATCAATCCATTTCACAACCGTTTTAATGCCATCGGGCAATTTTACCGATAATACAGCTCTTAAACGCTCCTTATTTTTACCTAATTTAGGCCGATATTCCATTTTAACGGAGACAAAGTGCGGCACATGCTCCGAATTCGGCACAGCCCGGTAATCAACTAAACTATGCTTGCGGCTCTTTAACTCTTCCTGCAGCGAATCAAGCAATTTCGCCGCTATTTTCTCTTGCTCCTTATACTTATCGGAAGACACCTCGTTTCCTTCCGCCCAGCGGACTATCCTTGAGTCTTTAACTTCTAAATTCTGGTAAACATCAACGTAACCCAAGACTATCATATAGCCGGCCGCTGGCGATACATTCATGGCCATCAAACTGAAAGATAAAATCCCTGCCAGTATCGCTTTCTGGCGGCTTGCCATTTGCCTGCCTGCCTTCAAATTATTTTCAAGCTACAAAAAAAATTTTACAAAAAATCCAAGAAGATGGCAAATGAAGCTGCCGAGTAAATCTCATTCTACGTCAGCGCGGATACGCTTCACCCCCGCGCCGACGGATTCTTGTTTAGTAATTTTAAATTTGCCGACCTTCAACGTATTGGTTACATGAGGGCCGCCGCAGAATTCTTTGCTAAAAGCATCATCCAAATTATGGCCGGCATAATATACTTTTACCCGATCAGGGTATTTTTCTTTGAAGAAGAACAGAGCGCCGGTTTCCTTGGCCTCTTCTAGCGGCATTTCTTTATAGCTCATCAGCAAATCCTTTTGGACAACCTCATTCACCAAGTCCTCAACTTTCTGCAGTTCTTCCGACGTTAATTTTCGAGGAAAAGAGAAATCAAATCTTAATCTTTCCGCGGTAATGTCCGATCCCATCTGCTTCACCTCGTCACCAACGACCTTTCTCAAAGCCGCCTGCAAAAGATGGGTAGCGGTATGAAGGCGGGTAACTTTTTCCAGCTCTTCTTGAGTGGAGGCCTTTAACTCTCCGGTATCTAAAATCAAGCCGTGGCCGCCAAATTTCTTTTCCAAGCCGGCGCGCGAGATTTCCTGGTGTTTCTCAAATTCTTTATCAAAATCTTCTTTTTTCAACTCCCCCGTCTTATCCGGAACCAATTCTTTCTGAAGCTCAAAGGGCAAGCCGAATGTTTCATAAATATAGAATGCATCTTTGGCTGAAATCGCGTCGTATTTTTCTATCTCCTTAACGCCTTGCGCGAGCGCTTTCTCAAATTTGGACTTCTCATCCATCATCACATTTAAAATCTCCCTGTCATTCTCCATTTCCGGATACCATTTTGCATATTGGTTTTTAATTACCGGAACAGCCAACGCAAAAAGCTCGGCGTGAATGTCATGCTTAATTTCATAGACTAAGACTCTGCGAAGCAATCTGCGCAAAATATATCCGGCTTCTTTATTGGAAGGCCGCACGCCATCGGCAATCAAAAATATGGCTGACCGCAAGTGATCCGCAAGCACCCTGACAATCCTGTCTTCTAAACCCGGCTTAGCTTCCCGAATAACCGATGCCAGCGGATGAAAAAGATCAGTTTCAAAGACATTGCCAGATCCCTGCAGCATTACCGCCAACCTTTCCAAGCCCATTCCCGTGTCCACTCCCGGCATTTCTAATTTTTCCAAGGATTTATCGGATCTGCAGTAATACTCGTTAAACACCAAATTCCAGATCTCCACTCCATCTACATAGATCTCCGTAGTCGGACCGCAAGGCCCTTCATTTCCAGTCGGGCCCCAAAAATTATCCTCTCTCCCATGCTTTTTGATATTCTCCTCCGGCAAACCGACTTCTTTATGCCAAATATCATATGATTCCTTATCAAAAGGCACTTCCTCGTCTCCGCCAAAGACAGTCACATAGATCCTATCCCTGCTTAACCCAAGGATATTCACGACAAAATCGTAGGCCCAATTTATCGCCTTTCTTTTGAAATACCCGCCGAAAGAAAAATTGCCCAGCATTTCAAAAAATGTCAGGTGAGTTTTATCGCCCACCTCGTCTATGTCGGAAGTCCTAAAACACTTCTGGACGGAAGCAGTATTCCTGCTCCCAAACTCTTTCATCGGATCGGCTTTTCCTATGTAATACGGTTTGAATTGCTGCATGCCGGCGGTAGTCAAAAGCACCGACGGGTCATCGGGAATTAATGACGAGGACTTGACCACTGCGTGCCCCCGCTCTTCAAAAAATTGCAGAAATTTTTTGCGAATTTCACTGGATTCCATAGACAAAATTTTATCATGAAATTCGCAAACCAGGAAGTGAAAATTTTGATTATCGAATTTCTACTTCCTGAAAACAAAAAGGCGCATACGCAGCGCCCTTATTTAAGGTTTACGGCCCAACACTTATGGACCAATTATAAAAGCCTTTTATGTGATATATCCCGCCTCTAGCAAAATGGAAATGTATAGATTTCGCAGTTCTTGAGCGTAAATCTAATTCAGATAACAACTTTCTGTTTCTCCTAAAAAGATCTCTAATTTCAATTACTTTTTCTTTTCTCTTAGTTGTGCCAAGGCCGCCTTCATACTCGATCCTAAAGATTATATCGCCCTCTTGAAATCCTGCCTTATGCGCAAAACTCTCCGGAACCACATGATTCACAACAGCCTCTCCGCTCAAATTAGTAACTTCCAAATCGGAAGCTGCCAGTTTCGCGACCTCGTCGTTGGAAATATACTTAGTTCCCGAAAGGCCAGTGATTTTATCAATCACCTCCACAGTGATAAATTCATGCTCCTTATAATACGAGCATTGATTTCCGGTTGTGGATTTATGAAAAATCTGCAGGACCTCTTCGGGCGTCTTATGCAAAGCAGATTCAAATGTAACTTCGCCAGAACCGCCGCCTTTCGACCAACAGCTAACAGAAATCGCCAGGATAAGGTCTCCGCTCCGTAGCGGAGCAGAACCTATTCCGGTATGTTTTTCTCGCAGGGTGGCATCCTTTGATGAATATTTAATCGCAGGAACTAGTTTAGGAGACGAAGATGCATCTACCAAGCTCATGCCATAATCATAATAGAAAAGCAAATACGGCCTGTCCGCGAACTGGGCAGATGCTTGATTCGTAAAAAACAACACCGCGACTGCTAGGATTATCTCTCTCACCACACACCTCTCAAAGGACAACTTCCGTCAAATTTCTCTGACCACCATAATATACAGCTAATATATCACTATGTCAATAAAAAGCGCCCACATCGGGGTTTTTCCATTTTTCCGTTGCTAGCCAAATATTCTTTATTTCAAAACTCTCTGAATTAGGGGGCGAGCCGCTTTTTCCCGGTCAAATTTTTCTTTGAGCTCCGCAATAAGCCCATTCAGTTCCAATTCCAACTGCCAAAGCAATACTTTGGAATTCCTCAAAACAGGCATAATCTTGTCTATCCCAGCCTCTTCCGCCGCCAAGTCCGAAAGCTCCACCAATACCCGCTCCGAAAGAGCCAGTAACTCAAAGAGGCGCTGGTTACTTTCTTGATTAAGACTATTATCGGCCGCTTGACTGAATAACGAATCGTATTTATTCCTAAGCTCTCCCATTTCGTAACTCAAATTGTCCGTAAAAGAAATTCGATTAAGGGAATTCTTAGCCGCGGCAGCCGCCACGCTGGCTTGCCCGAAAGAAGAAGCATATTGTCCGATGGCAAAAGATTCTTCCGCCTGCTCCAAGTTAAATTCCGCGTTTGCCAAAAGCTCATTTAAAGATTTGCTTCGCAAATTTTCTTTTTGGATTTTGTTCTCTAAAAATTCGGCGGTTTTTGAAGCTCTCGCCAGCATGTGTTCCGCCTCTGTTTTGCCTATTTTCCTAGAATTCTCTGAAAGCTCTAAAAGAAGCTGTCTTACCAAACTGAAGTCATTTTTTAATTCCTGATCGGTAAAATACTCGCGGCTTTCATCCATAACCCTAATCCTCGCGGAAGAATCCCCCGGCAGGCGCTCTAACAAAGCTGGCAAAACAGAATTAAGTTCACTAATAACTATCCTGGCTTGAGTTTCCAATAACAGATCTTCCTTGGATTGCAGGAGCAGCTCGCTTAGCCATTCATTTAATGGAAGCGACCCTTCCCAGCTATCTAATATTTCAGCAGATCTTAACGCCTTAAAAGCTCCGCCAGGCTGATTCGCTAACACGGAAGCAAAACGGATTCTGGAGCTTTCCTGGTTGTCTAGCTTAATTAAAGCGCTGGTAACAACCGCCCCGAGCTTCTTTTCTAAAGAGCTAAGCTTTCGGCTTCCTGCCGGATCGTTATCCGGCTCCAACTGATCAAATAACTTACTATGCTTCAATCCGGCATCCAGCAGGCGATTTAATAAATCGCTAAGGCCTGCGTTTCTGTCATCTCTTTCAATTCGCGCCAAATAATATCCGAGGTTATCCAGGGTGGCTTCATATGCATCAAGCGCCGAGACTAGGACCTCGCTATTATCCGGAATAATCTCTTCTAATCGCTTTAATTCCGCCGCCTTTTCATTTAAAGTATTAAGTTCAAATTCCGCTTTCTCCACGGCATTAAATTTAAAAGCGCGCAGAGTAGTCCTGCGAAACTGCTTCATAAAATAAAACGGATTGGTGTTCAATATCCCAGGGTTAATCACTCCTAAGTCTTCCAAATCCACAGCCTCTTCTTCTATCAACCTTAGAACCAGGCTATTTTGGACCTCCTGGGCGTTAGCAATCGGGCTTCCAAACATGGCTGGATTTAAAGCGGCGCTAGCCATCAGAGGCGCTGAAACCAAGCCGAAAACGGCTGTTAAAATAGATATTTTATTGCGTTTACCCATGAATTTCGGCAATTAAGCCAATAAAAAAAGCCTATTCAAATAAGCTTTCAGATATAGTTTCACGATAAAAATGACCTTATTTACTTAAGGTCATTATACCATATCGACTCCCAAAAGTCACCTCTTCTAGTAACCCTCTATCGTGTGGGATTTGCCATGCTGGCGAATACGACTCAATGCTTTAGCTTCAATTTGCCTGATGCGCTCGCGAGTGACCGCAAATTCTTTGCCTACTTCTTCAAGGGTATGAGTAATACCGTCTTCCAGGCCGAAGCGCATTTGTAGAATCTTCTGCTCTCTTGGAGTCAGGTCAACCAAGATTTCTTTAATTCTTTCCCTAAGCAAGGTTTGAGAAGCGATCTGGGACGGCGTTAAGCTGTGAGTATCTTCAATAAATTCAGACAAAGACGACTCGTCATCCTCCTCGCCGACAGGCGCTTCCAAAGAAACCACTTCTTGCGAAATCTTTTGGATATGATGGACCTTTTCGACCGGAATACTCATTTCAATCGCTATTTCCTCTGGAAGAGGGTCGCGGCCAAGTTCCTGAATAAGGTGCCGCTTCGCTTGCGTGTATTTTGAGATAGTTTCCACCATATGCACCGGGATGCGAATAGTTCTGGACTGATCAGCCAAAGCGCGGGTAATCGCCTGCCTGATCCACCAAGTTGCGTAAGTTGAGAATTTAAAGCCGCGGCGATAGTCAAATTTAGATACCGCTCTAGCCAAGCCAATATTGCCTTCCTGAATAAGGTCCAAAATGCCCAAGTGCGGACTTCGGTTCACATAACGCTTCGCGATTGAAACTACTAAACGCAAATTAGCTTTTATGAATCTCTGCCTGGCCTCCTTATCCCCTTTCTCTATTCTCTTGGCCAATTCTCGCTCTTCTTCCGTTGTGAGAAGGTCGGTACGGCCTATTTCTTTAAGATAAGTCTGCACCGAATCGGGTAATTCCGCGCCCCCTCGGTCAACTTCCTCCAATTCCTTCTTGCTGATCTCATCTTTCGGCAATTCAATCAACTGACTAGTCTCCACAACCTTAATATTGGCAGTTTCCAGCTGGGTATAGATCTCTTCCAAGAAAGCCACGTCGTCTTCAACGCGCGGGAAATAGTGGAGCACCTCGGTATCCGTTACAAATCCTCGGCTGCGGCCCCTGTCAATAAGCTCTTCAAGATTCTGTTCATCAGTCCCGGATTTTTTCGCTGGCCTTGCTGCCTTTTTCGGCTCTTTCGCCCCGCCCTTTCTGGCCTTTTTTCTAGCAGACGCCTTCTTACCCTTTTTAAGAGGCTTTTTCTTGGCTTTAGGCTTCACCGCCTTCCTTTTTGCCTTAGAGCGCTTAGATTTTTTTAACTTATTTTTTTTCATCATAAATTTTAAGCCTTCCTATATTAGTTCCTACTATTAGAATATCCGCGCTTAATTCGTATATTCGGAAAGTCTACTTGCTTAATTTTGATTCCTTTCAGTGGAAAAAGCAATACTTGGCCTAGAACGCGCCTTCCTATCGTAAGGCATTTAACTCGCTTGAAAGGGCGGCGTATTCCTCCATGGCTTCTTGGAGGCCCTGATCGCTCCCTGACTGCTCCAGACGGTGGATTAACTCGCTTACTTCTTGCCGCCTTTCCTTTAAATATTCAACTTTCAATTCCCGCAGTAGGTTTTGCATCTCTTTCTTTAAAGTCTCCGCCTCAAAATCCTGGTTTTCCAAGCTAAACTTCAAGCTAATCGTGTTCATAATCTCCCGAAGCTCGTCTTTGGTCTCATTCGCATCGCTGACTAGGCTCTCATAAACCCGGAGATGTTCTTTCGGGAAGTACCGCAAGCTCTCCTCTAGCAAGCGCAAGTCATCTTTAAGATGCATCATTACGCCTAGAAGCCTTTCGGAAAGCAATTCCCTTCTGGAAAGCTTTCTGGAGTCGGACTGGCTGGCAGCGGCATCCAACTGTCTCTCTAGCGCATTAACCCCCTTAAGCATTTCCATCTCTTCCGCTAAAATACTTTCCTCTATCCTGACAATAGCTGACAACTCCTTTAGCCAATGGTTTCTGTCAATCGGACTGGCTAAGCGTTTTATCTTTGAAAGAACAATACGGAGGTTTTTCTTTTTTGATTTAACGTCCGCAGGCGCGTTCTTTGCGTATTTATGGAAATAATATTCCATTGCTGATTTCGCTTGCTCCGCCAAAGACTTTATTATCCCGGGTTTCTTCTTGACCACATCAGCCGGATCCTTTAAATCCTTATCGTCAATAGTCAAAAGCCGAACAGCGAAATCGTGCGCGCCGGCAAGGTCAATCGCGCGCTCAGCCGCTAACTCTCCCGCCTCGTCAGCATCAAAACTCAAAACCAGCTCATCTGCCAATCTGCGCAAAGCTTGCAGATGATCTTCGGTAAGCGAGGTGCCGGAGGTAGCGATAACGTTCTTAATGCCGTCTTGCCAAACCATCAAAAAATCCATCTGGCCCTCCACCAGTACCGCGGTTTTAGTTTCCCTGATCTCATTTTTAGTCTTGTAAAATCCGTATAATATTTTTGATTTTTGGAAAATGGGGGTTTCCGGGCTGTTAACATACTTGCCGACATTAGGATTGTCCGCGCCCGGAAGAATCCTGCCGGTAAAAGCGACTACTTTGCCGAAATGGTTATGAATAGGAAACATCAGGCGGGAACGAAAACGATCCCAATAAGTGCCCCTTTCGGTTTTGATGGTCAGTCCGGCTTTTTCTATATCCAGGATATTATATCCGAGCTTGAGCAAATGCCTGGTTAAAGCGTCAGAAACGCCAGGCGCCAAACCAAGTTCAAATTCTTGGACTGTTTCCAGCTTCAGCCCGCGCTCCCTTAAATAAGCATTAACTTCCTGGGACTTGTCCAAACTCGCTTTAAAGAAATTCTTCGCCTCTTCCATTATTTTATAAAGCGAATTATAGGACTGAAAATCCCGGTTGGCGCCGCCTTTCAGCTCTACCCCGGCTTTCTCCGCTAGAATTTTAAGGGCGTCATAGAACTCAATATTTTCATATTTCATTAAGAATTTAATAATGTCTCCGCCCTCGCCGCAAGAACCAAAACAATGCCAGGATTGCCGCTCTGGAGACACTATGAAAGAAGGAGTTTTTTCCCTATGGAACGGGCAAAGGGCTTTGAAATTTTTGCCAGCTGGTTTCAGTTCCAGGTATTGTTTTAGAAAATCAACGATATCCAGCTTTTCTTTTATAATTTGAGCAGTGTCGGATGACATACCAGAATTTTAATCCAAATTTTGGCTAATTAAAAGACTTGGCCCCACACATAACCGGAGTTAGCACTAAGTACGCAAACTTTACCGCTCTGGTTATGTGTGGGGTTGACATAGACAGTTTTCAACTATAAGATAAAAGCTAACTTATGAAACAGTGCGCGATGTGCGCCAAAAGCTATTTGAGCGGCGGAACCCGCAAATTGCTTCGCGGCCACTACAATCCAACTAATCAGACTAGAAAACAACCTAATCTCCAATGGGCAAACAACCCGGATGGACCAGGGCGAATTAAAGTCTGCGTAAAATGCAAAAGGAAACTAAAAAAATCGGCCTAAAAGCCGGTTTTTTTATCAACAAAAAGGGCTCCGCGTGATGATAATCACGGGAGCCCAATGCGCTAAGCGCCGCTCTTTCTAATACCCACGCATTCCAGAAAACTGTAATCCCTTGTATGGTAAGCCGTAAACCATTGGCGGCTGACTTCCTGAAATCCGGCCACCTTGAGTTCTTCTTCGATCCCTCTGAGGTGGGCGGCGCCCCAAATAGTAACGACATGACCGTTGGCCAGATGTTTCTTAATGCCGCGAACTGCCACTTCATTTCTCACATCAAGAATGAGCGCTTCAGTCAACCTCTTCTTTTTGGAAAAGGAAGCCAATGCCTTGAAAAGAACAGAGAAAGCAGGGAGTTGACTGAACAGCTTGTTGATTATCCATCTCAAAAACAGCTGAGCGGATTTATCCCGCGACAGGTCAACAGCTGCCAGAGCCGCCTGCTCCTCTTTCTTAATAAGAAAAAGATCATGCTCCGCAAAGGCCTTAATAAGCTGAGACATTCTTAAATCTGTATTAATCCAGGCAGGATCGTAGGATAGGCCCTTCTTCTGGTGCTGCAAACCCATCACGTCACAAACCCGCTCAAGATACTTAAACAGCAGGCTGCAGCCCCCTGCTACGGCACGCTCTTTTTTAGTTAGGCCGGCTTCCTCTTCAGCAGATAATTTCTCAACCCTTTCAAAAAGAACCGTGTATCCGGGGAGAGAATCAATCAACTGCTGAAGCTTCCGATAGTACTCCTGCTCTGCCATATGTATGACAGCAACAAATACTACTCTCCGCTTGGTCACTGGATGTTCATAGAAAATCGCTGGAGTTTCCAGCTTCCCGTCAACAGTACGAATTCCGTTGACGCCAACGGTATTCACCATCCAAACGAACAGGCGCCACAAAGGATAGAGCAGCGCCAAACCGCTTAGCATCGCCGCAGATTTCAGCAACGACCACAACGAGCTTATCACGCCCATCTTCTTGCTTCCCACCTAGTCCTCCTTTATGCTGATTTTGTCATAGAACTGTTAATGAATATAATAACAAATATAATAAAATATGTCAAGTTCAACTAAAAACCCGCCTAAAAACTGGCGGGTTTCAATATGTCGGGCTGCTGGGAATCGAACCCAGACTAAATCCACCCCATGGACTCGTACTACCACTATACTACAGCCCGAAAAATTTCTAACGGGACCAGTGCGCGTAAGCTGCCACTACCCCATACTCCGATATCCAATAACTTAATATAAACCGAAGCATGCGATACCGCAACAAAAAATCCGCCAGCTGGCGGATTACTTCAACAGAGGAACAATCGCGTCAAACACCTTTTGCCTGTCAGCTTCACTACGATCCAGCACTATTCGCGTATGAGGAATGTGCTTATGCGTGTCAGCAAGTATAAAATTCTTCGCATCATCCAGAATGACCTTTTGCTTCGCCGAGTCGACTATCCCGCGCTGCCTCATATTCTTTAGAAGCACCGCTTCGGATGCAGGAATCAGATTAATGAAAACAACGTTTATCTCCAGCCGGCATTCGTACAGGGCTTGCGCTCCGCTAGGAGTCATAGCGCAGATCGCGTTCTTAGTTTTCAGGACTCTTTTTATCTCATCCAGAGAAGAGCCGTAATAATCTCCGTACTTATGCACGCTCTCCAAGAACCGGCAACTCTTCTTCGCCGCCTCAAATTGCTCCTTGGTAACATGATGATAGTATTTCTTGTCATTTTCGTCGCGCGGACCGCGAGTCGTGAACGTTTTTACTCTAGCAAGCTTGTTCGCGAAATGCTTCATAAGCTCTTCTATCCAATGAGTCTTCCCGCCGGCGCGATTGGCGACTAATACGGCCAGGGTATGAGAGCCGCGCAATTCCCGGAAGGGATCCCCTAAAACTTTAGACCACTTTTCGTGATTTTCTCCCCAGAGAGGATCAAACTGCGGGAAAACCCTAATCCTCTTTTCCGGATCCCAGTCCAAACGATCCCAAACTTCTTTATAAACCCCCTCGGAGGCGCCGTAAACGCGAGTCCCGCCGGGAGCTAAGCGCTGTAAACCAAAGGTAAAAAACTGAATGGTATCTTCCCTGCCAACCGGACCGCCCTCAAAATCCTCGTATGGGCCGGCGGCAAAAGTCTGTATTGGAGCAAATCCGGCTTGCCTAGTATGCTCGGCAAATTCGTGGAAGCGATCTTGCATAGTTCGCCTAGACGGAGCGGCAATATAAACAATCGCCTCCTTTCCCCGAACCGGCTTCAGCATTTCCGCGACCATATTTCCTCCTGTCTACGAGCTATTTTTAAAATACACCAACCCCGACAAACTTTCAAATTAAAACCCCGCCCTATCGTTCCCTGCATTGAAACAGGTGGGTGGGCTCATCATTAACGCCACGGCGCTAAGAAATTTGCCCTCCCTTTATAAACGACTTGTCAGGAAAATGGGCGGGATTCACTATTAAAATAACATATTCCCGAGGCGCAAGCTACCTTGCGAAGTGCATAACTTTTGGCCTATATTAAAGTAAATTGTTCTTTAAATGAGGCAGAATGATTTTTGGGGCACTGCTTTTGACAGTGGTACTGCCAGTGATAGGCATCACCGCTTGCGTCGGCATCCATCATTACAAAGAGAATAAACTGCTGGAAATTTTCTTGGTCATTGCCGAGAAATCAATTAACCAAAAAATCAAAGATGAGCAGGCGGACAAAGCCATAAACATTCTGCATAACAACAAGAAAATACCCGCGCCGAATCCGATCCAGATAAACATCTACAACCCAGACGGAGCCATAGTGGCCTTTTATCTCTTTAAGGCCGAAATACGATACCTGCTGGATTGCATAGATAAGCGCCGAAATCAGAGAAAATACCTTTCCTCGCTGTCTCCCAGGGCTAGAGGTGACGTACTTAAATTCATTGATAACACAAAGAGATTTCTAAAATTCATTGACTTTGATCATATGGATTTTGAACTGCGATCCCTGTTTCTGCACAAAACCTATCGCGCAACCGTGCTGATGTGCCGAAAAATCCCGGATGAAAACAATTATCCTGAGCTGGATTTCATCCCGCTTTTTGAAATTGTTGATAAAAGCCCCACTAGAACCGTACGACTACTGCCTTACTTCCCTACTTAATCCCACACATAACTAAGGTTAGCGCCATAGGCGCAAGTTTTAACTGTCTTAGTTGCGTGTGGGATTTTTGATTGGCAATTCTTTAATGGATTTATAAACGTCGTAAGCGGCTCTGGCGCCGTTAATAGCGCGGTGCGGCAATGGCTCCGGGTGAAGTCCTAGAAATTCTGCCAGCCGGCTTAATCGGTATTTTTCCAGCTCATACCCCTTGGCCTCCAAAGCCGCCTTAGCGTGGCTTAAAAGGTCAATCCGATGATAATCTAAGGAAGTCTTAATACCAGTCAGCGCATAAGCTATGTCCATGAAGCCCCAGTCCCAGGTGACATTATGCGCGGTGAACACTGCCTCCTTAACTTTTTCGTTGTACAAGGCCATCGCCTCTTTTAGGCTAAGCGCGTCCTTCCAATCTGCCTCATCATAGCCATTAACTTCTTGAGCGCCGGGATCCATGCGTTCCGGATGCTCAATCTTAACTTTGACATTGAGTTCGTCCATAACCGTCAGAGTTTTCTGATCAGCCAGTATCAGGCCAATCTCGCAGATTTCGTGCCAGGGCTGAAAAATTCCGTTTTCGTAACGGAACATTTCCAGGCCGGTCATTTCCAAGTCGGTAAACGCCAGCGGCCTGTCTAAAAAACTCATTTTATCTTCTTGCATGTTCTATTCGGCTATATCGTCCAGGTTTATATCGTATAATATTTTTTCTCTGACGCTCTTATACTCAACTAACTCATTCTCACTGAACCAAACTTTGGTTTCCTTTTCCGCGTCTTCCGGACTGGAAGAAGCATGCACCAAATTCCTGACCGCTCTGCCGGCGCCTTCGCTATCCGCCAAATCATATGAATCAATCGTGAAATCTCCCCTAATGGTTCCGACATCCGATTTTAGCGGTTCCGTCGCGCCCACTAACTTGCGGACTACCGGAATCGCCTTGTTGCCCTCAAGCACCATCGCCACCACCGGGCTGGCAGAAAGGAAATAAGCCAAATGATCTAAAATATTCTGCGGCAAATTCGGATTTATTTTGTAATGCGTATAGGCCTGCTCTTTGGTCGGCAGCAAAAACTTCATCGCCACAATCTTCAAGCCGGCGCGCTCAAAACGACCGATTATTTCCCCGACCAAATTTCTCTGCACCGCGTCGGGTTTTAATAAAACTAGTGTCCTCTCTTTTGGATTCGCCATAAATTAAAATTTTCTTTAGGTAATAATAGTACCAATAAATTTATTGTTTTTAAAGTACTTATCCAAATTATCTAGATCATTGCCTTTTAGAAGTGCCACTTTCAAGCCAAGCTTTTCCGCTTTCTTTGAGGCAATCGGGTCAAATGGCACGTTCATCCCCGGCCGCCATTCCTGGTCAACAAATTGCCTAAGTTCTTTCCAGGTTATCTTATCAATCGGCTTCGCATCCGGAAATTGCTTCGGATCCTTATCATAAAGCCGATCTATGTTGGATAAATTCATGACAGTATTAATTTTATATTTCTCGCATAAAAGCACGGCGTCATAATCGGTAGACCACCCCGGCTTCCAGCCGGCGCCGATCACCACAGGAGCTTTTGCTTCTTTGAGATTCTCATAGTCCTTAATGATCGCTGGATCGGCTAAATCCCGAAAAATCGTCCTGATTAAATGCGCGTTAAGTCTGGTAGTATGGATACCCAGCCAGTCCAGATCTTCCGAAGTCAACATCGGGCCCAAAACCTCCTTGCTAACATCCCGGTATTGCCTAGCGACTTTGCCGCCTCCGGTAATAATAAAAAACTGATAACTATTGTTATCAGCCAATTTTTTACGGATAAATTTATTGAATTCGGAGAGAAATTCGGTATCAAGGCCTTGATCAGTAAAAATCAAACTGCCCCCTAAAGAAATTACTACTCTATCTTTCTGGTTATTTTTATCCATTGTTTTTTTCAGTTTCTTCTTTGGCAATTTTTATTCCCAGCTCTTTAAGCTGCTCTTTACTGACATCGCTCGGAGCGCCCATCAGCAGATCCCGGCCGTCGCCGGTTTTTGGAAACGCGATCACCTCCCGGATATTCGGTTCGTTTTGAAGAATCATTACTATTCTGTCCAATCCCGGAGCAATGCCGCCGTGCGGAGGAACGCCATAAGTAAACGCTTTTAATAAATGCCCAAATTTTTCCCGCACGTCTTCCGGCTTGTTGCCCATAGCCTCGAAAACTGCCGCTAACAATTCCGGGTCGTGTATTCTGATGGAGCCGCCGCCTACTTCATAGCCGTTCAAAACAAAGTCGTATTGATCAGCCATAATTTCTCCAGGATTTTTCTCGAATACCGCTCGAAATTCCGCAGCATCCTTCACTTTTGGTTTGGTAAATGGATGGTGCACAGCATCCCACCTCTTTTCAGTTTCTTTCCATTCAAATGCAGGAAAATCCACGACAAAAAGAAACGCTAATTCGTCAGGGTCATTTTTGTCGCCCCTGACATCCGGCTTGTCGGTATTGTATTTCTCCATTACCTCTTTGTAAGGCACCCTGGGAATCCTACCATTCGCATCCAGTTTCAGCTTCTTGTTGGGATACAATTTTCTGACCATCCCTAAAAATAATTCTTCGGTCAAATTCAAAATATCATCTTCAGTAACAAAACTCATCTCAATATCCAATTGGGTAAACTCCGGCTGGCGGTCGCCGCGGGTATCTTCATCGCGGAAACATCGAGGAAATTGAAAATACCGTTCCAAGCCAGCTACCATCAGCAACTGCTTGTATTGCTGAGGCGACTGCGGCAAAGCATAGAATTTTCCATGATGCAGGCGGGAGGGAACCAAATAGTCCCGGGCGCCCTCTGGGGTGGATTTTCCAAGAACAGGAGTTTCTACTTCCACAAAATCCTTTTCCGTCAAAAAGTCCCTTACGTATTTAGTAATTCTATGGCGGGCCTTAAGGTTGTTTTTAAGCCGGGAACGGCGAAGGTCCAAATAACGATATTCCATCCTATGATCTTCGCCTATTTCGTAGCCATCGCCGGAAACGTCAATCGGCGGAGTTTCGGCCTGGTTCAGAACCTCTAATCCTTCGGCCAAAACTTCGTACTCGCCGGTAGCCAAATCTTTATTGACTAAATTTTCCGGCCGCTTGTTTATCTGGCCGGTAATTTTTACCACCCACTCCTGCCTTAGGGTGCTCGCAATCTCATACAATTCCTTCGGCTTGCTCAAAAAAACTACCTGGCACTTGCCGCTCCTGTCTCGAAGATCAATAAAAATTATTTTACCGTGATCGCGCCGGACATCCACCCAGCCTTTCAGTTCAACTTTCTCGCCTTCTTTTTTTGTAATGTCGTTTATAAGGGTTCTCATTTGTTTTTATTTTGATTATCAGTCAATAACAAATATAACCTAATTTTTGAAAAAGAAAAAGGCGCCTTTACAAGGCGCCGAAAGACCGTTGGTCTTTCTTCTTAAGGTTCAAACGGGATTCCAGCGTATCCCCTACAACCGCGAAAATCCAGACAAAAGCCAGCAATCCGATCCCAATCAAGGCTAGATCGCTGATTCCCTTCATCTTCGCCCAGAGAATAAGCGCTCCGATCGGAGCAGACAAAACGGATCCGTACCGAATGCTCTGCTTCTGAATCATCAGCCGCATACCAGGCCTCCTTTGCGATTTTTTATAATATAACATATTTCTCTCTATTTTGTCAAATTAAAAAGGCCCTGCCGCCAGTTTGTAACTGACAGCAGGGCTTTGGGAGATCACGCGGGAATCTTCTTCTCCATAATCTCCCGAGCTAGCTCTGATTCGCTGTTTCCGCATCGGTAGCAATGAATCATCGCGGCTCGGCCGCTCTTGCCCGACTTAGCGTATGTCAGGCAACTGCCGCACTTCCGGCATCTGGGCGTCATAGCCCAGTTCAGGAAGAACATCAGTACGATCAGCCCTAATCCAGCGATCACTCCCACGCAAAGAGTAATCACGAAGGCCTGCAGAATCGCGCTCATCATTTCCTCCCCCAGCCATATTTTATAGACTATAGCATTGTAACACACATTATTCCAAATTGTCAAATCAAAAAATAAGGCCCACCTTGCGGTGAGCCTTTGTGATAAAAGTCAATTACTACTTAGTAACCTGAAGCGGGTCCATCGTGCCGGTCTCGTAAGCCTCGCGCGTGCTCTTAGTAAGCACGATCAGATACATCTGCTCGCGAGCCTCCGTGCCGCGCAGGACCTTGGTTCCAATCCTGGCCTCCAATCCCTGGCTGGGGAAACCCAGCCAACCCACGACCCGGCTCCGAACCAACCCCTTCTCGCGCCACACGTCATAGCCGCGAAGCTGATCCAGAAGCTTGGTCTGCTTGTTCTTATACGCCTCCCGAAGAGAGGCGACCAAGCTGCCAACACGGTCGTAGATGTCCAGGCCTTTCAGATCTGGATAGGCCTCCATGATCGCCGAAAAGAACGGCGTTCCTTGGCCATATCCCATCTTTCCGTTCTCCCCTTCGTAGCGGCCTTTCACCGCGTCCGAGAGAATCTGGTCGAACTTCTCCGACTTCAGATTGGCAATGCCGATCTGCTCGTGGAAGTTCGAGATCAGGTTGGAGAGCTCGTTCTGGTTGTCCGAGTACTGCGCGTTCAGCTGCTTCTCGCGGGCGATTCCTTCGTTACGAACGCCGTCCACATAGAAGAAGAGCACCGCGCCCGCGGCCAAAAGGACCGCGAGCAGGCCGCCGAGCGCCACCAGACCGACTACCAGCGCGCTGCCACTGTCTTTCCCGTTCTTCATGATTTTTCTCCTCTTTGCTCCAGCATCTGCCGGAGCGGTTCTTGTCCCGACTCAACATCGGGACAGCCCAGCGATCAGCGATAAGTTCTTCGCCACCGCGGGGCGTACGGCCACGCTCTTTCCCCTACTAGAATCGCCGCAATCCATGCCAGCATAGAAGCCAAGAAGGCCCCGATAGCAATCCAGATTTTCTGCTTCCTCGTAAGCTCTATTTCACTCTTAAGGTATTCAAACCCGCGCATGCGCACCCTTTGAAACTTGCTACTCGGATCATCCAGGCCCCAAAAGATGCGGTTAAGCATGCCTTTGCCATGGACCAGCTCCGCAGTCTGGTGCCGCAGATTGTTCTCGCTCATCCGAAAGACGAATTTCCCCTGAATCTTTCCGATCAACGATTCCGGAGTCAAAGGGCTGCCTGACAGAGATTCCCTTATGGTAGCCGTCATATGCTCATTGCCAAGGGGCATGCCGGTAATGGCTCTCGCCCAACTCACCGAATTGCCGTCACTGGTACCCACCAGAACAATAATGCTGTTCTTGCTGATAGCGTTCTTTTGAAAAAACTTCGGATTCTGCCAGTAGGCCTTAAGCGCCAACAGGTACTCGTCCGGATTGGCGGACACTTCGTCGTTTTTCACAATGACTAAGTGCAAGTCGCCTTCCAGTTCGGTGCCGATACCGGCGTTCAAATAAGACAAACTCTTCTGCCAGCCGTAATCATTGCCGGGGTTAAATCCAACGAAATACGCCTTACGCGCGTGATAAAAATCATGCACATCAGTCGTAAGCGCCGGAAGCAACCCTTTGGCTAGATACTTCTCAATCGCGCCGGAATGCTGCTGCAAGATGGTTCTCTCGCTTGCCAAAATGAAGTTGTCGTATCTGGCCCGCGTGGTAACCGGCCCCGGTTCTCCGGAACTGACTCTCTCCTGGACTCTCTCCCAGAAAGGCGGGATGCCTGTACCAGCCCTGCTAATCACATAATCCGGAACATTGACCCCAGTCCGCCAGCGATGAGCCTGCGGGTTATCCGGGAGACGATGCTCGCTGATCGTGTAATCACCGAGCGTCGTTTGAACTGTGTAAGTCGTCTCCTGATCAACATAAGGACAGCTATGATACCGCTTCTCTCTGCGCGTGCAAGTCTTATGAACCCGACGCCTATTCTCCCCGCTACCGGTATAGTAGCTACAGTCGTAGCTTACAGTAACCCAGTACGGATCGCAGTCGTATTCGTAACGGCAAGGGCCGTCGCGAGTACAGCGGTAAACCTTGGTCAAGGCCTTCAGCTCCCAACCATTCCGGTATTCATAGAACCCGAGGTTGTTCGCTTGCGCCATTTTCCAGCCCCCGTAGAGGCTCAACGGAACGAGAAGGACGCTAATAGCGGCTAAGCCAATGGCGTACTCCGTCCAGGTGATCTCCTTATCGCTATTGGAAGAGTCCAAAGCGAACTTAACCAACAAACCTGCGATAGCAGCGGCAATGACCGCTAAGATCGCTAGAGCAAACATCGGCATGCCATACACCTCCCCTATAGGATTTTTCAGGTGCTGCAAACTGACGATATTATAGCTTAAATTTAATATAATGTCAAATTATTTTACTCTCCGGAAAAGACCCGTATTTTGCCGTCATTCGCTGTAATTTTCACTAGTCCGTTCAGGTCAGTCCTGTAAATCTGCGAGCCGAAACTGGCTAACCTAGCCAACGTCTGGCCGGTAGGATGGCCGTAACTATTCTTCCCTACCTCAATCACGGATATCAGCGGAGTAACCGAGCTTAGAAACTTCCAATCGGAGGAATATTTTGAGCCGTGATGGCTGACTTTCAAAATATCCGCGTCCACATCGTACTTATCAGCGATCCGCCTTTCGGTTTCATCGCTAATATCCCCGGTAAACAAAACTTTAGCCCCTTCGCTCTCAAGCAGCGCGACCAAGCTTAAATCATTAACATCCCTGGCCCATCCGTTTTTCTCGGGTGATAAGATGCTAATTTGAGAATCCAGATATTTTATCCTGTCTCCGGAAAAGAGAGTTATCCTCGCTACCTCTTTTTCTCTGATAACCAGTTCCAATTCCTGCCAAGCGGAGCTCTGGCTAGTTTGCCCGCCCAGCAATACCGCGCCTACTTTATAATCCTTTACAAGCTCAACGAAACCGCCGAAATGATCCAACTGCGGATGAGAAATCATCACTAAATCTATATAACGGTCATTAACGGGCAGAATATTTTCCAGATTGGCCTGCAGCTTGCCATTCGGTTGCCCGCCGTCAATTAAAAGCTTCGGCCCGCCGGGCATAATGATCAACGAACTGTCCCCTTGCCCGACGTCTAAAAAATACAGCTCTAAATCTTGGGAGTCTGCCGGAAAAATAATTAAAAACCAAACCAGCGCGTCCAACGCTACCAGCGAGGCAACGACAATCTTGAGATGCTTGATATTATCTTCTCCTTTCATAAAATAAAAATCCAATTAAAAATAAATAATACAATGCCGCGGCAAAAAATCCAAAAGATTCGGTGACTATCGCCAAACTTATTTTTGAAAATAAATCTATGACCCAAAGCTCATATGACAAGAGCAAGTTCAAGGCCACTCCCACAATGCCGGCTAAAAAATCGGAAAAAAGTCCAAGACCGCCCATTATGAAACCAAGGCCCATAGTAACAGGGATAACGGAGAGGATAAGGATGTTGGCAAGAAAGGAAGTCAGCGAGAACATGCCGAAATTGCCAAGCAGAAGCGGTACGACCGCCAGCTGGGCGGAAACCGTGGTAAGCATATTCTCTTTCCAATCCAGCCGACCCTTACCATGCATCCCGGACACATCCTGCAGAACCGGCATTAAATAAACGATTCCCAACAAAGCGGCAAAGGAGAGCTGAAATCCCAAGTCAAACGCCAAAATCCTCGGATTAAATAGGGCCATCGCGAACGCGGCTATGACGATCGCGTTTCGCATGCTGTAAAGACGCTCAGTCTCTTTCGCCAAAAGCGCTATGATACCCATAATGGCCGCCCTGATGATGGACGCTTCTCCACCGGTCATCAGCACAAATAAAATAATCACTAAGACGCTTAAATAAAAAGTGGCGCTTCTTGAAAAATAAACGCCGAAAAATCCGGCTGCCACCATAGCGATAACGGAAATATTATATCCGGAAAGAGCAACCAGATGAGTCGTGCCGCTAAGCGACATCTTCTCCTCAAATTCTTTTGAGAACTCCTGCCGTTCGCCCAAAGTAATGCCGGCCAAAAAAGCGGCTTTTTGCGATGGCAAGCTGCTCTTGAAAACCCTTATTATCCTGTTTTTCAGGCGCAGCAATGCCGCTTTAACAAAATTGCCCCGGCCGGATTCCAGCAGCTCGATTTGGGCATAGTTAGATATGCCGGCTATGTTTTCTTTTTGATAATAATCCAGGAAATCGCCCTCCGGCCGCTTAATAATGCCGCTTATTTTTAGGGAATCGCCGTATTCAAAATCCGGATATCGCGCGGCGTTAACCTGTATTTGCCCTTTATGCGGGTCGCGCAAATTCACCAGCAGTCTCTGTCGGGATTGGAAATGTTCGGCTTTTCTGACTACGCCGGTAACCTCTGACGACTCATCAAAAGGAATTTCTATAAATCCCCGCGCGTAATCAAAAACGAAAAAATATAATCCGCCAATTAACAGCGCCAGCGACAAAAAAGCAATCAGAAATTTCCTGAAAAATAAAAAATAGGCTGGCAACAGCAAGCCCAGCAGCAAAACCGCCGACAAACTATTAAAGACGCTAGCGAGGAAAATTCCTAAGAGGAAAAAGGCGCAAAACCAGAAAGCTAGGTCATGAAGATGCATCCCTCTAAAATACAAAAAGGCCCGCCTTGTTACAAGCGCGGGCCAGAAAAAACAACTAAAGCGTATCAGCGGATCGGGTTAGAAAACTGCCGTCAGGCAACAGAACCGTTATTTCTTGAACTGCCGGGAAAAGCCGGAAAATAGTATCGGTGTGCTTTTCAGCGGCAAGCAAGATTCTGTCCAGTCGCTCCTCCTCTTGTCTTTCTTTGCATTCCTCTAGGAGACGATCCGCGGCCGCCTTCAGCTGCTCTTTATGGCGCTGAAGGACCCAAGCAACGGTTTCCTTTCTCTGCCTTGCCAAATCCTTCTCCAGTTCGCCACGATAATACCGATCGGCGTCGCGGTGCTTTTCCAGCCGCACTCTCTTCAGCCATTCGGCGTGGCTTTGCGAAATTCTTAGAGCGCGCGCCACTTCCTGGACGCTCGCCCCTCTACGGAACAGCAGGTCGGACTCGCTGTAAAGATCGCTCTGTTTTAGCCTCACAGCTTACCTCCAAAGATTGTACGGCCTTGCACTAGCGATATAATAACACGAAAAGTAACTTAATGCAAGATCTACCGCGCTTGCTTGCCGATTTTTAAAAAGTCCTTCATTTCCCTTATTAAACCATCCCATTCTTCATCCCGAATCTGGCTTAAACCGGGGACTTTATCCTCTAAAAATTTATTGATCTCTGTGGCGCTGCCGCTTTCGGCTAACTGGTTAAACTCCGCCTGGTCCTCCTTGTTTAATTTCTCATAAACCCTTAATAAGAGCCGCCTTAAAAGCGAATCCGCCAGCTGAACCATCACCTGATTCTTTTCTTCTTCGGTAAATTTTTCCAATCCGAGTTCTTTAATTAAATCCGCCATATATTCATTATACTAGATTGTTGTCAGTTGTTAATTGTTTCCTAGTACCATGGGGTCGGCATCCTCTGTAAAAACTGCTCAATAGTTAAATTCGCTTTGTCAGCTGAATACCACGGCCTCAATAAATCGGCTAATTTTCTCTGCCTGAATATTTCTTCTGCCCTGGCTTCTTGCGGGCTGGCAAAAGGTATCTCTTTAGAGAAGAAGTAGTCGCCCCACCAGGATCTTCCTCGATGAGCCATAAATTCCTTGACTGTCATATTTTTAACCGCGTCGTACTGCTCCAAGCTTAGCCTGGTATTCCGCCAAATGTAATCATTATAGCCCTCCACCGCGTTCGCGTAAGATTCCGCGTTGCTGAACTCCGCGAATAAATCAGAAAAATCTTTACCGCCTTCTTCCGGTACCACCTCTCCCATCTTGTCAAATAGGCCCTTTAAGATATCTTCTTTTTCTCCTAAATTGCCATGCTCAAAATGGAAGCGAAGATTGCGGATTTCATTAGCGTCGAGCTGATTATCTCTGAAAGCTTCCGCGGCGTCTTCAGCAACAGCCGTTTCTAGCCACTTCGGCGGCTGTTTTCCGGCCTGTTCATACATAGCGTATAAATCCTGATTCGTGCCAATAGAAAGCTTATCTTTTACATCAATGACTTCAAAATGGCCCGGCCCGCCTCCTTCTCCGACGATAAAACGAACCTGATCGCCCTCATGAACCAAAGCAATGTCTTTAATAGGAACTTTAACGCCATCAACTTCAACCGTGGAGTTTTCCCAAGCGGCCCGAAATTCTTCCGGAGACATTTTCGCTTCCGCCGCCAGCGCTTGAGCGGCTCCAGAAACGCTTCCGCCTTTTTCTATAGTGTGCAAATATTCTAAAGTTTCGCTTGCCTTGATAGCCTCTTCCGACGAAGATCCTTCAGGAATAATCGGTGATTTCTCTTTAGCAATTTCTTCAGGAGAAACTACAACGCCTTCCGGGCTTCCGCCGAAAAGCTTCATAACATTTTCAACAGCATGCATTGCTACTCCAGACCCGACTAAAGTGCCAAGCGTACCCGCCATTAAAT
Organism: Candidatus Paceibacter sp.; assembly: GCA_020724845.1. Taxonomy (GTDB): domain Bacteria; phylum Patescibacteriota; class Minisyncoccia; order UBA6257; family 02-FULL-45-10c; genus DYGE01. Next base: position 172,641 of record DYGE01000001.1, read on the forward strand.
AACGCCTGAAACGCATCTTATTTTCCCACTCCTTAAGATCGCCCATAACTCCCGCCATCTTACTCTCCAAAGCCGCATCACTTAATTTCAGGTAATTCACCATATCAGTAGCTGTTTTGACTTCCCTTTTTTCCAAGCTTTCCGATACCGCTCTTTGGTATTGCTCAATCGCTTCCACATTCAATGCTTTTTCCTGAGACTTTTTCAGCCAGCTTTCTAAACCGACGCTTAATGCGCCACTTGCCAAAACCTTCTGGAGAGCATATTCGCCGGTTATCAGCGCTCCAAGGGCCAATCCGACTCCCCCGCCAGTTCCTGCCGCGACAACCGTTCCACCGACCAATGCGCCGGCCAAGACCAGTTTTGTCTTTAGAGGAGCGCTCTTATAATCCTCTGCCAGCTTTCTAAAGAAACCCAAAAACTTATTTCCAGCGCTAACTTCCTTGGTCTTAGCTTCGGCCTCAAATTGGCTTTTGAGATTGTATACCTTAGTAAATTCACTAACCAAAAATTGGGTGCCGCCTTTTTCCAATTCCGCCTTCCTTTCTTCATCTTTCAGCCCCTTTTCATCCATTTCCTTTTCCGCTGCGTTCAATCTCTGCTGAAGATAAATTTGCCTTTCCGTAAAGTATTCCTTTTGAGCCGCTTCCAAATCCGCCAGCATCTGCTTGGCTTTAGGGTCAATTTCAAAATGCCTGGCCTTTTCTTCTTCAGTTAAGCTAGTACTTTCTAAACCTTCCTTCCTTTTATCAATCTGCAATTTAGCCCGCAGGTATTTTTCGCGCGCCTGATCTAAAAACTCTTCCGGAGCTTTTTCTTGAATCTCCGGCTCCGCGCCTTCTTCCCAAGCTGGCACCAATTCTGGTTCCTCCGAAGTTTCTCCGGTTGTCCTGACTTTAATTTCGGGGAGATCATCGCTTTCCACGGTCGGCAAAACCGGCCTTTCTTTCGGCTTTTCTTCTTGTGGATTTAGCTGGGGATTTTTTGGAATTTCCGCGGCCATTATTTAAATAATAGTACAGGCCGGTTTTTTAGACAATCACGCCTCCGCCAAGCATCATTATAGAATTTGAACCCTCCTTCGCTGAAGCTTCCGCCTTCGCCAAGGCTTCGGCGGACAGGTCGGCGGGCAAGTAAAACACCGCCGATTGCCCAGAGGCAACAAATTTTTGAGGTTGGCTAAATACAAGCTTGAATAAAGAATTATGAATCACGAATGATGCGGGAACTAGCGGCTGCCTATAGCGCACTCGCGCTAAAACTGGAACGCTTAATTCCTTATTCTTAATTCCCCTGCCGCCTGCCCGGCCAGGGGGCAGGCTTAATTCCATATTTACAAGATTCACATCTCTTAACTCAATCTCCTTTTTGTAAAGCATCGGGTCGTCCTCCGAAGCTATAACGACAGTATTAGTTTTCACATCCTTGCTCGCCACATAAAATGGTTGTTGGTTATTAGTTGTCGGTTGTAAGTTCACCCCTATGCGCCTTTGGCCGATCGTATAAAAATACGCTCCGCTATGCTTTCCGACTGTTTCGCCAGCGGAATTCAAGACTAAGCCCATTTTTTCCGGAATGTAATTACCCAAAAAATCCTTAAGCGTAACCTGCCCAAGAAAACAAATCCCCTGCGAATCCTTTTTCTCGGCGTTCGGCAAGCCAAATTTCTTTGCCAGCTTCCTCACCTCCGGCTTGGTATATTCACCAATCGGAAACAAACAATGCCGTAGCTGCTCCTGCGTCAGCGTCCATAAAAAATAGCTTTGATCTTTATTTTTGTCTTTAGCGATATATAAAGAAAAAATATTTTGGGTCAATCTGCCGAATTGTCGTGGAGAAACTACGGAAGCGCCAAAAGATTGGTTTCCGCTGAAGGCGGAATTTTGGCGCTGAGGCGTAGCGGGCACTCGCCGCTGGAGCGAGTGAACCGCGGTTCTCGCAGACGATTCGACTGAGCGACTTCTGCCCAAGCGGACATAGTGCCCGGTCGCCACATAGTCCGCCCCCATTTCCAATGCCTTCTGCAGAAACAATCCAAACTTAATCTCCTTATTGCACATCACATCCGGATTCGGCGTAAGACCTTTGCGATATCCGTCAACCATATATTCAACCACTTTATCTTTATATTCCTGCTCCATGTCAAAAACATAAAATGGAATGCCTAAAACCTCCGCCGCTCTTCGCGCGTCCTCCGCATCCTGTTCCGCGCAACCGTCAACGTTGTAGCACTTTAAATGCGCGCCAACCACGTCAAAACCGCGCTCTTTCAAAAGCGCCGCCGCAACAGACGAATCCACTCCCCCGCTCATTCCCACGAATACCTTTTTGATCTTTTTACTTTTTGGCATAGCTATAAAATACAATCATTTTTAATGAAAAGCAAATATATTTTTCGTTATCTATTATGGCCGTTCGTTATTTATCAGTTGTAAGTTGCGGGTCGTTTGTCACTTTGTATACATCCCCCGCGCCCATAGCGATAATCATGTCTCCTTTCTTCGCCTCTAATATTAGAGCCGCGCGCGCATCAGCAAAAGAACTTACGTATCGCGCGTTTTTGTGGAATTTCTGCATTTTCTCCACCAAATCCCGCGAGTGGGTGCCATCGTCTTTTTCCCGCGCCGCGTAAATGTCCGCCACCAGCACCGCGTCCGCGTCACCAAAGCTTTTCGCAAAATCATTCATTAATAATTTCGTCCGGCTGAAAAGATGCGGCTGGAACACACAAAAAACCTTGCGTTTACCCTGGGCTTGTCGAAGGGCCGCTAATGTGGCTCTGATCTCCGTCGGATGATGGCCGTAGTCGTCATACACCAGCGCGCCGCTTTTAGTCTTTCCTTTGTATTCAAATCTCCGCCAGGTGCCGCCGAACTCCTTCAGCGATTTTGCGGCCTGCTTCACATTCGCTCCAAGAATTTTAGCCACCGCCAGCGCCGCCTGCGCGTTTTCCTGATTGTGCCTGCCGATCAGTTTCAAATTTAGATTCCGCGGCATCTTGGTATAGTCAACCACAGTACAACGCGTGCTCCTTACTATTGGAGCAAGATATTTCCCATTCGGATTGCATACGATAAAGCCATCCGGACCGGCCTTCTTCACAAATTCAGTAAACGCCTTCTGGATATTTTGAACCGTCCCATAATAATCCAAATGGTCGTTATCAATGTTGGTAACCACCGCGATCTTCGGATGAAGGTTGAGGAAAGATTTTTTATACTCGCACGCTTCCACCACAAAATAATTGCTTTTGCCGGCAACAAAGTTACTTTCTCGCCCTGAGCCAGTCGAAGGGTCTCCTTTAAGGAGGCTGCCGACAATAATCGTCGGATCCAATCTTAAATCCCGAAGCATAGTGCCAATCATCGCCGTAGTAGTTGTTTTTCCATGAGAACCGGATACCGCGATAGTATATTTGTCTTTGGAAATTTCACCAAGCATTTCAGGATACGACAACGTTCGAATGCCAAGATTTTTTGCTTTAATCAATTCCGGATTATCTTCGCGGATCGCCGGCGAGTACACCACCAGATCAACATCCTTATGTAAATTTTTCTCGTCATGCCCAAAATAAATTTTCGCCCCAAGTTTTTGCAACTCTTCCGTAATCTCCGACCGGGACATATCCGAACCAGTGACGCTTTTGTTTTTCGCTAGCATCATCCTCGCAATCGCCGAAACCCCGATGCCTCCGACGCCTATGAAATGTGCTCTTTTCATAAACCCCACCCCTTTATTGCCTTTTCCCACCTCTGCAAATTCCCACAGTCAAACCATTTGCCGCTTGATTTATAAGCCGCCAGCTTACGCTCCGCCGCTAGCTTGGGAAACAAGTCTTTTTCAATCATTAAAAATTTCTCCCCGGCTTGGATTTTGCCAGCCAGATGTTCGCGAACCTTCGGATCAATCAGATAAAGGCCGGAAGAAATAAAATTCGTCGGCGGATTTTCCGGTTTTTCTAAAAAATTACAAATGTGATCGCCCTCACAAATTAATACGCCATATTCGTTCGGGTTCGGCACCTCCACCGCCGCAATCGTCGCCAGCCCACGAACTTTTTGATGATGCGCAGCCATCGCAGAAAGATCTACTTCTTTCAACTCATCGCCGTTCGTCAAAAAGAACGGCTCATCTCCGGTCCAGGTATGAAGCTGGTGCGCCCAATAGCCGAAAGTGCCCATCGGCTCCTCTTCCGCCATCAGATTAATCCATAGTCCGTTAAAATTATTCTGATAACGCCTTAGCCACCAGGAAAAATCCTCCAGATCATCTTTACGTACGGTAATCGCCACCTCCTCTACCCCGTGCGCCTTAAACATTCCAATGAGGTAGTTGATGATCGGCTTTTTATTCACCGTAAGTAGCGGCTTAGGAGTTTCCAAAGTAACCGGATAAAGCCGAGTTCCTTTCCCGCCGGCAAGAATAATCGCCTTTTTAATTCTTATTCCGTTCATACACCTAAATATAACCTATTTCCGGTCTGCAGGGTTAACCAAAAAAATATCCACGTCCGAAGACGTGGATGAAGGGGGTCGGAAAACGCACTTGGCGATCCTGAAAGGCGAGGTTTTCCCTGGCCTTAATCAAGTTCGCTTATCAGTATCCAGCTTGCCCCGATGTTATGGGTAAGCGGGCGGGAATCAGATGTTGAAGGCCAGAGATCCGGCGCGCGCGATTGGCGCGCGGCCCATGGATTGCCTTCTTCCGAGGATTCCCACTGGATACTTGTCACCCTGCATTTCGCAAGGCTGCGTTTTCCGGTGAAGGTACGAAAGAGAAGTGGCTTTTGCCGGTGCTTGATTTACTCGCGTGCTTCAGACGCATTTGCGAAGTAAATCCCGACAGGCCCGGATGTCGCGACACCCGAGACGCTCCATATGGGAACACAGCCCATAGAAGCGAAGCCGACCTGATGCGCCGAGGGAGCGAGTCACGGGGGATCGTGCCCGTTCCTTTGTACCCCACCAACTCCGCCTCAATTGCGGTAGCTGGACTCGGTGACCAGGTTCTAACCATCCCAGAGCGTTGTTGCGCCCTGGGTGCATTCTCCGCGGCGCCAGCCGACGCCCCCGTATCGGGAGGGCCAGCTCGTTCTGCGCCTGACCGGAGAAGATTTTCAAGGTTAGGGACATTATAGCATAATAACAGAATCTGTCAACCCCTTAGTAGAACTTCGGCTAGGCCGCCTTTAGCGGCCTTATCGCTGAAAGCCACCGAAGTTTCACTAAGGGGTCAAGCTCTATGACCAAAAACTCTTTGTAATTCACCTTCACAATGTTCGGAAATAAAGAAGGAGGCTCGCTGTTGAAAATTTTTTAGTAGGATACTATAATTCAAAAACATGCTTAGTTATAATGAATTAAAAATTGGAACAATTTTTGAACTGGACGGCCAGCCGTATGAAGTTTTGTCATACGAATTTTTGCGCATGCAGCAGAGAAAACCGGTCGCCAAGACCAAAATTAAGAATTTAGTCACCGGTCAGGTGCTGGACAGAAACTTCCACCAGAACGAAACTTTCAGCGAAGCAGAGGTAGATAAACAAGAAGTTACTTATCTTTACAACCACCGCGGGGAATATTGGTTTTGCGAGAAAGGAAATCCAAAAAACCGATTCTCTCTCACCGAAGAACAGCTCGGGAGCGCGGCTCAATTCTTGAAAGCTAATACCGACGTAACTGCGCTGAAATGGGAAGAAAAAATCCTGAACATCAAGCCGGCTATCAAAGTTGACCTAGAAGTTACCGAAGCGCCGCCAGCCGAACGGGGCAATACTGCCCAGGGGGGCAACAAGCTGGTAACTCTGGAAACCGGAGCTAAAGTCACGACTCCGATGTTCATAAATACTGGTGACATCGTCAGGGTCAATACGGAAACCGGGCAATATGTGGAAAGAGTGGAAAAGGCCAAATAAAAAAACCGCTAGTTCAAAAACTGGGCGGTTTTTTATTATTCTGGCGCGATTTCATCTAAATCATCCTGGTCGCTTTGCTTGCTTAAAGACTTTTCCAAAGCCGCGCGCAATTCGCTAAGGTCGGCTTTCTGCTCTGGCCGCCTGTCCGGCCTTTCCGGCTTTGGAGCGATAGGCGGAGGGGCTGGCGCCCGCGGCGGCCTGCTCGGCTCCTTCTCTTGGACCGGCTTCAATACATCGGCTAGCGGCCGTTCATGTTTCTTAGGCGGCCGTTCAGTTCTTGGCTGTCCCTCGTCTTTTCTTGGCGGCCTTTGGAAGCGCTGTTCCGCGCCTCGGTTGTAACTTGGGCGAAGCATCCTGGACATCGGCTGTTCCTGCCTCCTGCCCGGCCGATCAGAGCCAGCCCCTTCCGGCGCCGACTGCTTGCTTCGTTCCAGCCAATCTTCCGCGATCTTTCCTTCTATCACCTCTCTAGGCGTTCCGTAGTTTTTTCTAGTGTTTTGAATAATCAATTCTTTGAAATTTTTCTCCGGGGTCGGATGCGGCGGAATAGTCATGGCCGAAAAAGGCCTGGAAGCAATGCCGTCAATCATCAGCTTAGTGTAGAAATTGTATTTGGGAAGATTCACGAAATCAATAGCCATGAAATCCGGCTGAAATTCCCTTTCCAGGAATTCCGCGTCTTCCGCGCCGACACGGAAAGAAAGCAATGTGCCGACGTTTCCGAAAATCGCGTCACGGACTTTAGTGTTGGTATCGCGGACCAGCTGCCTGATATATTGGTGGGCTAAAATCAAACAAAGGCGGTATTTTCTCGCTTCAGACAAGATGCTGGCGAAAGAATCAGTGGCAAAGTTTTGAAACTCGTCAACATAAAGATAGAAATCTTTTCTTTCGCTTTCCGGGATATCCACCCGCGACATAGCGGCCAGCTGCAGCTTGGTAATGACCATTGCCCCTAAAAGCGCGGAGTTGTCCTCGCCGATTTTTCCCTTAGACAAGTTAAAAATCAGTATCTTTCTCTCATCCATTGCCTTTCTCATATCAATAGAAGAATGGGACTGACCCAGAATATTTCTGATCAAAGGGTTGGTGACCAGTTGGCCGACTTTGTTCTGAATGGCCGCCGTCGCCTCCGTCTCAAATTTCTGGCTGTATTTCGCGTACTCATTCACCCAAAAACCCTTAACCACCGGGTCTTTTAAATTATCAACCACCTTTTTGCGGTAATCCTTGTCGGAAAACATCCGCATGATGCCTAGCAGCGTTGAACCGGGATACTCCAAAAGAGCCAGCAAAGCGTTGTTTAAAATGTATTCCATGCGCGCCGACCAAAGATCGGCCCAAATTTTCTTGAAGACGCCCATAATGCCGGAGGCGACCAAATGCCGGAATTCGGTACTGACTTGTTCCAAGGGATTAAAGGCAATCGGATGCGCCATATCAGAAGGATCAAAATAAATCACGTCCTTTAAGCGCTCTTCCGGAATAAAATCCAAAAGGCGCTCGGCGAATTCTCCGTGCGGATCCACTACGCCGATTCCATGTCCGGCAAGGATATCAGAAATAACCATATTTTCTAATAAGGTCGTTTTACCGACGCCGGTTTTTCCGATCACGTACATATGGCGGCGGCGGTCATCTATCTTAATTCCAAACTGGATATTTTGGTTCCGGAAATTGGTTATCCCGAAATTTGTTTTTTTCTCTTGTTCTAGCATGTAATTTAAATTGGCAAATTAGCCGGCGGTTCGCCCTTGCGGGTGTCCAAACGGCGCAGTAATGGCGCTTCAACCGTAACCAGCGGGAAGTGGAAAACTGTAGCTAGTTCCTCGGTATTCAAAATTGACGATTTTATGGGAAACCAGCGCATTTTATAAAGTTCATAGATGACGCGCTTGCGATAATTAAGCCGTTTCTTCCTAAACCAGCTTTTGTAAGTTAATTTCCTTGAAGTTATAAAGGTCAGCGTATCCGTGATCGGCTTAAAGCCGTTCATATCCTGGGTGCTGAACTGCTTGAAAGCGCCATTCACCGCCGCGATATTTGCGGGCGTAAAACTGTCTTGCCTATCAATATAAATAAACCTGATGGCAGCTTCATATCCCAGCTTGGACATTTTATTCTCCACGCCCTCCAGGATGTTCTTCTCGCCCGGAGAAAGGTGTAGCATCTTAATCTTCTCATCTTTCTTAGGGGCCTCTGACCAGACAGGATATTCCGCCGGGGCTAAAGTTAGATTCCGCAAAAACTCAAAAAATCCGCCGACAATTACTTCAATCCAACCAGGCTTCTTCTCCTTTTTGCGATCCATAATCTTATCCCGAATTTCATCGCCTTCCGCCTTCCATTTGTCCGGCACCGGCTTGAGTAAATATTGCAGCCAGATTGCTTCGCCCTCCTTCAGCCGAGACATAACTTCCGTGATGGCGGCAATCGGATCTAAGCGCTGCTCCTCAACATTTGCCTCAAAAAATTCGTAAGTCTTGATAGGATAGACATTCTCTTTAGCTAGAATAAAATCGTTGCCCCACAAATCATAAGCGTCGTTGGGAAGCGTATCCGGCATCAGCTTAACATAATCTTCCGCTTCATGGAGCTCGGCGTCCGGGTATTCTGAATAGATCACTGATTCCACAAGATTTCTATGCGTCTCCGGGCAACGAACATAAAAATGCACTCCGCCGGCATAACCGACCAATTCAAAGGTAAACCAGCTTAAATCGGATCCTTTGAAATATTTGTCCTCAAAACTCGGGTCGGTAACGTAAATGGCGTGCAGGGCGGAAAAAATATTTTCCATTGCCTTAGGGGTTTTAAGAATGTTGCGCGGTATCTTTATCTCTAAAAGAACCCACTTGATATCCAGCTTCCAAAGACGATTTAACCCCCACACCCAAAAATCTCGCCAGACAAAAAACAAGCCGAGCGGAACAATAATCCACCAGCTGACTAAAAAAACCTCTAGAGTAGACTTGCCTATGCCGAAAAGAACGGTATTGAAATCCATGTATTAATTTTAGAACGAACAAGAACTAAAGTAAAAACCCTTGTATAACTAAAAGTTAGACAGACTTTACAGTATAACGCCCGTCGTCCAATCTCCTAAAGTGCTTGCGGTTTTGCAAGTTGATCATTACGGTGTTTTTCTTCAGTAATCGCTCCTTTAACACTAAATTCAACAGCTCTTTCGGAGTTAACGGCCCGTTTTGCTTAAGAATTCTAGCCATAACTTCCCTGGCAGTGCCCGGCATCAAACCGAACTCCTGCAAGCCGTACATTCCCCTGCCAACCAGAACAAAGCGGTTATCTTTAATAAGCTCATTATGGACAGTTTGAGGATGGGCGACTTTTTCAGAATTTTTTCTGACTTTATTAATCATCTTGGCAATATCTTGAAAATGGAGCGGTTTTTCGTTTTTCTTGAGCACTAAATGGGCCCAGTCTCGTACAGTTCTCGGATTAACCTCCGGCCATTGAGCAAGGCCGAAATCTCCGTATTCATTAACGTGAAATTCTTTGGAGGTGGAAATGTAATTAAGGGCAACCAAATCTTTCAGGTTATGCGGCTTAATTGCTTCGCTGAAAAGCGAATCAACATCCGCGTGGCTGACTACCTGGCTCTTCTTGCCCTTCATAAATTTAACGAGTTTAGCCACTAACCCAACGGCCTTCTTCTGGTCTGCTTTATTCAAAGCCCAGTAGCTGTAAACATTTTCGTCTTCCGGAACAAAAGTCAGATCTTTGGAGGCTTCTAAAAGAAAGCGGGCCTTGTTGCCAAAATTAGCCGTGTTGGGGTCGGCTACCATGGTTTTTAAGTCAGCGAACAGAAGGCTCTCCCTTCGGATGCCGCCGACATTCTTCAAGTGGGCCTTAACCAATTCAACAAATGCCTTGCCTTCGTTTTTCTGCAAAAGCTTATTAAGATCATTCAGGGCCCCGGCCTCAATCTGCCTTACTCTTTCTCGGGTAATACCCTTACTATCGCCGATTTCGGCTAAAGTTTTGGTTTGGCCGTCTTTCAATCCAAAACGACCCTCCAAAACTTCCCTTTGCCTTTGGTCGAGGGCTGCTAATAAATCACTGACTATTTTTGATACCTTGACGTTCATAAAACGATTTATGTAGATAGTACCATAATTCCTTTTGGAATGCAAGTCTTACCTACTAAATATTTAACATCTATATAATAGCATACTTATATGAAAAGCGCAAGTCCCCACCAAGATTCGCGTAAGATCATCAAATAATCTGCTATCTTTTACGACTATATGTATTTTTTAAAATCACACATAGGATAACAGATTCCAGAAAAAATGTAAAGAGTCACAACCACCAGAACCTATTTCAGCTGCACGCCTCCACCTGATAAACATAACCAGAAAGTATCCTCTGTGCGGCAACTGACGGAATCCTGATTTGCTTGGTTCGCTTGCGAAAATCAGGATGAGACGTAGGCGGCGCTGATCGCAGGAATCAGCGAACGCTGGTGCCGGTAGGAGGATACTTTCTGGTTATGACACTTTGTCCCCACCGCGCAACCCGACGCAGCTGAAATAGGTTCTGGTGGTTTTACCTTCGGATCTAAATTTTATTTCCGGTGCAAAAAAGTAAGAAGTGGGCTGGCTACAAAAATGGAAGAATAAGTCCCGACCAGGGTGCCTATTAAGATGAGAAGCGTGAAAAAGCTTAAGGAAGAAGCGCCGAAGAAGTACAAGGCAACCAACACTAAAACCAGGGTCAAGGAAGTGTTGACCGATCTCGCCAGGGTCTGATTGATGCTGTCATTTATCACTCCGTCAAAACTGGCGTTCCTTTTAGAGAGCAAAAGATTTTCGCGTATTCGGTCAAACACAACGATTGTATCGTGGACCGAGAAGCCCATTATCACCAGAATGGCGACGATGAAATTCGTATCCGCCTCAACGCCGTATTGCCATCCCCAGAAAGCGAACACGCCGGCTGAAATCAGAGCGTCATGAAACAAAGTTACTAAAGTAGTCACTCCGTACTTCCAAGAGCTGACCGGATAAGAAACCTTCCTGAAGGCGAAAGCAATATACAGAGATATGCCAATCAAAACCAGAACAAAAGCCAAAAGAGCGCGGCTGCGAAGCTCGCGTCCGATTGCCGGCCCGATGCTGGCAAAACTCAATTCTTCAAATTCTCCCAATTCCGCCTCAACTAATCCGGCCAGCTCCTGATGCCGTTCTTCCGAAATGTCTCTCATCCGGATTGAAAAATCTCCGGAGTTTTCGCCTTGCCTGACTAAAGCGTCTTCCTGATTTTCCAGCGCAGCTCTTATCGCGCTTATACTAACATCATCAGAGATAAAACGTACCTGCCAGTGAGTTCCTCCAACAAAGTCTATTCCTTGTTTAAATCCGAAAACCGCCATGCTGGCTATGCCCGCTACAACCAGCAAAGCTGAAACTGTCAGATATATTTTTTTATATTTAATAATTTCCATAATCGAAAGTTGTTAGTTGCCTGCCCGGCCAGGGTTAGTTGTTAGTCGCCCGGCAAACGCCCTTAATAATGTCCTAGTAACTGTAATCGCTGTGAACATGCTTACCAAAACACCGATGAGCAAAGTCAGGGCAAACCCCTTAACAAAACTGGAAGTGAAATAGAACAGAATAATAGTAGTCAAGATAGTTGTTAAGTTGGAATCGCGGATTGAAGTCCAGGCTCGCTGGAAACCATCCTCCACCGCTAATGCCCGGGAAGATCCTTTCGCTAATTCCTCTTTCATGCGCTCAAAAATTAGGATATTAGCGTCCACTGCCATGCCGATAGAAAGAACGAATCCAGCTATGCCAGCCAGTGTCATAGTTATGGAAAAGACCTTGAAAACTGCCAAAGTCAGAATTACATAAATTCCAAGCGCCATCACAGAAGCAAGTCCAAGCCCCCAATAATACAAAACCATAAACAGCATCACCGCCAGCGTGCCCCAAGCCCCTGCCATGATCATTTTCTGAAGAGAATCCTGTCCCAGAGACGCCCCAACTGTCTGCTGATTGATCAGTTTAATTGGAGCCGGCAAAGCTCCAGCATTAAAGCGCTCCACTAATTCCCTGGCTTCCTGCAGGGTAAATTGGCCGGTAATCTGCGCCTGCCCGCCAGTAATCTTTTCCGAAACTCGCGGAGCGCTGATTAAATTATTATCCACAAAGATCGCGAGCGGCTGGCCGACGTTTCTCTCCGTTATGGCCTCAAAGAGTTCCGACCCTTCCGAATCAAATTCTATAAATATCTGCGGCTGATTGGTGACATTGTCAAAAACTAACTGGGCTTTTTTAGCGTAACGTCCGGTTAATTCGGTCGGCCGGAAAGTCGGCTGATCCACCGTTTCAAAATCCAGGCCTAATTCTTCCGGCACCTCAACTTGCTCAACCGATTCAACCTCGGCAAAAAATAGAAATGGGGTTTCGCCGATCTGCTGAATGGCTTCGCTGATATTCTGAACTCCGGCCAGCTCAACTAATATCCGATAAGAATCCCCGGCTTTGGAAGTAACCACATTCGGCTCGCTAACGCCGAACAAATTAACCCGGCGCTCCAAGACATCCCGGAGACCGGACATCACCGGATCGCGATCCGCGAAATCAACCCCGGACATATCAACTTCATATATCAATTGGCTTCCGCCAACTAAATCCAAACCAAGCCGCCACGGCAAGAAGCTGTCTATGGCTTTTCCTTGCGGGTACACAAAATAGCCGGCTAGAACCGTTATCGCCAAAATTACCAAAAGAGTTGAAAATGCTTTCGCGCGAGACATAATGAATTAACCAACAACCTACAACTTGCGACTCACAATATAAAATAAACAATTAGAAATTATTCTACTACAAACAGATAAAAATTGAAAGAGAAAAAGGAAATCAGCTTTATTCAGCCAGCGCTTCAATAATAGTCGCATCAACCGTCGGGTGGTCATTCTGATTGCGCGGCAGCTGTTCAATCTTGTCCACTACTTCCATTCCGTTTACCACTCTGCCGAATGCCGTATGCAAGCCATCCAGCCAAGGGGTCGCTTCCGCGGTAACGATAAAAAACTGGCTGCCGTTAGTGTTGGGGCCGGAATTGGCCATCGCTAGCACTCCCCTGACTAATTTGTGACGGTTAATTTCATCTTCAAAAACGTAGCCAGGTCCTCCAAAACCGTCGTTAGACCAGTCATCATCTTTACTAAAAGGATCACCGCCCTGGATCATAAAGTCCGGAATGACCCGATGGAACTTCGTTCCATTATAAAATCCGCTTTGCGCCAAGTTAACGAAATTGGCGACTGTTTTCGGAGAATCTTCCACGAAAAGCTCTAATTCTATATCCCCATGATTAGTTTTGAGAGTAACCCTGGAGGCTGTCGATAAATTGTTTTCTTCTTTTTTCTCCATAACTTCTTCCTGTTGTTTAATTATTTTTTCTTCCATAGCCGGCTTCGGTGCCTTTGACCAAAAATAGGCCCCGCCGAAAAAAGCCGCTAAAACTAAAAATGTAATTATATATTTCCACATAGATTAAGTAGCGCTACTTAGGAAACCACAAAGAGTATTTTCTTTGTGGTTTTCTGGCTAGTTGCTTCTATAAAAATAACTCCCTTTCGGGAGTTATTGCAAGCTGGCTGGCTTAATGCCCAAACTCTTCAACCACCTGCTGGCTTTTGAGATAACTAAGAATTTTAGAAGTAACTTCTGGTATTATTTCTTCCCAGGCGAACGCGTGAGCAATTTTGATGTGGATGTCGTACTGGTCCAGCCAAATGCTCTGAACACCACTGACCCGAAAAAGCTGTTCGGCCAAACCGTAACCCTCATTCGGAAACCCATAAGAATCTACTTGGACCAGATCCCACCTTCGCATATATACTTCCAAACGAGTATTAATTAAAGTCCTAATGCTAAAAAGCATAATTGACGGGTCTATCGTTCTTATTACATCAATCCTATTCCACTGCGGGTCTCGTTTTTTCATTTAGTTTTCAAGTTGAGGCGATCCTGGCTATAGATTACCAGAATTTTATTAAAAAATCAAGCGCTTGATTTTTTATTTTCTCCTGCTATCCTTTTATCAGTTCTGAACTTAAGCGAATAAGAGGCAGTTCAATGGAGTTTCTGATCGGAGCAGCCGTGGGCGCGGCAGCGCTCGCCGGCCTGGAGGCCTTGGGAATCTTTCTGATTTATAAAAAGGTAAAGCCGGAACTGAAGCGCCTAGCCGAAAAGCCGCCGCCGAAACTTTGGCAGACTACCGATTATCAATTAAAGCTGGAAGACCTGGCTGGCCGGAAATTCAGCCTGGAAGACTACAAAGGCAAGGTACTTTTTCTTAATTTCTGGGGAACCGGGTGCGGACCCTGTGTCGCCGAGATGCCGAGCATCCAAAAACTATACGAGAGAGTGAGAGAAAACCCGAACATCGCTATCCTGACCATCAGCATCCAGGATGACCCATCAAGATTAGAAAAGTTTCTGGATAAAAACGGTTACGCGATGCCTGCCTACCTGATGGCCGACGAGGAAGAGCCGAAGGAACTCAGCGTGAAAGGCATACCCTCCACCTTCGTAGTTTCCAGAGACGGCAAGATCGTCTATCATCACGCCGGAGCCGCCAACTGGGCCAGCGAAGAGTTCGTCCGCTACCTGGAAGATCTCGCGCAAAAACCGCAACTATAAAACACCGCCAAAAGCGGTGTTTATTCATTAATGCTTTCAAGATTTCAATTAATCTTGATTTTTTGATAAAATTTAAGTATCCTATAACCTATTGCCCCCATAGCTTAGTGGTAAAGCAGTTGCCTTTTAAGCAATTGATCTTGGTTCGATTCCAAGTGGGGGCACAATAATCTGACAAGTTGGAATTTTACCAACCATTTGGTAGGCGGCCGAGAC
>DYGE01000006.1 GCA_020724845.1 Candidatus Paceibacter sp.
AGGTCGGTCGATCTATTAAAATCAAAAAGCGATTTTATAACTATTGCCGCTCATCAGTTAAGAACGCCGCTGTCAGCCATTAACTGGTCTTTTCAAGAGATTAAAAAAGAGGCTAGCGATAACCAAAAAGATCTGATAAACAGCGGTTTGGCAGCAGCAAATAATTTGGTGAAGATAGTAGAGGATCTGCTTAACATTTCCAAAATAGAAGAGGGCAGATTTGGATATAATTTCAAAAGAGGAGATTTGGTTTCCTTCTTGCAAGCCGCCCTAAACCAGGCTGCTCCAGTTGCCAAAGAGTATGGGGTAAAGGTTTATATGGAGCCGCCTAAAGAAACTTCTATAATGCTGGAATACGATTCCGAAAAGTTAAGCCTGGTTCTTTCCAATATTCTAGAGAACGCCATTAAGTACAACGTGGGAAACGGCCAAGTCGTGGTTAGTGTTCAGCGCCGCGCCGACGCCCCGTTTGTCCAAGTAGATATTGCTGACACGGGTATTGGCATTTCAGAAGAGACTCTTAAAAATATGTTCACTAAGTTTTATCGAGGGGATAACGCCATGACCAAAGAAACCGCCGGATCCGGGTTGGGGCTTTATATAGCCAAGAATGTCATCAAGCGTCACGGCGGGCAAATTTGGGCGGATTCAGTAGTAGACAGGGGCACCACTGTTCATTTCACGCTGCCGACCGATTCCCGTCTTATACCGCAAAAAGAAATAAGCAGGGGCGAGATATAAAAATGCCAGAGCTTCCCGAAGTACAAACAATCGTTAGCGATTTAAATAAAAAAATCATTGGCCGACGAATAGTCGGCGTTTGGTTTGATTGGCCGAAAATGCTTAAGGATCCCCTGGATCAGCAAAGAAATAAAATCGCCCACAAACATGTTGCGGAGTTTAAGAAGGCGATAAAAGGAAAGAAAATTATCAAAGTCATCCGGCGGGCCAAAAATATATTAATTTATTTAAGCGATGACTTGATGATGCTCATTCATTTAAAAATGACTGGCCATCTTCTCGTGGGGAAGTGGAGAGTAAAAAGCGCCAAAAGGAAAGAAGTGGTCGTGCCATTAGAGCCGAAAGAGGCGGTGGAGGATCCGTACAACCAATATATTCACTTAATTTTTTATTTAGATGACGGCAAAATGCTTGGCTATTCGGATGTTCGTAAATTCGGTAAGGCAATATTGGGAACCAGGGAGCAGATAGAGAATTTACCAGAGCTTAAAAAACTAGGGCCGGAACCGTTAGATGCGAGTTTCAAGTTTATAAAGTTTGCAAAGTTAATAAAATCAGAGGAAAGAAAAATCAAGCAGGTTCTAATGGACCCAGAAGTGATCGCTGGCATAGGGAATATCTACTCTGACGACATTTTGTGGAAGGCCAAGGTTCATCCGCTTAAACCGGCTAATAAATTAGACAGAAAAGAGTTGAAAGCTCTCTGGAAGTCAATGCGAGAGATTTTAGCGAAAGCGGTCAAGCTTCGCGGCACCTCTACCAGTGATTATCGTGACACTGCCGGAAAAAAAGGAGAATATACCGAAGAGCGCCTGGTCTATCAGCGCGAGGATGAGCCGTGCGATCGCTGCGGTACAAAAATAAAGCGAATTGCTGTCGGCGGCAGATCCGCGCATTTTTGCCCTGCCTGCCAGCGCTTGTAGCCATCAACAACTTATTCGTTGTTAGTTATTGGCTGTAAGTTGTAAGTTAAGAGTATGTTGATATTCTTATACGGCCCCGAATCTTATCGGCGCCAACAAAAATTGAGGAGCATTACGGATGGCTATAGAAGCAAGCATTCCGGATTTTCTATGGAGCGGTTTTTCTTGGAAAAAAAGGAGGACTTTTTGAGGCTGAGGGATTTCAATAAAAACAGATCCTTATTTGACGCTTTAAGATTCGGGATTGTTTCGGGAATTTCTTCTTTAGAAGGAAAAGACAAGAAAGAACTTTCTGCTATTCTGTCCGAAAATCTGGATAACAAAGATGCGGTTATTTTAATCAGCGAAGAAAAAAAGCCGGCCAAGGAATTCGGTTTCCTGCTCAAAAAACCAGTTCTTTCGCAGGAGTTTAAAGATTTGGATAGCGCTCAGGCAAGAAGATTTCTGCAGGAAGCGTCAAAGGAAAGAGATCTAAAACTAGACAGAGAAAGCCAGGAATTATTGATTAAAGTTTATGAAGGCAATGTTTGGGGATTGGTGACGGAACTGGACAAGTTGGCTTTATTAAATAAAAGAGAAGTTAGCTACGAAATGCTTAAGAGCCATTCCGATCTCTCTTTCTTGGCGAATGTTTATTCAACAATTCACGAAATGCGCAATTCCAGAAGAATTGAGCGCAGGTTGTCTTTACTGGAACAGTCCATGCTTAGAAATGTTGATTCGGGGATGATTTTTAATATATTCTCAACCTTTTTAAAAGACCTGGCTGAAAGGGTGCGGGCCGCTGATTATGATGTTTTGGTTAAATCCGGCAGGCTGGAATATCAAGAAGCGCTTTTCGCTTTGTTGTTAAATTAGGAAAATAAATCAGCCCCTTATAGGGCTGATTTATTTTCCGGAAGCTGCTAATGCGGACAATCTAGACTTTAGGCGAGAAGCTTTATTTTTTTTGATGATTCCCACCTTGGCCGTCTTGTCCAGGATTTTATATATGCCAGGCAAGGAGCTTTTTGCGTCGTCTAATTTTCCGGCGGAAACCAGTTTTTTATAGTTCTTTACTGCTTTTTTCAGGGCTTCTTTCTGCTTTGAATTATGCTCTCTTCGGCGAAGGTTCTGCCGATGTGCTTTTTTAGCTGATTTAGTAATCATATATTAGGGTATAGGGTTTAGGGTATAGGGTTTAGGTGTTTCCGTCAAGGGGGTTGACTTGCCATCATTTATATACTACTATCCAGTAAGTTCCGGAAGCCGATGCAATGGCTTCGGTATGGGAGGTAACAGATGGCCGAGCAGAAGTCCAAGAAGAAGCACCGGGCGGCGGGTAAGCGCAGCGGGTGCTATAGCCGCTGGGCGGGCAACGTCGCCTACGGCGGAGGTCCGTCGATGCGCAAGCTTCGCAGGATCATCCGCTCCAGCGGGATGGAGGAGGCCAAGCGTCATGCCCAGAAGCATGGCCTTGGCGCCTTGCTTAAGGCGCTCCTTGCGGACCCTCCGAAGTGGATCCGGCGCAAGCTGGAGCGGGCCGAACAGAAATCGAGGTCCTGATTCCAGCTCAGCCCCTAACTTTGTGAAGTTGGGGGCTTTTATTATTGAGTTGTAATTTCCGCTAATTTTGATAAGTCAGACTCGGTGATGGCTTTTTTAATTGCCATCGGCTCAAGGCCCAATTTCTTATTGAATTCTTTCTGAATCTTTCTGCGACGGTTAGTTTCGGCAATGGTTTTTTTAATAGAATCAGTGATTCTGTCGGCGTAAAAAATTACCTTTCCATTCACTGATCTCGCGGCCCGTCCGGCCATCTGAATAAGTCCTCGGTAGTTGCGCAAGAATCCTTCGCGGTCAGCGTCTAAAATAGCTATTAAGCTGACTTCCGGGAGGTCCAATCCCTCTCTCAAAAGGTTTACGCCGACAACTACATCAACCTTCCCTTTTCTCAAGTCATTCAAAATCTCCGGCCTCTTCAAGGTTTTTATTTCAGAGTGAAGGTAGTGGGCTTTAATCCCGTGATTAAGTAGGAATTCCGTCAGGTCTTCAGCGGATCGCTTGGTTAAGGTAAGCGCCAAAACCCTCTCGTCTTGATTTATCCGCTTCTTTATCTCTTCCAGTAAATGATTTACTTGGGTGGCAACCGGTCGGATAACGATTTCCGGATCCAGAATGCCGGTCGGCCTCACTAGCTGTTCGGCTATATTGGCTCCGGATTTGTCCAATTCATATGGCCCGGGCGTTGCGGAAACATAGATTGTTTGTCTGATCTTTTCTTGAAACTCTCTGAATCTAAGAGGCCGGTTATCCAGCGCTGAAGGCAGGCGAAAGCCGTGATGTACCAGGGTGGACTTTCTTTGCCGATCTCCTTCGTACATGGCGTTTAATTGCGGCACGGAAATGTGCGACTCG
The DNA here is from genome assembly GCA_020724845.1 of Candidatus Paceibacter sp. GTDB lineage: Bacteria > Patescibacteriota > Minisyncoccia > UBA6257 > 02-FULL-45-10c > DYGE01. The sequence continues at coordinate 4,062 of DYGE01000006.1, forward strand.
TCTATGAAAAGAAGAAATGGCTTTGGAAAATAATCCAGCAAGGTCGCTGGCGGCTCCCCGGGTTCTCTAAATGCCAAATGGCGAGAATAGTTCTCTATGCCGTTCACGTAGTTATTTTTCTTCAGCATTTCTATATCAAAAAGGGTTCTTTTTTCTATTCGGTCGGCTTCCGCGAAGCGGTTAGCCGATTGAAGCTGCTCAACCCGGTCTTCCATTTCATTCTTGATGTTCTGAAGCGCCAGCTTTAGTTTGTGCTGTGGCGTGACCCAGAATTTTGCGGGATAAATGGATATTTCCTCGATCGGATTACGATCTTCGGCGGCTAAAATCTGAATTAATTTTTTTCCTTTGAATTCCAAATTTATTAAGTTGCCGGTAACGATGTGTATGATTACCCGATCTTTCAGAATTTTAAATTGACCTTGCGCCGGGTCTTTAGTAACCCTTTCGTATTGGAGAAAGTTAAGGTGGCGGGCCAAATCTGTCGAACTGATGTTTTGCCCGACTCTTAATTCCAGCCGAGTTTTTTGGTATTCCGAGGGGTCGCCTATGCCATAAATGCAAGAAACTGAAGCTACCACTAAAGCGTCTTTGCGGGTTAAAACATTCTGAATCGCGGAGTGGCGCAATTTATCTATTTCTTTATTTATTCGGGCATCTTTTTGGATATAGATATCCGTGTTCGGCAGGTAGGCCTCCGGCTGATAGTAGTCATAGTAGGAAACGAAATAACTTACGGCGTTGTACGGAAAGAAGGATTTGAATTCTTGATATAGCTGGGCCGCTAATATTTTGTTGGGAGAAATCACCAGCGTTGGCAGATTAAGTTTTGCGATTACCGAGGCCATAGTAAAGGTTTTTCCGGAGCCGGTGACGCCCAAAAGAACCTGGTCTTGCTGGCCGGACTGCGTGCCGTCAATCAGCTTCTCAATAGCTTGCGGCTGGTCACCTTTTGGTTGAAAATTGGATACTAGTTTAAACATTAATTCTTGAATTTTGAATCAAGAATTATGAATTATGGACTGAAATTCAATAACCCTCCTTAATTCATTATTCACGATTCTTAATTCATCTTTTTATTGATATAATAGAAATATGCTCTATTCCCTATCCGGAAAATTGATTGCTAAGCAGGATAATTCCTTCGCGATAGAGGTTGGCGGCGTGGCGTTCCAGCTGCGCTCATCTATCAATATCGTGAAGAGTTTACCACAGATTGGCGAATCAGTCAAAGTCTTTACCCATCTGCACGTTCGGGAGGACGCTCTGGAGCTATATGGTTTCCTGGACAGAGAAGAGTTGGAATTCTTCGGCATGCTTATCAGCATTTCCGGCATTGGTCCGAAGTCTGCCTTGGGGGTTCTGGGAGTTGAGCGCGTGGACAATTTAAAGGCGGCTATCAGCGAGGGGAGATCTGGTCTTCTAACCAAAGTGTCAGGCATAGGCAAAAAATCAGCCGAACGAATCGTTTTAGAGCTGAAAAATAAACTAAAACAGGAAGGTTCGGACAAGTTAGTGGGAATAATGGAATCGGATCGCGATATTATAGAGGCCTTGGCTAATCTTGGCTATACCAAGTCGCAGGCTAAAGAGGCGCTGGCTAAAGTTGATTCTAATCTGCAGAAAATGGAGGAAAGAATTAAGGCCGCGTTAAATTTCTTAAAAGAAAAATGAAATTATTGAAATCTTTTTATCACTACTTTTTGGCTTGGCTGGGGGATAAAATATATCGCCAGCCATCTAGAAAGCTCCATGTGCTAGGAGTCACCGGCACCAAAGGAAAATCCACGGTGATAGAGCTGATTAACGCCATCCTGGAAGCCGCTGGCAAAAAGACCGCTTTAATGTCTTCGGTTCGTCTGAAAATCGGGGAAATTAACAACCCTAATTTGACTGGAATGACCATGCCGGGGCGTTTTTTTATCCAGCGATTTTTAAGTTGGGCGGTGGATAAGGGGTGTGAATATGCTCTTATTGAGGTGACTTCCCAAGGAGTCCTCCAACATCGCCACAAATTCATAGATTTTGATTCGGCTATTATCAATAATCTGGAGCCGGAACACATTGAGGCGCACGGGTCATTTGAGAATTATAGAAACAGCAAGGTTAAGTTCTTTGCCGACGTAGCAAGTGCCTCTAAAAAGAATCAGAAGCGGTTTTTCGTCAATTCTGATACTAGGGATTATCAGTATTTTGTTGACGCGGCGAAAAACAAAGGTGAAATATTATTCTATAATAGAAAGGACTTTAGTAAAGTAAAAATAAAAACCAAACTAATTGGAGATTTTAATATTGAGAACATCGCTGCCGCAATGGCTTTCGCGCGCTCTGTCGGCATTGATTGGGATACTATCAAGGCAGCCGTTGAATCTTTTGACGGGGTTCCCGGCCGCCTGGAATTCGTTCAGAGGGTGCCTTTTTCGGTCATTATTGATTATGCGCACACTCCCGATTCTCTAGAGAAGGTATATAAGGCCTTGAGCAGGCAAGTGGCTCGCAGAAATAAGTCTTCAAATTTGATTTGCGTCCTCGGATCGGCCGGTGGCGGGCGGGATATCTGGAAGCGTCCGGTTATGGGAGAAATAGCATCCAGGTATTGCGATAAGGTTATTCTGACTAATGAAGATCCCTTTGATGAAGATCCGAGAGAAATAATGGATGAAATCGCGGCCGGGATTCGCAGCGAGGATAAGAAAAAAGTTAAAAAGATAATCAATCGCAAAGAGGCGATTCGGGCTGCTATTAAGGGCGCGAAAAAAGGAGACACGGTAATCATTACCGGCAAAGGGTCAGAGCCGTATATGAGGGTTGCCGGCGGGAAGAAAGTCCCTTGGAACGAGCGGGAAATGGTTTTGAGGATTCTGAATAATGAAAAAATCGAAATATAAGGTCTTATCCCATACTGCGGATCTGCGGCTGGAAGTATATGGAGAAACCCTTGAGGAGCTTTTTAAAAATGCTGCGGAAGCTCTCGCTGATATATTATCAACGAAGGATGCGGGGGTTGGGGATGGGGGTTTGGAAAAAGTGAAAGTTGAATCCTTAAATAAAAATACTCTTTTAGTGGATTTCTTGAATGAGATTTTGGCGAAGAGCCACATTAATAAAAAAATTTATAAAATTTCAAATATCAAAATCCAAATTTCAAATGGAAAAAATATTGCAGAAACTGAACTGATTGGTTGTCCGGTTGAAGGATTTGACGAAGATATCAAGGCGGCGACATATCACGAGGTTGATATTAAGCAAAAAGACGGAATTTGGCAGACGAAGCTTATTCTTGACATTTAGTTAAATTATAAATAATGGACAAAAAATTTCTGAAGAAAATTTCTGATTATATTTGGGAAATTCCCAAGAGTTATCGCGGTGACATGAAGGTCCCGGCGCGGGTGTTTGCGAGTGAAAAATTATTGGATGTCATATTTGATGATCGTTCTCTGGATCAATTGGTAAATGTTTCCACTTTACCCGGAATACAGAAATGGGCGCTTGCGATGCCGGACATTCATGAGGGGTATGGGTTTCCGATAGGAGGGGTGGCCGCTTTTGATGCGGAGGAGGGAATTATTTCTCCCGGCGGGATCGGTTATGACATAAATTGCGGTGTCAGATTAATAAAAACCCCGGTTTCCTATGGCGAAATAAAAGATAAAATTCCGGATTTGGCGACTCAATTATATAACGAAGTGCCGTCCGGCGTGGGTAAGGGCGGTAAGTTAAAATTATCAAATAAAGATTTGGATAATGTACTTCTAAAAGGCGTTGATGCGATGATTGAGATGGGTTACGCGATCGAAGCTGACAAAGAGTATTGCGAGTCGTTTGGTCGTTTGGAAGATGCCGACCCCGATCTGGTTTCCAAAACTGCCAAAGACCGCGGCCGCGACCAATTAGGCACCGTCGGCTCCGGCAATCATTTTGCGGAAGTCCAAGTAGTGGATGAAATTCTTAATAAAGAAACCGCCTCAAAGCTGGGACTTTTGGAAAATCAAATTGTCATTATGGTTCATTGCGGTTCTCGCGGCTTGGGCCATCAGAATGCCACCGATTATATAAAATTAATGATGTCTTCCATGCCAAAATATGGCATTGAAATACCCGATCCGGAACTTGCCTGCGCTCCGGTTAACTCTCCGGAGGGGCAGAAGTATTGGAAATCAATGCTTGCTTCCGCCAACTTTGCCTGGGCTAATAGGCAATTTATTACTCATCTGATTCGCCGGGCATGGCAAAAGGTTTTTGGAAATGGCGCTGAAGAGCTTAAGCTGATTTATGACGTTGCCCACAATCTTGCTAAAAAAGAAGAGCATTTCGGCAAGCAAGTGATAGTCCATCGCAAGGGAGCGACTCGGTCCTTTCCCGGCCAGCCGGTGTTGATACCCGGATCCATGGGTACGGCGTCTTATGTGCTGGTAGGCCAGCCGGGAGCGATGGAATTGAGTTTCGGGAGCTCCTGCCATGGCGCGGGAAGGGTAATGTCGCGCAGCAAAGCAAAGAAAGAAGTTTGGGGAGAGGATTTAAAAAAGGAATTGGAAAACGAAGGCATATCTATAAGATCCGGTTCTATGTCTGGCTTGGCCGAGGAGGCGCCGATTGCGTATAAAGATGTGGACGAAGTGGTGAATATCGTAGATGGCGCGGGACTCGCCAAGAAAGTTGCCAGATTAAAACCAGTGGCGGTGATTAAAGGATAGTTTGATATAATAAAAGGGATGAAGCTAACTTTTTACGGTGGAGTGAAAGAGGTTACCGGCGCTAACTATTTACTGGAAAGCGGCGATACGAAGATTTTAATTGATTGCGGGCTTCACCAAAGCGGAAGTTTTTGTGAGGAGCATAACTGGGATCCTTTTAAATATAATCCCAATGGTATTGCCGCGGTTTTTCCGACTCACGCGCATATAGATCATACCGGTAGATTGCCAAAATTGGTAAAGGAAGGGTTTGTCGGAAAAGTATATTCCACGCCTCCTACCAAAGATTTTGCCAATTTGCTACTTTTAGATTCCGAGCATATTTTGTTGCAGGAGGCAGAAAAAAAGAATAAGCCGCCGCTTTACGGCGTGAGGGAGATTGAGGAATTAATGGCCAACTGGGAAGCGGTTCCGTATCATCAGGAAATTTCAGTTGGTCCTTTCAAGGTAACATTTTACAATGCCGGACATATTCTTGGCTCAAGTATTATTTTGGTGGAGGCAGAGGGTAGGCGGATCGCTTTTAGCGGTGATTTGGGTAATAGTCCCGCTCCTATCATTGGTCCTTATGAAAAATTAGAAAATTTGGATGTTGATTATTGCGTTGTTGAATCTACCTATGGAAACCGGTTGCACAAGAAAATTCCGGAAGGAATAGTGGAAGACGTCATTGAAGAGACGGTAAAAGCCGGCGGCGCGCTGATGATACCCGCGTTTGCGATGGAACGAACTCAAAAACTTCTTTTTGAAATGAATGAATTGGTGGAAAACGGGCGAGTTCCGCGAGTTCCGATATTTTTAGACAGTCCGCTGGCCATCAAGTTGACCGATGTCTACAAAAAGCACCGGAATTATTTTGATGAGGCGACAATGCATTTATTAAGCAAAGATAGGGCCTTGTTTGAATTTCCCGGGCTCAAAAAAACTCTTACCACCCAAGAATCCAAGGGAATTAACGAGGTTCCTACGCCGAAAGTCATTATTGCCGGTTCCGGTATGTCGCAGGGAGGAAGGATCTTGCATCACGAAAAGAGGTATTTGCCGGACCCAAAGAGCACTATTTTATTTGTGGGTTATCAGGCAAAAAATTCGCTTGGGAGGAGAATCCAAGAAGGCAACGAAAAAGTGAAAATTCACGGCGAGGAGATTCCTGTTAAATGCCGCCGGGTGTCTATTGAAGGTTATTCCGCGCACGCGGATCAAAATCAACTTTTGGAATGGCTTAAGCCAATGCGCTTTGGTCTGAAAAAAGTTTTTGCCATGCAGGGAGAGGAAGAAGCCAGCGATGCTTTAGTCAAAAAAATAATAGACGATTTGGCGGTAAGCGCGGAAATTCCGGAAGAAAATAAAGCTTACGAACTGTAACGATAACAATGACAATCGTGGTATAATTAGAAGAACACTAGTAATATGGCGGTAAAACTTACTCGCAGGCAGCATTTAAAATACAAGATCTGCGTTTCAGGAGCGGCTGATACCGGCCACTGCGCTATTGACGCGCATGAAAAGGCGGAGCAGATAGGCAGAGAAATAGCTAGGCGCGATATGGTTTTGGTGACTGGGGCTACAGTCGGAATACCTTACTGGGCGGCTAAGGGTGCCAAGGAAGAGGGCGGTATTGTCATCGGCCTTTCTCCGGCTTCGTCTGAAGCCGCGCATACCAAAAGCTACAAACTCCCAACCGATTATCACGATCTCATTGTCTATACCGGCTTTGAGTACTCGGGCAGAAACCTTCTCTTAACCCGGTCGGCGGACGCGGTAATTAGCATTTGCGGCAGAATGGGCACTTTAAATGAGTTCACTATCGCCTTTGAGGACAATAAGCCGATTGGAGTTTTAGAAGGAACCGGCGGCGCGGCAGATGAAATAAGAGAACTGGTCAAAAAAATGCACCGCGGCCCAGGGAGGATCGTTTATGCTTCTGATCCTAAAGAGTTACTAGATCTTTTGATTGAGGAAATTGAGTCCGGTAAAAAGTTATCAAAACAAATTAAAAGCGATTAAAAAATGATTAAAAAATTATTAAAAGCGCTTGGTTTTTCTAAAAAAGTTCCAAGAAAAGATAAGCCGGTTGGGGAAGTGACCCATTATTACGGCAATTTAGGCGTGGCCATCGTTAAGTTCAATCAGAATATTCCGCTTGGAAAAAATGTAACCTTTCAGGGCCATACGACCGACTTCTCCCAAAATCTTGAATCTATGGAGTATGACCGCAAGCCGGTCAACGCCGCCCCTAAAGGAAAAGAAGTTGGTGTGAAGGTGAAGAAAAGAGTCAGAGAAGGAGATAGGGTATACTCTAATTAAAATTATTCTAATTAACCTAAAAAATCCCAATGACTATAGATCCAGGGACATTAGAAATATTTGGCCAACTGTTTTTGGCTACTATATTGGGACTTTCGATCGGAATTGAAAGGGAAATAGCCAATAAGTTTGCCGGTATGAGAACTCACTCTTTGGTGACTATGGGAGCTACTTTGTTTACTATTGCTTCCGCGTCATTTGGCAGCACTCCTTTTGTGGACCCTACAAGGATTGCGGCTCAAATTGTAACCGGCATCGGCTTTTTGGGCGCCGGGCTTATCTTTTTTCACCGATCGCGAGTTCATGGCCTTACTACCGCCGCCGGCGTTTGGGTGGCGGCCGCAATCGGCATGGCGGTAGGGTTTAAACTTTACGCGATTTCAATTTTCGCGACCGTACTCACGATTCTGGTTTTTGTGGTGTTATGGCCTATAGAAGAAAAGTTTATCAAAAGATTTTCTGCTTACAGCGATGGAGACGATTCCACTTTAGATGACTAACTTTTACAGGGCAGTCCTCTTGCCGGCCAGTATACTTTCCGGGATTATTATCGGGGCCGGGGTTTTCTCCCTGCCTTTTGTCTTTGAAAAAAGCGGGCTGGGTCTCGGATTTCTGGTGCTGTTGTTTTCGTCAGCAATCATGGCCGTTTTGTATCTAATGTACGCGGATGTTGCGGTGAGAACTCCCGGGAATCATAGATTTGTCGGTTACGCCCAAATCTATATGGGAGAAAACTCCTTTTGGCTGACGATTTTTATGACAGTCGTGGAGATGCTGTTTTCTCTGACAATTTATCTAATACTGGGAGTCAGTTTTTTTACTTTAATAAACGGCCTATCGCCAATCAAAAGCTTGTTGCTTTTTTGGGCCGTGGGTTCGGCCATAATTTTTTTAAAGATTAAGAAAGTTGCCACAGTGGAATTCTTGATTAATTTGGGGATTTTAGCGATTATCGCGCTAATTTTTTTATTTGGCCTTCCCGGAGCCGATCTTTCTAAGCTTAATGACTTCAATTGGCATAATTTAATTTTGCCGTTCGGGCCAATCCTATTCGCCTTAGCCGGCAGGTCGGCTATTCCGGAGATGAAGGCGTATTTTCAAGAAGAAAAAATCCCAATCTCCTACATGAAAAAAGCGATCATACTCGGAACTTTTTTTCCGGCAATTTTATATTTTTTGTTTGTCTTAGGAATAATCGGTCTTTCCGGGGTGGTGGCAGAAGACGCGGTTTCTGCCTTACTCGGCAGAGTGCCGGATTGGTTCTTAGCTGTGGTGGGCGCGCTTGGCCTGCTGTCTTTGTGGGGCTCTTATATCGTTTTGGGATTAAACGTCAAAGAAATCCTGTTTTTTGATTTGAAGATAAAGGAATTTATATCCGGGCTGCTTGTGGTTTTCCTGCCAATTGTTCTGTATTTTTCCGGATTCACTAACTTTATCGGATTAGTCTCTCTGGTGGGCGGGCTGTTTTTGTCTCTAGAGGGAATCTTGATAATTATTATTTGGCTAAGAATGAACAGATCCGTTTCCGCTCCGCCCATTTTCATAAAACGGGAGAATTTTGTTACAATAGTAGTAATACTTTTGATATTTTCACTTGTATTCGCAAACGAACTAACCAATTTATTTTTTTAGAGCATGCCTAGTATAAAGACGAGAAAATCAAAAAAAAGAAATGGCGCGCCTAAACAGCCGGGCAGGAAGAACGACGAGCAAAGAAGGCTCGGATTTAAACATCCGAGATTTAAGAATGATTTGCAGGAATTTCCAAGGGGCGCCAAGGGCTTGATTTTTTGTAGTGATTGCGGCGCGGTTTACAGAAAAAAATCCTGGCGGCACAGTCTATTAAACGTTAAGCCTCCTAAAATAAGCTCTCAAGTAGGTTTTAAGCTCTGTCCGGCTTGCAAAATGATTCGAAATAATCAATTCGAGGGAGAGGTGACGATAGTCAATGTGCCGACGAAACTGAAGGCGGAATTGAATAATTTTATCAAAGGTTATTGTCTGCGCGCCTATCAGCGAGATCCGATGGATCGGCTGATAAAGATCAAAAATGAGGGAAATTCAGTGATTGTCACCGTAACCGAAAATCAGTTAGCCAACAAACTTGGCAAGAAGATAAAAAACCTTTTCAATAACACAAAAGTCAAAACGACTTTTGCCGAAATTCCCAAGGATGTTTCCAGAGTTAGGGTTGAATTTACCAAATAAAAATGAGAGTAATGATTAAATTTCTCTCCCAGCTTTTTTTTATTAGCTTTCTGCTTAATTTTGTTTGGGAAATTACGCAGATGCCGCTTTACAGTGAAATGGGGATGGGAATCCGTTCCGATTATTTGGAATTCCTGCGCATTCATTGGGAAGTAACGGCAAAAGACGCGTTGATGGTGGTGACCGTGTTTTTGTTAATAGCGATCGTTTTGAGAAATTGGCATTGGGCAAATAGCTGGAATAAGGGCTGGATAATGCTCTGGACAGCGCTTCCGCTCTGGCAGGGAATTGTAGAATATTATTCGATATACGTATTTTATCGCTGGGCGCCGGCGGAAATTATGCCGCTTTTATTCGGGGTGCCGGTATCCCCGCTTTTGCAGATGCTTATTTTGCCAAGCGCGGCTATTCTACTTTCTCGTCACTTACTGACAGATGATCAGGATTAGAAAAAATGTTCCTCTAAAGCCGATTTCCACTTTTAAAATTGGCGGACGCGGCAGATATTTCTGCGAGATCAAAAACGACAGCGAGCTTGCCGAAGCAATCGTGAAAGCGAAAGAATTGGGTTTGCCATATAGAATTATTGCCGGCGGAAGCAATGTAGTTTTCCCAGATAAACTGCTTAATTGTCTTTTGGTGAAAATAAAAAGCGACAAACTAAAATTTTTAGATGGCGAGATAATTGTCGATGCCGGTGTTTCGCTATCGCGCGTGATAACGGCAGCCAATAACCGAGGCCTGCGCGGGCTGGAAACTTTGGCGGGTATTCCGGGAACTATCAGCGGCGCGATCGTTGGGAATGCAGGGGCATATGGGCAGTCAATCTCAAGCGCTGTTGAGAGGGTGGAAATTTTTTTCGATGATCAGAAGCGCTGGTTGACCAATCGGGAATGCGATTTCTCATATCGCGAGAGCGTCTTCAAAAATAATCCCTATATAGTCCTACGCGCGGTTTTGAAACTCAAGAAAGGCAGCAGTAAAAATCTAAAGAAAATTTCCCGCGATATCATCAAAAACCGCCTCAAAAAATATAAGCCGGGATTAAAATGTCCGGGGAGCTTCTTTAAAAACATTTTAGTGAACAAAATTTCCAAAGAATCGCTGGCTCTGGTTGATAAAAACAAGATTATTGACGGGAAAATACCGGCCGGTTACCTACTAGAGGAAGTTGGCGCAAAAGGAATGCGGCTTGGCGGGATTAAAATTGCGGATTTTCACGCCAATTTGTTTTTGAATACGGGCAAGGCAAAAGCCGGCGACGTAAAAAAGTTGGCAAATATTCTAAAAAAACGAGTACAGAAAAAATTTCGAATATCCCTGGAAGAGGAGGTCCGTTATTTTTGATTTTACAGGCATTCTGTTTTGGTGTATCATGTAGCCAGCGAAACTTGATAATCAGATGCCAGTAGATGAATCTAGTTAGGGCTTGTCTGCGGGTGATTGGAAAATGGTGGTGGCTGATAAAGCGTTTGCTGGTATATGTGCCGCTCGCTGGTCTTGTTTTTCTTGCTCACCTTCTGATAACCAAATACTTGTTTGTTTTAGTGTATCTATTCAACTTCCCTACTCCTACGGAGCTTACCCCCAAGCTGCCAAATTACAGCATCGCGCAATTCGGCGCTCCGATAAAAGCCGGATTCGCCAAGCGCGACATTACGCCGCGGCGCGGGCAGTGGGTGGCCGGTTTCATGCCCCCGCATCCTGGTCTTAGTATAAAAGATCGGCTTTGGGCGAAGTTTTTGGCCTTACAAGACGAAAATGGCAATATTGCAGTTATTGTTTCCAATGATGTTATTGGGAATACTCCCGATGAATTGGATAAGATATTCTCCAAGGTTAAATTAGTTGATCGTAAGAATGTTTTTGTAAGCGCTACGCATACCCATTCCGGGCCTGATACTATGGGGCTCTGGATTTGGAAGAACAGCCGGTATATGGAAATGCATCGCTCTCAAGTTGCCGAAGGGATTGATGACGCGGTTGCGGCGCTTCAGCCGGCAGCGATCCGTTTCGGGCAGGGGGAATTCAAGGGATACGCAAACGGCCGGCATGATAATCCGCCAGACCCGACGGTTTCGGTGATTCAGGTCCTAATTGGCAGTTCTCCGGTCACGCTGGTGAACTTTGCTTCTCACGCTGATGCGGTTATGGGCCTTCAGTTTTCCGCCGATTTTCCTTACTTTCTGGCCGAGAGATTAAAGCGGCGAGTTGGCGGAGAGACGATCTTTATTCCCGGCGCTATCGGCGGCGTTCAGCCGGATTTTGACCGCAAAACCAAATTTTACTTTGTCAGGACGCTTGGAGAAGACCTTGCGGACGCGGTGGTGAAGATTATGAAAAATCCGCTGACGGTGGATCGAGTGGACATCGGCTCAAAGACGGAAATGGTCAGCGCGCCGTTTGAAAATACCGGCCTGCTTCTGAAAGCTTATGAGTACGGATTGGTTAATGATCTGCTGAGGGACGGAAGGGTTTGGGCGGAGGTTAGTCGGATCAATATCGGTCCGGCCGAGATTCTAACGGCGCCCGGAGAACTCTTTCCTAAAATCTGGTGGAGAGTCAGGCCGGAAATGACCGGCAAGCAGAAAATGATTTTCGGACTGACTAACGGGGAGTTCGGCTATATTCTTCTTCCGGAGGATACGGCATCCGGCCATCATAAGTACTGCGTGAGCGTGTCGGTCGGCCCGACTTTTGGGGAAGAGATCTACAAAGCTCTAAAGAGGTTAGCCTCTGAATAATTTATTCTCCGGGTTTTAAGCCCGGATTTTATTTTTTTGAAATGCCGCCACTGCCCGATTTCTTGCTATAATAAAGGTAACTTCTATGAAGTATCTCAACATATCATTAATATATATTTTCAATCACCTCCTGGAGAGGATTTTAGATTTTTTCCGCCATTGGTATCTTGATGGTTTTTTGAAGGCGACTCACTGGTCTTTGAATATACTCGAGCGTTTTGACAGGGTTTTCGCGCTTAGAATAACCGTTAAAAATTGGCTTCAGCCGCTTTACCAGGATTATACGATCATCGGCTATCTTTGGGGCTTTCTCTTCAGAACTGTCAGAATTTTTTCCGGCCTCATTATTTACGCGATTTTTGTCTTATTATCATCCGCCACTTTTCTTGTTTGGGCCTCGATCCCGATTTATGTGATCTATCAGATTTTTTCAAATTTATGAACAATCAGACGAATCTTTATTTTTACGACGCCCGTCTTCAAATGACTCATTTGGGCAGGTTGTTTGTCCGCATAGTTTTTTACTCGGCTTACGGCATATTAATAGCCGCTACAGCTGCTTTTTTGATATCGGATATTCCTTGGGTTTTTTGGTCCGGCATTTTGCTGTTGATTTTGCTGTTAGATCGCGTCAAGCATTTTGGCCAAGCTGAACGGTCATTGAGAAAGAGGAGGGTTTCTGGGGATATAAATTTAGGCAGATTCATCACTCCGGGCACTTTTAATATATTAGAATACGCCTTCGAAAGGGCCCTGGTTACCGGAGGCAACTTTTATCTCTTTATTCTTAAAAAAGTTGCGGAAAGAAAGGACATTAAGGAGGGGCTCTTCCGAATGGACCTGAACCCGGCTGATGTCAGCAATAAGATAGAAGAAGAACTTCAAGAAAGCTTGGAGAAGAAAGAGTATTCCGGCGCCAAATTGGAACGTAAAAAAAGATTGCTGCGGGAAATTGAAAAGATATTAAAGATAGCATTTGAGCAGGCGATTGAGGCGGACGGCCGGTTTGTTGAGCCAAAAGATATTTTTGCGGCCTTAAGTTATTGCGAGAGCAGCGCGGTACTAAGGATACTTAAATTTTTTAATATTGATCCGGGAGATTTAGAAAACGCGCTAATCTTCAGCCGGTACCACAAAAAGTTTGGCTGGCTGCGAAAATTGCCCGCTACTCTCGGGGGGTTCGTCTATAAGCCATATAAAGTTCGTCACCGAATAATGAATCGCGCTTGGAGCGCCAGGCCAACGCCAACCCTCGATCAATTCAGCGAGGATTTGACTGATTACGCGCGTTCGGAAAAAATAGGATTTTTAATCGGTCATGAGCTGGAATATGACCGCTTGGAGGATATTGTGTCTAGGCCTACAAAGCCGAACGTGCTTTTGATTGGAGACCCCGGTTCCGGCAAAGAAACCTTGGTTCATCATTTGGCATATAAGATTACCAAAGACGAAGTTCCGGCGGAGCTTTTTGACAAAAGATTAGTCATGTTAAGGGTCGGAAGTCTGGTGGCTGGAATAAAAGAAGAGGGCGAGCTGCAGGCAAGGATTACAAAAATAATCGAAGAAATAATCCAGGCCGGAAATATTATTTTATATATACCCGACGTTCACAATTTAATAAGAAGTTCTGGGCGTATTGGCATTAACGCGGCCGACGTTTTTCTTCCTGCTTTTAATTCCAGTGCTTTCTCTGTGATAGGCGCGACTCATTTTAAAGAATTTAAACAGACCATTGAGCCGCAAGTTGATTTTGCCAAGGCCTTTGAAGCGGTTCCGGTTCAGGAAATTTCAATTCCGGAAGCCATTCAACTTTTGGTATATGACAGTATTATTTTGGAGAGGCAATTCAAAGTCAAAATAACGTTTGGCGCGGTTAAGCAGTCAGTTACCCTGGCTTCCAAATATTTCCGCGACAAGTTGTTGCCGTCCGGCGCTGAAGATCTGCTGAAAGAGGCATTGTCTGACGCAAAAGACAAGGGTGATAAGGTATTGAGCGCCGATGACGTGATCGATATTGCCCAAAGAAGGGTAAACATTCCGCTTCGGCAGGCGAGAGACGCGGAAGCTAAGAAATTGTTAAATTTGGAGAGCTTAATTCACCAGCGCTTGGTAGATCAGGAAGAGGCCGTCAAGGCCGTTTCACGGTCTTTGCGGGAATACCGCAGCGGGCTTTCCAGAAAAGGCGGTCCGATTGCCAGTTTTCTTTTTGTCGGTCCAACTGGCGTGGGAAAAACGGAGCTCTCAAAGATACTTTCTCAAATCCAGTTCGGATCCAAGGATGCCATGATCCGTTTTGACATGTCCGAGTACCAGGACAAGCAGAGCATCTTTAGATTTATCGGCTCTCCGGATGGAAATATGCGCGGGAATCTTACTGAAGCAGTTCTTCAAAAACCCTATAGCTTGATCTTATTGGATGAGTTTGAAAAGGCGCATCCTGATATCCTAAATTTATTTTTGCAGGTTTTTGATGATGGCCGCCTTACCGACAATTTTGGCAAGGTGGTTGATTTCCAGAATACTATTATTATAGCCACCAGCAATGCCCACTCTAATTTTATAAAATCAGAAATTGAGTCCGGCAAATCCATGGCTGAAGTGGCGGAGGATCTTAAGAAAAAGTTGACGGAATATTTCCGCCCGGAATTGATTAACCGCTTCTCCGATATTATCGTTTTCAAAGGTTTATCAAAAACAGACATTATTGCCATAGCCGGAATTTTACTTGAAGATTTAAGGCAGGGCGTTCAGAAAGATCAGGGCATAGATTTGCGCTTTTCTGAAGAAGCGATTCGGCAGATCGCGGAATGGGGATTTGATCCGGTATTTGGGGCCAGGCCGCTGCGGGGTGTTATTTCCGAAAGGGTGAGAAGCGTGCTGGCAGAAAAGATATTAAAGAATGAAATTGATCGCGGCCAGGCAATTTCAATAAGCCTGAAGGATGGCCAGTTGGATTTCAGTTCCAAATAGAACTCATGGTTAATATTGATTTTTCTAATTTAAGGCTTCCTAACGTCAGCAGGTTTATTAAGTTATTTATGTTGGCTGATCTTCTTTTACTAGCTGGCTGGGGACTTGTAAATCCGGTGTTCTCAATTTTTGTGATCCAGCAGATTAGTGGAGCTACTCTTGTTACGGTCGGGGCTTTGTCCGCGATATATTTTATACCGAAAGCGATTTTGCAGATACCCATATCCCTTTTTTTAGATAGCACGAAGGGGGAAAAAGACGATTTCTATTCTATGATCATCGGATTAATGATTATTTCCATTTCGGTTTTCAGTCTTATGATTGCCAAGGAGGTGTGGCATGTGTACTTGATAGAGCTGACTAAGGCGGTCGGGTTTGCTTTTTATGTGCCGCCGTGGAACGCCATTTTTTCCAGGCATTTGGACAAGGATCATGCCGTCTTCGACTGGGCGCTGCACAGCAGTGTCGCCGGGGGGAGTATGGGAATTGCCGGATTTTTAGGCGGAGTTATAGCTAAGGCCGCCGGATTTAACCTACTTTTTCTCGTTGTCGGCTTAATGTCTCTACTTTCTGCCGGGGTGGTGCTTTTTGCTCCTGATGTAATTTTGCCTAGGAAAACTAGTTCTGAAGTTAAGCATGTTCCGTTGATTGTCAACGAAAACAAGCGGATTTGAAATTCTTTCCCCAAAAATAACCCCCAGCTGAATAAGCCGGGGGCTTTAATTACGGTAGGGGCAGGTATTTTCTGATATCAATATCTATCCTCGGCACTCCGATGAACTCCCCCATAATTTGCAGGAAGGCGCTTTGTCGTTCGTGGTTTTTAATCGGTTTTCCATTATTATCGACTCCGGCTACCCTATCCAATCCGCTTTCCGCGTCCTTTTTGAAGATAATAGTTAAAGAGATACTTCTGCCTTTCGCATAAGTGTCTTTGTGGTTGACATAGGTAAAGGTGCGATCGGTGCGAACTTTTATGTCTTTTGCGCGGCACCGTATGGCGGAATAGGGTTTTCTAACCCGAATAGCTTCCTCCATGCTGGCATGCTTGACTTGCGCGCTACCGAGCACCATTTGTGAGGTTTCCAGCCACCCAATGCTTTCACAGGGTTGCTTTTCTAGTCCGGGATCAAAGCCCAATTCTTTCACTTGATTCTTGGTCAGTCCGTCTGTTACTTTTGAGGCCGCAAGCAGAAACTGGGAAATATCATTCCCGAAATTTCCTTGCACCTCAACGATTTTCTGGTCTCTTTTGAAAATTGGCGTTCGGCCCCATTGTTTTTCTGTCGGATACCTCGGCGGGGAGGCGCAGGCTGTTAGCAGTGAAATTGAGGCGAAAAAGAGCAGGGATTTTCTCATCACGCGCTTTTTCGTTAATCAAGGTTCGTTGCGTAGATATTAGCACACATCCGCGTTGCTTACAATATGCGGTTTTCGGCGCAAAGAAATGATTTTTAATGCGTTGTATAATTAAATAAACATGGATAATAAAGAAATCGCCAAAATCTTAAATGAGATAGGCATTTATCTGGAAATGGACGGGATTTCTTTTAAGCCCAGGGCGTATGAGAAGGCGGCCGAAGCTATTTTTTCTCTGGATGAAGATTTAAAAGAAATTTATCGCAAAGGAGGATTAAAGGCGCTGGAAGAAATTCCTGGCGTTGGAGTTTCTATTGCGGAAAAAATAGAGGAGCTTCTGAAAACCGGCAAGTCAAAATATCACCAGCGGCTAAAAAAGAAAATGCCTGTTCAGGTTGCCGAGTTGACCGCCATAGAAGGGGTTGGACCGAAGCATGTTAAGGCCCTCTATAAAAAATTAAAAATTAAAAATCTGAAAGACCTGGAAAAAGCCGCTAAAGCGGAGAAGATCAGAAAGCTGCCTGGATTTGGGACTAAGAGCGAAGAAAACATCCTTAAGGGAATAGAATTTCTAAAGAAATCCGGGAATCGCTTTGTGCTTGGGTTTGTTATGCCGCGGATCAGGGAAATAGAATCCCGCCTTAAAAGATTAAAAGAAGTTAAAAAATTAGTAATCGCGGGATCAGTGCGTCGCAGAAAAGAAACGATAGGCGATGTGGATATTTTAGTTGTTGCTAAAAATTCCAGGAAGTCCTCCTTCGCTAAAGCTACGGCGGATGAAATTAGAATTTCAGATTATTTTGTGGCAATGCCGGAAGTGGCGCATGTCTACGCGCATGGCGATACCAAATCAGCTGTAAAGTTACGAAATGGGTTAGACGTTGACGTGCGAGTGGTTCCTGAAGAATCATATGGCGCGGCATTAAATTATTTCACAGGATCGAAAGATCATAATATTGAGCTAAGAAAAATTGCCATTGAAAATGGATGGAAGCTTAGCGAATACGGGTTATTTAAGGGCAAAAAACAAGTTGCCGGGAGGACTGAAGAGGGTTTATATAAAAAACTCGGGTTGCGTTATATAGAGCCGGAATTAAGGGAAATGGCCGGAGAGATTGAAGCGTCGCGGGCTGGTAAATTGCCAGATTTGATTGGCTACGGTGACTTGAGGGGCGATTTGCAGGTACAGACCAATTGGACCGACGGCGCCGATTCCATAGAAGATATGACTAAGGAGGCAATTGCGCTCGGGCTTGAATATATTGCCATCACCGACCACACCAAGCGCTTGGCAATGACCGGGGGGCTGGATGGAAAGAAAATCAAAAAGCAGTGGCTGGAAATAGACAGATTAAATAAAAGATACAAAGGGAAAATTAAAATTTTAAAAGGAACGGAGTGCGACGTATTGAAAGACGGCTCTATGGATTTACCGAACGAAATTTTGGCAAAATGTGATGTTGTGGGCGCGTCAGTTCATTCTCTCTTTAATCTGTCAAAAAAAGATCAAACGGAACGCATAAAGCGGGCGATGAACAATCCGCACGTGGATATCATTTTTCACCCTACCGGAAGGGTAATTAATAAGCGGGATGCCTACCAGGTTGATATGGACGAGCTAATAAGTCATTCCAGGAAAACTAAAACAGTCATGGAGATTAACGCATATCCTGACCGTTTAGATTTGAAAGATGAGCATATCAGAAAATGTGTTGAGGCGGGGGTTAAGATGTCTATTGATTCCGACGCTCACACGACAAGTCATATGAGGTTCTTAGAGTATGGAATTGCTCAAGCAAGAAGGGGGTGGTCAGAAAAGAAAGATATTATTAATGCATGGCCATTGGAGAAGATGTTGAAAATGTTGAAATAACAGAGTTATACTAAAAGAGCTGGGTATTGCCCATTACTTTTATGCCCCGAGAAATATCGGCTGGGATAATTATATATAAGCGAATGAAGGATAGGGATGGCCGGATAGATACTAAATATCTGTTACTTTATCATGGTAGGGGATATTGGAATTTCCCAAAAGGCAAGATAGAGAAGGATGAGCGCAGCCATCAAACCGCCCTTCGGGAAGTTGCCGAGGAAACCGGAATACCATCCAGATTTTTGCGCTTGGAGAAGAACTTCAAGATGACAGATAAATATGTTTTTCAGTTTGAGGGCAAAAAGGTATTTAAAATAGTTATTTTTTTCTTGGCGCAATCTCACAGATCGCAAGTGCGATTGTCTTATGAGCATGAAGGTTACGGATGGTTCCTGTATCGCGACGCAATGAGGTTGTTAAAGCATAAAAACAGCAAAGAAATTCTTAAAAAAGCCAATGAACATTTACAGCGGAAGCTTCAGCAAAAGGGTCCTCAAGGTGGTCCGGAGAATACCCAGGGGTAAAGTCCTAACATATCAGCAAGTGGCGAGATTGTCTGGAAGCCCTAGGGCTTATAGGGCCGTCGGAAACATCTTAAACAAAAACCGAGATTTCCAAAATATTCCTTGCCACAGAGTTATCCGCAGTGACGGCAAAATTGGCGGCTATAACAAGGGAACGGAGAAAAAATCCGCTCTTCTTGAAAAAGAAGGGGCCAAATAAAAAATAGCCCGTGAGGGCTATTTTTACTTGATGGCCGCCAACACCTTTTCAAAAACTTTTGGTTCATTTCTGGCGAGATCGGCCAATGTCTTCCTGTCTAATTTAACATTAGATTTTTTTAGTTTGTTGACTAATTCGCTGTATTTTAACCCGTTAGCTCTGGCAGCGGCGTTGACTTGAACATTCCAAAGCGCGCGATAATCCCGTTTCTTTTGCTTTCTTCCCTGAAAGGCGTGGGACCAGGCATGCAGAAGGGCTTCTTTAGCGGCTCTTTCTTTTGACTTTCTGCCCCAGCGGAATCCCTTGGTATATTTCAGTATCTTTTTTCTTTTTTTATTGGCAATTGTGCCTCTTTTGACTCTAGACATATTTTTTGAATACTTTAGCATCCGCCGACTTCAAAGACGTTCGCTTTCTTTTATTGCGAGTCTGTTTGCCGGATCGCTTTGCGCGGAAGTGGTCTTGTGCCATCTTCCGACGGATTAACTTCCCTTTTCTGGTGACCTTGAATCTTTTTTTGAAACTTTTTTTCATGGATATATGGATATTTTTATTTATTTTTTTGCTATTTGCACATTGAACCCCCTGCCGCCATACTTTGGCTCCAGGAGAACCTTATGATTTTGATCTATAATCTTCAAAAAGTCCAGTAATTTTTGTTTTGCCCAATCTTTATTGGCCTTTTCCCTGCCTCGCATAATTAGCTGAATTTCAACTGGGTTTCCATCTTCTAAAAACTCGTTAACTTTTTTCGCCTTGACCGCCAAATCATGTTCGGCAGCCCTGGCGCTGATTCGCACCTGTTTCAGCTCTTGAGTTTTCTGTTGAGCCTTTTGTTTTTTAAGCTTTTTTTCCTCCTGATACCGGTATTTATCAAAGCTCATTATCTTTGCCACCGGCGGATTGGCGTTGGGGGAAATTTCTATCAAATCCAGGCCCCGCTCTTTTGCCCTCTGAAGCGCGGCCTGTAGTGATAAAAGGCCGAGGTTTTCTCCGGCTTCATCAATGACCCTTAATTCTTGGGCGGTTATTTTTTCGTTAATTCTAGCCAATGTTTTAGAATCTTATCAGATTTATAGATTATTTGCAATAAGGTCGTCTATTTCAATTGCCGCAAACTTTTTAGGCAGTTTTTTATGCGAAATGGAGTCGGTTACGGCTATTTTTTCTATATGTTTGTATTTGTTCAGCTTGTTAATGGCTTGGCTTGGCGCCGCGAGATGGGTGGCGCAAACGTAAATCTTTTTCGCTCCGGCTTTCTTCAAGTTTTTCGCAGATTCTAGAATGGTGTTTCCTGACTGTATCATGTCATCTACCATGATCACGCTCCTGTTCTTCACTGTTCCGGAAATCTTGATGACCTTGGCGATTTCCGGCTTTGGGCGGTATTTTTCAATTTTGATTAAGCTCTTTATTCCAAGTTCTTTCGCGAAATCTTTAGCGCGGCCGATTCCGCCTCGATCGGGACTGGCCACAGATAAGTTTCCTCGCCGCATTTTTCTAAAAGGCGCGGCAAGCAGCTTCGTGGTTGATAGGTTGGTCAGCGGAATATTGAAGAAATTTTTTATTCTTTTGCTATGAAGATCGATTGTGATGACTTTTCCAGCGCCGGCAGCTTCTATCAATTTAGCCATTAAGCGGGCATTGATCGGCGTTCCGGGCTTATATTGATAATCGGACCGGCTGTAGCCGAAATAAGGAATAATCGCGGTTATTTTTTTAGCCCCATTGATTTTGAGGGTATTAATGAGAATCAGAAGTTCCAGCAAATTCTCCGCTGGCGGAAAGGTTGATCCGATTACCAAGGCGGACTTGCCCTTGACTGATTCTCTTAGGCGCAAAGAAATCTCCTCATCGATAAAGCGCGAAATTTCACATTTTC
The DNA here is from genome assembly GCA_020724845.1 of Candidatus Paceibacter sp. GTDB lineage: Bacteria > Patescibacteriota > Minisyncoccia > UBA6257 > 02-FULL-45-10c > DYGE01. The sequence goes on from DYGE01000006.1 coordinate 24,825, forward strand.
CAAGCCGGATACCTTTCTTGGAGGCTATGGACCTGGCCAGTGTTAGACTAGTGTTTGTGGAAAATAATATTTTCATTATTTCTTTTCCGGGGATGCTCCTTTCATTAATTCTATCACCTCCTCGTCTGTTGTCTGGGGGAATGATTTATAAAATGCGCCTACTGCTCCGAAAAACGCGGGCGCGTCTAGGCAGATCACTTTATCGACTCCGGCTTTTATCCTCTCTAAAGAGTCTTTGGCGGAAGTTGGCGCGGCTACTATAATGCCTTCAACCCCTTTTGATTTTATCGATTGGATCGCCGCTTCCATTGTCGCGCCTGTCGCTATCCCATCGTCAACTAAAATAGCGGTCTTCTTTTCAAGATTTAGCGGCGGGCGATTCCCGCGATAAAGCTTCAATCTTCGCTCGGCTTCTTTTTTCTCCTTCTCAACTTCTTTTTCAATATATTCTTGGGATATGCGGTAACTGCTAATAGTTTCTTGATCAAATACGCCTTCGCCGCCTTCGGCTATAGCCCCGATTGCGAATTCTGGGTTTCCCGGCGCGCCAATTTTTCTGGGAACTATAATATCAAGCGGCAGATTAAGCGCTTTGGCTATTTCGTAAGCCACTACAACGCCTCCGCGCGGCAAGCCGAGAACGATCGCGTTCCGGTTGTTTCGGTATTCAGAAAGTTCTTCCGCTAATTGCCTGCCGGCGCTTTTTCTATCTTCAAAAACCATTATCTTAAGTATAATAAAAATTCGAAAAGCGGCTAAATAGCCGCTTTTCTTTATCGGTGGAGATGGTGGAAATTGAATCCACGTCCGAAAATTTTCTTAATTAACTTCTACAAGCGTAGTGAGATTTAATTTTGGAATGTGCGTTTAAAATCTCACAAAGTGCGCGCATTCCTTTCCGGAATTATCAGGCATTGTTACCGGAGTCACAATGCTATGGCTCGCTAATGTAACACCTGAATCCCTCCAGCGAGCATCAAAGGTTCAGATGCCTCGAATTATATTCGAGGAAATCGGTTACGCAGTTGCAAGAGCGAATCTTGGCATGCTCAACCTATTTGATAAGTTTGCACTTATATATTTGAATCAGTTTTACGAGTTAACTCAGCTCGGCTTGCGGCTAACTAAGGCGAATCTTCGTCGAAGCCTGTCATCCCCGCTTTAACGCCCCTCTCTTCTCTCTTTGAAACTCTCTCTTCTTAATTGTATCCCGTTTATCACTCTTTTTCTTGTGTCTGGCCAGGGCAATCGCCACTTTTATGTGGCGGCCTTTATTATACAACGAAAGAGGCACAACTGTCAAACCACCTTCTTTGGATTTCCCTAAAAGAAATTTAAGTTCTTGTTGGTTTAAGAGCAGTTTTCTGGTGCGGGCAGGATCGTAATCCGTAGGAGCATTTTTGGGCTGGTAAGGGGGTATTTGGGCATTTAGCAGGAAGGCGCCATCGGGTTTTATAGCCACAAAAGATCCAACCAAATTGGCTCGGCCAGCCCTCACCGATTTAACTTCCTGGCCGCTTAAGGTAATTCCTGCTTCATAGGTATCCAATATTTCATAATCAAAGCGAGCCTTTTTATTTTCGGCTAAAGTTGACATATTTTAATTATAAGCCAAAAGCGGATATAATATTAGGATGACAGCTCCCAGGCTTGGCGGAATAAAACTTTCGCCCTCAACACTAAACTTGTTTCTTGAGTGCCCGAAGTGTTTTTGGCTGGAAAAAGTCAAAGGAATCCATCGCCCACGAGGAATCTTTCCTTCGCTTCCGGGGGGTATGGATAATTTAATTAAAAAGTATTTTGATTCCTATCGCATTCAAGGCACCTTGCCTCCGGAAATAGACGGCAAGGTAGAGGGCGTTTTAATGGCCGACCTACATCTATTAAATCAGTGGAGGAGTTGGCGTACTGGGCTTGTTTATAGGCACCCGGAATCTGGGGCGATCTTGAGCGGCGCCTTGGACGATCTTTTAGTGAATCCCTCTAAGCAGATTTATATGCCATTTGACTATAAGACCCGGGGTTACGCGCTGAAAGAAGATTCCTCCAGTTACTATGAAAATCAGCTCAATTGTTACTCTTTAATGCTTGATGCCAACGGCTTGAAGTCGGCTGGTTTCGGATATCTTTGTTATTATATCCCAACGGATGTTAAAGAAGGCGGCCAAGTTAAATTTAATGTCACCGTTAAAAAAATGAAAGTGAACTCTCAAGCGGCGAAAAAGGTTTTTGAAGACGCCCTTTCCTTAATCGCTGGCCCGATGCCGAAGGCGCATAGCGCCTGCATCTATTGCTCTTGGGGAAACGATTTTATAGAAGATTAAAATAATTTAGGCAATGATAGAGAGTATCAAATCCAAATTAAAGAATATTATCAGAGAAGGGACTGAAATCAATGTCAATCCTTCAGAAAAGGAAGAGTTTGGCCATTATTCCACTAATGTCGCCTTTAAATTAGCTTCTTCAGAGAAAAGGCCTCCTTTTGAAATTGCTAAAGAATTAGCCGCGGAATTATCAGAAAGCGCGGACTTTGAAAAGGTGGAGGCCGCTCCTCCGGGATTCGTCAATTTTTGGCTTAAACCAGAAGCGCTTCACGAAGAACTGAAGGAAATCATAAAGAAGAAAAAATCCTTTGGAAGGTCAAATGTCCCTGGCCGGACAGGCAAAGGTCAAGTGTCAAAGGTTAACCTAGAGTTTGTCTCCGCCAACCCCACCGGCCCGCTGACTATGGCTAACGGCAGGGGGGGATTTTATGGAGATGTTTTGGCTAATATTCTGGAAAATGTCGGCCATAAGGTTACTCGGGAGTATTATGTTAATGACGCGGGAAACCAGGTATTTTTACTCGGACTTTCCATTTTGAATAAAGTGGCGCCGGAAAAGGTGGAACAGATTTTGGCGAAGCACCCGCTTGCCGATAAGGCGGTTCTCTATATGGGCGCGTATATTGATGCTTTAGCAGGCGCGCTCGGCGCAGGACGGTTGCGCGAAGAAGATCCTCTGAAGATTGGGAAGCGCGCGACCCGTCAGTTACTGCGCGACATTAAGGCATCCTTGAAAAAAGCCGGTATAAAGTTTGACGTATGGTTTTCCGAGGATAAGAACTTGCACAGAAAAGGAGAATTGAAAAAAACTTTAAATTTTTTGAAGAAAAAAGGGGGCGTGGAGGAAAAAGACGGCGCTACCTGGCTTGGTGATGGCGTTTTGGTTAAGTCTGACGGCAACCCGACCTATTTTTTAGCTGACCTTGCGTATCACTACGATAAATTCATTAAGCGCAAGTTTGACGTCGCCATTGATATCTGGGGCGCTGATCATCACGGTTATAAGGGTAGAATGGAAAAAGGGGTTGAGGCGCTGGGAATTAGTCCGGAAAGGTTAAAAATTCTGATAGCCCAATTAGTCAGGTTAGTCAGCGGCGGCAAGGAGGTTCGTATGTCCAAGCGGAAAGGGGAATTTATTACTATGGATGAGTTATTAGAGGAGGTTGGCGTTGACGCAGCCAGGTTCTTTTTCCTGATGCATTCTTTGGATACGCATATGGATTTTGATTTGGACCTAGCGAAAGAGCGGTCACAGAAGAATCCGGTGTATTATGCGCAGTACGCGTACGTGAGAGCGATAAATATATTGAAGCGCGCCAACCCACAACCCACAATCTACAACCTACAACTTTTAACCTCCGATTCAGAAATCAAGCTGATGCTGGAGTTGGTGAAGCTTCCGGATATTCTTGCGCAGACCGCAGAAGATTACCAAGTGCATCGCCTCACAAAATATGCGACTGAACTTGCAAAGGCATTTCACAATTTTTACGAAAAGGAACGGGTGGTAGGAATAGGCGACAAAGAACTGGAAAAAGCCCGCCTTGCCCTGGTATCGGCAGCTAAAATTGTTTTAGAAAATCTCTTTACTATTCTTGGCATAAGTAAGCCAAAGAAGATGTAAACGGCTCACTCTAAGTGAGCCGTTTTGATTGCTTTTATGGGTTAACTTATGTATAATCTCTTTAGCTCAAAATTAGAATCTGGACAGGAAAATGAAGTCGGACAATGACGCCATTCTGCAGGGCAGGGCGATGAAGATGTTGGTTGAATTTCAAAACTATCTGGCTGGGGCAAGGAGCGCCGCTTTTGAGCAAGCAAGGGACGCGAGATTTCTAAAGGTCGCTTCTGCTCTGTTAGGGTTTAAGGACGAAAAAGGTGTAAGGGCTTGGCTGGGATCTCCTTGTTCTTGCGGAAATTGTAGGGGATTGAAAGAGGGGGCGTTGCGGTTGGATCTCCTCAACTCTGAATTCGGATTCCGTCATTTAATGGATGAACTAGACAAACTGCGCGTATCTGCTGACTCCGCGCTCTTTTACAGCTGCGCCAGAGTTAGAATGGGGGATCTGCCCCCGGATCTTTTGTAAGGCCGCTTCCAAGGAAGCGGTTTTTTTATTAAAATAAATACATGTTGAGAAACCTCAAAGAAATAAAGCTGCCCGAGCTGGAAGAAAAAGTGCTTAAATTTTGGAAACTGAATGATATTTTCGGAAAGGTTCAGGCGGCGCGGAAGAAAAAAGGGAAACGATACCGTTTCTTTGAAGGCCCGCCGACTGCCAATGGCCGGCCGCACATGGGCCATGTAGAGGGTCGGGCTTTTAAAGATGTGCTACCGCGTTTTAAAACTATGCAGGGCTATTATGTCAGACGAAAGGCCGGCTGGGATACGCACGGCTTGCCGGTGGAGATTGAGGTTGAAAAAGAGCTTGGCCTAAAGAATAAGCAGGAGATAGAAAAATTCGGCATAGCTGAATTTAATGAAAAAGCCAAATCGTCCGTTTGGAAGTATCAGGATGAATGGGAAAAGTTTACCGATCGCATCGGTTTTTGGCTGGATTTGAAAGATGCTTACGTGACTTATAAGCCGAAATATATTGAAAGTTTGTGGTGGGTTTTCAAGCAATTTGATAAGAGGAATCTGTTAAAACAGTCTTTCAAAATTATTCCGTATTGCCCGAGGTGCCAGACGCCCCTATCAAGCCATGAAATGGGAATGCCCGGAGTTTATCAAAAAACGAAAGATCCATCTATATACGTAAAATTCGAAATCCGAAATTCGAAATCCGAAACAAAAAAACCTAAAACCTATCTGTTGGTGTGGACCACCACGCCGTGGACTTTGCCTTCTAACGTGGCGATTGCGGTGAGCCCAAAACTTACTTATACGAAGTACAAGATCGGAAATGAATATTTGTGGTCGTACAATCCTCCCCCAACTGACGAAGAGGCGGAGGTTGTTGAGAAAGTTTCTGGAAAAAAATTAATCGGATTGTCGTACAAGCAGTTATTTAGCGTTAAAGGCCCTTGGCAGAAAAACAAAAAATTCTTCAAGGTTTATGGCGCTGATTTCGTGTCCACCGAAGAAGGGACCGGAATGGTGCATATCGCTCCCGCGTTCGGAGAGGATGATATGAATCTCGTTAAGAGTTTTCAGGATGAGCTGGTAGGACAAATACCGATTACTATTGACGGCAGGGGATTCGTACAAAAAGGCTTGCCGGGCGCAGGTAAATTTGCAAAAAAAGCGGATGAGGACATTATCCGCGACTTAGAAAGAAGAAGGGCTTTATTTAAAGCCGGTGTCATTGAACACGACTATCCTTTCTGCTGGAGGTGCAGTACTCCGCTGCTTTATACTTCCAGATTTTCTTGGTTTGTGGAGATGAGCAAGTTGAAGGGCAAGCTTTTGAAAAACAATGAAGAAGTTAATTGGACACCCTCGCATATCAAAGATGGCAGATTTGGGGAATGGCTGAAGGAGGTTAAGGATTGGGCGATATCCAGGGATCGCTACTGGGGCACGCCTTTGCCAATCTGGGAATGTAAAAAATGCGATCACCGCGAAGTGGTTGGCGGCCTTGCTGATCTGGACAAACTAAGGCCTTCGGATAATAACTTCTTTTTATTGCGCCACGGGGAGGCGGAGCATAATGTTTCTTCAATGATTGCTTCCGGTCCGGAGCGAGGAAAAAATATTTCCAAACTGACTGCCAAGGGCAAGCAGCAAACAGAAGAAGCCGGAAAGGGCCTAGTAAGACTATTAGGCAAGAAGGGGCTGGACGTCATTTATACATCGCCTTTTTATCGTACAAAGCAGACTGCGAAAATAGTGTCCAAATTAACTGGCGCCAAGATGGTCGTAGAAAAGAGATTGGCGGAAATAAATTGCGGCACTTTCAATTGGGCGGCTGAAAATAAATTTCATTCTTTTTTTGCGGATAAGCTGGAGAGATTTACTAAGGCCCCGCCTGGCGGAGAAACGCTCAACGAGGTAAAAGAGAGAATGCTCGAGGCGGTGAGAGATATTAATTCCAAACACAAAAACAAAAATATTCTATTGGTAAGCCACGGGGATCCATTGTGGGTTTTGGAGGGGGCGATGCGCGGCTTGTCTAATGAAGAAATTCTCGGACTTGATTACATAAAAACTGACGGGAAATGCCGAAAGGTTGATTTTCACAATTGGCCATACAATAAAAATGCTGAACTGGATCTGCATCGCCCGTATGTTGACGGGATAAAACTTCGCTGCAGCCAGTGCGCTGGAGATATGTTTAGAGTCAAAGAGGTGGCGGATGTGTGGTTTGACTCTGGGGCCATGCCTTTCGCGCAAGATCATTATCCCTTTGCGTGTGAGAGCGCTACAAACTACAAGCTTCAAGCTTCAAGCTTAGAAAGTTGTACCGATTTTCCGGCCGATTATATAAGCGAGGGCGTTGATCAAACCCGCGGCTGGTTTTATACCCTATTAGCCGTTGCTACCGCTCTCGGGCTGGAAAATCCTTATAAAAATGTAATTACTTTGGGATTGGTTTTGGATAAAAATGGGCAAAAAATGTCCAAATCTAAAGGCAATGTGGTTAGTCCTTGGGATATGATTAATAAATACGGAGCCGATACTGTGCGTTGGTACTTCTACACCATCAACGCCCCCGCTGATCCGAAAAAGTTTGACGAGCAGGACTTGGGTAAGATGATGAGAAAATTCCTTATGACTGTTTATAACTCATTTGTTTTTTTTGATACCTATGCGCGGAAAAACTTACAACTGACAACTAACAGGGCGCAACCGGCTAATATTTTAGATAAATGGATTCTATCCAGATTGAATCAGGTTATTGAAAAAGTTACAGAAAGCCTGGAGAAATACGATGTCGTATCTGCGGGTAAGAACATCGAAGAATTAGTAGATGATTTGTCCCGATGGTACATTCGAAGGTCCCGCGCTCGCTTGCAAAAACCAAATCCGTCAGCTGACGGAAAAAAAGATTACGAATCGGCATCCGGGGTTCTGGGTTATTGCCTTTTAGAGCTTAGCAGAATTATGGCGCCGTTTACTCCGTTTTTTGCTGAAGCGCTGTATCTGTCATTAACGGACTCCCTGAAATTAGGAAGCGATGAAGCGCTTGAGTCGGTTCATCTTGATAGTTGGCCGGAAACTGATGAAAAAATGATTGACTATTCGCTTTTAGAAAAAATGGAAGAAGTTCGTAAAATTTCCAGTCTGGCGCTTGCTCTTCGATCAGAAAAAGGAATAAAGGTCCGCCAGCCCTTGCGAGCCCTAAAAATTAAAAGCAGAAAATTAGACGTTAGTGACGGTGAACTTTTAGAAATTCTCAAGGACGAGGTAAATGTTAAGATGGTTGAGTGGGATATGGAGCTGGAGGCTGACATTGATCTGGATACCAAGATTACGCCAGAACTCAAAGAAGAAGGTTTGTTTAGAGACCTGATCAGGATGATTCAGGGATTAAGGCATGATGCAAAATTTGTTCCGAAAGACAGAATAGCGCTTATGATTAAGCCGACCAGCGACTTGGTTGAATTCTTGAAGCTGAACGAAAAGAAGATCAAGGGAGAAGTCGGCGCTGATAGTTTGAAAATCGGCCAATCGGATAAATTTGACGCTGAAATAAACACTAAATTGGACGGAAAGCCGGTTTGGATTGGAGTTAGGAAATTATAAATTCGCCATGGAAAATCCGGAAGAACAATTTAATAAGCGCCCAGAAGACCAGAAGCCTGAATGGTCGGAATCTCTTAGGGAAAGGTTTGAAGAAATATTAAGAAGGGCGGGGGAGGAGCATCTACTTGGAAAAGAGGGATACAAGTTCATAATTAGCGGCAGAGATGCAAAAAGCGAGCCCTTTAAGGTCTTGGCAGAATTTGACACTATCGTTGAGGCTCAAGACTGGTACAAAACTTTCAGCGACTATATAGAGGAGGATGGGGGCGAGTTGCGCATTGATTATGGCCCTTCGCAAGCTTACGAGGAAGAATTCAATAAATTAATGAAAAAGGAAGGTATGGAAAAACATACCCGCCCGTTAAAATATAAGTATATTGTGCAGGTTCCTTATCCAGATCCTAGCCATCCCACCATTTTAGCGGAATTTGACACTAAGGAGGCTCGGAAGAAGTGGTGTGAAAACGAGGGAAGGGGCTTTGAAATTGCTGACGTTGGTAAGCTTCAGTTAGTGGACGTTCCCGAGGCAGCCGACGAATCAGATGACTAAAACACCCCTTAATGCGGGGTGTTTTAGTTTAATAAGCCCAGCCTGTTTTTTACTTCCTTCATTTTCGCGGCAGCGAGTTTTTTAGCTTTTTTGGCGCCTGTATCAAGTACCGATTTTAATTTCTTATCAGGCATCTTTGATTCCCTGAACGGCTTAAGCGCCTCTATAGTTACTGCGGCGAGATCTCCCTTAAGTTGTCCGTAGCCCTTGCCGGCATATTTCTTTTCTAGCTCCTTTGTAGTTTTTCCAGCGAGCGCCTCGTAGATAAGCAAAAGATTGGATACCCCGGTTTTATTTCCTGGGTCGTATTTTACTTCAGATTCGGAATCGGTAACTGCGCGTTTTATTTTTTTCTCTATGTCTTTCGGAGAATCATCCAGGAACAAACATCCTTCCGGCAATGATTTTGACATTTTCTTTCCAGGGTCATTTAAGCTCATTACGCGCGGGGTTTTAGTTAAAACGGCTTGCGGCTCTACAAAAGTTTCCCCAAAGCGATTATTAAATCTTCTCGCTATGTCTCGGGTAAGCTCTAAGTGTTGAAGCTGGTCTTCGCCGACCGGAACGAATTTCGCGTCATAAAGCAAAATGTCCGCTGCCATTAAAAGAGGGTAAGTTAAAAGTCCGACCGCCGTACCTAATTTTTGTTCGCGCTTTTCTTTAAATTGAGTCATCCTTTCTGCCTCTCCAAGCGGGGTAAGGGCGTTGAAAATCCATGCAAGTTCGGTTGATTCTGGAACATGCGATTGCGTGAAGACCGTTGATTTTTTTGGGTTAATGCCGGAGGCAAGATAGGCGCGCGCAACTCCAAAAACCTCGCCCATTTTTTGCCTTTCGTCAAAATCAATGGTTAATGAATGATAATCGGCGATGAAAAAGTAGCAGTCATATTTGCCGGAATTTTGCAGTTCTACGAAATTTTTGAGCGCGCCCAAATAATTGCCGAGATGCAGTCGGCCAGTAGGTTGGATGCCTGATATTAAGATGGGTTTAGACATGAGTGTTTAGCGTTTAACGTTTAGTGAATTTTTTAACCCTATACGCTAACCGCTGTACCCTAAATTTCTATAAGTACCGGAAGAACCATTGGTCTTCTCTTAGTCTTATTATACAGAAGTTGTCCGATTTGGTCTCTAATGAGGGACTTCACGTAGTCTGGATCCGGATGGCTGTGCCGTGGGATGCGGGTCAGTAGGGATCTAAGTTTCATGCGGATATCATCCAGTAGCCTTTTGTTCTCTTTAAGGTAGATGAATCCCCTGGATATAATATCTGGTGTTTTGAGCAGGGTGCCATTCTCTCGGTTTAAGGTTGCGATGATAACCACCATGCCCTCTTCAGATAATAGCCTTCTATCACGAAGCACTACTTCCTCTACGTCCCCGACGCCGAGGCCGTCCACCATAACATAGCTAGTTGGAACCTTTTCCTTGGTTACCACGAGCCCTTCTTCGGAGAGCAAGGCGACTTGTCCATTGTCCAAAATGACCGCATTTTCTTTCGGCATTCCGACTTTGTGAGCTATCTTAGTCGCTGCTTTTAATTTGAAATAATACGCGTGGATCGGAATCATAAATCTTGGCTTTACTAGTTTCAGCACCAACTCAATATCATCTGCCAAGCCGTGTCCGCTAGAGTGAATGTCTAATAATTTTGAGTTATAAGTTTCGTCCACCTGACGAGAAATGGCATCTTGCAACAGCTGGACACTTCTTTCATTTCCAGGCACAACCGAAGAAGAAAATATGACCGTGTCTGTCTTTTTGAAATGAATATGGCGGTGCTGGCCATTTGCCATCCTAGTAAGGGCCGCATTGGGCTCGCCTTGGCCGCCCGTTGAGAGAATCATCACCTTATTGTCTGGATATTTATGGACTTCTTCTACTGTTATAAATGTTCCCTTTTTTGCCTTGATGTGGCCGAGCCTTTGAGCTATTTGGATATTATCTTTCATCGATCGGCCGTTGGGCGCCACCTTTCTTCCGTGCTTTTCCGCCAATTTAATGATTTCCGCCACTCTTGTAAGTAACGAGGCGAAGGTCGTCAGAATTATTCTTCCTTCAGAACCCATGATCAGTTTTTCCAGCTCGCTGGTCACGATTTCCTCCGAAAGAGAATGTCCTTCAAAATCCGCGTTAGTGCTGTCAATAAACGCGGTATGGATATTTTTGTCAGCTAAGCGCGAGAATACATCGGTATTAGTCGCATTTCCTTTCAGGTCATATTCAACTCGGAAATCGCCGAAATGGGCCATATTGCCGGCTGGTGTTTCCAAGACGAAGCCGGTGGCATCCGGAATGGTGTGGTCCACATAAAAGAATTCAGCGGCAAAGTTTTCTGAAATTTTAAAACGATCCCCGCCTTTTATTACTTGGAATCTCGGCTTTGGAAGGCTTGGAAACTCTGAAAATCTTTTTTCAATCAGCGCCTTGGTGATTTCTACGCAGTAAATAAGGGGATTGCCAATTTTTTCGATAAGATATGGCAGGGCGTGTATGTGGTCGTAGTGGCCGTGGGTTAGAATCAGTCCGCGAATATTTTTCTTCTTTGGCTCTAGGTAGGCGGTATTTGGTATTATGTAGTCAATTCCAGGAGTTTCTTGTTCCGGAAATTGAATGCCAACGTCAACTATTACTATTTCATTCTCATACTCAAAGAAAGCGCAGTTACGCCCAATTTCTTCCATTCCTCCTAGCGGGACAAATCGCACGGCGGCATCTTTCTTGCTATTTGCCGTTCCATGCGCTAGCCCTCTTTTGGGAGCTAAGCTTGTCCTTTTTTTAAATATTCTTTTTGGTGCTCTAATCACTGAATTTAGCTGTTAGTTTTGAGTTGTTAGCCGTTAGCGATCCGCCGGCTGGCGGACTAAAAGCTAAGAACCTTAAAATAAAAGCTGATAATTTTAATTTTTTGTTAATTTTACTAATTATTTTTTTTGATTTTGGTTTAGTTGGGAGCCTGCCGGTAGGCAGAGATTCTCCGTCGCGGCGGGGTTTATTATATACAATGTGCTGGGGAGGAGATTCGAACTCCTATAGTCTTGCGACTGTCCCGCTCTCCATAATTTGTGCGGCTGAGAGGATTTGAACCTCCACGGGATTGCTCCCACAGGCTCCTGAAGCCTGCGCGTCTGCCAATTCCGCCACAGCCGCATTTTGTTAATGTTATCGGGATGTGCCTGCCGGCAGGCAGGTCTGCCAGTTTCACCACCCCAGCACGCTGTATATAATATCCTGCCCTTCCACTATTTAAATATTCTAGTTGTTTTCAGATACCAGCGATGAACGTTTTTGAAACGATCGGCTGGCGTATTTATCACTCTTTCTTCAAATCCACCAAGGTTTTTTGGCCCGACATAGAGATAGGTCGGTGAATAGAGGAAGATAGCCGGCATGTCTTTGCTGATCAAGTTTTGCAGCTCCGACAATTCTTTTCCCCTAGATTCCGGGTCAAAATTTTTCCTAGTTGACTCCAGCAATGAATCGACCTTTTTGTTATTGTAAAGGGCCAAATTTAATCCGGGATAGAATCTTTCAGAAGAATGCCAGAAAGAAAAGATATCCGGGTTGCTTCTTAGTATGTTTCCAAAAATTATCATTTGGTAATTTCTAGTTTTTATTACTTCGTTTGTTACGTCGGCTGGGTTCAGGAATATCGGCTTAAGTGAAATGCCGGCTTTAGCCCAATCCGCTTTAATGATTTCAATGGTTTCTGTTAGAAACGATATCTGCGGAACCACTATTGAAAATTCCAGCAGCTTCTCTTGTCCGCTTACTTTTTTCGTCCGAATATTGTTTTCTTCATTTAATTCCCATTGATCGTCTTCTAATAAGGAGACGGCTTCTTCTATAGAAAATTCAGTCATGGGGCTCGCGCTTATGTCATAGCCGTCCATAACTGGAAGGATCGGCTGATTGACTATGGATGCTCTTCCTAAGAAAACCTCATCAATAATTCTTTTTTTGTCTGTGGCCAAGCTAAGGGCCCGGATTAAGTCTGGGTCTTCGAGGTTGGGGGCCGCGCTTTTATTAAAGAAGATGGCATAATATTGCGGCATTCTTATTTCTAATATTTGATGGCTTAATTTCAGGTTGCCAAGATTTTTAGGACTTATTCCCCCTAAGCCGTCTATGCGCTTTTGATTAAAGGCATCGATAGCTTCCGCGGTGCTTGGGTAGAATTTAACCTCGAATTCCTTTATGAACGGTTTTTCTAAAGAGAAGTGCTCGTTAGTAGCCAGTTTGTAGCCGGTAATGAACCCATCTTTTCTTTTCTCTGAAGAGATGAATCTATAAGGGCCGCTACCGACTGGTTCCAGGTTAAATTCGGATAATCTGAAGTTTTCTACGGGGATAGCGCCAAATATATGCCGCGGTATTATTCTAAAGCCTTTTAGGTTATCTAAGAAAAAAGCGTAAGGCGTTCTTAACGCGAATTCTACCTCTCTTTCGCTGATTCTGTTCACGACTATGCCTTGCCAAGTCAGGAACAGCGGCGATCGGCTGTTAGGATTTTGTATGGCATCAATAGTGAAAAGAATGTCGTCGCTGGTTATCGGCTTGCCATCGCTCCAGCGAAGATTGGATTTTAAGGTAACATTCCAAGTCTGCCCATCCGGGCTGACCTTGTAACTCTCCGACAAATCAATTAGGCCGCTGAATAATAATTCTATAAGATCCCTATCAACGTCGTTTGTGCCGGCAATGACGGGATTTATGGCTATTGGTTGGCCGATAACGCCTTCTCGATAAATCTGGCTTTCTACCGGGACCTCTATTGTGGCCGTTTGGAATATTAGAATGGCCCAGAGGATCCCCGATGCCAAGAAAATCAATAAAGACCCCCAGAAGATTTGGCGCTCGGTTTTTGTAAAGCTATTAAAAATTTGGTTTATAAAGTTAACCATCTCAAGTTCCTTTCAGGATTTGAGTCCTAGATCTTCAGCCGGGAGAATAGTCTAGTATCAGACTAGATTTGCTATATGACCAGATCAATAAGCGCTAAGACCGCAAAAGCTGTTGCTAAGACAATGGTGCTCCAATAAATAAATCTTTCCAGCCCTCTTCGGGTCTGATAAAAGCCGCTTTCGCTGCTGTCTCCTCCGAAAACTCCGGATAAACCAGAAGACCGCTCCTGAAGCAGGATCAGTATAATTAAGAGTATGGAAACAGTTAGTTGCGCTATAGGGAGCATGAATTAGGTATTGGCTTTTTTATAGCCGGGGTTTTTGAAATAAAGATTTGGCAGAGAAATTAAGCAAAATATTCACTAAGGTAATCAACAGAGTTGAATATATAAGCGGTTCAATTCCTGTAATTGTAACATTCTCGCTTAAAATGTCAAGAAGATAGAGCATGCTGGCGTTTATTACCAGGGTAAACAGGCCCAAGGTAAGGATGACTGCTGGGGAGAGGATAAATTTGACGATTGGCCTCACGTATAGGTTTATAAGCGTGAAAACGCCCGCCGCTATTAATAAATTGACAAAATCAGCAGATACCTCGAATCCATCAATAAACTGAGCCGCTACAATAAGGGCTATTAGGTTGGTAAAAAAGAAGAATATAAGCCTGCTGATCAATCGCATACATTTATTATAACCTTTTTATCTATCCGGCGGAATTTTCCGCCATCGGAGAAAACTTCCTCTTCCGCACTATTCGGTGATAACGGATAGCGAAATTGTGGGTATTTTGGATGGCCAACTTAATGAGTTTTTGAAAGTCTTCCGGCAAGGAGGCGATGCTAACCGGCTTTTTATCCAGGCCGAATACCAATTGCTGGGGTTTAGCGAAAGAAATTACTTTAGTACGTAGCCCGTAATCCGTGGCGCGTATGGTTTTGGCTAGCGCGCGTTTAGCCGCATTAAGCTGCGTTATTCCTCCGTCTATGATGATAAGATCCGGATATGGCCACTCCGGATGATTGAGGCGGCGGGAAACAATTTCCTCCATCATGCGCGGATCATCTTCCGTATAAATCCCGCGTATTTTAAATTTGCGCCACATTGGCTTATTAGCTTCCCATCTCAACCCGTTTTTAACCCAAGCTGTTAGGGCGCCAACTGCTTCTTTCCCAGAAAGGTGGGAGTTGTCGTAACACTCAACGTTGCTAGCGGTTAGCGTATAGCGATTAGCGTATAGGGTTTTATTCTCTTCTCTCCTGACCCCTGATCGCTGACCGCCAGACGCTTCAAGGTATGGTTCATGCTCCCAAATCTTTTCCAACACCAATAATTCGTAAGGATCCTTCAGTTGGCGAATAAACTTTTTGTCTTTTCCAGTTAGAACATTTCTAATCTTAGTAATATTTTTCCTGTATTCTTTAATCAACTTGTCGTCAGTTGTCGGTTGTCGGTCATTAGTTAGTGTACAGCAATACCCCAAACAATTTCCAATCTGCGCGTTTAGGCAGGAGCGCAGATGGGGCTTGCAGGTGCAATAAGGAAAGCGCCGCCGCAATAATCTAAGCATTGCCTTAAGGGACCTGCCGTCTGTAAATGGGCCGATGTAATCTATCAGCGAATAGCGAATCTTTTTCGAATTTACGAATTCGTTTATTCGTGATTTATTCGTTATTCGTTGATTTACCGGTTGGTGAGTGAGAAAGATTCTCGGAAGTCGCTCTTTCGTTACGGCTATGTAAAAATAATTCTTATCGTCCTTAAAAAGAACGTTGTATTTCGGCTTTAAATCTTTAATAAGCCGAGATTCAACGATTAGGGCTTCGATATTTGAATGAAGTTTTATAAATTTCAGCCTGTTAGCTTCTTTGTGCAGCGCCTCGCTCTTGTAATCAATGATTTTCAAGTAGCTTTTGAGCCGATTTTTCAAATTTGAAGCTTTCCCGATGTAAAGCGGGTTTTTGTCTTTGTAGAATAGATAGACTCCCGGACCTTTGGGGGCCGACTTGATTTTTTTAACCAATGAAGACAACATAAAATTAGTAGCCATTACAAAATATAAGAAAATCATGGCCTCGTCAAGAAAAACAGATGAAATCCGGTGTTCTGGATGCGGCATTACGGTTGCTGAGTTTGCCAAGAGGCAAAGCTGCCAATGTGGGCCTGGTCCCGATAGGACGATCGAAAATTTCTGGAAAGCTGAAATTACTGACTAAAATCCGTCCGCCAGCTGGCGGACGGATTTCTGTTTGAAGCTCAATTCTATTTCTTCAGGATTTTTTTCAAACTGTTGCCGGTCATTTCTTTCGGCTTCGGAATCCCGAGTATTTCCAGGATAGTCGGCGCTACGTCGGCTTGGGTGCCGACATTTTTTATTTCTTGGGAGCTTACCTGTTCCGCGGTCTTCTTTTTCGCGAATTCCTTTCCTATTATATAAATTGGAACTGCCGATAAATCGTGAGTAGTGGTTATTTCCCCGGTTTCCGGACTTCTCATGGACTCAATATTCCCGTGATCAGAGGTGATGATCAGGGTTATGTTTTTATCGGATATAATCTTTAACAGCCTGCCTATCTGTTCATCTATTATTTTTACCGCCTCTTTAGCCGCGTCAATGTTTCCGGTATGAGCCACCATATCCCCGTTTGAGTAATTTACCAGAATGAAATCAAAGGCCTGGTCTTCAACGGCCTGAATGGTTCTGGTGGTTACCTCTTTAGCTTGCATGGCCGGTTTTTCGGCATAGTTAACTACATCTTCAGACGGAATCAGGACTCGGAATTCATTTTTAAACGGCTCTTGCCGGAAACCATTAAAGAAGTAAGTAATATGAGCGTATTTTTCGGTTTCACCTATTCGTATCTGGAGCTTGTTATTATCGGCTAAGACCTTCCCGATGGGATTCTCAAACTTTTCTGGAGGAAAGGCGGCGGGGATTTTAAATTTATCGGAATAACTAGTCATGCTCGCAATGTGTAAATTGTTAAATTGCTTAACCGGGAATTTGTTGAAATCTGGCGAAACGAAGGCGGAAACCAGCTGCCTCATGCTGTCTTCTCTGAAGTTGAAAAATAAAAGGGAGTCGCCGTCTTTTACTGCTCCGTTAGGATTAATGACGTGAGGCTCGATGTAGAGGTCATTTAAATTTTTTTCATAGTGCGACTTAAAAAGGTTTTCCAGATTTTCCTCCTTTGGCCCGTCGCCGGTAATTGCCTTGTAGGCCTTTTCGGTCCGATCCCAATGCCCTTCTCGCTCTAGGGCGAAATATCTGCCGGAAACGCTGCTAATTTTGACTGCGTTGTCGCTCCCGACCTCATAAGCCAAGCTTCCGGCCAGCCTTAGTCCTGATTTCGGATCACTGTCCTTGCCGTCGGAAAATAAGTGGAGATTTATTTTGGAAACGCCGTTTGCTTTTGCCAGTTTTATCAGGGAGCGGAGATGGTATAGCGAGGCGTGGATGTTGCCTTCGGTAAGCAGGCCGGCCAAATTGAGAGAGCTGTTCTGTTTTTTAACATGATCAAAGGCCTCCAAGAATACTGGGTTTTTTGCGAAGCTGCCATCTATTATGGAGGCGGTTATTCTGGGGTAGTGCTGGTAGATTAATCTTCCGGCGGCCAGGGTTTGGTGCCCTTCGCTGTTCCCCTTGATTCCTGAAGGCAGGCCGATGGTGATGCCGGAAGTTTGCAGAGCGCCGATTGAGTAGTTCTCTTTAATAAAGTCAATATTCGGCGTGCCCTGGATGAAAATCGGGTTCGATTCGTTTTTGGGACCTACGCCCCAGCCGTCCAAAATGAGTAAAATTACTTGACGCTTGGCCATACTCTACATTATAATATAGAAAATCGTAAGAACCTACCTGAATAATAGGTTCAAGTAATAATTAAAATAATACGTTCCTAACAAATTCATAGAAAATGAAATACTTAGAGAACAATTTAACGAATGCTAACAAACCCACTTTTATGGGCGGCTTTACTCATTGGTGCGGCCGTCGGATATCTTGTTCGTCAATTAATTGCCCAAAAGCAGCTTAGTTCTGCCGAGCAAAGAGTTAAATCTTCTTTAGAAGAAGCAAAGACCCAAGCGAAGGAGGTTATTTTAGACGCGAAGGAAAAAGCGGCTAAGTTGCTGGAGGAAGTAAAAGGAGAAGAAAAGTCCAGAAAGATACAAATAGACAAGCTGGAAGAGCGCGTCTTGAAGCGCGAGGAAAATCTGGAAAAGCAGCTGGCGGATTTCAGTTCCCAAAAGCTTAGCCTGGAAGAAGAGGGGAAAAAAGTAGAAGCAGAAAGAGCGGAAATCGGCGAATTAAAAGATAGGATTAGGCAGGAATTGGAGAAGGTTGCTTCGTTCACTGTTGAAGACGCGAAAAAACAAATTCTGGAAAAAACCAAGGAGGAGCACAAGGGAGAGCTTTTAGTCGCTCTGAATAAATTGGAGAATGAACGGCGCGAGGAAATTGAAAAGAAGAGCGTAGAAATAATTACCACCGCCATTCAGCGATACGCGCGATCTCACGTGGCGGACGTAACCACTACCGCATTTCAATTGCCTAATGAAGATTTGAAAGGAAAGATTATCGGCAGGGAGGGCAGAAATATTAAGGCGCTTGAGAGGGCTACTGGGGTAGAAATTATTGTTGATGAAACTCCAGATACTATAATACTCTCGTCTTTTGATCCTTTGCGCCGGGAAATAGCCCGGCTCTCGCTGGAAAAACTCATCAAAGACGGCAGGATTCAGCCAGCCAAAATAGAAGAAAAAGTAGAGGAATCGCGCCAAGATATGAACAAGAGGATGATGGAAATAGGAGAAAACGCTTGTTTGGAAGTTGGCGTAGTGGGGCTGCCGAAAGAGATAGTTCAGCTGGTGGGCCGGCTCTACTTCCGAACTAGCTTTGGCCAGAATGTTCTAATTCACTCTATAGAGATGGCCCACATTTCAGCCATGATGGCTGCCGAGCTGGGCGCGAATGTTGAGGTTGCCAAGAAGGGGGCTCTTCTGCACGATATCGGAAAGGCGATAGATCACGAGGTTCAAGGAACTCACGTTGAATTGGGTAGGAAGATTTTGAAAAAATACGGGGTGGACGAAGAGGTTATCAAGGCCATGCAGTCCCATCACGAGGAATTTCCTTACTCTACTCCGGAGTCTTATATCGTAACCGCTGCGGACGTTCTTTCCGCGGCCAGGCCGGGAGCTAGGCGCGGGACCGTGGAAAATTACATTAAGCGCTTGGAAGATCTGGAGAAAATTGCCACTGGCTTTGACGGGGTTAAGAATGCTTATGCTATTTCTGCTGGCAGAGAAGTGCGGGTATTCGTGGTTCCGGAGAAAGTGGATGATTTCGGCGCCTTGGAGCTCGCTAAAAACATTGCTAATAAGATTCAGACTGACATGAAATATCCTGGCGAAATTAAGGTGAATGTAATCCGAGAAATGCGAGCTGTAGAGGTTGCTAGGTAAAAATTACAGGAATGCGATTAGGAAATAATCGCATTTTTGTTATAATGAAAATAATTTTAAAAACCAGGTCGAATAAATTAAATCTTAAAAAACAAATGACCAAAGAAGGATTGGTTGAGGCGGTTATGAAGGATGCCAAGATGGATACTAAGGCTGCTGCCCAGAGGGCGGTGGAAGCGGTGTTCGATGCAATTACTAAATCCCTCTCCAGGGGCGAAGAGGTAACTGTTACCGGATTTGGAACTTTCCGAACGGCAAAATCTGCCGCTCGCACCGGAAGGAATCCGAAGACCGGAGAGAGTATTCAGATTCCCGCGTCAGTAAGGCCTAAATTCAAGGCCGGAAAGGCTTTAAAAGACGCCGTAAAGTAAAATAAAAACTGTCCGTCAGCTGACGGACAGTTTTTATTTCAGGTTCAATTTCTCTTTTACTAGCATGGCTATTTCTATGAAGTTGCCATAAGCTGAGCGCGTACTCTCCAGGGATTGCTCTACTAATTCCCTCGGGCTGGCAGGCGACTCTTCTTTTTCTAAGCCGGTTGACGGCGCCTTCAAAGGATCCAACTCTTCGGCGAGTATTGAAGATAAAGCTTCTTCTGCCCGCCTGTTCAATTCTTGAGCTGTTTCAAGATTTAGCATCGCTCCTTTTAGGAGTCCATCGGTTTCTTCCCCGTTAATCAGGCCGGCATTTTTTAGTTTCTCCAGGTCAGATTTAATCTTATCCAGCCTTTGCCAAGCCACGCTTAGGATTTGTTTCTGTCTGAAGATGAGGATGAAGGAAACAACCTTTTCCACTTTTGGGTTATAAACCGCGCTTCTCCAGACTTTGAAATCGTTTGCCAAACTTTTTACCTCCTCAAGGGTTACGGCCTCATCCAGCCTCTTTCGCATCTCCGCGTAGGCATTTTCATTCTCGGTAAATATAACTAGCAGATTTTCTCTGATTTTCCCTTGATCGTCATTGAGGTCGCTCAAACTATTGAGCTTATTTTCAAGTCCTTCGTCTTCTAATAAAGTAAGGTCAAATGCCAGAAAGAGGACTTCTTTGCGGACCCTGGTCTCTTCAAGTTCTTTTTCTTTCGGAGACAGATCGGGGTTTTCGGCGATGGCCGATATTTCAGCTACTTTTTCAGCAATGCTTTGAAGCAAGGAGTTTAGATTTTCTTGTTCCGCGCTTGCCGCGAAAGCGGTGCCGGAAAAAAAGAAAAGGACGCCAGCCAAAGCGGCGGTGACCGTCATTTTATAGTTATTAGCGTTAGCTCCGTGATTCATTGCTTTAAAGAGTTATTTCATTGAGCAGCTTATTAAGCTCTTCCTCTCGATTTTCTAAATTTTTTAGTTCCCCGGATGTTTCATTCAGGGCGATCTCAACTTTTTCAGCTGATTCTTCGTAATACTCCGCTTGAGAAAGTTGGATCTGGAAATCCAGGCTGGCCGCTTCTTCAGTCAGGTTTTCCGGGTCAAGGCTGGAAAGAAGGGCCGGGGAGAGGATCCGTTGGCTAAGCATTGACAGCCCGCCGATGATCAAAAATATGAATATCGCGGCTAGGCTGAAAGCGGCGCTGAACTGGGCGCTGTTCAGCAGGCGGTTAAAAATTCCGATAGAAATACCGCTTTGAGGAGAATTCAAAATCAGCGCGCGGGAGCGTTCCTTAAATTCCTTATTTGGCTCTATTGATTTAAGCTTCGTGAGTAAGCGTTCCATTGTTGTTTGGGTCGCCGTAATATAGCGACTTTAATTCTTTCAATGCCCGATGCTGGATCAGCCTTACCGCGCCCTCGCTTTTATCAAGGTTGGCAGCGATTTCTTCCGCGGAAAGATCTTCAATGAATTTCATGATAAGGACGTCCTGGTAGTCTGGTTTGAGCAAGCCGATCAGCCTTTTTAGCTTTTCTATTTCTAAATCAGTGTTTAGGGATTCCGGGTGGAGCGCGTCTATTTTTACGAATTCTTCGCTGACGCTCTCAACTTGCAAATTTTTCTTCGAGGTACGGTAGAAATCAATAACGGAGTTCTTGGCGATTTGGTAAAGCCAGCTGGAAAACGGGTGGCCCCGGTCTTTGTAGTTATGAATATTTTGCCAAGCGCTTAGAAAGACCTCGTGAGTCAGATCTTCTGCTTCGGCTCGGCTGGACACCTTGAGCAGGACGAACCGGTAGATCTTGGGCAAATAATGGTCATAAAGAAGCCCGAAGGCCTCCTTATTCCCCCTTTTTGCTTGCTTAATATGGTTTTTCTCACCCTCTAACATAATAGAACGAATGGGGGCTTGATTTATTTCTCGCCCCTCAGCTTCATTATAGCTTATAAATAAGGCTGCGCGCCTTGCTTAAAAATTAAAATCCGTACCATGGAGAGCAGGATATGAACTCCTAAGGTACGGTCATTCATTGCTTATTTTAGCGTAAAAAGGCGGTTTTGTAAATAATACGCATTGTATCTCCTGGTTTTTTATGTGGAGCGGGTAGCGGGAGTCGAACCCGCATCTTCACCTTGGAAGGGTGACATAATAGCCGCTATACGATACCCGCAGTAAAAATATCATAACTGATTTTGTCGGCGAAATAAAGCCCCTTTTAAAATCTACCTTCTTATTCTATACTTAATTTCAATGAATTTAAGAAGGAGCGTTAAGGGGATAGTTTCGCTAATTGCCGCTGTTTTAGCCCTTTATCTAGCCGGCTATTTTTTAATCGGCCGCAGCTTTGTTCCGGCAGAATTTTCTGAAGCCAGACGGGAAAGCGCGGCGGTGGCGAGAGAAATTAATCAGATGATTAACGAGTCCTTGGGTAGTCTGGAGGAGATCTCTTTGCAAGATCGCGAGCGGAACTTTAAGCAGGCGCTGGTTTTGGTGAGGGAAGAATTGGGCAGAGCCCAGCAGGCTCGTTTAAAAGCTATTGAGTTGGTAGTGGGTTTGGGGAAGATGAGCAAGTCGGCCCAGGAGATTGAACCGGCGAAAGCAAGAGACTTGGCGGTTGAGGCGATTGGAAGCGAATTAACCTCTTTGAGCCATTTAGTTGTTTATAACGATATTTTGAATGGACTTCTTCAAACTCTGGAATTGAAGTTTTCCGGCGATCTCGGCGCGGAGGCCGAAGATGTGCAGAATCTTATTAAAAGCTTAAATGCGGAAGCCAAAGAGATAAATGATCTCAACACTCTCTTTAATCAGAAAATGCAGGAATTTGATAATTTAGTCGGCTAACGCCTGGGTTAAATAAAAAATTAGGCCTCGTCCATTGGACGAGGCCTTTTTGTGAAGATGCCCTGCTTTGCGAAGTTGCTTGCGGTTTTTCCTGCAATGGGCCAGGAGGGACTCGAACCCCCACGGTCTCTCGACCGAGCACCGGGCTTAAGCCGGCCGCGTCTGCCATTCCGCCACTGGCCCTTTGTGGGCAGGAGTTACCTCCGTCCGTGCTTGCGCCTTGCGCGCCGTTCCTCCCTCCGCAGAAGGATTTCCAGCGGATCGCGAGCTCCGTACAGCGTGTTGTGTCCTACCCCTCGGAAGCGCGATGCCACTTCCTCTGCGGAGACCAGATCCAAGGGGATATAGCCGCCGCTCGGTCGCTGGGCTCTTCCGCCCAGCTCCTCCTCTTCCTGGCTGTCGCCGGGAAGCGAGAGGAACCACGGATCATCTATGATCCGCAAGTCCCATTCTTCAGTAACTCTGGGTTGACGCAATTTTCCTCCGGACGAGTTTGGTTTCTTTGGAAAGGGGCCAGCCTATGTTATTGGCTGGCTTTTGCGCGGCTTTGCTTAGCTAGGGCCACGTCATTTGGCACCTGTCCGATCCGGTCGGACGGCCGGGGGATCAGCTTGGACTATCGGGCGAGCTAAGTCCCCAAGATCAGCATCCTTCTTGATTCTGAAAGAACTTTTAAATTATAGCACATAAAAAAGAATTTGTCAATAGCTGTGCCGCGGGAGTGAATCGAACACTCGACACGACGCTCTTCAGGCGTCTGCTCTACCACTGAGCTACCGCGGCATTCAAGTTATTCTAATACAATCTTTTACACTTTTAAAGTGTCTCCCCGCTAGGAATCGAACCTAGATCTACTCCTTAGAAGGGAGCTGTTCTATCCGTTGAACTACGGGGAGAATTGAATTATTGCCTGAATTTTGTTAGAACATAACTAGTCACCTTGTACAATATATCAGGAAAAATGAGGAGTCGCAATGCTCTCGCGGCATTTTTCTCACCATAACGGCGAATGCCGTTGCGAGATAAAGACGTATTGCTTTGCTTTTCTAATCGGCGTGCTGGTATTCCTGTTTCAGTTGTACGGCTCTCATGTCTCCGGAAGCGTTGCCCTGTTGGCAGATACTTTTCATGTCCTTATAGACGCGCTTGGGCATCTTTTGGCGGTCGCCACCGCTTACCTAGTTTTGAAATTTCCGCAGCTGGAAAAGAAGTCCAGATCCGTGGCTGGCGGCTTAAGCGCCTTGCTCTTATTGATCGCCTCGCTTTTTATTGGCTACGAGGCCTTTGGGCGACTCTGGAATCCGGTGGAGATTAACAGTAAACTGCTGGTTATTTACGCCTTGGGAGGAGCGCTCGGCAACGCGATTGTTCTTTGGCTCGTTCATAGCCGGACCGATCACAGCGTTACTAAAGCCGCTCTCCTGCGTCATATACTAGTGGATCTTGGCCAGTCCATGGTAGTTGTTATTAGCGGCGCCATCCTGCTCATTCAGCCGTACGTCCTTAGAAATGCGCTTTACCTGATTGATCCCTCGCTGTCTCTTTTGCTAGCCGCCCTTACTTTATTCCTAGGGATAAAGACCGGCTTGGAATCTTGGAAGCTCTTCAAGAGTTAACCCCCGCAAAGCGGGGGATTATTTTTGGGCTTTGATTTTTTAGCTACAATCTGTTTAAAATAAGTGATACCGCGGAGCGTAGTATAATGGTAGTATATATGCTTTGGGAGCATAAGGCCCGAGTTCGATTCTCGGCGCTCCGACAAAATAAAAAATACCCATAGGGTATTTTTTATTTTTCCGAGAATCAAACTCGGGAAAGGGGTCGGGAAAACGGTAGTTTTCCCGTTGCGGAGGCAGGTCGCCAAAGGTGATCGTTGGAACCGCTGGGTTCCAAAGAGGTTTGATAGCTATCAAACCGAGAGTTCTAGCGACGCCGAGTTTTACTCGGCTAGCGGATTCTCGGCGCTCCGACAAAATAAAAAATAGCCGGCTTAAGGGCTATTTTTATATTCTATCAAGCCGTGCAGGGGGCTTGACAGAATTGCAACAATATGCTAATATTAGCATGTCATCGAAAGGTGATTTAGCACACCAAAATCTAAGGAGGGTGGCATGAACCAGAAGCTGAAGAAGGAGCTCAAGGAGTACTTCCCGACGTTCGCGGCGCTGATCAACCGGATCCTCTCGCTCTTCAAGCGGCCCGTGACCAAGGTGGCGCTCCCGAACAAGAGCGGCACCCTGGAGCTCAACAAGTCCGCCTCGTACGAGAGCGGCAAGCGCGGGACGCAGGTCGGGACGATCGTGAGCTTCGACAGCTCCGGCCGCGCCCGGCTGGATCTCGGCGGGGGCGTCTTCGTCCGCCGCAAGACTCACCTCCTCACGCCGATCCCGGCGTAACCCCTCCTAAAATCCTGCATCCTCTGCAGGTGGCCCCAACGAGAGTTGGGGCCTTTTTCTATGGACTATTTTAAAAAAAAGTTGTAAATTCTTAATAGTCATCTGTCAGTGGTCATTTGTCAGATGTCTAAGTGTATGGTGCCTATAGTTTAATGGTAAAACTCCAGTTTGTGGTACTGGTATCGAGGGTTCGATTCCCTCTAGGCACCCAAATTAAAATAATCCGCAATATTGCGGATTATTTTAATTTCCGGTTATGGAATCGAGCTTCCTCATTTATTTTCTAGTAGTTTTATAGTTTCCAAAACTATGCTTATATTAAAATATGAAATTATTCAAATCGTTCCCGGAAGAAAAGAAGCCGGAGCGGGAGAGTGGCGAAGAAGCAAAAAAATACAACCTTGAGCAATTTGCGGAGATAGAAAAATCTACAATTAGTTTGGTGGGCCAATTAAAAGAAAGAATCGATAGGGGCGAATACGACACTTTAATTAGCGATGACGCGAGCGGCAGGATGCACGCCTTAGTTTTAAGAAAGATCATCAACGAAAGAAACAGGAAGCTCCATCCTGAATTGCCGCCTGAAGAAACAGATATCAAAACCAGGTTTGTTGCCGGAGGCAGGCATTCTGGGGAGATTACAAAGAAGCTGATGGATTTTTTTCAAAAACTAAAACCCGAGGTTAAGAAAAAAGCTCTTTTGGTTACAGAATATATAGAAACCGGCGGAAGCATTGCTTGGTTGGCCCGCCTTCTTAGCGATGCTGGAATAGAATTTGATATAGCTGCAGATAGCTCTAGGCAATCCTCAAAATCATATAATGATTTCTCCGCTTTGAGAGATAAGAAGATATTTATTGGCGAAGAAAAAACCCAAAGAATGACTGTGCCTCCTTTTTATGGCAAGAAGGATATTTCTGGCGTGGAAAAGAGCTATTTAGAACCATCGGCCCATCCGGAGTTAATTGAGAAATTAAGGAAAAGAGGCACGGCGGCAGGGATTATTCAGCGGGAAAAGATTAAACAAGGCAGGGAGGATGTTAATACTTTGGCTAATAAGGTATTGAAGACCATTTGGGGGCAGGGTCAATAAGAATGGTTGATATTTTTTGTTCCCAGCCTTGAAGTCTGCGCGCGGAAGAGGTAATATTTATTCGATTCGCTGAAAAAGGGGGAGTATGAAACTGAAGGAAGTTCCTTTTGAAAGCCTTCGAGAAGGCGACCGGGTTTTACTGCCCGATGGCCAAGTATATCATATCAGCGAATTGTTTTCGGATCGCCATTTTGTAATCTGCCGAGAGGACGGGACCGGGGAAATTTTGCTGCATTACGATAATATCCGTAACCCAGCGCACCCCTCTGCAAGCATGGGAGAAATAACTTATCTAGGCGCGGCCTCATAATACCAGGCCGCTTTTTCATTTATTGCGATACCATATCGGTATTTGACAAATATCAAGTATATGTGTTAGTATATCTTAAAAATCCGCACCACGGAGGTAGGAAATGAAAGAGCACGAAGGCGCTTGGTACTCGCTGCGATGTTTTCTAGCGACGGTTCTGCTCACCACCGCGCTGTCGATCTACCCGAAGACGTCTTTGCGCAGAATCAAATTGGAGCAGTTTATCAAGGATAACATTGGCAAGATCCTCAAGAAGGAATGGGGTTTGGAGAGCTAAGAGACGCCCCAATCGCCGCCCACATAAAAAGTGAGGCGGCTTTTTCTTTTCAATAAAAATCCGCCGAGTCTGGCTCGGCGGAACGGGTAATCAGGTCAATCGCTTTGTGGTGAGCGCTGTCGAACCATTTACTTTCTCTTGAGGAGCTTTCGGAGCATTGTGTTTGGTGAGAAATCCAGATTTTTGAAGGTATCGGCATTTATGGCAATCTCTCAAGTCTTTGCCGGCATGCATCATTGTAAGCATCGAGATAGATTCTAGGGCAGCAGCGGCAAACACCCCTGTGCCTCCGAAGAGGGCCGCTCCAACAAGAACGGGTGGGGAGACTACGGCCATTAGGCAGATAAGA
Source organism: Candidatus Paceibacter sp. (assembly GCA_020724845.1). GTDB lineage: Bacteria > Patescibacteriota > Minisyncoccia > UBA6257 > 02-FULL-45-10c > DYGE01. Next base: position 51,381 of record DYGE01000006.1, read on the forward strand.
AATACTAGCGTGGCTGGAAAATCTCCGAACCTTTCATGTATTTTGTTGGCAGCTCTCACAGAATTTCCCATATACTTATCCCAAAACCTGGCAGATAAACTCACCAACCTATGGAGTATCCCAATCTTCTTCTTGATCTGGGCATCCAGATATTGATACTCCTCCTCATCAGCTGTAACCAGATCCTTGG
>DYGE01000007.1 GCA_020724845.1 Candidatus Paceibacter sp.
CCTATTCAGGAATTTTTGATAAAGTAAGTTCGAGCGTGGTTGTATAAGTGCACAAATATAAAAACTGCCTATCCGGCAGTTTTCTGATCATCATTTTTCTCTTCCGGCAACTTGTAAGCTCCGGTTTTTACTAAGGCGCTAAGGACCCCTTGAACTATTCCGACTCGCCTATGAAACTCCAGGGCGGCCAATATAAAAGTGTGCTTGTCTACGCGCTCTTTTTTATTAAGGGCTTCTATCAGGCCGTCAACCAGGTCATGGCAGTTTTCCAGCACTACTTGCGGAGAAACAATCCCTTCTTTTGTGAGGTCATGCTCTTTCTTTGCAACCCCAAATTTCTCAAACGAGCTCCTCAAACTTTCAAGTTCTCTCAAAATATTTTTGGTAATTTGTTCCCTGCTGGAATCTTTAGCGCGCTGATATTTTTCGTGCATTTTCTCAATCTTTTCATTCAACGCTTCAAAATCCGGCATTTCCTTTGGTTTGTGCCTGGAGAAAATGGCAACTAGTTTGAGCAACTTCGGATCTGGAGAATAAGATACCTCTTCGCCTATGTTAAATTCTTTTTCTTTTTCCTCGGGATCTTCCATCGCTGCGTAAACCGAAATCTTTTTGGTCCTGCGATTCAGAACGTAGACATTGCTGAACCGAAATTCTTCCGGCTCTTCAAAGTATCCGTCTTCTATGTCCTCTTCCCTGAAGTCTCGCAACTTCTTATCGCAAACTTCAGTTACCAGCCTCTCAAAACCCCGCTTCCGCAAAAAGAATGTCATCCAATCCCCGACAGCGATTGTGCTATTAACGAATATCCACTTTTCCGGCAATTTCTTATCAGAATCTGTCACGCCCACGATGCTTCGCGCGCAACGTAAATCGCACATCTTTCCGCCTCCGATTCTTTTGCCTTAAGAGCTGAAGATATATTAGCAATAGCTTCTGTAATTAGCAAATAAAAAGCCGCTTATTGAAAAGCGGCAGTCAGCGCTTTAGCGCGCGAAAGGCCTGCAAACCATGGATTTCAATCCTTTATATCTTAGCATCAAAGTTTTCTCTCTTGGCGCGTCTTGGGTAAGCAGCGCCTTGTACTGATTGTCATATTTTTCCTGCCAGGCAAGAGCCATTCTCTTCTCCCAGGCATCCACGAATCTATCGATCCATTTCTGCGTCCATCGGCTAAGCGCGCCCTTCTCGTATCCAAGCAAGGACGCAGTCACGCGCGCTCCCATCTTAAGTAGGAGCCCGCCGCCTATAAGGTAACCGATTCCCTTAGCCATCATAAGAGCTAATTGAAGTACGATCCCAAGGCCTAAAGAATTCACGGCAAACAAAGCGATCCCGGCCATCGCCGCCAGAGAAAATGGAGCAAGGGCCGCAAAATAAAACGGGTGCTCTTTACCGTCTTTATCGCGAAAGAAAACGGAGTCGTAATCCCGGACGTCAGCCCAAACATCCCGGCATTCGTAATTCCAGGGGTGGAAAATCGCCTTGAAATTTATCCGGCGCATGCCGAAAGAAAGATAGAACGCGGCGGCCGTCATTCTCGCCAGCGTAGTAACTCCAAGCCGGGCCAGAACCGCGAAGGGTTGAACCGTGTAGGCAACCATTCTTCGGCGCCGGAACTGGCATTGATTTACCGGCTTCGTTTCATACCAAAGATTGACCCACTTTTTCTCCCAATCCATCGGTTCGGGAGCGAAGAACTGTTCGCTGACGTTTATTTTCAGCTCCGCCCGCTCTAGGTTGTTGGAATAAAACGAGCTTCTCAAATCGCCATCGTAGTCAAGAACTTTATTCTCGTAAGACGAGCTGGAGCTTCTGGTAAGAAAGAAGTTTTTCATTTTCCCAACGCTAGACTCCGGCCAGACGATGGATGCGAGGAGGCGCTGTTCGCCCGCTTTGCTGAATTCAATATACTCCATGCCGGCTTCCAGCGGAGTCAGATAACGATTCATCTCGTAATCACCTTTAGCGACAACAATGAGAAGGTGGGGATTCTGTACGCCTCGGTCTTTCAAGAATTCCAAAACGTCTTCGCTGATAGTCCACTGAACCGGAATTACCGATGAAGCGGACTCGCTTTCCTTGACGAAGAGATTCAGCATGATGTTTTCCTCTTTTCTCTGTTTTTTTGGGTTATCAACTTTTACTCTGGGCACAGTCTAACACAAAAACAAAGCCGCGTCAAAGAAAAAAGCGGCCCTTAAAGCCGCTGTCGCAGTAGATCAACCGGAAAATATTCCGGACCAAACTGCTTTCTGAAAAGAAGATAATGGTACAGATACTCGCAACTGTTATACCCTCCCGGACAAGAGCATCCTGTCCAATACTTATGAGAGAACCAAATCGGAATTATCACTGTCGGCAAAGAAACGAAGAAAAATAACGTCTGCAAAGCCGCCCAGGGCTTCGCCTTAGAGGCGAGCATGTCAGCAAGCACTACCAGCTCCCTTTCGCTCATATCCCTCAACTTTTTCGAATCTGCCTTGAAATAAGATGACCAAGTGCTGATGAAGCACAAGATGAAACTCTCCGCTGTCGCCGCCCTCTTAGCTAAAACCCTCTCCCGATCCAAACTTTCAAGTTTGGCATTCAGGGAAACAATCGCTTTTTCTTTTTCGGTCTGACTGATCAAGCTTCGAGCGTCCGGAACGCTGTCTTCCTTTTCCATTATTTCAGCAGTTTCTTAACCTTGTCAGTCGGAAAGTGCTGATGGCCCAATAGCTTTCTATTCATCAAAAGCGAGAAAAGATAATCGCACTTCTCGCAACCCGAAGCATGCGAGCACGGAATAACGAGAGAGGCGCCTTCTGCTAAAAGGGCTAACACGCCGACAGCAGGCGAAACGACTCCCAACAGGAATGGAACTGCCAAAGCTCCTACAAAGCCAGCGGCTGCGGCACGATCTTTTTTGCCGTTAAAATAATACATCATTTTCATAGCATACAACTCCCAAGCATAGGCAAACAGCGCGGAAATCTTGTGTACAGGATTAGTTTCCCTAAACATTCGGCGAGCAAGGTACTTATATTCCTCATCACCGAACTTTGAGAGATCTTTTTTAGTAAGCGGGAACTGCTCTTTAACCTGGGTCACGAACGAGCTTGCGAAATTGTCAGTCAAAAAATCCAGCTTTTCCAGACGCTCCTTCTCGCGCCGCTCTTCTTCCCTCCTAAGGCGCTGCGCTTCTTTCGCAGCCAGCACCGCCAAAACCTTCTCCTCGCCCGTCTGAGTGACCATCCCTCGCTCCTGATTCTCCACCGCTTTCTCCGTATTGAAATATGTCAAACTTTCACGCTGTTTTGCAGATTATCAAGAATCGCGACAAAAGTCAAAAATTTTCCCGCGAAAGATTAGAATTGCCTAAGCACGCTTTCCAAAACCGGCAAAACACGGTTGGCGATTATCTGATGCCCCCGTTCGTTGGGATGAACATCGTCAAAAAGCAAGTCCTTTCTGAAAAGGAAGATGTTGGTGAGATTTGGAACATATCCATCAACTCCCTCCTCTTTGGCTAAACGATCAAAAATAAACTCATACTCGGGATCAAACTCGCGTCCGCCTCCGATCAATATCACTTTCACCCCCTCTCGCTTTATCCTTCTTATGATAGTAGTCAGATTAGCCCTTACTACCTCCGTCCCGTTTCCTACAAAATAATCATTGCCTCCAAGAGCGACAATTACTATGTCCGGATCATGGTCCAGAACATCTTCTTTCAGGCGAATCAGCGCGTCGGAAGTAGTATCGCCCGACTTCCCGGAATTAATAATCGGGATGCCGGTATATTCTGACAAAAAAGTAACGAAATTTTTTCCGGGCGGAGTGCCGTAGCCGCGGGTTAAGCTGTCGCCGAAGGCGACGATGGTTATGTCTTTTTCATACTCCACCGGACCATAGCTAAAATAAAACATCGCCCCCAACAGCACCAAAAGGAGCGCCAAAATTTCTATTCCAGTTAAACGTTTTTTCTTCATTCAAAATCTTCTAACTCCTTTTTTAGCTTGGGATCAACTTTTGGAACTTTAATGTCAAACTCCAGATACAAGTCCCCTCTCCTCAGACTGCTCGGCGCGCTGCCGAATTTCGGCATCCCTTCTCCCGGAATCCTCAACCTTTCCCGAAGATTAAAACCTACCGGAATTTCCACATTAACCTTCCCTCCGGAAATCGTCGGCACCTCAACTTTCTTCCCGGCTAAGACTTTCAGCAAATCCAAATTCTGCTTGACTATCAAGTCATCGCCCAGCCGCTGAAAAGTGTGGTGAGGCTTAACTCTAACGCGGACATAAAGGTCGCCCGCTCCGGCTCCGCGCTCTCCGGCTTGTCCGGCTCCGAGAATTTTGATCAGCTGGCCGTCGGCTATGCCCGGGGCGATAGTTAGCTTAATTTCTTTTTTATCTTTCAGCCGCCCAGTGCCGGAACAATCTTTGCAGATTTTATTGGGAATCTGGCCTTGTCCGTGGCATTTGGCGCAAGGGCGGATTTGGGAAAACTGCCCGAAAAAACTCTGGCGAGTTTCCCTGATTTCTCCCTTGCCATCGCAAGCAGCGCATTTGGTGAAACCCTCCTTAGGGAAATGCCCGGCACCGCTGCAGGTCTGGCAAGAAATGAAAGTTTCATAACTGACTTTATCATCAATTCCCCGAAAAGCCTCCTCAAGGGAAATTTCTTTTATAATCTCCATATCCGCTCCGCGGTGATAAGTTTTCCTCCTCTTTACGCCTAAACCCTCAAAGAAAGCGTCAAAAATATCGCTGACACTGGAAAGATCCTCCATATTGGAAGGATCAAATCCGAAGCCGAAGCCGCCTTGGGAAAAATCCCATTGTCCTCCTCCCGGAAATCCGCCGGCGCCTTCAAAAACCTGGCCAAACCGGTCATATTGAGCCCGCTTGTTTTTGTCGGAGAGGATCCCATAAGCCTCATTGATTTCCTTGAATTTTGCCTCGTCTCCGCCCGTTTTGTCAGGATGATATTTATGCGCGAGCTTGCGATAGGCCTTTTTTATATCAACCTCGCTGGCGCCTTTCTCAACCCCTAAAATTTTGTAGTAATCCTTATTCACAGCGTGTAGCGTATAGCGTATAGCGTATAGCGTTTTGAGATTCAATTTTCCCTGAACGCTAAAAGCTAAACGCTGAACGCTTATTTTAAGATTATGATTTCCCTGCTCCTTGATTCAATGCTCTTGGTCGCAAATCTGGTTATTAATGCAATATTATACAGCAAATAAGCCGGAATGGAAACCGCCCAGCGGAATAGAAGCGCGACTCCTTTGATGGTAATAAACAAGACCAAGACGAACAGCGTCGGTATGATAATTCTGAATTCTTCCGGAATTCTGTTAAGCCGGCCGGCTAAGTAATTATACAATACGTCATTAATGGTATCGCTGTTTCGGAACGTTATTCCGTATCCCTGGAATTGGCCGCGGAGCTGATTCAACACCTCTCCGATAGCCATGTCCCGGACTGATTTAGGAACCTCTCCCGCTCTCTCGCCCAGCTGTTTTAGGGCAATCGCTTCCGCCAACTCATAAACGGTCATACTGTAAGAAAAATCATCTACATAAGAACCGGCCATCACCGCCGAAGGCTGAATAATGTCCTGAAAACTTTTTCTGGAAATTATCAGGCCGTCAAATTCAAAAATACTCAAATAAACCAAGGCTATAAACAGGGATATGGCCGTCAAAGCTCCGGGGACCACCAGGCGTTCTACCCGGAAAAATCTAACCCTTATCTGGTTGTCTAATTCCATTTTCCCGCGCTTCACCGCCACCCAGAAGAGCGTTAGAACTGAAAGCCAAGCGAAAAAAAGAGGCCAAGACATCGCTGTAAAAAATGGGGCAGAGATTGCCGTTGCCTCCAGGAATAAAAGCAAGTTGATAATATTACTGCTCTTAATGAAGAATACCTGCATCAGAAATATGGATAAAAACCCTACGGCCGCGGCAATTGTATATATAAAATTTCCTAGACTGCTGTCTAGAATGGAACCGTGCAGGAAATATCCAAAAATCACTGCTGAAACTACCCCCAATACTCCAAGAACGATAACCTTCGGACGGGAAGTATCCAGATCAATAACATTTACTTCTTTCTTGTCTGCTAAAGGAGAAAATTGCGATTCGCCGTTCATAATTAAATTATATCATTTAAAGCTTGCTTCCTACTAAGCAAACCTCCGCCCACGGCGTGTAAACGCTGGTAAAAGTCTGTTCGTTTACTTTTGAGTCCGCGTATTCTACCCGGTAATCCACTTCCGCGGTCAAACCCCTTCTCGCTCTTTCCGTGCACTGCTCCACGCCCACAGGCAACTCGTCGGTAAAAATATATCTAGTCGGCGGAGGATCAATGTAATCCGACAATCGCGGCTCGGAGATGGAAACCCTCCTGCCATCTTTTCTGCCGTAGAATTCCATAATCAAATCAGTCCCCTCGACGTAACTCTGGAATAAAACATAATTTCCGGTGTCATTGACAAACCTTACGTCCGGGTGCGGCCCATAAATGGTCGCGTCTAACCCCGGACCATAATAGCCGACGACGTAGCTATGGTTTTTTCTTTCGGTAATCGGCAAGCCGGCATCCAAAGACAACCGAAAAAGCGTTGTCGCAATCTGGCAAAGCCCCCCGCCGTACTCCTTAATGCTCCTGTCCCCTTTAATAACATATTCTTTCTCATAACCCTCCGCCTCATTCACATAGCCAATCGCCTCCACTGCCGAAAACTCCTCTCCCGGCGCGATTAAAACTCCGTTGAATTTAGATATTCCGGTTTTGATATTCTTAATTCTGGCCGCGGAACTGCCGGCAAAGCTGGTAACTGATCTCCCGATCAGGTCATTGATCTGATACTGCTTAATTGTTTCCTTGGTAATCTTCGGCTCAACTCTTTCAATCCGCATTTGGACAGCCAATTTCTCCGGCTTCATTTTCCCGGACCTATATTCTTCATAGATTCTCTTAATCTCTTTTTCCAAATCCTCTTCCAGCTTGGCAATGTCTACATCCAGACCCGTTTTCCCGGGCGCTATTTCCACCAGCTGGCCGCCGCGCATCTGAAACCTGCTATTTACCGCCGCGCCTTCAATAGACGGAGTCACATTGGCTGTCACGTAACTGCTTAATTTTTTACCGTCTATTTCCGGCACCCCGCCATTTTCATAATCAGGGACTAACCACGATACCAGAATATAGTTTCTAACCCGCCACCAAAACGGGCCGTTCCTGAATTCCAAACCGACAGACCCGTGTAAAGCATCGGCAAAATCTCTAAGCGGCTCCAGATTCTTGGAGAAAAACCGCGGGCTGGCTTGTTCCACTTCAAACTGCAAGCCATTAGCGCCGCCGTTTAGAATAGATTTCTCCATAGCCGCTATAACATCATCAAAATCTACAAAATAACCTGGCTCTTCTTTGGAGATTACAATGCCGCCGGGCCCAGCCGCGAATTCCGCGTTCTCTGGTTCTTTCAAAAAACCGCTCAACTCTCTGTCTAGCAAGGAATGCACCGCTTCTTTGTGGATTGAGTATGGAATTTCGAAGGTTTTTCTTCTGAACAATGCCGACAATTTGCTGCTCCATCTGAAAAGCAGAGGAAATTCCCGGCCGCGATCGTAAGCTTCTTGGATAGTTTTATCAATCCCATTGATGAAAAAATACTCCACCACCGTATCCGAAGTAAATCCGGTAGCCGCGGCTGGGACGTCCACTATCCGGACATCATCGCCTTTTTTAAAGCTCAAGAGAAACCCATTTGCTTTTATCTCATCCAGAGCCGGTTTTATTTCGGCAACCGCTTGTTGATAAGTTTTCCCGCTGACCGGCACGCCGCCCACATAGGTATTCGGATAAAATCTTCCGGCTTGGTAAAGCTGGTAAGCGGCGAAAAATAATACAATTCCAAGAGCCAAATAAAATTTCAGATGGCTTTTCTTAAACTCGTAATGCCTTAAATGTAAAAAATGGTTCATTGGTACTTATTATAATTGTTATTCGTCTAATTTGAAATAAAAAATCCGCCTAATGGCGGATTTTTTCAAGAGCTTTCAGAAGATCTTGAGCTTCCGGAATTCTTTGATAATCGGTCGTTTTAAGAAACCGCTTAAAGCCCTCCGCCGTCACGCCCAGAGACAGCGCCTCTCTTACCAAAGCTTCGGGATCTTCGCCGGCCTTCTCAAGGCGAACTAAAGCTTTGTCCCGGACAAACTCCAAGAGCTGATTCTGAACCATCTGCATAAATCCGCTCCTATCAGGCGCCCCCTTCTTCATTCTCGCCTCCTTACCGGTTACAACTCGCTGTATATTATCAAAAAAATTCCGTCTTAGCAATGGGCCAAGATACTGCTTTTGCTATAATTAAATTAGGTCGCCAATTTAAAATTAACAATATATCCGATGCTTAAATATTTTAAGTGCGAGAATGGAAAATGCCCGGACAAAGTCTGGACAGACGAAGCTCTTTTACTATTAAGATTAGTGCTGGCAACCGTGTTCATAATGCACGGCTACGACAAGCTTTTCGGCGATTTGACCGTTGCCGGTTTCGCCGGCTTCTTGACCCAGCTGAACGTCGTCTATCCGACCTTCTTTGCTTGGGTAGTCAGCTTGGTGGAATTCTTCGGCGGAATTGCCGTCTTGCTTGGAATTCTTACTCGCCCGGCCGCTCTACTGATTGCTATTGATATGGCCTTCGCCTTTTATCTCACGAAAAAGGGGCTGCCTAAAGGCGATGTAGATTTCGCGCTCTTTGGAATTGCCGCCGCTTTGGCTATGGCTGGTTCCGGAAAGTATGCCCTTTTGCGCTCTGACTGTTGCAAGGCGCCAAGTCAACCGATATCTTAATACGCCACTTGAAAATAAACGGCTCACCTAAGTGAGCCGTTTATTTTCCTATTCACAATTTAACAAATTTACATCCAAACCTTCTTATAAGCCGCGTTAGCTAGGCCGCCCATGCCCGCCAACATTACCGCTAGGTCAACAAGCCAGCCGACCAGAGGCACAAAACCTAGAGCGCCCAAAACCAGGATTCCCACAACCGCGCTCTTCCAATCCAGCCGTAAGTCCTTAGTTTTTGAGAACTTCTTGAATAGCAGCGCTCCAAAGAACACCCCTGAATACACTGAAGCGGATACCAGCAACGCGGCATATGAAAGTCCGATCAATACCGCAGGTATGGAGCCCACAATCGTAAGGCCTAAAATTATCGCCGCTGCCGGCATAGTGACCAAAAGCACAAAACCCCTTAATAATTCCCGCCAGAAATTCCCATAAACGGAATCTGTAACATCCCTCATGCCGTCTTTGAACAGATGAATAAGCAGTAATGCGGCAAGAAGAATCGTAAGAAACTTCACTAGCGCCAGCAGAGTGAACAACCCAAAGAATGCGGCTACAAGTCCGCCATCTCTGGCTTCTTTGCGATAATCGCGCTTTGTAAGCTGGTCGTAAGACACTTCCCCGCGAATAGCAGCGCCTTCGGCAATCACTGCTTCTCTCGGCGAACGGTAAGCCAGATCGCCGGCAACCTCCGCGGCTTCGCCGATCGTTAGCCTATCCGCCTGTTTAACGCGGACATTTCCGCCAACTTTGCCATTAAGCGTTACGTCTCCTCCCATCACCATCAAATCTTCCCCGACAGTCCCGTCAATCGTCACCGAACCGCCGAGAACGATCGCGTCTCCGCTGACATTAACGCCCGAAAGAACGGTAACCGAACCGCCGAGAACAGCCAGCTCCCCGGCAACGTCCCCCGCGATTATCACATTGCCGCCGGCAACTCTAAGATCCTCGCCGGTAGTTCCAAAAACATTAACCGATCCTCCGCCAACCAGGACATCCTTGGAATTCCTGCCGCCCAAGATTACATTCCCTCCGCCGACAACAAGATCGCCCAGCACATCACCGGCAATATTGGCCTCCCCGGAACCGACATAGAGATTCTCCGCTACCACCTCGCCGGAATTAAGGCGATATTTTTCTCCTTTCTCAATAACCGCCGCCGACGCTTGGCTGGCAACCACCAAAACAAAAACAAAACTTAATAAAATAGCTAGTTTCTTCATGATTTATAAATTAATTTTAATTAATTACCATTATAGCACGGCAACAAAAAATCCGCTCGTTAGAGCGGAATGGCTTCCTAGGTCAATCTCTTCATGGTAGGCGCGGTCGAATCATTTAGTTTCTCTACCGCCAAAGCTTTCGGAATGTTGTGTTTCCGAAGGTAGCGGGAAACATGGAGATAACGGCATTTTTCGCAACGCCCGCTCTCGCCGCCGGAAGCATGATACCCGGCTATCAATGAAGCAATCTGCAGAAACCCGGCGCCAACGAAGCCCATCGGCCCGAGAAGTTCGCTGCCCATAATCATAGGCGCGGAAACCATGAATAGCAGAGCGAGATGGCCGAAACCCATGCCACTCTTGTCTGCGCAATCCACCCATTCAGCTAAGGAGGCAACGCACCCCCAGAGCCGATTGCATGAATCCGCTATTCTATGCCCCAGACCGATTTTCTTTCTTATCATCAGATCCAGGCACTGGTACTCTTCCTCGCCAAAATCTTCCATATCTTCCGGCCTCATTCTCAATAGTTCTTTGGATAATCGCGGCACCAGCTCGGCATAGGCCCCTTCATACCGGGCGCTTTCATTTTTCAGCCTCTCTTGGGCCTCTTTCTCTCTAGCCAGAGTCACCCGCCTCTTCATCTCCTCCTCTTCCTTTTTGCGCCTCTCTTCCGCCTTCTCAATTCTGGCCATAACCTTCTCTTTACCGGTTTGCCTAACCAAGCCAGTTTCGCCAGGCGCGGGCAGAGTTTTCTGTTTGGGGATGCGGTAGGTTAAACCAAGCATTTTTTGACCCTCTAATCGAGGGATAGCCACGGCGAGAATGGGCAACATTATTGGGCCACAGAGAGCCGTTAGCCAGCAGACGCACTCATTGAAACTATCCCAGTAAAGCTGCTTAAAATCTCTTTTCCAGAGCAGGTTCTTGCCTAGCCCATACGCCAAAAAACCGGATACGGACCAGCCGAACGCCAGGATAAGCAGTTCCATATTTATTCCCCTTTCAAGGTTTTTACTCTGGCTATATATTATCAGAAAAATTTAAAGTCGTCAATCTAGGAATCAAAAACTCCCCGCAAGGGGAGTTTTTGCTCAAGATATTTAACCTTTAACCTAAGAACGGTTTAGCGTCTTGGGCGCTCTTCCATCGGTCGGGCTTCATTAACGGTCAACGCGCGACCATCAAGCTCCTTGCCATTGAACATTTCAATAGCTTTTTCAGCTTCCTCTTCAGTAGACATTTCTACGAAGCCGAAACCCTTGGACCTGCCGGACATCCTATCCTTGATGACAACCGCTGACTCCACGTTACCAGCTTCAGAAAAAGCTTGGTTTAAAGAGTCATCGGTAGTGCCCCAGGACAAATTGCCGACGTATAATTTCTTTGCCATGCAAATAAATCACGAGAATCTATCCGGTTTTTAATTTAATTGTGGATAGATCCTAGCAAGCGACCTTTTCACCCCACTAACCGCAATTTATTTGCGTACTAGGAGAATAGACATAATCCCACACAATTTATGTATGGATTTAACTTGCCTTAATATACTATGTGAGAATTAACCACTTGTCAATCCCCTCTCGTATAAAGGTCTTCCAAAGCGTCCAAAAGCTCTTTTCTGTACTCCCCGGTAAGGCCGCTGTTGATTATTTCGCGGTACGGCTTTTTATATCCGCTTACTAAGTTGCCATCAACGTAATCTCTAAATGACTTCAAATCGGGAAAAACTTTTTTTAATTCCGGGTTAAACTCCCGAGCCATCTTCCTAAGCTGGCGGATGGCGAAAGCCCAGGAATCCCGCTCGTCTTCACTCTGCAATTTCAGCATTTCAGCAAAAAGCTCCGGGTCTTGCCAGATAGCCGGCTGTTTTTCCGTCAACTGGTCCAATCTTTTGACATCCTTGGATTTCTCCTTCTGCCTGGCCAGGTGCCCGATCTCGTGAAGAATAGAAAGTAAATACTGCCACTCTTCTTTCCGGAGTTCGACAGTATCAATGACTACCTGCTTTTTGCCATGGCGAACATAGGTTTCTCTGTCCTCGTCAACCTCCTCTCCCTGCCTTTGCAGAATTTCCTTGCTTACAAATTCATATCCGGGCAGCAATAAAGAATTAACTTTAAATTGTTGGCCAGAGGAATTTTCCAAGTTTATGGAAAGCTGGTTATCCCCTTCAACAACCCTGAAAACGCCTATCTCATCCTTAAGCTCAAACTTAAATCCGTTATTCTCGGATTTTTCTCTTCCGGTAAAATGACTCCCGGCTGATTCCTTTTTCATAAATTAAAGTTATCGGTAGTTTATATAAAAAGCAAATAGAAACCTAGCTATCCCCTCGCCAGCCAGTTGTGCAAAAATTCGGTGGCGCGGACGTCATCTTCATTGTAATTGATAATATCCTGGAGCACGCTGCGGTCCCGGGTCTCCAGCCACTTTTCGTACCAAAAAATACTTTGCGCTCCGCCGGCCTTTTCGTGCCGCCACTTATAATTCAGGTGCTTAGCTAAATCTTTAATGGAATAAAAATACACCGGGAAAATGACGGAATCCTGGACTACTTTGGATAAATCGAAAAGCCGGGAATGGAAATATTCAAAGGCCGGAGAGCTGCGGTATTTTTGCGCCATAGCCAAAGTCTTGGAGCGCTCATAATCTGCGTAATGATAAACCAGATAATCCTTTGGCAATTTCTCCAACCAATCAAGAAAGTCACTCCACATTGCTTCTTCCTCCTCCGGCTTTTCCGCCAAAAAATAAACAAAGTATTTATTTTCCTTCTCATCAAAAATTACATTTTTATAATCAGCGTATTTCTTGTCCGGATCGCCGGAAATCCAAAACCCGAATAAGTACTCCGCCTGCAGGAGCGGGTCTCCCTCAATATCAAAATAAATTTTAAGCGGCGCTTCCGGTATTTCCGCCTGGCCGAAGCGCTTAATCTCTTTATCAACCAAAGATTGCGCCTGCAGTTTGTATTTTTCCAGCTTCTCCGGAGAGGCGTAAGGAATTTTAGGCAGTTCGGCCACCGCCGCCTTCGCGAGATCATGAACCGTCTTAATGCCAAGATTCCTTAACTCCGGATGAGAACGAGAATCCAGCTTATAAATAAGCGCGATATCGTCTTTTTCTTCCGCCTCGCTGACGCATTTTTTAAACCACGGGCTTTCCTTGCAGGAAGAAGCCAGTTTCAGCGGCGGCTTGGCGCCCCGCATAATTCCAATTATGACCCCAATTCTTTCCTTGGTCCTTTTCATGTCTTTTTCGCTGACATCCAGCTGGATCCTCTTCATTTCTTTATTGATAATCGCGAGCTCCTCCGGAAAACGCTCCTGAATTCTCTCCAAAATCATACCGTAGATTATCAGCTGGGATTCCTGCTCTTTGCTTATTTCTTTAGAAGATTTGATATCCAAGGGCGCGTAATAATAATCTCCGAACTTGGACTTGCCCGGCTTTTTCTCCATCAAGTCCGGCCGTCCGCGATACACAATGCCGCTATCTTCAAACTGAATAGCGCCTTGATAAATAAGCTCGGAGCCGGATTCCATCAGCTTCAGAGTTTCCTCATAGGCCTTGGCCGGGTCCTCTTCCTTTACTTCATCAAAAGATAAGTCCTTTACATACTCGTCTTCGTGCTCAACTCCCTGCTCCCGTATCTTTAAAACCAATTCCGGCTCTTCGGCTTTTTCTTTTTCGTCGCTGTAAAGATCATGCCAAATCCAATGGGGACATTTAGCGTATTTAAAAAAAAGCGACGGCGTAAATATGTTTTTAGCTCCAGAATCCATTTGGATAAATTATAACTTCCTATAAAGCTGTTTGAAAATAACCTTTTGGAAATCAGCCAAAGGCGCGTTTTCAATCACCAGCGCCTGCTCTTTGTTTAAATCAATCAAAGCCAGCCGGCTGCCGTAAATAATCTGAATAATATTTTGGTCAAACAAACTGGCCTCCGGGGGAATAAATTTTATAAAGCGTTCCAAGCGCGGACGCTTCTGCTTTCCGGATTCCGGATTGCTGATAACCAAGCGCTCCAGCTTCTTTCTATCCCGGCGCTTCCGGTAGTCCGGCGACAGATAGCGATTGACCGCGGCTAGATCCTTTTCCGAAGTGTAGCGGTAAAAAGTATCTCCGCGCCCGGTATGGTCAATTACATCGTCAAAAACCGCCCGGATCCCTTTAGGCCCGCGGAAAATTCTCATGGAGCTGTCCACCGTTTCAACATCTGCCGCCTCTCGCTTCTTTATCAACGCGGAAACATTCTCCAGATCTTTTGTGAACAATTCAGAAATGCGGCGCGCGCTTTCCGGAACGTAATAAGTTCGTTTGCCGATTTTCTTGGTTGATATCAGCTTTGCGCCAAGCAAATCTTCCAGCGCGCGGTAAACCGCCGGCCGGTGCAGTCCGGTCGCCTGGATTACCTCGGTAGCCGAAAGCGGGCTATTCTTCCGGATCGCCTTATAAACCGCGAAAGCGTGCCTCCTGAACCCCAGCCGCTTAAAAACCTGGGGGAAATTCTTAATCTCCGCCATAGTTATCATTGTACTTTTTTTGATACAGATTTTCAAGTTTAATGGACTTTTCCGCAAAACCTGGTATATTCACAAGAGCAGTGCCTTGAAATCTAAACAAGGAGGCCGCTGATGGAAAAGACTTCCTGCGAGAACAAATTCGTCCTACTCTCTTCTCCCCTGGCGCAAAACTTGGGCGAAGAAATAGCAGAGCATCTGCGAAAACGCGGCTTGGAAATGCCGCATCACCGCATAGAATACACGACTTTCGCCAACGGCGAACTTCTGCCGCAGATTCCGCACGCTATCCGTGGACAGCACGTCTTCTTCCTACACACCCTTCAGCATCCGGACCCGAACGCCGCGGTTATGATGATGCTCCTGGCGGCCGATGCCATGAGAAGGGCGTCAGTCTCCGGAATAACTCTGGTCACGCCCTATCTTCCCTATCTCCGGCAAGATCGTAAAGATCAGCCGCGAGTCCCGATCTCCGCCCGCCTACTCGCCGATCTTATTGAATCCAACAGCGCCATAAAGCAGCTGATTACTATTGATATGCACGCCGAACAGGAACAGGGATTCTTTTCCATTCCGGTTGAAAACCTGGCTGGATTCCATCTCTTCTCCGATCACATCCGAAATCGCTTTGGAGACGGCCTGGAACAAGTTGTGGCCGTCGCCGCCGATTTCGGAGCGGCAGTCAGAACCAGGCGCCTCGCCAAAGCGCTTGGCGATATCCCGGTGGCGATTTTTGAGAAGAGGCGCCCGGCGCCCAACAAGTCGGAAATCGTTTCCACTATTGGCTCCAGCGTGGAAGGAAAGCACGTCGTCATTTATGAAGATATGATTGATTCCGGAAACACCATTCGCGGAGTCGCCAGAGCGGTCAAGGGCATGGGCGCCAAAAGCGTCTCGGTTTACGCGACGCACGGAATTTTCAGCGGCGGGGTTGAGAAAAACTTCTCCCTGGAAGATTTCTATGTTGCCTGCACAGATTCAATCCCGCGAACCGAAGACTACTACCGAAAAGAGAGTTGGCTTGCCAGAGTTCCGGCTGCCGCTTACTTCGCGGAAGCCATCTACGAGGCAACTCGTCTGGGCGGCAGCATTAGCAAGCTGGAGAAATCCCGCTAAGGGTAGCAATATGGAATACCTGAAAAAATTTATTAAAGACGTACCAGACTTTCCAAAGAAAGGTATCATTTTCCGCGACATCACTTCCCTGCTGGAATATCCTTCGGCTTTCAGAGAAGTTGTCAGCCGCTTGGCTGCCAATTGGAAAGGCCGGGCTGACGCCATCGCCGCCCTGGACGCCAGAGGATTTATCTTCGGAAGCGCGTTGGCGCTGGAGCTGGGAGTTCCATTAATCCTGATGCGAAAGAAAGGGAAACTGCCGAGAAAGACCGTCAGCGTTTCTTACGGCCTGGAATACGGAACTGATGTTCTGGAAGCCCATGTGGAATCAGTCAGACCGGGAATGAGAGTCCTGGTGGTTGATGATCTGCTGGCGACCGGCGGCACAGCTCTCTCCGCCTGCTCGCTGATTGAAAGATTGGGAGCGGAAGTTGCCGGCTGCGCTTTCGTTATTGAACTTGAAGGCCTGCCCGGACGCGCGGCGCTCAAAGATTACCAAGTTGACTCACTGGTGAAATATAAAGAAAAGGCCAATGAATAACAGCGAAAAAATAATCTACTGCGCTGATGTGATCGCTCGTTATGGAAACCGCATCGTAATCGTTGAACGGCTAAGCAAAGTGCCGGGGCTGGCGCTTCCGGGAGGCAAACAAGGTCCCGGCGAAACGCTCTCCCAAACCGCCAAGCGGGAAATGAAAGAAGAAGTTGGGCTGGATCTGATCATTGAGGAAGTATTAGGAACGCGCGCTGAAAAAGGCCGCGACCCAAGAGGCCATTACGTTTCCACGATCTTCCTAGGAACAGCGCGCGGCACGCCGCGAGATGAACCCGGGAAGACAAAAGTGCTATTTCTTGATCCGAAAGATTTCCAGAAAGAAAGGAGTCGGTTCGTCTTTGATCACGCTGACATCCTAGCAGAATATTGGCACTTAATTTAAAAATACAAACCCGATCTGAACGATCGGGTTTTCCATTTCTATACTATTTCTTCCCAAGGCAAGCCAGGCCGGCCGAAGTGGCCGTAAGCGGCTGTCTGCTGGAAAATCGGCTGGCGAAGATTTAAGCGCTCAATGATCGCCGCCGGACGAAAATCATATTCTTTTTTGACTAAATCCGCCAAGCTTTCTCCTTTGTCATTTATAGCTTCCACCATCAACGGCTCCGCTCTTCCGATCGCGTAAGCCACGGAAACCAAGCACTTCTTGGCATGGCCTTGCGCTACCAGGTTCTTGGCCACAAAACGGCACATATAAGCGGCCGAACGGTCAACTTTAGTAGCGTCTTTGCCGGAAAAACATCCTCCGCCATGAGGTATCAATCCGCCGTAAGTGTCTACCATTATCTTTCTGCCGGTCAGTCCAGCGTCAGCCGCGAAACCGCCCTGCACGAACTTGCCGGTTGGATTAGTCAGTATTTCTATTTTGCCGGCATCCGAGCCGTATTCTTCGGTTAGCGGAGCAATCAATTCCTTAATAAGAGTTGCTCTGATTTCATCCTGGCTGACCGCCTCGTCATGCTGGGCGCTGACTAAAATAGATCTTATCTTTTCTCCCTCCAAAGTAGCTTGCGCTTTGCCGTCCGGACGCAGCCAATCCGCTTTGCCGCTTTTTCGCAAATCTTCCAGGCCCTTGGTCAACCTATGCGCCAGCACAACTCCCTTAGGCATAAATTCCGGAGTTTCATCGGTCGCGTAGCCGTACATAATGCCCTGGTCGCCCGCTCCGCCGGTATCCACGCCCATCGCGATATCCGGCGACTGCTGCACCACGTGAGAGATTATTTTCAGCTCGTCCTGATAACCGATGTCTTTATATACCTGCCTGGCAATTTGTTCGTAAGAAACATCAGCTGAACTGGTAACCTCGCCTCCCATGACTAGCAACCCATGCGAACCGAAAGTTTCCACCGCCACCCGGCTTTTCGGATCCTGCCGCAAGCAATCGTCTAAAATGGCGTCGGAAATCTGATCGCAGACCTTGTCCGGATGGCCGGAAGTAACGCTTTCCACGGTATAGATTTTAGGAATATAAATCATTTTATTCAATCTATTCTATCATAGATATTTTTAAGGTGAAAATCCAGACATCTCCAAAGGAAACACCTATACTATTTCGGATATTCGGGATGGCAGTGGGATCAATTTCTATCCGTTTACGGATATTTTATAAATAAAGGCGATATCCGAGATAGTATAGGTGTTTCCTCCTAGTCTTGAATAAAAAAACCCCGATATTTATCGGGGCGGGCCGCTATGCCGAAATCTTAAGTGGCTAGCTAGCCTTTCTACCAATTCCTTCCGCCGCCTTTTCTGTAGTTGGCTATAGAATTCTTTGCCTTTCCCAACAAACATCTTACTCTCTAACGCAGAAAGGTCATCCAGCGCCCAAGACTCTTCAGCTTTCATGATCAACGAAACCACGTACGGGCTAAAAAATCTTTCTAAGCGACTTACGGCCCGATGTATATTGCTAAAACCGACCGCCGCGAATTTTTCCATGTGCGACTCGCTCGGCTCCGGATGCCGCCGCTGCCACTCCGCCGCTCTTTCAGCGATCTCTTGCCATTCCTTCGTTCTCGCCTTCTCAAATTTTTTCAGCAGCTCATGCGCTTCCTTCTTGTAGGTTTTCACAGTAATCCTCCTTGCAAGAACCGCTTAAGATCTTACCAGAAACCCCCGATTATTTCAAGATTCGAAATAAAATACCGCTTATTTTTTAAGCGGCTTGATTTTACCTGATTTCAGACCTTCGGCTATCTTACTAACCAGCTCCTTCTTGCGTTTATTATCCAGCTCTTCCAATTCCTCATCCGTAGGAGGGGTAGGCCTTTGGCCGGCTTGCATCTTCGCGAAAAATTCCGCCATGAACCTGCCATCCTCCCTCTCCCAAGATTGCATTGTTTGAATCAATAGATCTAGAAATTCCTTGCCAAACTTTGCTATCAACTCTTTATCAATCTCCTTCCCCATTTTATCAAATTCCTTAACTAAAGCTTCCACCTCTTGCGGTCTAGGATTAGGGTGATCTTTCTCCCACTGCAACCCTTTTTCTTTTACCATTCTGTCATAGTGTTCCGACTGTTTATCAAACTCCTTAAGAAAATCTTCGGCTTCCTTCTGATAGTCTCGCCCTTGCATCTTCCCCCTTGTGTTGTAGGATCGCTACTTAGCAGAATAACAGAGCCATATCTTTATTACAAACCGACTTAATATTTTTTATTTAAACTTTATAGAAATTTCCAGCGCGTCGTCATGCTCCGGCAGGCCGGACGCGTTGGATTTTCGTAAAATCAGCGAGCCTCGCTCACCGTAAGCCGGCTTTTCAAACTCCAAGACAGCCCGAAAAGGCACGTATTCGGTTGTCATCCAAGAATCCTGCGCCTCCGCGTAATGCTGGGCAATAATCAAACCATCCCAGTCCGTCAACACTACCGGAAAAGTCGCTTCAAAATACCAAGGCCCGCGCGCCTCGCCGGTAATGATTAGCGGACTTTCAATTGCCTCGCCCGAACGCGGAGAAGTTAATCTGATGATATCAGTGTTTCCGGTCGTTGTTGCTAACTCCTCCGGCATCTCCTTCTGAACTCCGGCAAACACCACTGATCCCAATAAGATAAAAATTACTCCCAGAATCCGATACACCAGCACTGTTCTCCGACTAGGCAGATATTCAGCCCCCTCAACCCAAAAAGTTGTCCAGCGCTTAAACCGAATCATCCAGTCCGGCTTTAAAAGTGAAAGCAAGCCAAAAGACAGAAAAATTCCGACAATTATATACGCCTCGTAATCCATACATTCATTTTAACATAAAACTTTGGCAACTTTTCTTACGCTTAAGCAACTATCTTCCTAAAAATAAAAAATCCCCGCCTGGGCGGGGAAAGATACTTATCGGCGCGCGCGAGACTTGCGTTTTTTCTTGGTTTTATACGGCTCTGTCCGGTCAAAAACATAAACCAGATACTCCATCATCTCTGGATCCCGATTGTCGAAGTTATCATCGTCATACTCACAGTTATAAGCGCAGCCTACCTCGTCTATCTGTCTCCGACAACCTTTGCAAACGAGAAGTCTGATTTCCTCTTGTTTCTTCCTATCAGTCGGATTCGGCACCGCGGCCATGATCGCCCACCTTCTTTACCTTGGATAACATCTGCCTAGAGATTAGAAGAAAAATTATCGCTAGTCAAGCACCAACTTTCCTTCCTTTATACTCCTCTCTAAATCCGTTTCTGCCTCTTCCCTTAGTGCCTCCAGGCGCTTTAAACAGCTCAATCCCAACTCTCTTTCATGACCCCTTAATCTCTGAAGCGCCCCCTCTAGCTTTTGAGCATCGTAATTCGGATTTATCTTGCCGAACTCAACTCTCCAAGGATCAAAGCTATCCACATAGACCGTGTTGCCATTCTTATCCCGCTTGAAATTGAAATCAGAATAATCCAGCCAAACTCCTAATTCCTTGGCTGACTTGAAAAAGACTTCTATATCCTTATCGTCTTCCCGAAATTTCAATTCATCAAGTTCCCTACCCTCTATCTTATCAACCACAATTACATGAGGATCAGAAGCGGCCAGATGGATATCAGCAATCTGCTCGGGGAAAATAAAGCGCAAAATCTTGGTCAGATAAAATCGCGCCTTTACTCTGTTATGCGATTCTTGCCGATATGCGTGGAAAACTCCAATAGCCTGCTCCGGATTTCCCAGGTCCTCAAAAACCTCCTTCTCATTTCCTCCCCCTAATTTTTCGCCTAATCTCTTTTCCAACATAATCCTTTATTCTTGCCCATCCTCTTTTCTCTGTCTCTTCTTAATCTCCTCGAAGAACTTGACCACTCCTTCCAAAACGCCAGGGTCTGCGAAATTCTTATCTTTAAATTCCAGTAATTTTTCAATTTCAGCGCGCAATTCGTCATCCATGCTACCAAATTCCCCATTTAAAAATTGCTCTGCTGTAGAAAATAATCTCTTCCAATTTTTTTGTAGCATGAAGCCGGTCTCACTTCTTTTTTCGTCAGATTGTTCAAACTCTTTCAGAAGAAAAACAGCCGATTGAACAATGGAAAATATACTCATAGCATCATGCTCGAACTGATCCCTTAACTCCCTTCCTTCTTTTTTCGGCATTTTTTCCGGGTTCATAGTCAGGTTATACCTATTTTACACTAAAACTGCGGACAAGTTAAATACCCCGACGCAGTATTGAGATATTTATTTTTCTTACTCTTCCGGCAGGACTTTCCAATTCTTCAATTCTTCCGGCAGAAATCCTTTTTCATGCTTAAAGCCGGCTTTCCATTTGTATCCTTTTCCGTATTCCAAATTCTTCATCAGATCAGTAACCGCGTTGCGAATATGAATAGGCACCAGTAAATCAGGAGTTTCTTCGGCCTTCTCCAGCGCCGAAGCCATCGCATCAGCGACTTCGCGCGATTTCGGAGCGCGAACCAAGTAAAGGGCAGTATGAAAAAGAGCGTACTGACATTCCGGCATGCCGACATTCTTAGTTTCCTCCAGAGCGCTTTCGGCGATCACCAGCGCCTGATTATCAGCTAAACCAATATCTTCCGAAGCAAAAATCACCATTCGGCGAGCGATAAAAAGCGGATCCTCGCCACCCTGCAGAAATCTGGCTAAATAATAAAGCGCCGCATTCTCGTCGCTCCCGCGGAGAGATTTAATAAAAGCGCTGGCAAGATTGTAGTGGCTTTCTCCCTTCCGGTCATGCCGGCCCATTTTCTTTCCGAGAGCGGTTTCCAATTGTTCAGGAGTAATTGCTCCGCCATCGGAAAAAAGCATCGCCACATCTAGAGTGCCCAGCGCCACTCGCGCGTCTCCGCCGGCAATTTTTACCAAAAATTCCAGCGAACCTGGCGCTAAAAAATCCTCGCTCTCTCCGATCTTTTTAAGCGCCCGGAGCACAATCTTCCGGATTGCCTCGTCAGAAAGCGGATTCAGCACTATCACTCGGCTGCGGCTCAAAAGCGGCGAGATGACCGAAAAGCTCGGATTCTCCGTCGTCGCCCCCACTAGCGTAATTGTACCGTTCTCTACGTGCGGCAAAAGCGAGTCCTGCTGGGCTTTATTGAAGCGGTGGATTTCATCAATAAAAACAATCGTCGGCTTGCCGAAGCGCTTGTTCATGTTGGCCAACTCAATCACCTTGCGGACATCCGCTACGCCGGACATCACCGCCGACATCTCCGCAAATTCTGCTTTCAGCTCTTTAGCGAATACTCTAGCCAGCGTAGTCTTTCCACTTCCAGGCGGACCCCACAAAATCAAACTCACCGGCGAGTTGGTCCGTAGAATCTCTGAAAGAATCTTACCATCCCCGGTCACATGCTCCTGCCCTATCACCTCCGCAAGCTTCTCCGGCCTGACCTGCTCCGCCAGCGGCTTACTTAAAGATTTATGCATTCCGTTAGAAAAAATTAGAAAAACCTTGGTTTCTTGATGACCTGAACCACCTTTCCATTAATCATGAAGTTATCATTCGGGTGAATGTAAATCGGCGGAAAATCTTTGGTAGATTCAGACATCAGCACCACCTGGCTGTTATTTTTGTCTAAAAAGAATTTTTTGATATTAGCCATGCCGTCAATAATAGAAAGCACGATATCGCCATTTTTAACATTCTTATCGTCTACGTTTACCACCACGTAATCGCCATCCTCTATATATTTCCCGCCGATTTTCGCCTTATTCATGCTGGGGCCGACAACTTTCAGCGCAAACAGCCGGCTTTCCTTGGCTTTAGGCGGAGCAAGCAGCGAACTGGAAATCCGCAAAAATCCCTCAATATTGGTCTCGGCAAAAATCTGCGCCGGTCCTGCATTAACCGCGCCTAGAATCGGAATAGTCAGCAGCTTGCCATTGCCGGACATCCGCTCCCATTCCTGCCTGGTCTTTTTAATCATGCCTTTGGCCCTGTCAATTTTAATCAGGCCTTTTGCCTGAAGCTGCAAGAGATGATGCTTCACCTTCTGCGGCGACTTCTCTCCGATGAACGATCCGATCTCCCGCAAAGTATGCTGGCCCAAGTTCTTCTCCTGGGCGACTTTTAATAATTGTTCTTGAATCTTGTGCATGGCGTTAATGTTTAATTATTATCTATTTTTATTATACCACACTCTTTTTACATAAAATTAAGCCCCTGTGGACAAACTTGACAAACCATAAGAATAAAAAAGGCCGCCTTACCTGGCGGCTGACTTCCTCCTCTGTTTATTCCAGCTTAGAAAATCCTGGCTAATATCATTTCTTAGCCATCAATCCCAATTTTTCCTTCCTGGATAGAATCTTTATTTCCGCTTCGCGCGCCTTAGCTGCCGATTCCGAAAGAAATTTTTCTGAATAAACTAACGCAACCGGACGACGCCCTCTGGTATACCTAGCTCCCAGACTGCCGTGATTATGCTCCTCCATCCTTCTTTTAAGATCGGTAGTATAGCCGGTATAAAGCGACTGATCATTGCAAATCGCTATATAGACGTAATAGGTTTTCTTTTGCATCTGATATTAAATTTTCAGTGTAATGCTTATCGGGCAGTGATCAGAACCCATAATGTCCGGGTGAATATTTGCCGCCGTCACTTTGTCGGCCAGTTTTTTTGAAACTAGAAAATAATCAATCCGCCAGCCGACGTTGTTAGCACGGGCGTTCGCCCAATGAGTCCACCAGGTGTAATATCCGTTGCCTTGGTGAAAGAGCCGAAAAGTGTCCACAAACCCGGCATCAATAAACTTCTGGAAACCATCACGTTCTTCTTTAGTATATCCCTTATTCCCCTCATTTTGCTTTGGCCGCGCGAGGTCATCCGGAGTGTGCGCCACATTCAGATCTCCGCAAAAAATCACCGGTTTTTTCTTTTCCATTTTTTTGCAGTACGCTAGAAACGCCGGATCCCACTTTTTGTGCCGCAGAGAAAGCCGGCTTAGGTCGTCTTTGGCATTCGGCGTGTAAACAGTCACTAGAAAAAATTTCTTGTATTCGGCGGCGATTACTCTCCCCTCTTTGTTCGGGTTTCCGTAATCGTCATCAGCAAGTTTATACTTTTTTACTATGTCAGCTGGCAAACCATTTATAACCTTCAGCGGCTTTTCTTTAGTAAAGATAGCAGTGCCGGAGTATCCCTTCCTTTCCGCGGAATTCCAGTATTCTTCGTATTCCGGCAAATCCACTTCCGACTGCTCCCGCATCGCCTTCGTCTCCTGCAAACATAGAATATCCGGCTTTTCTTTTTCTACAAATTTCGTAAACAGCCCCTTCTTATGCACCGCCCGGATGCCGTTCACGTTCCAAGAATAAATCTTCATAAACGAATTTTAACATAAAAAGCCGTCAGATAATCATATAGAAACCCTTGCCAAATCTTAATTTTTCTGATAATATATAGCCAGAGTAAAATCCTTGAAAGGAGAATAAATATGAACGAGGAGAAGGGATTAATCAAGCAAACAAGCAAAGATAAGGCATTGACTCTGATAGAATCCTCGGACAAAAAGAAGCTCGCAGACCAATTAGCCGAACAACAGAACAAGTTTTCCCAACTGTTTCCCAAACTGCTTAATCATTACTTGGGTATTAATGAAAGAGACCTAAAAAAACAAGGTCTCGGCGATAATGGCCTTGTACAACTTTACCGAGAGATCGCTAAGAGGATTGAATTCGAACACAAGTTTCCTCTGGCTTCCGCGAAACTCTGGCGCTTGGTTTTCTGGCCCACTTTCAAAGCGATTGATCTATGCGGACCACTTGGGGCAATCCCTTTTCTTGCGACAATCGCAATGCTTTTCATTGTGCCAATCCAATTCTATTTCGCAACTGGAAGCGCATTGGCGACCTCGCTGGTCGTAATCTCAGAAGTAGCTTCAATAGCTGCCATGCTCAAGCATTACTACGACGAAGGGCCCACAAACGAAGGCATAGCAAAGTGTGATCAATGCCGCTATCTCCAGCTTTACCACTCCTTAAAAAGGCAAGGTGGTCTGAATCTCGAGTTAAGAACAGTAAAAAAGTCAACATAATTAGCCGCTCCGCCGAGTCAAACTCGGCGGTTTTTTATTACGACAAAAAGTCGTCTATTTGAGGTGAAAAATAAACGGCTCACCGAGGTGAGCCGTTTATTT
This sequence comes from Candidatus Paceibacter sp., assembly GCA_020724845.1. GTDB lineage: Bacteria > Patescibacteriota > Minisyncoccia > UBA6257 > 02-FULL-45-10c > DYGE01. The sequence goes on from DYGE01000007.1 coordinate 24,848, forward strand.
TCACACCCGAAACCAATACCCGTCGGGGTTGTCTTTTGAATAGTCAAGATATTTTTAACCATAATTAAATTCTATCGCAAGCAGTTCCGCTTCTAATATTAGAAGTAGCGCGGTCCTAATATTAGGACCAGGAATTATTAGTGGCGCTAGCTCATCCAGAAAAGAACCGAGAAAAGAAGCGCAGTAATGACGGCAAAAGTTGCAAGTGTCTTTAGGAAAAAACTCGCAGCCTGTTGTCGATCTCCGTTGATTAGCAATTGAACCGGCTGGAAAAAGAAAAGGAATGCCATCACCGCGACCGAAAGTACAAGGAGTGAAAGCATAGCCATCGGGATCAAAATCGTCTCCGGTTCATCGCCTAGGACTTGCAAAAAATTAATAAACGATACGACCCCTACTATATAGAGCGAAGCCGCTAGGGCGTTCAGAAAAGGATTTTTGGTCATAGTACATCTTACAACCCTAAAGAAAGTTGTAAGGTAACAAAAAACGCCTGGCTTTAATATTAAAGCCAGGCGCTGGAGGGAATTCCATTTTCATAGCCATCTATCTGTGAATATCCAAATATTGACTTTGCTTGTTAGTATCGTATACTAAAGATGTATCTCTATTGAGAAGCACCTCCTTGGGTTCCGTCCCTCGGCGGTGCTTTTCTTTTGCGCGCTAATTTATACCCCAATTTGTTTTTGAAGCATAAAATTTAAAACCCCGTCGGACCTTGCGGCTGAACGGGGCGTTTATATCTTTATGATATAAAAATGCTCGTTTTCGTCAATAAGCTAAAAAGCGGGTTCCCCCGCTTTTTTGGTCTACGCCGCTTCGCCTTCAAATTCGTATCCGGCGTTCTGCCAACCGGCCAAGCCATCCTGGAAATGGGTAACGTTGGTGTATCCGGCCTCTTCCAACCTTTGAGCAGCCTGCACGCTCGCCATGCAAGTGTTAGACGAGCAGTAAACGATAATATCCGCGTCTTTCGGGGCGCCAATCTGTTCATCAAATTCCTTAGCGAAATTGGGGCTGTTGGGAACATTCTTCGCTCCCGGGACATGCCGAGCTTCAAAGCTGTTCGGCGACAAGACATCCACGAGATAGAAATCCCCACCCTCGTCAATTTTCTTTTTTAATTCTTCCGTGCTAATTACTTTTGCCATATTTTTAAATTAATTTTATAACCGTGAATCGACTAATCCACTTCTTAACTTATTTTATCACAAACCACCCGCTTCTAATATTTACTAGGAGAGCCTGGCTCTAATATTAGAGCCAAACAAAAAAGCGCAAATCATCGCGCTTTGTGTTTTTTAAGTAGCTCTAGGATTTCTTTCTTCGCGGCGTGCTTATAGCTTTTCAGGACGCTCTTAGGAACTCGTTCCCCCTTTTTGCGATCCACAGACCATTTGAGTTCACAAACTCTCTTATGCCAGGATTCTTGGATATCAGGACAATAAAAATGATCGCACCTGCGCTTACTGCCGCTCATCGCCATAGCAAGACTAGTGGCGCGGAGAACATTCCGACTGACCTTCATCTTGCTTCCGCATATTCCGCAATAAGCTTCTTCCACCTCTCCCGGGCCGAAAAAACACTGCTCGGCAAGTCCGCGCCAATTTACTTTAGACATTCACGCCGCCTTGTTTCCAGTACTCGAATAACTTTACCATCTACTCACTCATTCTTCAACGCGCTAAAACGCAGTTTTTGGAAATTTTTAAGACGCGTAAGGTGAAATGGTGTAAATCATAATGATCGTGATCACGTAATACAACCGATGTAAAATGATATAATCTTTTTAAGATGGCTTATGACATAAAATCGCTCTTGGATAATCGCAAATACGCTGGATACGCGGTTACGATTATCATTGCCGTTACCGTTATCACTCTGCTTCTCATGGGACGCGCGCCATTCGGCCCGACCGGCGAACCGGGCTTCTGGTCTGGCGACGTTCAAAGCCAATTCAATTCCCAGCGGCTTTTTGACGCCTATGCCTTCACGCACATCAGCCATGGCCTTGGATTTTATCTGCTGCTCTGGTTTTTCTTCCCGCAGATGCCATTTCTTAACCGGCTGATACTTGCTGTCGGCATCGAATCCGCTTGGGAGATTACAGAAAACACTGATTTTGTAATCCAACGATACCGCGAAACAACCATTTCCTTAAACTATTACGGCGACAGCGTACTTAACGTCGTCGGCGATATTCTAGCCATGATCGCAGGATTCATCTTCGCCGGAAAAGTATCCACAAAATGGTCAATGGCGCTTTTTATAATCTTGGAACTCGCGCTTCTTATTCTTATCCGCGACAATCTCACGCTTAATATTATAACGCTCCTTTTCCCCTTGCCCGAGCTCATCCGCTGGCAGCAGGGCGGATAAATTCATATGAACCGTTTCAACTTAGCTAATGTATGATAATATCATCCTATGAAAGCAATTTTTAACAACACAGTTATCGCGGAAAGTGATCAGACGATTATAGTTGAGAATAATCATTATTTCCCGCCCGATTCAGTAAAGATGGAATATATTAAAGATCGGAAAGAGGCCGCCTATATCTGCCCGTGGAAAGGAGTGGCGGATTATTATGACGTGGTAGTTGGCAATGAGCGCGCCAAAGGAGCCGCGTGGGTATATCCAAAACCCAAAGAGGCGGCGAAGGAAATCGCCGGCTATTTCGCTTTTTGGAGAGGAGTTCGCGTTGAAGAATAAATAAAGCAACGCCTCAAGTTAAAATCAAAACGACGCCACATGGCGTCGTTTTGATTTTTCTGAATCAGCGCAGGGGGAGATTTTATTTTTCAAAAAATTCCGCGCCTTCTTCTTTACCTTCATCGCTGAATTCTTCCAGTCCGGATATCTGTTCTTCCAATTCCCCTATTTCCAATGTTAATAAATCTATTTCTTCACGATTATCTCCGGGATCTTCCTGGACTTGTTTTAACTCTCCCTGCTTTTCTTCAAGTAGAGTTTTCAAGCCAGCGGCATATTCATCCATTTCGCCCAGCATCTTTTCCGCCTCTTCAGGAGGCATCTTTTTTTCTTGCCTTTCCGGAGACGACCCCAGCTTATCAAATTGTGGTTTCTCGAAATTCATATTATTTATGATATCACAAAACAGCCTGGCTCTAATACTTGTCCGGCTCTGGGGATTAAAAACACCCCGGTTTCCGTATGGAAACCGGGGTGTTTTTAATCTTTGTGACGCAAACTTAATATTCTTTCGGAGACATTAGACAGAGGGGGCAAATTATCCGGCGCGAACCATCCCACTTCCAATATTTCATTTTGATCAATCAGATTTTTGTCCGCCATGCTGTATTCTATATCTCGCCGCTCAAAACCCGGACACTCTTTTGCACACGAGCAACGCAGCGGTCCAAATTTTCTATAATATCTCGTTCTTTCAGGCGAATAACTCGCCAGCCGGATCCGCGCAAAGCCGCGCTTTTGACTCTATCTTTTTTTCTTTGAAATTTGCCACGGTGAGCTTTAAGGTTGTCGCACTCAATCGCGATTTTTCCATTTTTGCAGAAAATCGCGAGATCAACTCGGAAACGCTTGCTATTCACGGAAACCGAAAATTCTGGCTTAGTCTCAATTCCAAGCTGTTTTAAGCGCTTCGCTATAATTTGTTCGGTCGGAGCAACGTCGTAGAGTTCCAGAATATCCTTCGCCGAGCGCAACGTTTTCAAATCTGTAAAGCCAAATGATACGCGACGCGGAATAATATTTTTAACCGGATTAGAAAGTTTCCTGATTTTTAAGGATTCGCATTTTAGATACTCATCCTGCGCGCGAGGATGCGTTGGCTCCTTTGGCAGTAGATCAATTCTTTTCACTACTTTAGTGCGCTTCAGCCGAGCATAATACTCAATTCGCTTTCCCTTTTTATCAAAACTGGCCGGCTGATAAAATGCCAGATACTGAAATTTTTTCTTTGGTAAATAAAAAACCGGAATCCGATACCAGCGCTTTTTCAAGAGAATCCCAAGATCTCTTTTATCTTTCAGCACTCCCACCAGAACCGGCTTATCGTTTGAAGAAATCTTTGCCATTTCAGTTATAGTCCGATCATTCTATAAACCCCAGTTTTTTCAACCGCGAATGAATTCCTCCTTTTTTCCTCCCTAGATCTTTTGCGAGTTGAGCGACCGTTTTCCCTAGTCGGAAACCCGCGACGAGCAGCTTTTCCTCTTCTGATGTCCATTTCTGATACGCGGCCGGATAGTCCTTGCGAATTCCATCAACAGAATAAGTTTTTTGAGAAAACGTTCCCTGAAAATTGCGCGCCAGTTCCTCCGATTTTTTTCGCAGATCGCTATCAAACTCCAAAATTTCCGGATGTACCTCAAGGGCGATATCGTTAAATCCAAGAAGTTTCAATCCGTTTAGCGACCTGACCCTGGAAAGCGCGACATATCCCATACCCTTCTCAAAGGCGCCCGCGAGATTAATTTCAGCCGCGTCCAAAGTCATCCCCTGGCTTTTGTGGATGGTAATAGCCCAGGCAAGCCGAAGAGGAAACTGGGTGATCTTGGCGAGCGTCTTGCCATTTTCTTCAATACTCCAAGTTTCCGGAGACGCGATGATCTTTTTGTCATTAAATGTAGTGACGATCGGATAGCCGCGCTCATCAAAACCTTTTACCCGACCCAGCGTCCCGTTCACATATCCCTCCTCAAAGTTATTTTTCACGAACATTACCATGGCATCCTTCTTGAGTGGAAGCGTTTCCGGGGCAAGACAACCGCTTTTCAGCGAAGCTACTATGGCTGGAACTCCCAATTCTTCCATATAATAAGTCCTTTCCTCGCTCGACAGATTCCTAAGCTCGCGAAGATTCTCCGCGTCCACGTCCGCGTTATGAGAATAAAGCTTAGTCACTTTTCTATTGCCAAGTTCCGTATTTCTGCGCGCGTGGAGATGTCCTCTAATTTCTTCATCCACCTGTGATTGACGAATAGCATTAAGCACTTTAAGAAAATCTTGGTCTCCCTGGCGAAATTGTTCCGACAGATAACACACCCCGGGATTTAATTCTTTCCAAGCCGCAGAATGATAAGCGTATTGGGATGGCGGCTCCCCTGCTTTACTCACAGGAGGAAGCTGAAAAAAATCTCCGCAAAATATCACCTGCATTCCCCCGAACGGAAGCCAACTGCCTCTCGCCGCCCTCGCGACCCGCTCAACCAAAAAAAGCCGATCCGCGTCCAGCATGGATATTTCATCAATGATCAAAACCTTCGTTTTCGCAAAACGCTTCGCAACCCGTTTATTGGCGGCAATTCCACGAATATCCTCGTCCGACAGTTTGCGCGCGATGCCAATTCCCGCCCAGGAATGAATAGTCAAACCGCCCAAATGAGTGGCCGCGATGCCGGTGGAGGCCGTAATGCCGACGCCAATATCTTTCTTACGTAAGAAATTTATGTACCTATTCAGCAGATAAGTCTTGCCGCTTCCCGCCGCGCCGGTAAGGTATACGCTGTGGCCAGCCTTAAGAATTTCAAAAGCTTTTTCTTGCGTCATTAAAACTAAAATAGCTGACTCGCCAGGATTTTTCAACTTTTTACATCTGCTTCATCACAAATAAAACACCCTACGGCGTCGTTCGTTAATTCGTAAAAGTTATCGTCAGTTGTAACACTGTGGCAAATCCGCCCCAGAGAAGGTATGGGAGCAGTAAAACGAAAATGGTTTTTGAATAACTCCAAATTTTATATTCCAGATATGCCAAAGTCCCCAAAACCACCAAAATATCCAGCGAGGCCGGCCAAAGCGCCTCCAACCCAAGCTGGATTGGAGTAAATAAAAAGTTAGCAATTAAATTTATCCCGAAAATCGCGAGTAGAATTTTTGGCGCCCGATTTTTGTAAACCAAATAGCCCAAATAAATTCCCGCTATCGCGATCAGCGGGTAGATAATCCCCCACGCGACTCCGAACACCCACTCCGGCGGAGCAAAAAACGGCTTTTCTATACTCTGGTAAAATTCCTGATACGTGCGCATGTTCTAATTTTATCACAAAACGACGCCATATAGCGTCGTTTTAATTTTTCCAAATCCGCGCAGAAGAAAATTTAATATCCGCTTCTGGGCAATTTCATAAATTAACTTTGGCGCTTGGCCGGATAACGTCCCGATCTCCCGTAAGCATGGCGGTGATGATTTGTTTGATTCTTTTCTTTTTGGTCTCCGGGCGCTTCGCGCGCAGAAACCAACGATAAAGCATCTTCTTAGTTGAGGACGGGAGGGTATCAAAAATCTTTTTTGCTTTTTTGTTCTTGGTAAGCGCTTTTTTCAGCTCCGCCGGCTGGTCAGGATTTTCCGGGATGCCGTGATCATGGGTCTTTTTTTCTTTGCCGAGCTTATAGAAATGAAGCCCCTGCTCCCGCATTCTCCCCTGCTTTATCAGATCTTTGGCGTAGCCAAGCGTGTTTCTGCTCCAAGAGCTGTTTTTGGTCCGCTTGGAAAAATTCCGGACATAAGTATTTTCATCAAGCCCTTTTACCGTGGTATCAATCCAGCCATAACAAATTGCCTCTTCCATCAGTTCGCGATGCGACGGGGCCGGATTGCCGGTATGCCGCTTATGCAAAATAAGAGCAACTTTATGCTCTTTTTTGTGATTCTTCTTCAGCCACTTTCGGAAATCTTCTTTTTTATAAACCGAGATAGTAGGTACTTTGTTTTCATTCATTTCCATCTATTTTATCACAAGCAGTAACTAAACACCTCACATATGCGAGGTGTTTAGTTTGCCTTATTTGTTAGGTTTTTGGTAATAAACTCCTCTGCCGGTGCCGCCTACTTGCTTCAGCTCGCCATTCTTCTCCAGCTCGTTGAGATACCTTTCAGCTGTCGCGTTGGAAACTCCCAGCAATTTTTCCACATCGTCGTTGGTTATTCTGTCCTTCGCCCGCGCCAGCTCCCTCACCTTTTCCATATTTTCCACTTTCACTTTCGCGGCTTGGCTATTAATGGAATGTATCTTCCTCTTCATCGCCAACCGGTACCCAACCCAAACCCCCGCCACTCCGATGATTATTAGAATTAAGTAGTTCATAAATTTATTTATAACGATTCTGTAGAATCTACTTTATCACACACCCGCCCGGTTTCCATACGGAAACCGGGCATATTTATTATTTTAATTTTTTCAAATCCGCGCGAGGTCTGCTACAAATCAAAAACGCCTATGGGGCGTTTTTGACTTTTAGGCAGGTATTGCGATCTTCTTTTGACCAACCGAAACTTGAAATTTCTCTTTTGGCGATGCCGTCTTGGAATAATTGAGCACCTCAATTCCGGACACATTCCCCTTTTTGTCTAAATCAACCACGATGCCGCCCGGCTTTTCTATGGTCTTTGAAACTCTTGCTTTATTCAATTCTATATAAAGCGCATCAACGCTCTTATCGTATGTTACTTTCATAAATAATATGCGGTTACTATATTATAATTTTCCTTGTTTTGCTTATAAACCACGACCAATTTCTTGCCCGCCCTCTTCCATTCACATTTCACAGTGCCATGCGGCTGAAATAATCTGTTTTGAGAACCTAGCAGAGCGCCTTCCACGTCCTTGCGCGAAACGCCCCTCTTTTTCATTCTCTTACGCGCATGCGCACTATAGCTTATTTTCATTATAGCACATAATACACCACTGCAAGCTAGATATCAATAATTCCAAATCTGTGCGGGAGGGGAAAATTTTATTTTCTTTTAGCATTGCCGTCGTCCCCGAATTCAAAATTAATAAAAGCCTTAATCATACCGTTATTTTGAATATTAGGTCTCAAATTTCCTTCTTTATCAACTACATACTCGACAGTAAGTTGATTTCTTTTCATTGTATCTTCCGATATCTCACAATTAATATGGTGATCATCTATTTCGCCTTTATTGGGTACTAATTTAATCTCTTTATCTATATCCCAAACTTCATCTACATCATATTTAGGATCAATTTTTCCAGAACCCCTATAAATCCTCAAGCTCAAGCTCAACCTCTCATTAACTAACTCACATATTCCGCTTACAGCTTGATTTAATAATTTAGGATTTTTTATCAACCCAGATTTTTTAAAATCCGAAATGAAAAAAGCTTTCTTATCAACACTAGGAAAAAGTCTAAAGAGCGCTTCTTTAGCATTGTTAAAAGCCTTAAAGTTAAAATCGTTTTCTTTCTTTTTCATAAATTTAAAATCGAGCCAATTTTAGGCCCGACTTTTTGTATTTTAGTTTAAATTTTCTAGAAAAGAAAATTTTTATCTATTAATCAATATTGGCTTCTTCTGATTCTTCGCAAAATTATTTATATCTTTCTTTATGTAAAATTCTCCGACAATATCAGCTAGCTGAATTTGAATTTCATCATACCAATAAAATAACTTTTTATTTTTAAGAGATCTACGGGGTACAGGAACAAAAATCCTACCACCATCCAACGATACAAATAATTCTTTTTCCAGAAGCATTCCGTCCATCTCAAGGCGCACAAAGTGGGAAGCATTATGATCTTTGTCCGGATAATTTTGTATCCACTCTTCTTTATAATTTTCCACAACAACCTTAGTCCAATCAATGATAATTTGAAAATTGGGATATCTTTTGTGTCGATAAATCGAAATATATGATTCTGTACCTAGAAATTTTTCCCAATCTTTAGGATTCTTGAGATATTTCTTAAATCTCTTAAGGGGATTTACAAATGAAATATATGTAAAATAAGTTCCGACCAACGTTGCCAAAAGACCAAGCACTCCGATAATTAAACTAATAATTGTTATTAATTTTTCCTGCATAATTTTGGTTAAACATTTTATAACTCATTCCCTATCTCAAAAGATTCCGGAGGAAATGTGATCAAGGGAGAGCGGGAACCCGAAGTTTTTGGTAGTTCGCTACTATCGCTGACAATCTCATCAACGCTTTTCTGCACGTTTGCCGTTAAGTAAATTCCGCTTTTATCCTTTCTATTATCATCTAAATCTTTCTTAAATTTTTGCAAAGCCGATTTAAAATGCTCAACTAATGTATCTGCATCTAGTATTAAAAACTTCTTGTTGTTTTCTTGCGCAAACTCTAAATGTTGTTCTGGGCTTTTTCTAGATATGCCAGTTGCCTGTTTTGGTATCATTTGGTGCGCTAGACCATTGCGAAAACTATCATATAACATACTCGCAATTTCTATATTACGATATACATCATTTTTAAAATTAGGAAAATATAATTTGATAAATTCCTCAAACCCATACTTACCGCCCTCTTTCCGTCCACGCAAAAGACTACCCGCAAGCTCTATTCCCGCAAGCGTGACTAGAGCAATGCTAAAATTAAGATTTCCCGATGGTTTATTTTCCCTAGGTTCATGTTTTATCATTGTGTCCAGATCACCGAGTATCCATTCTTCTATAACTTTTGACCAAAATTTATTTATCTTCATAGATTAGAAATTCTAAAAAATTTTTATTTTATTTCACCAAGAACAGATTTTAATTTAAAAAAGAGATTACATCCTTCTTTTTCAGTATTGCTAATAAAATCATCTAATTGCTCGGCGTTACTAAACTTTGAGCTAAATAACAAAGAATGATTTATAGAATCACGCTTCTCTTTCCAATTAAATAACCGAATGGTCAAATCAGTATGCTCCGGATAAAGCTCCCTAAATTTTTTTATTAGCTTCTCCATTCCGCGAACATCTGCTGTTTTGGCATCGCTCTTCTTTTTTATTAACAATCTTAAATAGCCATCTACCAGTTGATATCCGAATATCAAAGAATATAGATCATTTTTCTTTTTATCAATATAATTGGCCAACCAATCAAATTCATCTTGATGAGGTACAAATGGTATGTTTTTCATACCAGTTTCAACGCCTTGTCTTTTTCTCGCCATAAATTTAAAAACCAGCCATTTTTAGCTGATCTTTATAGATTTTATTCCAAATTTTCTAGAAAGGCAAATTTTTATCTATTTATCCAAGATGCGGCCTTAAGTAATTTTCTATTTTCTCAACTGCCGCATTTATTTTTTTGTTAAATTCATCGCCCACCCCTCCTTCATATATAATGTTCGATATTGATTCATCAACCTCGCCCTCTCTAAGCAATCTTTTTAAATTAAGGAAAAGATCCCTAAGGCATTCCTGAAAGTCTTTTTGAATATCTATTGCATTTTTACCCCAAGACACCTCGGCCTCAATCAATTCAACTCCCAGATCAGAATTTGCTTCTACAACTTTCTTCCATCGCGCATTATAAACAGCTTGATTAGTTTCTTTATTATCAGAAATCAAAGACTCGTTTTTACCCTCTTCTTTGAGAGCGGCAAGCATCTCTCCGCCAGAGATAAAAGGGTTTCTTGTGTATCTAATAGCATCTCTTGTTTTGTAAACTGCCCTAAGATATCTCCGCGCGAGTTCGTAATCTGTTTTTCCTTTTAGCTGCTTTTTCCAGGCAGTTAATCCGTTAACAGCAACTATAGCGCCAGTAGCCGCTGAAATAGTAACGACTACATCTTTTACAACAGTCCAATTAATAAGCTGAATATAATACATAAAATTTATTTATATTATGATGTCATCGGTTAATTTTGGTTTCGCTAATTCTATGATTGATGTAATTTCTTTTCTCGCCATATCATTATTAAAGTATTGGAGGCTATAAGGAGTGCTGTAAGTCTTTGCATAATCACAAAACATTTTGACTACACCATCTAAAATATTTTGTAACTGATTTACTAGTTGTTTGTTAATCATACCCCCTCTTCTTTTATCGGGAAGTCTATTTTCAGAATTATTTATATCTTGATGGGCAACAATTTGATCCCTAATCCCCCTTAACTGACTATTACTGAATTGCTCCTCTAGCCTTCTTAATTCATCCGATTTCCTTTCTACAAACTCAGCCCAATTTCTGAAACTAATCGCGCGCCTATCTTTATCAAGCAAGGAACTGACAATCAGCAAACTCTCATTAAAACAAAGATTGTGGATAGCCTTATAGAATTGGTCTATAGAGGAAAAAACATCGTAGTTCTTTTTGCTGTTTTTCTCAGGATAATCAGCTATTACTTGGCAATATACTAAATTTTCTTTGGCAGTAAGAAGCAACCTGGCTATTTGATATTCTTTGGGCATAGATATTGTTTATGAATAGCTTTTAAAGTTATTCACAATTAAGTCATTATACCGAAAATCTACCGAAGGTATAATACAAGTATAAGGTCATGAATAAATTTAAGTCAACACTTTTATGGCAACACTCACTAAACGCCAAAAGCAAATTTACGATTTTATTGAAAGTTATATAGATAAGAAGGGTTTCGCTCCTACTTTTGAGGAAATAAAAAAACATTTCAAGCTCTCTGCCCTATCAACGGTACACCAGCATATTGAAACTCTGGCCGAGAAAGGATTTTTAAAGAAAAGCGACAATCTGGCGCGCGGGATTGAATTAAATAATGAACAGCACATGGTACTGGTTCCTCTACTCGGAACCGTAGCCGCCGGAGAACCAATTGAAGCAATTGAAGATAAAGAATCAATTGCTGTTCCCAAGAATAAACTTCCAAAAACTGGGAATGTTTTTGCGCTGAAAGTGCGCGGCAACAGCATGGTTGATGAAAATATAAACGATGGCGACACAATTCTTCTCAAACAGCAAAATACCGCCGAAAATGGCCAGAAAGTTGTGGCGCTGATAGATAACGAAGCAACCTTAAAGAAATTTTACAAAGAGAAAAATAAAATCCGCCTACAACCAGCGAATAGAACTTTGAAACCAATTTATGTAAATAGAAATCAAAACTTCAATATTCAAGGAATTCTTTTTGATGTGATTAGAAATAATAGCACTACCACTCCATTAGAAATTCATCAAGAAATAAAACTCAAAGAGCAGAAACCATCCGCAATAAAACCGTATTATGAAAAATCAAAATTTAAACTATATCAGGGGGATAGTTTAGATATATTAGCTAAACTATCAGCAAATTCAGTTGATATGATCTTTGCGGATCCGCCTTACAATCTTTCAAACGACGGCTTTACTGTCCATGCCGGTAAGAGAGTCAGCGTTAATAAAGGAAATTGGGATAAAAGTAGGGGCTTTAAAGATGATTATGAATTTCACCATAAATGGCTGGCGGCCTGCCTGAGAGTTTTGAAACAAAATGGCACTCTTTGGGTAAGTGGAACCTACCACTCTATTTATCAGTGTGGCCACGCTATGCAGGCGCTCGGCTATCACATACTTAACGATATTGCTTGGTTTAAACCAAACGCAGCACCAAACTTAAGCTGCCGATTCTTTACCGCAAGCCACGAATCTTTAATTTGGGCAAGAAAAGAAAAGAAAGCAAAACACACGTTCAATTACAATTTAATGAAAAATGGCCATTGGCCAGAAGACAGCATAAAAAAACCCGGGCTTCAAATGCGTTCTGTGTGGTCTATTGGCACACCGAAACCAAACGAGAAAAAATTCGGGAAACACCCAACTCAAAAACCGGAGGAACTGCTTAATAGGATAGTACTAGCAAGTACAAAGAAGGGTGATGTAATTGTTGATCCATTCACAGGAAGTTCAACTACCGGCATCGCAGCTTACCGCCATGGAAGAAATTTCATCGGCATTGATACCGAAAAAGAATTTTTGGACTTATCAATAAAACGATTTGAAGATTTGGATAAAAATCTAGACAAGAAATTTATTTGAAATAATATGCCATCCCGGAGAAAATCAAAACGAAATATTTACACCCATACAATAGATTTAACCGATCTGGTTATAAAAAATACGCGAAAAGAGGAATTTAAGGAAAAACTCGAACAGATAGCCTATAGAGGCTATCAAGTTGAGCAGATTTCCGATGGCAGAAAGATTGTCATCACAAAGCCCGGTGGGAAATTTATCTTCGGCACCGTCAAAAGAGAAGATTTTATGGTTTGGATTTATGACCCCGAAGAAAAAACTCTATGGCTGATTTCTCATAAGGATATTTTCGAAGACCTCAAAACAAAAAGTGTTAAAAATACCGCGGAAACATTAACTATTATCGAAGCGCTAGAAAAAGTTTATAATGGAGAAGAGCCTGACGACGTTCTAAAAAGTACTAAATTACAAAATCCCGGTGGCGAATTGCCTGAAGTTTTGTTAAAGGCTTATAAGTGGATTTGGGGACAAGAGGACGTAAATTATCCCAACGGAAAAGGTAGGGCAATGTCATGGGAAGGTTTAAAAAAGAATGAAAGGGGCGAATGGGAAAGAACTGGCCAAGGAATTTTAGATTTAAAAGAATCTCTTAAAAAATAACATGAAGACAAAAGGTAAAGGAGGTGGAAATACAATAACTGGATTAAACTTTGAAAGAGAGAAGGATATTTTAACTATCCTCAAAAAGGCTAAGGGTTATTCTGTAAAAGGAAATATTATATATTACCAAGGAAAAGAAGTAGCTAGAAGTTATCGCAAGCAAAGCTTATACAAACTTTTAGCCGAGAAGAATATTGATTGGCGAAAACTTATTTCTAAGCGACTTTATCCGGATGAAGCTCTGTATGTAATTATAAATAATACTCTCTTTATTATTGAGATGAAGTTTCAAAAAGTTTCTGGATCAGTTGATGAAAAATTACAAACCTGCGACTTTAAGAAAAAACAGTACAAGAAACTCATGGCTCCGTTAAATATTGAAGTTGAATATATTTATATTCTCAATGATTGGTTTAGGAATCCATCGTATAAAGATACACTCGATTACGTTATTTCTGTAGGTTGCCAATATTATTTCAATTACCTACCACTTCATAAAGTCGGCCTACCAGTTCCAAAGTAATTCTAATATTACTGAACAAAAATCCGCATATCTGTGCGGATTTTCGCAGGCTCCAAGATCAGCACGACGCTTTTACTTATTTACCTTTTTCTATATCATTCTGCAAACTAATCCATGCATCTCCCGCTGCTTCAATTTCTTCTAGAGTTGGCTCATCACCTTCTTCCATTCTCATTCGTCGTTCATCCAAGGTCTCGCCCTCGTAAGTCCAATATCCTGGACCCTGAGGCCATCGCTCGCTTTTCAACGCTTGTGCAGCTGCTTCCGATGATGACATTTCTTTACCATTAAAAATCACGTGTTTTTGATCTGATGCCACAATGCAGGTAATATTTTCATCACGTATAAATTTCAGTTCGGAACCTGCTGGGATATCAACCATCCTAAAGTTAAAGGCTGATCTTTTCTTTCTTGCTTTTTGAATAGCAATCGCGTCATCTTTAGATTCGACACCAACATTCCGTGATGGCGTAACATCTTCAAGGGCTAGAAGTTTAAGAATTGCCACAACTCTTTCTGGGGCAATACTGAAAAATTCCCTCCTCGGATTAACACGATGATCTCCAAATGCATCGTGAAAAGCCTGTTCTACCTTATTTACATCTTTAACCCTTGCAGCATAGTAACATTCAAAAGGCAGGGGAACAGAAGTTGATCTTGATAATTCCAATACCCTTTGTTCAACGGAAGTTGTCGTCTTACCGATCTTTACATACCCAGGCATTGCTTCATTAATTAAAATATAGATAATTTCACTCATACTTAATTTTTATTTTTCTCTCCGTTTTCGCTTTCGGGTTTTCCCTCATTTGGATTTGATTGGTCATTTGAGCTTTGGGATTTGTCATTTTGAGAGTACATATACTGTCCAATTTTCTGTAATTCTTGGGAAAGTTCGCCGAGGGATTTTTTGATGGCTTCGGGGTCAGCGCCGTCTTTGACGGCTTTTACCGCCTCCACTTTTTCGGTGACGGCTTTCTTAATATCCTCGGGGACTTTGTCGCCAGCGTCCTTAAGCGACTTCTCCGCCATGTAGACGGTGCTTTCGGCGGTGTTTTTTAGCTCTACCAATTCCCTCTTTTTCTTATCTTCCGCTTCGTGGGCTTTGGCTTCGTTTTTTAATTTCTCCACTTCTTCTTTAGACAAGCTAGAGCTCGCTTCCACGCGGACGGATTGCGTCTTGCCGGACGCTTTTTCTTTAGCGGACACATTCAAGATGCCGTTCGCGTCAATGTCAAAAGTTACTTCCACTTGCGGAACGCCTCGTGGCGCTGGCGGAACTCCGTCTAAAATAAATTTCGCCAAGGTTTTGTTGTCTGCCGCCATTTCCCGTTCACCCTGAAGCACATGGATCTCCACGGTGGTCTGGCTGTCCGCGGCAGTGGAAAACACCTGCGACTTGGCGGTCGGGATGGTGGTATTTTTCTCAATCAAACGGGTAAACACGCCTCCAAGAGTTTCAATTCCAAGAGAAAGCGGGGTGACGTCCAAAAGCAAAACATCTTTCACGTCGCCCTGGATGATGCCCGCCTGAATCGCGGCGCCCACCGCCACCACTTCGTCCGGGTTGATTCCTTTGTGCGGCTCTTTACCGAACGCCTTTTTGACCGCGGCCTGGATCGCCGGCATTCTCGTCTGCCCGCCGACCAGCACAACTTCGTCAATATCTTCCGGCTTGAATCCGGCGTCTTTTACCGCCTGCAAAGTAAGCTTGATGGATTTATCAATGTAGTCGCCCACCAATTCTTCCAGCTTGGCGCGGGTGAGCTTCATTAAAAAGTGCTTCGGGCCGGACGCGTCCGAGCTGATGTACGGCAAATTGATTTCCGTCTCCATGGCAGTGGAAAGCTCGTGCTTCGCTTTTTCGGCGGCCTCACGCAAGCGCTGGAGCGCCAGCGGATCTTTAGAAATGTCAGTGCCTTCCTGTTTTTTATATTCAGAAACTAGGTAATCAATAATCGCTTTATCAAAATCGTCTCCGCCAAGATGCGTATCTCCGCCGGTGGATTTTACTTCCACGGTGTCATCCCCCACTTCCAGCACGGATACGTCAAAAGTTCCGCCTCCGAAATCGTAGACGACAATCTGCTCGTTAGTCTTTTTATTCAAACCATAAGCCAGCGCGGCGGCCGTCGGCTCGTTCAAGATTCTTTTGACCTTGAGCCCGGCAATTTCTCCGGCATTTTTGGTCGCCTGCCGCTGGCTGTCGTCAAAGTAAGCCGGAACGGTAATGATGGCTTCTTCAATTTTTTCTCCCAGCTGGGCTTCGGCATCAGCCTTCATTTTGGCCAGCACCATGGCGGAAATTTCTTCCGGCTTGTATTGCTTGTCTCCCATCTTTACTTCCACGCCGTTGTTAGCGGCTTCTTTTATTTCATAAGAAAGCACTTTTTTGTCGTGCTGGACTTCCTCGTCGGTAAATTTCCTGCCGATAAACCGCTTTACTGAAGAAATAGTGTTGTGCGGATTGGTAACTGCCTGTCTTTTGGCAACTAAGCCGACCAGGCGCTCGCCTGATTTGCTAAGGGCGACAATAGAAGGAGTAGTGCGGTTGCCCTCGGTATTTTCTAAAACCCGGGCGCCGCTCGCCTCCATAATCGCCATTGCTGAATTGGTTGTACCTAAATCTATTCCTAAAATTTTTGCCATATATTTGTTATTTCGCTAATTTTACTCTGGTTGGCCTTACGACTTTTCCGTTTATAGTGTAACCGGAGCTGACGACTGCTGATATTTTGCCCGGCTCCATGCTTTTATCTTCTTGCTCGCCGATTGACTCATGGAAGTTCGGGTCAAAGTTATCGCCGGTTGAAACTTTAATCTTTTCCAGATTGTGCCTCTTTAGGGCATCCAATAATTGCAGCTGAATCATCTCTACCCCCTTCTTCATCGCGTCATCTTTGGATGAAGCCACGGCGGCTAAAGCCATTTCCACGCTATCCAGCACCGCCAGCAGATCCGCCAAGACTGCTTCCCTGCTGTAATTCGCGGCTTCCGCCAGCCGCTTCCGTTCGTCTTTCTGATAATTCAGAAAATCGGCTTTAGCGCGCTTCCAGCCCTCCAAATACTCGTCTCTTTCCTTTTGGACCTTTTCCAATTCACCTCCGCCCACTTCTTCAACAACCTCCTCCTCTTTTTTTAGTTTTTCGTCTTTTGTTTTTTCTTCCATGCGCATTATTAAGCGATCTGGTAAGTTGCTGTAGAGAAACTACGGAGGCGCAATGAGCTCGTTTCCGCCGGAGGCGGATCATTGCGCCGAGTCGTAGCGGGCTCTTGCCGCTAGAGCAAGAGAACCGCGGTTCTCTTAAGCAACTTAGCGGAGGGCTATATAAAACTATTCTTCATCCACATAATCCCTAAATAATTTAAATAATCTTAAATTCTTATCATAGTCCATTCTTTTTGGACCGACGACCGCTATTAAAATTTTATTTCCATCAATATCGTAAGTGTCCAAAATAACTGACAAATTCCGGCTAGAAGTGATCGGGCTTTTGCCAACAAACACTTCCGGAGCGCTTAAAGATTTGAGCATCTTAGACGCGAAATCCTCCATCCTCTTATCCAGCAGTTCAAAATCCCTGACAATTTCGCTAAGTTCGGTTTTGGTGTCCAAATCAATCTGGTCAAAAAGCTCGTCCAGCCCGCTTTTATAAACCTGCTGACCTTTCCGGCCAACGCCGAGAGCTTTGGTTTCTTCAGAAAAGTCTTCAACGAAATTTTTCAGTTCCCCGGTCAGAAGATTATTGGCCATTCCGCCGTATCGTTCATTGATGACTCTGCGGGAAGTCGCGACATTATCCAGGGTATTGCCGATGAAAAATTGGTAACCCTTGTCAGTCGGCACCCGGCCTCCGGAAGTGTGCAACTGGTCCAGATAGCCCTCTTTAGTCAGTTTGCCAAGTTCCCGGCGGACACTCGCCCACTTCAGGCCGAAATCATATTTTTCCGACAGCTCCTTAGAGCTGACCGGCTGGCCGCTTTTGATGTATTCCTTGATAGCGGCTTCTAAAATTGCTTTAGATCTAACATCCATTCCAATAATTATAGTACCCTTATCACTCATGTCAAGAGAGTGCTAATTCTTCGGCAAGCGCCTCAACGGCACTTGACAAAATAGCTAATTTATGATAGCATGTACGAAGCCGCTGATTTTCCGCCTCATAAGCGGGATTCAGCCCAAAATCAGCAATATAGGAGGTAAAAAGCAGTACCCCGAGGGATTGGACGTAAAATCAAATACCGCATAGGAGGACGCATGAAGCTGAAAATTCTGAAGGACCTGCTGTCACTGCCGAGAAAGAAGCTCATCCCCATGCTGGAGCTGGTGATCAGCGACAAGAACGCGAAGGGCAAGGACTTGAAGTGTCCGCAAGGGCACTCTGGCTCCATCTACGCGGTTCTACGCGACAAGAAGCACCATCACGTGCTCCTTCAGGAGTACGCCTGCCACACCCACTCCCCGACCTTCATCCTGCCGCATACGGTGGAGGAGGCCCTGAACCGGCTGGAACGTCGGCGGAAACAGCAGTCCGCTCAAGCGGAAGTCGTGGACCGGCAAGGAAGCAGCAAGAAGCTCCGGCGGCAGGGATACGAGCTGGTTCGGTACGACAACTCCACCTGCCGAAACTGCGGCGGGCACGCGGAAAGCCGCGTCCTCCGGCCCGCGGGCGGAGGCCGGCCGGTCTCCAGCTGGTTCCTCTGCGAGCGGTGCTCGCCGGCGAACTTCTTCCTGCCGGAAACGGCGGAAGAGGCCTACGAGCGGTACCTCCGGAAGCTGGAAAAGAGACAAGGCGGAGAGGTGGTCGGGACCTACGTCCCCATCGCCGCCTGACCTCAAAGCCCCGTTACGACTTCGGTCGTAACGGGGCCATTTTTTTGCCGCTTGAGAGAGCGGTTCTTTTTTTATTGCCAAACTCCCCTGTTTGACGTAGATTCAAAATAAGCACATTGGGAGGGGAAATAATGGAAGAAAGCAAGGGCACTACCTGCATTTTATATGTATATCCGGCTACTTTAGAAATTCATCTTAATAAAGTGCTTACCAATAAATTACTTCACGATTATCATGCATTAGAATGCCATTGCGAAGATGATAAAAATCGTCCGGGATGGATCACTAACTTAATGAAATTAGATGGAGTTACGATGGTCAGAATTAAGAAATATTCTATTCACATTTCTAAGGGAGAGGTATTTTTCTGGGACAATATGGCAAACCAAATTCTAAAGATAATCCTTAATGAGTTTGAGGGACCATTGGGAGAGTTGGTATTTATCAAGCCCGCCCAAGTTAACTATTTATCGACTGACGGCAAATACCACTGGAAAGACTGGCATTACAAAATCATAAATCCATTTAAGATTGACTATCAGGCCCCAAAAAAGAAGCCGGGGATTAAAAGGAAGAAGGACGAAGAACAGTAAAGCTCCAAAATCGGAGCTTTTTTAATTGACAAATATTTCAATTGTATCTGTGGTATAATGATAATATAGATGCGAATTATAAAGAAAAGTAAAATTACTTGGATAGATGTTCTAAAGCCTACCAAGAAGGATATTGAGTTTATTCGCAAACAGCACAAGTTCCACCCGATTATTTTAGATGAACTGCTGCACTCCTCCGCCCGCTCCAGGGTTGAGCCCTATGATAAGTATCTTTTCCTTACTTATCACCTGCCTCTTTACGACAAGAATCAAAAAACTTCCCGCAAGATTGAGGTGGACTTTTTGATTACCAAAGATAAAGTCATCACTGTCCGCTACGAAGACGTGGAGCCAATCAACAATTTCTGGCGCCGATTAAGCAATGATAAAAACTTCAAAGATCGAGCGCTCCATAGCACCGGCACCATCGTCTACTTCCTGATTGAGGAAATACTCGCCTTCTCCCAGCGGCAGTTACGGCATATTGAAGAAACGGTTTCCGAAATTACCCAAGAGCTTTTCAAAAACAAAGAAGCGCAGCTGCTGCAAAGGATTTCTTATTTAAAGAGAAACATCCTGGAATACAGCATCATCAGCAATCCGCAAAAAATTATTCTGGAATCCCTGCGGGAAGTCGGCGGACGCTTCTGGACCGACGATATGAGGATCTACCTGTCCGACCTGGTCGGCGACCACCTGAAAATCATGCAGCATTTGGAAAATTTCAAGGAAACAGTGGACGCTCTAGAACAAACCAACTCCCAGCTTTTGAACGCCAAGACCAACGCGGTTATGCAGAAATTCACGGTTATGGCTTTCCTGACCATACCGCTGGTGCTGCTGACCCAGATTTTCGGAGCGGAAGTGGTCAGCTTACAGACCAATAACGACCCGTTTGTCTTCTGGACCAGCTTCGTATTAGTTCTCGCCATTACGGTCATTTTGCTGCTGTTTTTCAAGAGGAAGGGGTGGCTCTAAGGTCCGCTCGCCCCGCCCGCGCACCCTCTTATTGAAAAATGAAAAAGCCCGGCTGACAGCGCCGGGCTTGCCCGCCTACCGGCGGGCTTTATGTTAAAAATCAATTCTTGCGGATTATCTTGAGGTGTCTCCTTATCTCATTCAAAGATGTCCCGTCAAACTTCCGGCTGGCGTTGCTGACCGGATACATGATTGAGCATGGATCCAGCGAATGCCCCAGATAATACAGGTGGGCCTGCTCGTGAACCCAGTACAAGGCCAACATTTCCGTATATGGCAATTTAGCCGCCTTCTTTAGGCATCTCCGCTCTTTTTTGGAAAACGTCTCCTTAAAAATAGCCTTCTCCTCATCGTCTGTCCCGTAAAGGAAAAAGTAACCGTACTCTTCATTCAATTCTTCCCGCGGGGCAGTCTCCCAAAACTCATCAAAAACTCCGGCACCCAGTAAGATAGCTCCTTTTCCGGCCTCTTTATCGCGAAAGGCCTGCCCGCGGGTCCTATCCAGATCTCCGGATAGAAAGATGCAGACACTGGCCTCGCAGCGGTTATGCCACAGCCAATCAACTTCCCGCTCCAGCAGCACGTAACTCTCGGTCGTAATCGGCACGCCTTTTTTCTTCGGCCTTGACGCATTGTACTCGTCCGAATGAAGCCAGCGAATGACGCTGCCTTCCCCAAAGCGATAGGAAAACTCCAGCAGATTATCTGTTCGGAAAACTTTATACACCTCTGTTGTTATCGCCTTGAGGGGGATCCGCCGCTTCTCGAGCTCTTGTTCAGCGGATTGGTCAAGGTAAATGGTCGCGCTTAGAGGACTGCGAGGAAACCCCGCATCCACCGGAACGCCGCTTCCGTATTTTGCCGCCCGCGCCTTAGGAAAGAAGCAGGCAGTAAGGGCAAAAGCAAGACAAAACAGGATTGCTTTCCTTTTCATCCTTCCTCCTTGCCTTATTAGATTTTCAAGCTTAGCTATATTATATATGATTTCTAATCATTTGTCAAAAAGCAATTTGATTTTAGCCAAGGTTGGATTATAATTTATTTATTAAACTAAAAGCGCAAGGCACTATGATAAGAATTTTTAATACCCTAACCAGCCGAAAGGAAGAGTTAGCTATTCCAAAGGATCGCAAGCTGCAGCTCTTTGTCTGCGGACCAACCGTTTACGACTTTTCGCATATCGGCCACGCGCGCACCTATATCTCCTTTGACGCGATCGTTAAATATCTTAGATCTCGAGATATCCCGATCTTTTATCTGCAGAACATTACCGATATTGATGACCGGATCATAGACCGGGCCAGGGAAGAGAAAACAAATACCGAGAGTTTATCCAAAAAATTTGAAAAGTTGTACTACCGGGACATGAAATCTCTCGGGGTTACCGCCGTTGATAAATATGCCCGCGCTACCGACCATATCCCGCAAATCGTAAAGCAAGTGAAAACGCTGGTTGAAAAAGGTCATGCTTATAAAATAGAAGGCGATGGATATTATTTTGACCTCTCCACCTTCCCGGAATACGGAAAACTTTCCGGCCGAACGGCGCTCCAGGCGGAAGATTCAGTTTCCAGAATTGATGAAGGCGTCAACAAAAGAAACAAAGGCGACTTTGCTCTTTGGAAATTCGTTGATAAGAAAGCTGCCGAAAAAGGAGAACCAAGCTGGGAAACCGAACTAGGGGCGGGACGGCCGGGATGGCACATTGAAGACACTGCCATCACCGAACATCATTTCGGGACGCAATATGATCTGCACGGCGGAGCAGTGGATTTAAAATTCCCCCACCACGAAGCAGAGATCGCCCAGCAAGAGGCCGCTTCCGGAGAAAAGCCGTTCGTAAAAATCTGGATGCACACCGGCTTTCTTTTAGTTAACGGAAAAAAAATGTCCAAGAGTTTGAAGAACTTTGTGGCCATTGGGGATTTCTTAAATAAACACTCCGCCGACGAGCTCCGCATGCTGGTACTAAGCCACCACTACCGATCCCCAATTGACTACACCGAAACCTCCGCCAGCCAGGCCAAAGCATCCTGGGAGACTCTCCAGCATTTTATTTACAAATTAGGATTGATTAAAAAATCCGGGGAGCAATCGCTGAACGCCAGCGACGCTCTAAAAAACTCCGAAAACGAATTTGAATCCGCTATGGCAGATGACTTTAATACGCCGGAAGCTCTGGCGGCTCTTTTCCGGCTCATCAACCGGATGGAAAGCGGCCTCTGGGATTTGACCGCGAAGGACGCCAGAAAATTAAGGAGCTTCATAATGAAAAAACTGCAAGTTTTAGGCTTTCAGCCGGCAAAATCACCCTCTATCCCCCTTAAAATACGGCTATTTTCCGCGGCGCGGGAGTTATTCAGACGTAATAAACAGTTTGCTCGATCTGACGCCTTGCGAAAGAAAATAGAAGCGTTAGGATTTATTATAGAAGATACGCCGGAAGGGCCATTAGTCATTAAAAAGTAGCGAGCGATCTAAGCGACAAAAAATTTTTAAAATGCCATCAAATTTAAAATTACCCCCGCAGAATCTAGAAGCTGAACAGTCCGTTCTCGGCGCCTTAATGCTGGATAAAAACGCCATCATCAATGTCGCGGATATTCTAGTAGTGGAAGATTTTTACAAGCCGGCGCACGCGAAAATCTATGAAGTCATTTTGGCCTTGTACGAAAAACGGGATCCGATAGATATTTTGAGCGTCACTTCAAAATTGAAAAATGAAAATATCCTGAAAGAGATCGGCGGCCATTCTTACCTGACCCAGCTGATGGAATCGGTGCCGACCGCCGCTCACGTGGAACACTACGCCAAAATAGTCAGAGAAAAGCGATTGCTCCGCGAACTCATCAAGGCCTCGGCGGAAATTACCGAGCACGCGGTTGGAGCCACTGAAGACATAGAAGATATTCTAGGCAACGTTGAGCAGAAAGTTTTTGCCATTTCCAAGCGATCCTTCAGCCAAAAATTCGCCAGATTAAAAGACGAGCTTCAAGGCGCCTACGCCAGGATAGAAAAGCTGCACAACGGCGAAGGAGCGCTTCGCGGAGTTCCGACCGGCTTCCAGGAAATTGACGATAAGCTTTCCGGACTGCAGAATTCCGACTTGGTAGTTTTAGGAGCCAGGCCTTCGCTTGGAAAGACCTCTCTCGCCCTGGATATTGCTAAAAATGCCGCCAAAGCAAACGTGCCTGTAGGAATTTTCTCGCTGGAAATGTCCCGAGAACAAATCGTAGACCGCCTTATCGCCTCCGAAGCGCAAGTGCCGCTTTGGGAACTAAGGACAGGCAAGTTGAGAAATGACGAGGATTTCGAGCTTATCCAGCAGGCGCTTAGCGATTTATCCCAGCTGCCGATATTCATAGAAGACACGCCATCCCCGAGCATCCTGCAAATGCGGTCCATGGCTCGCAGGTTGCAATCCGAACAAGGAGGATTGGGCCTGATCGTGGTTGACTACCTCCAATTGATCCAACCGAGAATGCAAACTGACAACCTCGTGCAACAGGTAACGGAGTTTTCTAGGGGCCTAAAATCAATGGCCAGAGAATTGAATGTTCCGGTGCTGGCCCTCTCCCAGCTATCCAGAGAAGTGGATAAAAGGGATAACAAACAGCCAAGATTATCCGACTTAAGGGAATCCGGGGCGATTGAGCAGGACGCGGACGTAGTTATGTTTATTTATAGAAAAGATCACGGCCAGAAAAATCCGTTGCCCGAAGACCAAAACATGGCTGAAATCATTATCGCCAAACACCGCAACGGCCCGACCGGCTTCGTCAAGCTTAAATTTGATCCGGAGAAAGCGAGCTTCCGATCGATTGATAAACATCATTCATGAGCTTTTAGCTTTTAGCTTTTAGCTTTTAGATAATCCGCCAACCGGCAGACTAACAGCTAACAGCTCACAGCTCACAGCTAAATGCATTGCTACCTGATCCAATCAAAAAATTCGTGGACGAAATTTCCAAGCTTCCCTCTATCGGGCCGCGTCAGGCAACCCGGCTGGCTTTTTATGTTGCCGGCTTAGGCAAAAATAAAATCAGAGAAATCTCCGATGCCGTATCCGGATTGGGAAATCTCACGACCTGCGCCCGCTGTTTCCGAACCCACCTCGGCCGCGGCAACCTATGCTCGATCTGCAGTGACGCCTCCAGATCCAAGGACCTAATCGCCATCGTTGAGAAAGAAACCGATCTTATGTCGCTGGAAAAGACTAAAAAATTCAGCGGTTGGTACCTGGTCATCGGGGAACTGCATAAAACCGGCGACTTGGAACCGGAGCAAAAATTAAGGTTAGCCAGTTTGAAAACTTTTATTAAAAAAGAGCTGGGCGGCCAGGCAGAAGAAATCATCCTAGCCGTAAACCCTACGGTCTATGGCGACCTTAACGCCTCCTTGCTTAAGAAGGAATTAGGCGAATACGCCAAGAAAATAACCCGGCTCGGGAGAGGAATCCCCACGGGTGGAGAAATAGAATTCGCCGATGAGGATACGCTAAGCAGCGCATTGGAACGACGGTCTTAAAGGTGCGGGGTTGAAAGAAGGAAATGAAGCTGTTATCCTGAATCCAGATTCGCAAACAACCAAGCGGTGAAGCAAGATGTCAAAGCCAATTACCGGTTTTGAGCTGCTGGAAAAAGAGGTGGAACAAGCGGAAGAGTTCAAAGAAAAACACAGGTGTTCTTCCAAAAACAAAAAAAGGGATGTTACCGGAGCGAATAGGATATTCTCTTATACTTTCACCCTCACCGGCATAGGAGTCGGCGTAACCGTAAGCTGCTCCTGCGGCAAAGAAAAAAATGTTACCGACTACGACAGTTGGTAAGCAAAACGACCCATTGGCGGGTCGTTTTTTATTTAACCGAAAGCACTTCAAGCTCAGTAAATTGCTGCCGATGGCCCTTCTTTTTCCTGTATCTTGTCTTGGAGTGATACTTGAAGACAATCTTGGTTTTTTCCTTGCCTTGCTTGAGCACCTTCGCCTCAACTTTTGCCCCCTCTAAATAAGGAGCGCCTACTTTAACATCCTCGCCATCAGCCACCAACAGGACCTTATCCAAAGTCAAACTGGCGCCCGGTTCGGCGTTTAATTTTTCCACTTTTAACTTTTGCCCGGGAGCAACCTTATATTGCTTGCCGCCGGTTTCTACTATTGCAAATGCCATGGTCGTCAATTGATTGAAATGATAACATTAACCCCTATTAAAATCAATACCATTAAAATCAGCGTAGTGGCCGAGATCAGATAGGACAACAAACGCTCCCGGTAATAAAATCTATGCGCGATCGCCATATTCACAACTAAAATTACCAGAGCCGTAATCAAAATGTCAAAAACATCCCTGACATTACCGAAAAAATCCGCTCCTTTGTAAGCGTCAAAGTGGATTACCAGCAATCCATCCGAATCCGCCAAGTTTACGTACGCGACAGCGAAAGCGATCGCTAAAACAAGCAGGCTTAATCCGAAAAAAGCCGCGGTATATTTGTCTTTTAAGATCATTGGGACGGTCATAAGATAGTTAGTGATTTTTAAGTGTGCTCCCATCGGGATTCGAACCCGAGTTTCCAGGATGAGAACCTGACGTCCTAGGCCAGACTAGACGATAGGAGCATAGCCAGACGATTTCTATATATTACAATAAAAAGCGGCTACTTTGAAGTAGTCCGCGGCGACTTAACAAATTTCCCGATCTTAACCCACTCCTGGCTATTCCATAAATAGCATAAATCATTTTCATCGGTTTTCATTCGGAACATCTTGGTACCCTCCCAATGATTCATCCCGGGGACTGGAAGCCCCGTGTCAAAATCTAGAGCATCCTCGAGCCAATGTTCTTTGGGTAGAAAAACGCAAGCGATAAAAACATCTTTCAGTATTATCCGCTTTTTAGTTATTTTCAGGTAAGTAACCTCTATCTCATAATCCTGCCAATTCCGATAAAGACTCTTTAGAGTCATGCCGCTCCAGTTATTATCACGCTGTTTTTAATTATAAAGAACTCAACAATAAAAATAAAGCTTATGTATAATGCCACCAATTCTGGAATCTTCTATAAATAAACAGGGATAATTTTCCAGGCATCGCCTCCACCTGATAAACATAACCAGAAAGTATCCTCTGTGCGGCAACTGACGGA
>DYGE01000008.1 GCA_020724845.1 Candidatus Paceibacter sp.
GATGAGCGGCAATAGTTATAAAATCGCTTTTTGATTTTAATAGATCGACCGACCTGGTACGATCGTGAACAATTTTCAAAAATCCGATTACTTCCTTATCCTCATCCATAATCCTATCGGTTATGACCCTTAACTCTTGGTGCGGCTCCTCAAAGGAAATATCAGCTATCTGCGGATAAACTCCTTCCGGCGACTGGCGCACCACTACCGGAGCCAAAGACTGGAAAACAGTTTTGGCCAAGACGCCAAGTTTCGGATTGCTGACGCTAGCCGGAGTCAGTTTTTGGCCGACGACTTCGCTGGCTTTTAAATCAAAAATGCTTTCCGCCGCGCCGCTAAAAAGAAGGACTTTAAAATCCTGATCATAGATAATCACGCCGTCAGTCATGCTGGCGATAATATTATCAAGGCGGGTCTTTTCCAGCCGTAGCTTAACGCTTGCCCTGGCCCCTTTTATTGAAATGGCCAAGATTGCCGCGCCAAAGGCTAAAATAATTCCGAGATTTACCAGCGCCCAAGTTCGGTCGAGAAATAAAATATCTATCACTAAAACGGCTGCTGCTGAAATAACGAATAACCAAAAAACCCCCACCTCCGGCAATTTAAGATATTTTTTTAGATTTTTAAAAGCTTCTTTCATTGGATAGTTACAATCCCAATTATTGAACTTCGCCCCAGCTTTTTCCCGCTTTCATGGTGACTTTAAGCGGAACCTCCAGCTCATAAGCAGACTCCATCAGCTTTGAGATAGCCGTTCCCGCTTCTTTTATTATATCCTCACTAATTTCAAACAACAATTCGTCGTGAATAGTGAGGAGCATTCTGACTTTTTCGTCCCACTTTCTTTTTTTAATCTCTTCGAAAATCGTCACCATCGCAATCTTAATAATGTCAGCCGCCAACCCTTGCACGGGCATATTAATGGCCGCGCGCTCGGCCTCCGCCGCCTCTCCGCGGAACATGGAGGTTGCCCGCAACAGCCAGCGGCGCCGCCCGTTAAGATTGGTTACATACCCGAAAGTTCGCGCCTGGGCCTTTGTTTCTTCCTGCCATTCCTTAATTTTTTTAAAATCATTAAAATATTCTTCAATAAATTTTTTGGCCTCGCCGAAGTTCAAGCCGCTAGTTTTGGCAAAAGCAATCGCGCCCATTCCATAGACAACTCCGAAATTGAGGGTTTTTGCCAATCGGCGCATTTCCGGAGCCACCTCCTCCAGGGAAACATTAAAAACGTTGGCAGCTGTCAATTTATGAATATCTAAATCATCATTAAACGCCTCAATCATCTTCGGGTCTCCGGAAAGGGAAGCGAGAACCCTTAATTCAATTTGAGAGTAGTCAAAAGAAACTAACTTGTATCCTTTTTCAGCCACGAACGCCTTTCGCAATTCAGTCGCCCAACCAGTCCCGATCGGTATGTTTTGCAAATTTGGATTTTGGGAGCTCAACCTCCCAGTAGCCGTTCCGGTTTGAATATAGGTGGTATGCACCCTCCCGTCTTTGCCAATTAATTCTTGAAGCGGCTTAACATAAGTTGATTGCAGCTTAAAAAGCTCGCGATAATCAAGTAAGTATTTGGCTATGGCATGCTTGTCTTTTATAAGATTAAGAGTTTCAACATCAGTAGAAATAGCGCCGGTTCTGGTTTTTTTAACGCCCTTGATGTCTATCCTCAACTTTTCAAATAATACCCGCGATAACTGCTTTGGAGAATTAATATTAAAAGTTTCTCCGGCTTCTTTATAAATTTTCTTAACCAAACCGGAAAGTTCTTTCTCCAGCTTTTTATCTAAATCTTTTAAGCCCTTCGCGTTTATTTTTATACCCTTAAGTTCCATATCCGCCAATATATTTACCAGCGGCATTTCCACCTCGTAAAAAAGCTTCTCCAATTTATATTCCTTTAGTTTCTTGGTGGCATAATTGTATAACTCTTTGTTGGTTGCCTTATTCTTTTTTAAAAATTGTTCCGCCAAATGCTCCGGCGTATATTCCTTTTCGTCCGGATTAATCATCCAATAAGCTATTCCTAAATCAAAATATCCCCCCGGCAGTTTTTTCCCGGATTTTTTCAGCTCCTTAAGCTTTTCCTTTAAGTTAAAATCTATTAGCATTTAAAGCCTCTCAACAAGCGACTTGAATCCAAGTTCTCCAAAATAATTTTTTAGCTCTTCTTTGTTGAGCGAGCCTTGTTTTAAATCTTCAAGCGAGATTTCCAGCGGAACATCGCGCTTGATAGTCGCCAGTTTTTTGGATAAGAATGCGTTTTCTCTATTTGCTTCTAGCTTTTTCCGAAGAACTTCTTTCGGTATCAAGGCAATATCTTCATAAATTTTCTCAACCGATCCATATTCTTTAATTAATTCCGTGGCCCCCTTTGGGCCGATTCCGGTCACGCCGGGGATATTATCGGACGCATCGCCGACCAGCGCCTTGTAATCTATTAATTGCTTTGGTGAAAATCCGTATTCCTGAAGAAACATTGCCTCGCCATAGGTAATCGTTTTACTGACCCCCGTCTTCAATAGCTCTACCACCACCATGTCGCCATCAATCAACTGAAGATTGTCTTTATCGCCGGAAAAAATGACTATTCGCCCTTCGACAAGCTCGGGGCCTCGCTTAAACCGCTCGGCCAGCGTGCCGACGATATCATCGGCTTCATAACCGGCTTTTTCTACAACCTTAATCCCGAATTTCTCAAAAGTTTCATGCGCTTTTTGCAACTGCGAAATTAATTCATCCGCGGTCGGCGGACGATGCGCTTTGTAATCTTCAAACATTGCGTCTCGAAAAGTTGGTTCCGGGCGGTCGAAAGCTGCAGCAACGTAATCCGGCTGATGGTCGCGTAAAATTTTAATAAGAATGGACGAAAGCCCGTAAACAGCATTAATTGGCTCTCCGCTTGGCGTGGTTAATGGCGGAAGCGCGTGAAACGAGCGATGAATAAGCGAATTTGCGTCAATTAATAAAAGCTTTCTCATAAGTTCTTAATTACTTTAATTATACGCTCTTTTTCATTTTTGCCATGCTCGAATTTTATCCAAATCATATTTTTGGGTAAAATTTTCTTAACCTTTTCCGGCCATTCAATAAGAACGATATTATGGGGATCCTTGATTATTTTCTTAAAGCCTAAATCTAAAATCTCTTTTGGGCCATGAATTCTATACAGATCAAAATGATAAACAAAAAAGCGTTCAGCGGTTATCTGCCTGCCGGCAGGCAGGGCGTTTGAGCGTTTAGGAGCTATTTTGTATTTTCTAAATATTACGAAAGTGGGACTTGTTGCGTGTTGAGTAATTCCAAGCGCTTTCAAAAAGCCCTGCACAAACGCAGTCTTGCCGGCGCCAAGTTCGCCTTGAAGAGCAATGACTCTAGCGTTCAGCGTTAAGCGTTTAGCGTTTATAATTTTTTTAGCCAGCTTTGCCGCAAGTTTTTGAGTTTGCGATTTGGATTTAGTGATCATATTAAAATAACTTAATATCTAATTTTCTTTCTAGTTGCAAGATAATATACAACCCCAAACCAGATAAAATCGCGGCAGCCAGCGCGCCTTGAATCAAGAATGACGAATCAGAAATTAAGAAAGAATTAACCGTGTTGGAGATCTGGCCCTCCCGAATTTCCATCATTCTTGATTCTTGATTTATAATTTTGGAAATTATTTGTCCTTCCGCGGCTTGTCCAGAGTAATCAAGCTCGTCTACTAAATTTCCCGAAACGTCATAAAGCGATACTTGTTCGCCATTATTATTTAGGGCGATTTTAGTTTGAGAATAAGGCAAGGCCAATTCCTGACCGGCATCTAAAGATCCGCTCAAGCGAAAAGTTTTTCCGGAGGCATCTTTAATGATCCAGCCGGATAAATTCACGCCTGAATTTCCATTGTTTAATAATTTTATATATTCGCTCTCCTTGTCATTGCCAACCGGATTCGGCAAAAACTCCTTTATTATCATAGTAATAAAATAACGCTAAATTTTTATTTAAGCAAAAGAAAACCGGCTTTACGCCGGTGTATTCTGTTCTCCTAGTGTTTTCTCAATTTCGTCGCACTGATCAAATATCGCTTTTTCCATGTAGCTCGCTCGCCATGCCGCGCGATAACTCCGAGATTTGAGCTCTTGGATAATTTTAGAAAATTTCTCTCTGGTTTCCTTTATCTGCTTTCTCTTTTTAGCGTCCGAACATTCACGCAAAGTACGGAGATTATGCAGTCGATCGGCGAGCTTAACCAGCAACACATCGGCATCGGCCGCAAGAAGATTACTGAAATAATCCTTCCCTTCCTCTTTAG
Organism: Candidatus Paceibacter sp.; assembly: GCA_020724845.1. Classification (GTDB taxonomy): domain Bacteria; phylum Patescibacteriota; class Minisyncoccia; order UBA6257; family 02-FULL-45-10c; genus DYGE01. The sequence goes on from DYGE01000008.1 coordinate 4,301, forward strand.
TAAGCGCGCGAACCGAAAGCACCACTCGAGATCCAAAAATATCTTCTAAATCTTCCCAATCCAGGATGAAAGAATCCTCCTGGAGATCGTGGAGTAGGGCGGAAATAATAACGTCAGGATCAAGAATCCGAAGCTCATTAATAATGATCAGCGCCACCTCCTTAGGGTGCTCAAAATAACGCTCACCGCCATCCCTAGTCTGGCCTCTGTGTCCATACTTGGAAAGCTTGTAGGCCAGCATAACTCTGCGAAGATCCTTGGGGCTTAGCTGAAACTTGATTGCGTCCCTGAACGCCTCCCGGCCAACGCCGTTTTTGTTTTCGGTCATGCCGCCTCCTTTTGGTTTTCAAGGTAAACATATAATAACACGTTTATCTTTTGATTGCAAATTAAAATCCCCTTCACAGAGGGGATTTTATACTAAACCGCCATCGTCCGGAGATTTCCGGCCTAGGTGCTTATAAGCCGCCGGCGTTACCAGCCGACCAGCCGGGGTGCGGTTTAGCAGCCCAATACTCATTAAATACGGCTCGTAAACGTCTTCAATAATGCCCCTATCGTCGTTAAGGGCCGCTGCCAAGGTCTGGATTCCAACCGGGCCGCCATGGAACTTGTCTATAATAGTGGTTAAAAGCTGGCGGTCGGTCGGCTCAAGCCCTAATTCATCAATTTCTAACATCCCCAAAGTCGCGCCAGTCGCTTCTTCGTTGATCTCCCCGAGATTATTCACTTCAGAATAATCACGGGCCCTCCTTAATAAGCGATTAGCCACCCGCGGAGTAAAACGCGAAGCCCTAGCAATCAGAGAAACTGCGCCATCGTCAATTTTAACGCCTAGTAAGCCGGCAGAGCGTCGAACTATTGACTCAATGTCTTTAGTGTTATAATAATCCAGCTTGAAAGACGCGCCGAAGCGGGAACGCAGCGGCCCTGAAAGCAAATTCGCCCTGGTAGTAGCGGCGACCAAAGTAAACGGCGGCAAATCCAAAGAAAGAGTCCGCGCGCCCGGGCCCTTACCGACAACTAAATGCAGTTTTCTGCTCTCCAACGCCGGATAAAGCACTTCTTCAATCTGGCGATTAAGGCGATGCGCTTCGTCAATAAACAAAACTTCGCCTTTTTCCAAATTGCTTAAAATCGCAGCTAAATCTCCCATCTTTTCCAGCGTCGGACCGGAAGTGACCTTCAGGCTGGCATTCATTTCCTTAGCGACCAGATGAGCCAAAGTAGTTTTGCCAAGGCCGGCCTGCCCATAAAACAAAAGATGGTCGCAGGGCTCATTCCTTTTCAAGGCCGCATCCAAAATTACCCGCAAATTGCGCTTTACCTTCTCCTGACCAACGTAATCAGCCCAGTTAGTAGGCCGAAGAGCCAGATCAACCGCGGAATCATCTTTAGTTTTATTTATAGCGCCTGACAATTTTATATCTTTCATAGTACTTGACAACTAATATGTTTTATGATATACTCCCTATAATTCAATAGTTCTCTATATTTGTTATAACTCTAATAGAAAGCTTTGTTCTGTGGGCGGGAATTGCTTTATTGATAGGATGACTTGGCTCAGGCGAGGTCACTCCCAATAACAATTCTATCCTTTTCTAAACTTGTTTAGAAAAGTTCCACTTTTCCCTTACGGGATTTGCCCACAGAACAAAGCTTTTTATTATTTTCAATTCTTTTTCTGTTTCTTTGTTCTTCTGTTTTTATGTTTCTATGTTAATTATGTTCTTACCGGGCCAGTTACTTTTTCGACCTCTTCCATTGTCGTAATTCCAGAGATAACTTTTAATAATCCATCCTGCTGCATCGTTACCATTCCCTGCCCGACGGCAAAATCGTGGATCTCTATTTCTCCGGCGCTCTTATTCATCAGCATTTCCATTTCTTTGGTGACCTGAAGCAGTTCGTAGATGGCAATTCTTCCGCGATATCCGAGGTTGCCGCATTGCTCGCATCCTTTTGGCTTAAAAATTTTTATTTTTTCATAATTTTTCTTATTAACCCGATCAGGAAGAGAATTTACGAATTTCTGATATTCTTTTTCTGATTTTTCCGCGTCCTTATCCGCCATTTTACAATTCTCACAAAGCCGCTTAACCAAGCGCTGGGCGATAACCAAATTCAGAGAGGGGCCGATGCTGGTCGGCTTAACTCCTAAATCTATCAAGCGAGGAATGGCGCCGGCAGCTTGGTTCGCGTGGACGGTAGAAAAGACCAAATGGCCGGTTAAAGCCGCTTGGATGGCAATTTTTGACGTTTCTTTATCGCGTATTTCCCCGATTAAAATAACATCCGGATCCTGCCGCATCAGCGACTTCAAACCGTTGGAAAAAGTGTAGTTCGCTTCCGGATTGACCTGGGTTTGCTCAATTCCTTCCAGGTGGTACTCAATAGGATCTTCAATAGTAATGATTTTGATATTCGGCGAACGCTTATGTTTCAAAAAAGCATAAAGCGTCGTTGTTTTTCCAGAACCGGTAGGCCCGGTATTCAGCGCCATTCCATTAGGCCGTTTCAGCTCGCCTTCAATAATTTTTAAATCATCTTCACGAAGACCAAGGTCGCCCAAACTCAAATCTAAGGCGTCCGGATCCAAAACCCTCATAACGATAACTTCGCCGAATTCCGAAGGGGCAACCGCCACCCTTAATTCAATTTCTTTCTTTCCAAGGCCGATAGTGAATCTCCCGTCTTGAGCCTCGTCCTTCACGTTCAGCTTCAGATTGGAAAGCAGTTTAATGCGAGAAGTCAGATAGCCGTAAATTGTAATTTTTAAATTAGTAATGACATCTTGCAAATCCCCGTCTATTCTGTAGCGTATTTTGATCGCGTCTTTAGACGGTTCAAAATGAATATCCGAAGCCCGATTGCTTAGAGCCCCTGCTAAAATAATTTCTAAAATTTGGGCGGTCGGGAAATTTTTGAAATCAAAATTTTCTATTTCTAATTTAACCGCTTCGAGCTTGGTAAGTTTTTTTATTAAACTTTCAATTCTTTCCCGGTCAACGTCAATTCGCCCGGTTATCGGCGCGGTCTTTTTGGTAATGTACCTGTAAAATTCCCAAGCCCGATTAAGGCTGGCCAAAGAAACAATAAAAGTTTTCAGCTGAAAGCCCTTTTTTTCCAGCTCTTGCAATATATCCTTTGCTTTTGGCTCTTCTGTGTCAAAGGCGATAAAAACTACCCGATCTCCTTTTTTTTCAACCGTCGCGACCTTGGCTTCTTTCGCTTTTTCTTCAGGAATAAGCTCTAGGGCGTCGGTTTCAACCGGCTGGGCAGAAAAGTCCAAATAAAGCATTCCCCTCTGCATCGCCCGCCGCTCCGCATCGCGCTCCTCCGCCGCTTTTCGGGACTTCTCCAATACGCGTTTTAGGTTGTCCTGAGCCATTTCTTATATCTTATGTTTAAGCGAGGCGGTTTGGCAAGCAAAATTGTGAATAAGCCGCGTTACTTAATTTTATTTTGACAACCTTCTCCGGAGAAGATAAGATAGAAACAGCTTAAATTGATAACCAAATCAGGAGGGATTAATGAAGTCCCAAAGAAAAATGCTGTATATCCTATTCGGAGCGCTGCTTCTCTTGGCTAATAAGCAATCAGCTTGCGCCGAGGAATTGCCCCACTATTTTCCTGAAGGGGTAATAACAACCACAGACTCCTTTAAACAGCTTCAAGAGTACGATCGCTATTTAAAAGCGACTCGTCCGCGCTTAAACGGAAATTCTCCGAGCATTGCCGGAAGCGACAGCATCCGAGTAGTGACGGATCTTGATAGCACCAGCAGCGCCATTAACCGAGACAAGCCCACCAAGATGGTCTTGGTATTTGACCATTATGTCCGCATGAACGACGGCAAAATACGCGTTACTTATCCGGGCAAACAAGAGGTCATAACCCAAGAGCAATTCGCGGTAGTCGCGAAAGACTTTGAAGGATTGGCCAAAAGGGCAATCGCCCTCAATGTGGCCTACTACAAGGACTTCGCGGATCTGGCCGTAAAATCACGGGCAGAAAAACTTGGAATCCCGGAGAAGGACTTCCGGCAACTGCTGGATAAGCCGATACCCGGGTATAAGCACAAAATCACTTTCCGCGAGCTTCATAGCTTGCCGCGCCCGATGCGAGAATCAGACTTCGTGCCTAGAGAGCTGCATCTGGGATACACGCCTCAAAACGTGTTCGGCATGGCGTGGCTGAACACCGGCGTAATCTACTACAGCCCGCAGGCGAGAATTCGCGATTATCTTGTCGGCAGCCCCGGAGTGCTTCAACACGAAATGGTTCACGGCAATATAAATCTGCAGAAGTTTCCAGCTTCTGTCGGATTTGACGTAGAGCTCCAGGCAAGCTTTCCGGAGATGTTATATCCGGAAAACCAGCTTGATCTGTTTTTTCATTCCTATTCCGGAGTCGTTCGCGAACTTAGCAGAATATATTTCGGATTCAACTGGAAACAGGTTAGAAAAGAAGTTTTTCAATACGACTTGGGCGGAAATTTAGTAATTGACGAGGAAAGATACCGCGCTTATTTTGAGAAAACTCAGCAGATAAAGGCAGAGCTTCTGAAGTTTTACAGGGAAAAGGTGGTGCCGGAATTCTATTCGGATACAGTTTACTGGTCCGGAATGAATGAGAAAAGAAAAGATCAGAATTCTATCTTACGCATCGTTATGGCGGCCTACTACGATCCGACCATTTTAGGCGGAAGGGAAAAAACCTTGAAATGGCTGGATGCCCGGCGCGAACTTATCTTGGATATGGCCAGAGTCGCTTACAGAAAAAGCGGCACGCCAACCGAAGGATCCACCGACTCAAATAAAACACGGCTTCCCGCCTTTATCCAGAACAATCATCAAGCGCTGCTCACTCCTCAAGAAATAAAGAGGATAGAAGATTACTTCCGGAACAACCCGGCAGCTCGTGAACAAGTCCTTAACCTTAGCGTGAATGAGTTAATCGACTTATTCCTGAAACTCAAACGCGGAACGCCGCCCGGAGGTGCGAGATGAAAAAAGTAGGCGCGCAGAATAGCATGAAAGCAGCATTCCTGGCCGCTTTACTAGCATTCGGAAGTTCCGGGTGCGCCCTGACTTACAGAGACGAATTTCTCAAACAAGCGCAAGCCAAAGGCTGGACGGAAGACGAACAGCTGGCGGCACTCGCTTATTCCGACCGGCTTTATTTCCTGCACAAGACAAAAGATGGTTTTGCCGTAAATTATAGCCGCTTGAGCAAAGAACAGGTCTTAAAGAAATTGGATGAAGCGCTGGTGGAACTTGACGCAATTCTAGATTACAAAAATGAGCAAAACGCCAGGTTTGTTGAGTATTTCGGATTAAGAGAATTTTTGGAACACGAAGAGGAGGTGGTGAAAGCCATTCGCGACCGAGTAAGGGTCGCTGAACTTCATGATCAATTTGAGAAATTAATCGGGGCTTCGCCTTTCAGCTATCGCGACTATTACAGCTACGGCCAGAGTATCGGCGGCCAAGAAGAAAGAAGGAAAGGGTATAATATCCAGCAAATATTCTTGAGCACTGATATCTCTAAATCTTTTTCTTTTACCGAAAGCCGGATTGAAGAAGCGAAGAGGCGAGGCGCGCTGAAAATAATTGAGCAAGCCAGATCGTCTTTGAAGCGGAGATTTGACCGCAAGGAACCAAATCCCGCCTATCTGGATGATCCAAACAACTTTATTTGGAAATCAAAATCCACCGAAGTGGAGTTCGTCAGTTACAAGATTCTGTATTCAGAAGACCCCAAAGACAACAACAGCAATTACATAGAAGGATACCGAATTGTTGACGGCCGGAGAGAATCAAAGCCAGCCATACGGATATTCTACATTTACGAAGGGCGCCGAGGAGTTTTCTTGTTGGACGCGGATAAAGAAGGAGAAACTGGTTTCGGCCTGCCCGATGAAGTGGGTCCGGTGCGGGAAGCGCTGCAGGTAACCGACTTGCTTAGGGATGATAATCTTATGAATGTCTTGTTTCTGGAGAAAAAGGAGCGGCGAAGAGTCGCGCCAAAGAGAAAACCGATATTCGTAGAGATCGCCAGGGTTGGAGAAAAGACAATAGACTTTTGGGAGGACGCGCCTGATCAGCGGGGGTGGTACGTGCCATTCCTATACAAGAATAATGCCGAAAACAATTACAACGTAAAACTTGTCTTCGCGAGCCAAGAAAACTCCGGAGAAAACCCGGCGTATAGATTCGGCGAACCGCCGAAGCAAATAAAGTACCTTAAGAAAGAGTGGACGGACGGAACCAGGTACAAGCCGTCAATGGGCAATGTCGTAGAATATTACGAGATGAAGCCGGATTACGCGAAAAGAAACGTTTCGCGAGCTGATGTACTGCATCAACTGGATACAAAAAATCTCTCCATAGTTTTCACAGACGGAACCACTGAAACCGGGCTGGTACTGCCTGGAAAGAATAAGTTTATTGAAGATGAGCCGATAATGATTGACTACACGGAGGGCCAGAAACGCTGGAGAATCAAGAAAGAAAAAGGCAGCCCCAACTACAATAAGCGCAAGGAAATATCTCCCGCTAAGGAAGATACCGGAATATACAGAGAGATGGAGATGGAATAATTATTTATCCGCCAAGTCAGACCTGGCGGATTTTTATTCTTTATGCGGCTAATTTAATCGTTTATAATTGGAACATATGGCCGGTCACAGCAAATGGAAACAGATAAAACACAAGAAAGGAGCCGCGGACAAGAAGCGCGGCCAGCTTTTTTCTAAATTATTAAAAGCGATATCGGTTGCGGCCAAGGACGACCCTAATCCGCAATTCAATCCTCGTCTAAGATCCGCAATAGAGAAAGCTAAGGAAAACAATGTTCCGCAGGATAATATATCCAAAGCAGTTACCAAAGCTTCCGAAATAAAAGATATGGAGGATTTGATAGTTGAGGCGTATGGGCCGGAAGGAATAGCGTTAATTGTTGAAATCATTACCGACAACCGAAACAGATCCATTTCGGAAATACGGACAATTTTAGGAAATAACGGCGGCAAAATGGCTAACCCCGGAAGCGTCCTTTGGTCGTTCGAAAAGAAAAATTCCGGCTGGGAAGCGAAGTTTCCGCAACCAGTCTCCAAAAGCGCTCAAGATGCTATCCAAAACTTGCTCGCTTCCCTGGAGGAGCACGACGACGTCCAAAAGGTAATTACTAACGCTTTATGATAATTCTAGGCATAGACCCGGGAAGCACCAGGATAGGTTATGGGATCATAGCCGGTCCCCAGAAATTGGAACTTCTGGACTATGGGGTGATAGAGTTAAAACGCAAGGAAGCTCCGCGGCTTATTCTGGATATTGGCAATCAAATATCCCGGCTGATAAAGAAATATAATCCGGATTTAATAGGAATAGAAAAGCTTTATTTCGCCAAAAACGTAAAAACGGGGATTGAGGTCGCCCAGGCGCGCGGGGCGATTCTGCTGGAGATCGCAAAAAGCGGGATTCCGATTAAGGAATTCGGGCCTTCAGAAGTAAAGCTAGCCGTGACCAACTATGGCATGGCGGATAAAAAATCAGTGGCTAAAATGGTTTCTAAGATACTGCGAGTGCAGGAACTGCCAGGGCTAGATGACGCCATTGACGGCCTGGCTATCGCCATTACCGCCGCCAATCAGGCAAGGCTGGTTTCCTGATATTGACACGGAATAAATCTTATATATACTTATTTTTTATAATAATTAAAATCGCATTTAATTATGGCCAGAGCGATAAACAATGACGACTGGGACGAGGATTTGGGAGAAGATTTATTGGATCCCGACAGAAGACTAGGAGAAGATGAAGATATCGGGGAGAGGATCCCTGATGAAGAAATAGAAATCATTTAATATACTTTGATAAAAACAAGGCGGCTGTTTAGCCGCCTTGTTTTTTAATGCGTAATGTTATACGATGTTATACTTGAAGAGTAAGAACTTAAATCGTATGGCTAAGAAGAAGCTAAAAAAATGGGGCTTATTGGCCCTCTTATGCCTGCTTTTCGCTATAACTGCCGGACTGGCTACTTTCGCGTTCATTTTAAGAGATCTGCCGGACCCGGAACAATTTGAAACTAGGCAGATAATTCAATCAACAAAAATATATGACCGCACCGGCGAAGTGCTTCTTTATGAAGTCTACGGAGAAGAAAAGCGGACGACTATTCCTTATGAAAAAATACCCGACCATTTAAAATGGGCTACGATCTCTATTGAGGATAAGGATTTTTACACTCATAGCGGCTTTGATGTCTTTTCTATCATCCAAGGAGCAATCATTGAACCGCTAACCGGAAAACGCGAACGGGCCAGGGGAGGATCTACTATAACCCAACAATTGGCCAAAAACGCTTTTCTAAGCCCTGAAAGAACGATAATCAGAAAGATAAAAGAGCTGGTGGTCGCCTACGAACTAGAAAAAAAATACTCAAAAGATGAAATATTAAACCTATACCTCAATCAAGTGCCTTATGGCGGCAATGCTTATGGCGTAGAGGCTGCCTCAAAAACGTTTTTTAATAAGTCAGCAGAGGAACTCAATTTGGCTGAATCAGCGCTTCTGGCAAGCCTGCCTCAAGCTACCAGCTATTATTCCCCCTGGGGAAAACATGTGGATGACTTAATGAGGAGAAAGAATAATGTCTTAGAAAGCATGTTTGAATTGGGCTATATAGACGAAGAAGAGAAGGAAAGAGCGAAGAATTTTGAATATACCTTTGCCGAGCAGGCAACCAACATCAAGGCGCCTCATTTTACCTTGGAGGTCCAAGAGTATCTGGCCAGCAAGTATGGCGAGGATTTTGTCAGGACCGCAGGGCTAAACGTTACCACAACCCTAGATTGGGAGCTTCAGCAAGCGGCAGAAAAAGTTGTATTTGAGGGCGCGGAAAGGAACAAAGAATTGTACCGAGGATTTAATTCCGCTCTAGTAGCCCAAGACGCCACTACCGGCCAAATTTTGGCGATGGTAGGCTCTAAAAACTATTTCGCGGATCCGGAGCCGGAAAACTGCGACCCGGGCCTTAACTGCCGATTTGAAGGCAATTTTAACGTTGCCACCCAAGGACTAAGGCAGCCTGGTTCCGCCATGAAGCCATTTGCCTACCTTACCGCATTTGAAAGAGGATATTCTCCGGATACCATCGTCTTTGACCTGCCTACGGAATTTGCCGCTAATAACCCAAAATGTCCAGTTTTAGTTAATTTTTCAAATAATGAAAAAGAGTGTTTTCATCCGCAAAATTTTGATGAAACATTCAGGGGCCCCGTTACTTTAAGGACAGCTTTAGCCCAATCAATAAACGTCCCGGCAGTAAAAGTTCTTTACCTAGCGGGAATAGACAATGTACTTAAAAATGCCCAGAATTTCGGGATGACTAATTTAACAGAGCGAAGCCGTTATGGTCTTTCCCTAGTTCTCGGAGGAGGAGAAGTAACTTTAGCCAATTTAGTTAATGCCTACTCTGTGCTTGCTCAAGAAGGGGTAAAACATGATCAAACGCTTATTTTAAGAATCTCTGATTCTAAGGGAAATGTCTTAGAGGAGTATAAAGATATTTCTCAAAGAGTTATTGACCCCCAATACCCGAGAATAATAAATAACATCCTGACCGATATCGGAGAGCGAGCCGGTTTATTTAGCTCCAGCCTTCCCTTGACTATTTTCCCGGGCCATCAAGTCGCCTTGAAAACCGGAACAACCAACGACTACCGCGACGCCTGGACTGTTGGCTACACCCCAGAGTTGGTAGTTGGTGTTTGGTCGGGAAATAATAATAACGCGCCTATGGAACAGCGGGGCTCCAGTCTTTTAGCCGCTATACCGATCTGGAGCGCCTTTATGGAAGAAGCGCTGAAAGACAGATCGCTAATTTCTTTTAATAATCCAGAACCTATTCTAACTACAAAGCCGATTCTACGGGGAGAATATATAACTAATTATAAAATAGGGTCGCAATCATATCCCCAGATACACAACATTTTATATTATGTGGAGAAAAACGATCCTCAAGGGAATATGCCGCCTAATCCGGAAAATGATTCACAATTTGAAAATTGGGAAGCCCCAGTCCTGCGCTGGGCTGAAACAACAATTCCTAATTTTTCCGGAATCTATAACCAATTAATACCATTCGGGGCCAATTTAGATTCAGAAGTTGCCGATTTGAATTCTTCCATTAACATTACTTATCCGGAAAACGGAAGTTTTATAAAAGGAACTATTCCGGTTCAAGCTCAAATTTCCGCTAAATTCAATATAAGAAATATCCAGCTTTTCTTTAATGATTTGTTAATGGATAACAGAATAATCACCCAAGAAAATAAAGAAATTTTATATCAATTTAACCTAGTCTCAAAAAATACTCAACTGCAAAATTCCCTGAAGCTAAAAGTGATAGATGAATTCGGTAACGAAATTATAAAAGAGATAATTCTTTTTAGGTAAGTCTAGGAAGACTTAATCGGCATTATTATATAGAAATAAGGTGTTCTTTCCGGGTTTTTCATTACTGTGGGCCTAGTATCGCTATTCACGCCTAAAAGAATCTCTTGAGAAGAAAAATTTCTTAGTCCGTCAAGTAAGTATTTCCAATTAAAGGAAACTTCAAAAGCTTCTCCTTTTGATTTTATCGGGATTAAATACCTGTTTTCTCCCAGGTATTGATTTACTGAATAAACTTCCAAAGACTTATTTCCTTCCTTTAATCTTAATTTAATGTCATTAATCTTTCCGCTAAAAGAACTGACTAATTTCACGGCATTCACCAGATGCTCTCTTTCAATCGTCATTTCGGTTTCAAAATCCTTTGGAATTATTTGTTCATAATCAGGATACGACCCGTCAATCAATCTCGAAATAATTTCCAAACTGTCATTTTTAAAAAGTATTTGGTTCGGATCAATGAATAATGTTAGCGGCCCTTCGGAAATAGTCCTTAAAATCTCTTGAGATGTCTTTAAGGGAATAATTATTTTAAAACCTCTTGGGAAAGTGGATTCGAAATTATTTTCCGTAATAGTATTTTCAGCTAAACGAAAACTGTCGGTTGCCACTAATTTCAAATTTGTAACTTGAAAGTCCAGCAAAACACCGCTGATCTCCGGCCTAATTTCCGATAATTGAGCGGCATTAATCACTTTCAGTAAAGCGTCTTTAAACAGCAAGCTGTTAATTTTAAGAAAATTCTTGTTATTTTCTATTCTTGGGATAATCGGGAATTCTTCCTCTGGCAGTCCTTGAATCACTGCCTGATAATTATCGGTTTTTAGGGTTAGAGTATTATTTTCTACCTCTAAGTTGATTCTTTCATCGTTAATATTATTGGTAATTGATAAAAGAGTTCCTAAAGGCACGGTAATACTGCCATTTTCAACGATCTTGCCTGATACTAGTTTAGTAATCGCTAATTCCAAATTAGTAGATGATAATTGAATTTTATTATTATACGTTTTAATCAAAACGTTTTTTAGTATAGGCAAATTGGAATTTTCAGCAGTTGCTCTTTCAACCGCGCTAAGACCGTCTTTTAAGTTTTTCTTCAAAATTACTAGTTTCATTTTCAGATTCACTACTAAATATATTTTTTATATTTATATAGTTAGTAGTTAGTATTAGTGGTTGTTAATATTGTGGAAAACTAAGATTTAAGACTATTTAAGCTGTTGATAGAATTAATATTCTCCGCATTTATTGGGTGAAAGCTGGGGATAAATTTTCATATGTATAAGCTTATTGATATGTTTTATACATATTTGTCAACAACTTATTAGAGGCAAAAACTTATCTCGGCTATTCTTTATATATCAAATCTTTGATCGCTATAACTTTCTGGTTTAAATCTTGATTCTTATTAATTTCTTCAGAAAGTTTAGTGTAAGCGTAAATAGCGGTGGTATGGTCGCGCTTTCCAAGCCTTTGGCCGATATCCGGGTAGGATAATCCAAGGATATCTCTTAATAGATACATTGCCACTTGCCTTGGCTCTACTATGCTCTTTTGCCGGCATCGGCCCGTTAATTCGTTTGAGGGTATGCCGTAATAGTCGGCCACTGATTTGATTACTTGATTAGAGCTTATATTCTTTGTCGGTTGTTGTATGGTTTCATCAACAATTTCTTCCACCGCCCTTAAAGAAAGCCCATTTTTGGTTTCCTGATAGAAAAGTATCCTATTTAGGACCCCCTCCAATTCACGCAGGTTTTTCTGTATTTTATTAGCGGTGAACTCTACTATATTGTCCGGCAAAGAAATGCCCCGTTCCTGTATTTTAGTCTTGAGAATCGCCAGACGAAGCTCATAGTCCGGATAGCCGATGTCAGCTATCATTCCCCCTTCAAAACGGGAGCGCAGGCGCTCTTCCAGTGTAGGCACGAATTTAGGCGGCCGGTCGGAAGAAATTATAATCTGCTTATTATTTTCATAGAGGGAATTAAAGGTGTGGAAAAATTCTTCTTCGGTAGATGTCTTGCCGCCGATGAACTGAATATCGTCAATAATTAAAACATCAACGTTGCGATACTTCTCTTTCATATCCTCCATTCTTTTATTTCTGATTCCGTAGATAACGTCGTTCGTGAATTTTTCAGAAGAAACGTACTTAACTTTTACGTTGTTGTCGTACTTCTTTTTTATTTCATTCCCAATTGCTTGTATTAAATGGGTTTTACCGAGGCCTACGCCGCCATAAATAAATAATGGATTGTATTTTCTGCCGATTTCATCAATCGCGGCAGTAGCCGCCGCGTAAGCAAGTTCGTTAGTTTTTCCAACGACAAAGGAGTTTAAATTATACCTTGGATTTAAATTAGTTTCAGGATCAATCCTTAGTTCTTCAAAAGCCAATTGAGCCTTGGAATCTGCCGGCGCCCTTCTCTTTCTGGAAGGATTGAGTTGGATTGGTTTGTTTTTTACGGTAAATTGGATTTTTTTCGTAGTTTCATCAAGATTTCTAAGAGTGCTAAGAATAATTTTTTGGTATTTATTTTCTACCCACTCTTTCGCGAAGTTATTGGGCAAGCTAATAAGCGCGATCCCATCCTGTTTGTCGACCAGCTGACTGTTTTTTAGCCAAGTTACATAATTTGGCCTGGAAATTTGAACCTCTATTTCTCCTAAGGCAGTTTGCCAAAGCTGATCGAAATCCATAAAAGTAATTGGTGATAAAATTTGCGACGTTATTTTTAATTCTACTTTCGCGCCATCAATAGTCAAACGGCCGCAAATGAATAATCTGTGAATTTCCTGTGGAAAACAATTTTTAAGGATTGAAGTTTCATATTTTTTAAATTATGCCTTTAAAGCTCCTTGTTTGTCTATAGTAATTTGCGTTTTTTAGGTAAATATTGGGTAGTGCCGATTATTTTTCGACAAAGGCCGGGGCCAGTTGCATAATTCAGGGGGAATCTTGTATAATAAAATAGCTTATAATTAAGGGTCAGCAAGTATTAATCCATGTCACAGACTTATCAGCCTAAAAAACGTAAAAGGGCCAGGAGTCACGGCTTCAGAAAGCGCAAAAAGTCCAAGGGCGGAAGACGGGTGTTGAAGGAGAGAAGGAGAAAGGGGCGCAAGCGCCTTGCGGTATAGGGACGACAGCAGCGAAACCGCGCTTGGTAGTTGTGGAATTTCCAAATGCTAGCGAAAAAATATCGTCTTCCAATACAATTTTTACCAAAAAAAGAAGGCCGGGTTATTAGAACCCCTTTTTTTTCAATAAAAATTTTTCCTAACCCGGAAAGTCCATATCCGCGCTACGGAGTTATAATCAGCAAAAAAGTTTTTTCTAGGGCTTCTGCCCGAAACAACCTAAAGAGGACGATTTTTTCAAAGCTGGAACCAAGAAAATCCAAAGATGCGGGAGATTTTCTAATTATCGCGAACCCGGCGGTAGGCAAGCTGGAACAAGAAGAGATTTTGAGAAAATTGGAAGAGGTTTTAAATAAGCTGCCAAGTGGCAAATAAGTTAGCCCGGCTAGCCGTTTTGTAGTAAAATCTATTTAGGAATACTTACCAGTATTAATAAAACATTTACTTATGTTTCAAACAATTTTTCAAGATCCGCTCTTAAACATCTTAATTTTTCTTTATAACGAAGTTACCTTCCAAGATTTGGGATTGGCAATTATTTTGTTGACCGTAATAATCCGGATTGTTTTTCTGCCGCTGTTTTATAAAAGCGCCAAAAATCAGATCTTAATACAGAGGCTTCAGCCAGAACTTACCAAAATTCAGCACGATCATAAAAATGACAGGGAAAAGCAGGCTCAAGCCATGATGGAGTTGTATAAAAAACATAACGTTAACCCTTTTGCGGGGTTTTTAATGCTTTTGATACAGTTGCCGGTGCTGATTGCCATTTATAGGGTGTTTTTGGCTGGCTTTCCCCCGGAGGTCTTGGATCGCTTATATGATTTTGTGATGAGGCCGGAATTTCTTCACACGACGCTGTTAGGCTTGATAGATCTTGATAAAAAGAGTATTCTTATGGTTAGTTTGGCGGCTGTTGCCCAATACCTTCAGGGCCGCCTGATGCTTCCGAAGATTGAAAAGGGAAGAGAGCTTTCTCCTCCGGAAAAGATCGGAAGACAAATGGTCTATTTCGGGCCGATACTTACAGTGGTTATTTTATATAACCTGCCGTCGGCCATAGGACTTTACTGGCTGGTAACATCAGTATTCTCGGTTGGCCAGCAAATATATATCAATAAAACTCTTAACTTGGGCGAAGAAAAAAAAGAACATGGAATCCCTCAAACAAAAAATTGAAGAAATACTTAATGCCGGCGGATTCGATTTTTCTGTGGAAGCAGATTCGGAATCTAACCGACTCGCCATTTTTATTCATGATGAAAGATTGGTGAAAAAATTTCTGCCCAAGCTGGTTATGGATCTGGAACATATCGCCAAAATAATCGCCAGGAAGCTGAACATAGAAAAAGTTAATGTAGATGTTAACAACTACAAAAAAGAGAGGGAGCAAATTATCGCCGAGCTGGCGAAAGCGGCGGCCAGGAAAGTTTTGGCAGAAAAGAAAGACGTTGAACTTCCGGCAATGAATTCTTATGAGCGCCGAATCGTGCATGTGGAGCTTGCAACCAGGCCGGATGTAAGAACAGAAAGTTTAGGAGAGGGAGCGGCTAGGCATATCGTGGTGAGGCCGACTGAACTATAAAAGTCCCGACGTTGCGTCGGGACTTTTGTTTTCACATATTTTCTATTCTAGGTTGAAACTATAAAATCTGTTATCAATTCGGTTTTTGAAGTACAGCCTGCCGGCATATACTTCTAAATGTTCGGCATCAATAGCTACATTCTTGTTCTCGGTTGTTAGCTCGAAAACACCTGCGCCGGTAAGATCTATCTCATAAAGAGCGTCGTCAAAATAAACCGATTTTTTATAGTAATCATCCGGCAACTCGGTATTCAAGCCGATGTTTTTCGGCACCGCGCAGTAGAGCTTGCTGCCAAGATAGATAAGGCACTTTGACGGCAGGGTGGTAAAATTGAAAACGTTCAATACTTCTCCGGCGTGATCCACTAAGCTGATGAATGGGCTTCGGTTGACGCTGAACAGCGCCAGGCCTAAATCGCTATTTTCAAACCACTTGGCAGTCAATCCAATTTCGTCTTCAAAGAGCGGGGTTAGCCGGTTGTTAGAGAGGTTTAATGACCAGATTGACGAAGCGTGCTCTACCGATGCCGGAACGGAAAGAAATACCAGTTCATCAGATACCCAATCGAGCTCCAGGGCTTTTTGGGTTAGATCAAGTGCCTTGCTGCTTCTGCCATTGCTTAGATTCAGGATGTTTAGAGAGTTTTCGTTGGCGTATATCAATCGTTGAGAGTCCGGCGACCAAGCGGCGGCGATGGTATTTTCCGGAAGCGGCTGCCAGCTGTCGGTGGCAGTATTAAAAATACCAAAAGTTGGGAGATTCGGATAGTTAAATTTTGCTAGCGCATAGCGGCCATTCGGGGAGGCGGTCACGCGGTTCAATCTGGTAATGATCTGGGAATTAACGGTGGATCGCTCTCCAGCTTCCGTTTCCTTTACTACTTGGCCGGCGAGGGTTACATAATAAAAGTCGCCAGTTTCCACATTTATCCAGTAATCAAAAATTGGAAAATCTTCCAGGGCCTGCAACTGGGGCTCTTCGGCTTCTTCCGGCTCGGCTATCTCTCTGTCAATTTTTTCTGACCCAGGGAAAAGGCCGCCAATGAATTCCGGCAAAGCCTCTCTTTCCCGGAAAAAGAAATAGTATACCGCTCCGGCAATTGCCGTGATTACTAGAATTATCGCTATGTATTTTAAATATTTTTTCATATTTTATTGTATGCAGCACTGGATATTGGCCGGTCCAGGACAAATACCGGCTTCAAATCTTCCTCCTAAACAGGCGCTGCTCCCAGTCTGTTTGCAGACACCCCCTTTACTAGTACACGCTTCCGATTGTTGAAAAACTTGGACTACGCATTGTCCGCCCTCAACTTTGCCGCCTTGATTTATGCAGCTTGTGTTTGCTATACACCACCCATCCGGCGCGTAAAAAGAGAATCCGCTCTGGCATTCACATTTATTAGGTCCAGTGAATTCTGCGCCAAGAACGCATTTTTTGCAGGTGAATTCTTCCAACTGCTCCCTTCCGCCAATAGTGATGCTGGTTTTGTCGTAGGTGCCGGCGCTGCAAAGGGGCACTCCTCCGGCGCCGCGAGTGTCGCCCGCAATGGTTTGTGACTGTCCTCCGGCTCCGGGGGCTACCTGCGCTCTCTGGATAATCTCGTCAATATTAACAGGGGGCGCTTCCGGGTTCCTTATATTTAAAAGGTCTGGGTTCACGGTTCCGAGGATCACTGTCGCCCCCAAGAGAAGAATTAGCCCCACTACCGCCTGGGTGATTCGCCCCCTCGCTTCTTCTTGGGTGCTGACTCCTCCGGCGGAGAGGACATATTGAAGCGCTCCGAAAACGATTGAGCCGAAAGCAACTAGGCCGGCTATCATCAGGGCGAATTGGTAAATTCTCGCGATGTACCTTGAAAGAAGCTGGGGATCGCCGGATAGGAGTTCCGGACAATCGCCACCAACTCCCGGCTGGCAAGGGATAGGGACCGCGAGCTGATACCCCTGCAATTCTTGAGTGACTGCTGTGGGTATGTTTTCTAGTGACGTGAAATTAGTTGGGTTGATCATGCAACCAATGAGTTGGGAGCTTTGAGGGTCTGGCAAAGAAGTGCCGGGTATTGGTTTTACGCTTCCGTCCGCGGCTCTATAATAAGGCGTGCCATTATCACATCGGTAAGACACTTGACCATCGGTAACTTTTACCGCGTTTTCTAATGTCCTGCATTTGGACGTTGCCTGGTCCAATGTAGTTCCGGGCGGACAAACAGGTTCTTTTGTTCCGCCAGTGCTAGCGCTTTTACCTCCCGTAAAATAATCAACTCCCGCATTGATTAATGATCCGCCAGGTAGTACATTCGTGACAGTTCTGAAGCTTCTTCTTAGAAGCGATTCTTCTGCCGCTAGTCCTACTTGGCTAAATCCAAATAGGATGGCGATCGTCAGAAAAAGGACAGTTAGTATTTTAAATGTGGAACTATTTTTCATATTATTGAATAATAAAAGTTGTCAGTTTGGATGCAACCTCTAAAATGTTAAAAACATTTTGGACGCTAGCGGAAATGACTATTTCGGTTTGGGCCGGAGCATCTCCGGAAGAAAGGTTCAGTGTCAGCACTTCAGGGTTGGCGGCTGCTTGATCAACTTGCTGGCCGTTTACTCTCCAGAAGAACAATAGCTCGCTCAAGCTTGCTGCGTTAAAGAAATAAGGCAAAGCGGCAAATTCTTGCTCTCCTAATCCTCTGGTTCTGGTTGGGGATTTGGCCTCTATGACAACCTCCGGCCGGGTGCCTGGGATTTCCACAAATTTATCCAAATCAACTCCGTTGTAGCCGGCTACCGTGATCCGGATTGTCTGATCATCGCTGCTGCCGAGAAAACTTGCCGATTTCAATCCGGGGCCGGAGGCGAACAGCTTGTCGTCCAAAGACCAGCGAATATTATATCTGGATAAATTGACCACCCTTCCATTATCAATTAGGTCAAAGGAGATTTCTACCGGCGAATTATTGCTGGGAAGTATCAGCCCCTGATAGTCGGGTGGAACGTAGTTGGCGGCCTGCCAGGATACTAGAAACTGCGGCGCGACTTGGGCGCCTGTGTAACTAACAACTAACAACCAACAACCAACAACAAGAACGACTGCCAGTCGGACAGAAAGTTTGTTAAATTTGTTTGTTAATTTAAACATTTTGCCAGATTACTAATTACTGCCCGCTAATTCTGGTTTGGGGGCCGTGGGAACAGTCGGTCCTCTGCCGGCTGTTTGCGCGCCCGCGCCTACTTTGCCTTTTTTATCTAGCGGCTTGACGACTCTTCCGGCGGTTTCAATTCCCGCGGAAACTACGGCGCTGCGGTCGGCCATGATAGTTAAAATCCAACCGATTGTAGATATCGGCAGGGCGCCCGCGTAAGGTATCATTTCCAGCAGGTTGGAAATGAGGTCAAAGGTCGCGTTAACCCCGCTCATTCTTAAATATACCTGCGTAGCCGGAAAGCGTATGGCGTCCAAGATGAAAAAATCATCCAAGCCGAAAAAGAATAGGACTATACCAATGCCATCGGCCAAAAGGTAGTAAGGGGTGATAAAAACTATATCCGCAATGTTAAGTTTTGGTTGGTGTTTTTCCATTGCGCGTGTTTATTTTTTATCTCTTTGCTCTAGAATTTGCTCCGGTTTGGTAGTGACTATTTTGTCTTCCAGATAAGACGCGATAATTTGAATGGCCACGTGATTCAGGCCGGCGAAAAACAGCCCTTCGCCGACATTGGCTTCAAGAAGGAGGCTTCTTTCTCCTTGGGTCAGATTAAAAGTCTTTGCCACCAAGTCAACCATCGCAGGAGATTGTTTGAGAAGAAGCTGGAGAGAGGAGTTAGTGATAATCGGCCGGCCGTAGGGCGATCTTAGAAAATCCTCAACGTCTTGAGTGATAGTGGTTATTCCTAAAAAATATTTCCGACAGCGTTTTACTAGACCGAACAGGAAAGTCGCCCCATCCTCGTATTTCATCAGCACCCAGGCTTCGTCAATGACCAGCACTCTCTTTTTCAATTGGGCGCGGATTAAGCTCCAGATGAAGTTTAATACTATATACATAGCAATCGGCCGGAGCTCGTCTTCCAGGTCGCGGATGGAAAATACGATTAGGCGATTTTTGACGTCAACGTTAGTCGGTTGATTAGTGAACCCGGCATAGCTGCCCTGGGTATATTTGTATAACCGATCCGCCAATCCGCGGCCACCTTCCATATTTTCCAGGATTTTCTGGAGGTCTTCCAGCAGGGGCGGCGCTGCCTTGGAGAAGTCTTTTCCGGGAACGATGTCATGTGAAGCGTAGGCCTCGCCGATGGCCCGGTCTAAAATAGCGTCTTCTTCCGGAGTTATTTTTCCGAGCATGATTTTAAGCAATCCGGCCAGGTTTACTATATGAGACCGCAGCACATCTGCCGGATCCTCGCCTTCCGGAATCATCGGTATATCAAACGGATTGATGTGGTGGTCGGAGGCGAGAGATATTTTGAAGTAGCTTCCTCCAACCGCCGAAGCGAGGTTCTGGTATTCATTTTCCGGGTCAATGACCAGCACATCCACCCCCATCATCAAGAGGCGCAGAATCTCCAATTTAGTCGCGTAAGATTTTCCGCTTCCGGACTTTGCGAAAATGACCATATTGGCATTCTCCAGAGAAAATCGGTCAAAGATTATCAGGGTGTTATTGTGCCTGTTAATGCCGTACATTATCCCATCGTCCGATGTAAGCTCCGCGGAAGTGAAGGGGAAAATAGAAGATAGCGGGCCGGAATTTAGTGGAGCATGAATCAGCAGCTTGTCTTGGCCTAGTGGAAGAGAGGAATTAAACCCCTCAATTTGCTGGAATAGAGCCGGCTTTACGTAAACCAAACGGCTTTCTAGCAAAGAGTTGATGCTGGTTTCGGTTTTCTTGAGATCTTTTAGGGTATCCGCGTAGATGGTGATGTATACGCCGACGTTGAATAAATGTTCTCTGGACTGCTGAAGCGCGTCCCGGAGCGATTCAATATCTTGGTAAGCAGTTTCCAAAAGCGGGTCGCGGACTTTGCCTTTTTCCTGCTTTTCAATAATTTGCGACTCTACTTGAGCGGCCTTTTTTCTTAGCCGCTTTAGGGCCAGCGGGGTTTCAACCGGATGGACGAAAATAGAGATATCCAAGAGTTCCGGCATGTCTATGATTCCGGAGAACCAGCCGGTGGAGAGGTATCGGGGATAGGTGAAGATAAAAATGGTCTTGGCAAATTTGTCGCCGATTTTTAAATAATTGGAATCTATTTCAATGCCGGGAGGGGCAATTGCGTTTATTAATGCTTTTTCGTCTGGCATGTTTTTATTTTTCTAATTCTAAGTCAACGCTTTTTTCAATCGTTGCCGGGTTATAAAGATTATAGAATAACTCAACCAACTCATCGTCATTCAATGGTATGGCTCTTAATCCCATCTGATTTAATCCTCCGACGACTTCATCAACCCGGTGGTTAAGCTGTTCCAATTGTTCCTCAAAAGCCTGTTCGCCTTTCTGCTCTTCTGATTGGGCGGCTCCCTTGCCTCCGAACAGCTTATCCATAATATTCAGCCCTCCGGTTGGCAGTTGGATTGGATCATAAGGAACAACCACGAAAAATCGCTTCTGCATAATAGCATTCTCTCCCACGATAGTTTTAATAAACTCTTTATATTCAGAAATCTGATTTTTAAGAAGCCCATTCTCTTCCTTAGCTTCCTGCTCTTCTAATTTCCCCAAATACCCCTCAATGTTTAATTTTCTGGAATGAATGAAAAATTGGACGGAAAAATCCAGGGAGTTCAAAAATCCTTGAAAGGCATAGGTAATCAAGCCCTGTTCCTCTTCTGATCTTAAGGCAAAGTTGATTCCGGAAACCAAGAGGACCTTTCTAAGCGACCCGCTTTTTAGGCGGATAACGTCTCGTTCAATCGCCTTAATTTCTATAAATTGTTGTGTGGCCGAAGCCTCCTTCTTTTTGTCTGCCATAATTACATTATTATTATACCTCAAATTACCTATAATCTATTCTCCTTGCTTTTTCTTTCTCGCCGGTGATTTTCTGCATTACCTCATATCTTTCCTGCGGAGTCTTTATTTTTTCGGTTACCGGCTGTTTAATGGGCTTTTCCCGCTTTGGCACCGGCTGTTTGCTGGTCTTGAGCTGGTCCCATAAATCATTGATTTTTGATTTTACCACAGTTATCTTAGATTCTCCTTCCGGCAGGGCTGGCGCTTTTATTGCTTCCGCCTTTCGCTCCCAGAGATATAGGCGGGGCTTCCAGTAGAAACTTAAGGCAGCAAGAGCAGTGACTGACAAGGGGCGGCCATTTACTTTAATGAAGGCAAAAGCGGCCATTATAAGCGTGAAGATGCTGGTTATTAATAGCCAAACCGGAGTAGAAAGAAAGAAGAAGAGGGCGAAGCCGACTGCTCCGGCGGCCGCAAGATACAAAAACTGCCGAAGGGTCAGCGGCCCGATGATTTTGTCTTCTGTTTCTATGAATTGTGGTACTTGGAATTGCACGTTTATTGCCTATCTTAATTTTCTTAGGTCTACAACGTTGTCATCGCTGACTTCCTTTTTAGGTATTCCTAAATTATTAACCGGAGTTCGATTGCCGTTGTAATGCACTATCCGGTTGTTGGTCGGCTTTTTGTCCAGCTCAACCACAAGCTTTGATCTTTTCTTTTTCTGCTCCTCTGTCGGCGGCTGGCTGGGCGCTTTGGGCCTGGCGCTTAAATATTCCGGAGCTTTTTCTCTGCTAACCGGCTTAGCCGGGGCTGGCGGACTCGGCGCTTTAGCCGGTAATGTCGTTCGCGGCCTTTCCTGTTTTGGTTCGTCTTTGGCTTTAGGCATCGGCGGAGCTGTAATCTTAGTTATTATAGGTTGTGAGTTGTCGGTTGTTGGTTGGTCGTCTGGCGCTTCCAGGCGTACTGGAATTCCTTTCTTTTTTTCTTCTTCTGCTTGCGAATAATTTTTTACCTTAATATTCAAGGACGGCCTTCGGGCGGAAAGCTGTTCTTTGGTGGGCGGAGTAAAGATGGATTTTTCTTGATGCAGATAGAAGGGGCTTGCTGCTTCCGGCAAGGGCGCCGCTCCTGCTTCAGCGCGTTTCGGCCCCGGAACTTCTCTTGGTTCTGGCGGAGGCGGAGCAGGAACGCGCGGCGGAGACGGATAAGCTTTTGTTTTTTCGAAGGATTCTAAATCCACCCTGGGTCCTTTTGATAAGCCGGCAACCTCCTCCATTGGTTTTGGCGCTTCGGACGGCTCTTCTATTTTATCTGTCGGTGGAACTGGTTTGGGTGTTGGAGGCGCTGGAGGCGGAGTCGGCTTTTCTTCAACCGTAGGGATCGCGGACAACGGCGCCGGCTCTTCCGAGGACGGCTCCGCAGTTGCAACTTCGGCAGTTTCCGGCTCAACCCCTGGTTCTGCTAATGGCGGCGTCTGGAATTCAGCCGTTTTTTGTCGCGGCTCGCCAAACCGGATTGCCCTTATATCTATATCAACGTATTTTCTTAACTCCCCCTCAACCGGGCTTAATATTTTTGTGACGATATCTTCAGAAACCGTCTTGGCAGTCTGAAAGTTTATTTTAAGCCCCTCGCTTATCTCATTTATAAAGCTCGCCGGGCTTAATTCCTTGGTGACTAATTTGTAAATAGTTCTTGGAATAATGGCTTGTCTTACTCCTTTTTGCCCTAGTCGTCTATTTAATTCAGCCACCAAAAGGGCTGACTCCGGCGAGGAGAGCCAGTTTTGCACTTTTTCTGGTAAGTCAGAAAATTTCATTTTTTCATTTTGGTTTGCCATTTTTTAAATTTTCTATTTACCCTCTACCCTCTCTTCTTCCTCATCATCTTCTTCATCTTCGGCGATTTTTCCGCTTGTTTCCACTGTCTTTTCTATTTCTGCTAGCGTAGCCAGCCTTTCATCCGTTATATATTCATGCATTCCGGTATTACTTATTAATTCAGGGGTTATCGTTTCTAATTTTTTACCTAATGCGGCATATTCCCTTTTCGCCCTTGACTTCTCTTCAGCCCCCGATCCGGTTTCAGACAGCTTGCGCAGTGATTCTATTTTGTCTTGAGTCGCGGCCCATCCGGAAATTAAGGCAGCCCTTTGTTTTGGCGTGCCCCTGGAAGCGATCCTCTTTATGGTATTTTTATCCAGATCAGCGAATATTTCCGACTTCTCAAGAGCTTCTGGCGCTATCTTCAGCGGATCTGTAATTTTACTCAAAATCTCTTTAGGTTCTTTGCCGATAAACCTTGCCAAATCCGGCCTTGTGTCCATAATATCCTTTCCATGCCCCGTGTCTTGAGCGGTTTTTATTAATTTTTCAAGGGCAACTCCTCCGCCTTTTTGCGATTCCAGCTTGCTGGTCAGCCCTCGTTTCGCAAGTTCGACTGCGATAGCTGATTGCTCTGCCGGGTTCCCTAACGGCCCGGACACTAATTTAGCCTGGGTCAATAAGTCTTCATCGTTATAAATTTGCTTATTAGAATAATCTTGCTGAAATTTCTTGTAATCTTCTTCGGTAGTAAACCCGGCCCTTGCTTGAGCCGCTAGCCCTTTGATGCCTCGGCCTACATCTCGAGTTAAACGACTCTTCATTAAGAAAGAAGAGAGTCCTTGCATCGGCCTAGATCCTAGCGCGCCTTCAACAAGCTTAGCTCCTCCGCCAACAAGCGCCCTCCTTGGCGCAGCGGTTGTCTTTCCAATGGCCCAGTCTTTCGCCATTCCGGTGTACTTGAGAGCGGCGTCGGCGCCGATCATGCTCGCGTCCAAGCTGACCTTCATTCCAACGAAGAGCAGTCCCACTATCGCAACCATCTGGCCGACTATGCCTCCAACGTCAGCTATGGATATCCCGATCTGATCCAGGTTGAATAAGGACTTGGCTGATCCCAAGCTATATGTGGTCGCGCCGGTAGGGTTGGTCTCGGCCAATTTCAGGGCTAGGTAGATAAAGAAAGATAACGACGGGGCAAAAAATACCCATTTGAAGAATTCACTCCACCATCTTTGCCAGTGCCCCGATGTTTGCGGCCAAATCCACATCAGCCAGGCAAGCGGAGCCAAGATGAGTAGAACGTTCAAAACCATATATCTTATTAAAAGCATGGCGAAAAGAGAGAACAGCGTCATAGCTGCTATTACCGTGAAAATGGTGACAAAGAAGATAGAGGCTACGAAGGAGAGCAGCCCTAATCCGGCGCTTCCGGCAACCAATTTTAGAACTTTACCGGGATCTTCCGGCACTTGAAGAAAGCGCTGGACTTGGAAGGCGTTAGCTAAGCCGCTGCCGATTTTTTCAAAATTGGCTACGCCCCCGCCCCCGGTGGAAGCGTTAATAAAGAAGTCGGTTAAAATGCCGGCAAAGTCAATAAACACCCCGGCAATTACCAAGCTGAAGTTGACTAGGAGAGCGGCGATGATTAGCTTGGTAAGCATCTGCTTGGTCTGGAAAGTTTCCAGCCGCAGGATGGTAATAAAAGCAATTAAGATTATCGCGAGCACGAATCCTAAATTGGCGATATCGCGGACAATCACCCAGCCAATCTGAACGGTTTGGCTTTGCACCACGGCCGTATTCAGATTCAGCGCCCAATTGACCAGATTGCCTCCCAAAAATACCGCTATTCCGGAAATATAACCAAGCGCGTAGTTGACTACGGCCATGAGAACCATAATCGCGGATAGCGATATCCCTCCTATGATTCCCCCTCCTATGTATGAAGCAATAGCTTCCATTGGCTTAGTTGATGCTTAATAAAATTAGCTTGACGGAAAAGCTGATTGGCATGTTTGCAGCTCTCCTTCAATTACCGGCAAGCGCGCCGCGACGTTTTCATTAACTGCCGTTTGATCTTCTGTTACCGAGGCCAAAAATTCTTCCGCGGTGGTCGGGTCGGAAAGTTCACGATTGACTAAGGTGGTATTCGTCAAGCCGGACCAATCGCCGCTTTCTAGGTTATTGATAGCATCATAATTCTCTTGAAGCGGATTTAAGAAACTTAGATTATCTTCAAGTTTGTTTTGCAAGTCATCAAGCGTTGCTTGCGCTTCTCCTAGCTCGTTCAAGACGCCGGTATCTTCCGGCCGGCAGGCCTGGAGTTCGGCTAAGGCGTCTACTAATTCGGTTTGGCCGCTGACTAGCTGGGTAAGGATGGAATTAGCCTCCTGTCTGGCGGTTAGGGCTGGGCTGAAAGAATCTTGGGTGGTGAGCCGATCGTTTTCAAATAAATTAGTATTTGCCTGATTAAATCCTATACAAGCAAGGAAGGCGTCTCCGGTTAAGCCGCCGCAAGGGTTTTGCGGGGTTGCTGTTTCAAAGCTGCCCGATGTCTGGTTTCCCAGTTGCCCCCTTAAGCCATCCACTCCCATTTTAGTCAGCCGGTTAATTCCGGCGTCAGCTATGGCGGCTATATAGGCAGCGATATCATCGGAATTTAGAATGGTCCAAATTTGCCTATTTGGCCCGCCAATCCAGTTATTCACCTGGGATCCTAAGTAACTTCCCGGTGTCACAACTTTGCAATTCTTATTAGACCCCGGAGGATCGCACCTAATTTGCGACAGAAATCCTCCACCGGCCAACCCTTGGCTCCTGGCGGCCTCTGCCTCTTTTGCCACTTGGCGCGCTTGTTCGTCCAAGGCAAGAAGAGTCGCGCCGTAGAAATTGTTTTGCGGGTACCACTGCTCCTGATAAGCTATCCAACCGCCGTTTTCAAAGTTTTCTATAAAGGAGTCAATGTTTTGGACTATGTCGTCTAAAGTACATCTTGCCCTTTGGGAAAACTTTTCAACCGGCAGAAGGGTGAGTCGGACGTTGATGTCAAAGTTTCGGCAGAGAAAGCCGCCTCCGACTTGCTCGGCAACCGCGCCGGCCGCGTCTTTGCCGGCTTGTTCAAAAAATTCACCCCAATCTTCAATAATCACATTGCTTTGTCCGCTGATGTAAGCGACCAAAGCGTCAACTAATCTGTCCAACACCACTTTTTTAAGAGTCTGGCCGGCAACTTTTGCGGCAAATTCCGCTATTCTTTTCCAGAAGCTTTTTTGATTTGTAACAAGGTTACCGCTATTAATCTTGGCTATCCCGACTAAAATTTTGTTTGCTA
Source organism: Candidatus Paceibacter sp. (assembly GCA_020724845.1). Classification (GTDB taxonomy): domain Bacteria; phylum Patescibacteriota; class Minisyncoccia; order UBA6257; family 02-FULL-45-10c; genus DYGE01. The sequence continues at coordinate 30,601 of DYGE01000008.1, forward strand.
CTGGATCAAAAACCGGCACAGTCGGCCCTATGCCCGGAACTCCTTGGGCGTTAGCAGTTCTTGCGGTCAAGACCGGTGTAACAGGCGCGAACATTGCGCTTGCGAGCAGAACTATTATTAAAGATTTAGAGAATAAGTTTTTCACTTTGAATTATTTATGAATTTATAATTCGCTGATAAATTTGGACATCTGCGCGGCCAATTCCTCAAATTCCCGATTGTTTTTCTCTAATTCCTGAATAGCCAAAACTGTAGTGATGGGGTCTTTTTGGTAATTGATGATGGTTTCAAAAATATTTTTTTTGACGCCCAGAAGCTCAATTTGTCTTTTGTGGAACGAGAGGGCTGAAGACGGAACGGGCAATTCATAAAATTTATCAATGCTTTTTCCATAAATTTCCGCGACTAAAGCCATGCCTTCCATAGTAATTTCTCCGGTTACAAACTCCAGGGGGATTTCTTCGGAGGCATCCGAAATTATTTTTTGAAAATCGTTAAAATAAGATGCTAGTGATTCTTTGCTGTTATCGCCATAAATAGTTAAGTCGGTATCATTCACGGTTGGCCGCAGGGTTTCCGGATCAAATTTTTCCGCCGCTTCGGCTATTAACTCCTCAACGGTCAATTCCGGATCTGGGGCGCTAAGATAGCTGGAGTAAGATACGCCATCAATATTTGCCGGTCCGCCGGGACCCTGCTTGGTTATATCTTCACCAACGTTTTTGATAAAGAATTCGGTCAAGTTTTCTCTGGGAGCGGCCTGGTTAAGATTTTGCCTTTTGATATTTTGCCCGGTGAATGATTCTATGAACGGTCCGCCGGAGATCGGGCTGTTATTGCTGACCGCGGCGGTTTGCCGGGCCGCCGTATCTATCTCTGCCAAAGGAGGCGATTGGACGCTAAAAACCGCCCAGGCAACAGCCAAGCTTAATAATGATCCTGTGACGATGAATCTGATCATCCTTCTTTATTATATCTTTTTTAGGAGGTCAATAACAAAGCAAATAAGTGGATAAGTTGGGGGCGCCAAAATTAGGATTTCGGGGGTGTTAATAACCTGTTGATTATATATTGATAAGCCCTGCCAATTTTTCGATTTTTTCTATATCCAAGTCTTGAGGTCTTGATTTTTGGTCTATTTTTAGGCCAGAAAGCAGTGTTTCTATATCCTCTCTCGACAAATCTGTTCCATCTTTTAAGTTATTAACCAAGGTTTTGCGCGGTTGCTTAAAAATTATTCTGAGTAATTTATAATAACTATCTATTTTTGTTCGGTCTCGTTTCTCGTATCTCTTGTCTCTTGTCTCAAACTTGATCACCGCAGAATCAACTTTTGGCGGCGGGTTGAAATCAGCCGGTTTTAGCTTAAATAGAATTTTCGGTTCGGCCCAGAACTGGACGGCGGCGGCTAAGAGATTGTTCTTCGGCGGTTTAGCTACGATGCGCTCCGCGACTTCTTTTTGGACCATTAACACGGATATTTCCGGTTTTTTTTCCAGCTCGCTTAGGATTCTTAATAGTTTTCCGGTGATATAGTAGGGAATGTTGCCAACAACCTTAAAGCGTTTAGCGGTTAGCGTTGAGTGTTGAGTGATTTTTGGTAATTCTTTCAGCGCGTCACCAATTACTATTTCTAGATTTTCACTATTCGCCGTACGCTGTACGCTGAACGCTAGCTTGGGGTCTTTTTCTATCGCGATTATTTTGCAATTTAATTTTTCGCATTTTTCTGCGAGCGGCAAAGTGAGCGCCCCGCTGCCCGGACCAATTTCGATAATTGTCTCGCCTTCTTTTAAATCCAAAGCCGCTATTATTTTTTGGATAGCGGCTTTATTTACTATAAAATGTTGGCCTAAGGATTTTTTCATTAGAAGCTGGTTCCGATGACAGAGGCCGGGTAACCGGAGCCAACTGGGACGATTCCTACCACGCAAGGCACTTGAGCGATTGGGCCGAACGGCGTGGTTCCCAGCACCCAAGCGCCGATTCGAAATACTCTATGCGGGAAAATAATGGTTCCCGGAACAATCATAATTGATCCCGGTACTGGCGGCCCGACCGTAATCCAAAAACCGGAATCGCAGGCCGTGACCGTAAGTATTCTTCCGCCGAATGGCGTTCCGAATTGGGCATTTGCCGCGTTTGCGAACAATAGTAGAAAAATCAGTACCAACGCGGTTAGGCCCCAGAATTTAAGTTTGCGAAACATAAGTATATTATATCACGCCGGTTATTCTATGTAGATAGCTTCATCATCCCAATCCCTATTTTCTTCTCCATAGCTGGAAACTTGTTTGAACTCAATCAGTTCTGGCGGCAATTCTCCTAAAAATCGGGACGGGAGGTCGTAAAAGCTGATATTCAGATTTTCTTTGGCTCGGGTCATGGCCACATACATCAGCCGCCGCTCTTCTTCCAGTTCATCCGACTTCATAATTGATCTTTCGTGAGGCAGCAGACCGTCATTGGCCCCGACTATAAAAACCTGCTCAAATTCTAATCCCTTGGCAAGATGAACGGTCATCAGCTTTACCCCGTTAGAGGCAGAGGCGCGCTGTTTATCCCGTAGCGAACTGGTATGGGACGAGCCCCCGCGGCCTCTAACGGGGTTAACGGCAGCTTTCTCTCCGCTAGCTGACGGATTAGGCTTTCCGTCCAGGCTGGATAGAAGGGTGACTCGTTCAAGGAATTCGCGGGCGTCTTTGAAGGTAGCGGCAAAATTAATCAACTCCTTAATGTTTTCCTGGCGTTCTTCCAGGTTTTTAAATTTTTTCTCCAGATGTTCCAGGTAGTCGGTGTTTTCCAAAAAGAAGTTGATTAGCTCTACTAAGGATAATTCATCCCGGAGGCGCGGCAATTCTTTTAATAAAATTTCATTTTTGAATTTTGGAAAAGTTTTTAGCAAGCGGTCAATGCTAGCGGCGTCTTTGGGATTAAAAGCGTACCGGATTCCGGCGATAATATCTTTAATTTCTTTTCTGGCGTAGAATCTAAGGCCGCCGAATATTTCATACGGAATTCGCAGGTGGAGCAGCGCTTGTTCAATGGCTCTGGACTGGGCATTGGTTCGGTAGAGAATGGCGATCTCTTCCGGCGCTCTGCCGCTTTTTAGAAGCTCAACGACTTTCTCCGCAGTTCCCCAGGCTTCTTCGTCGCCGTTCTGGAACGCCCTGATTTGAATAGTCTCCCCTTCGTTATTTTTGGTCCAAAGCTCTTTAGGCTTCTGCATTTTATTCTTCTTTATCAGCTCGGAGGCGGCCCTGATAATGTTTTGGGTGGAGCGATAGTTTTCTTCCAATTTAATGACTTTGGCGCTGGGCCAATCTTTTTCAAAATTCAAAAAATTCCGGAAATCCGATCCTCGGAAAGCGTAAATGCTCTGGGCGTCGTCCCCGATGGCAAAAATATTCTGATGCTTTTGGGCGAGCAGTTTTACAAAAAGATATTGGCTGGTATTCACGTCTTGGAATTCGTCAATCAGAATGTGCTGCCACCGCTTTTGATATCCCTCCAGTGTTTTGGGGTTAGATTGGAGAATTCTAACAACTTTTTCTATCAAATCGTCAAAGTCAAAAGCGTTGCTCTCTTTCAGCGCCTCTTCATATTTGTCAAAGACGGTGGCTGCGATTTTTTCATATTGCCCGCTACCGAAACTGGAGGAATCTAAAAGCTCATTTTTTGCCCTGGAGATTTTTGACATTACAGCAATTGGGTTGAACTTTTCTTTCGGCAGATTCAGTTCTTTTAAAATATTCTTGACGACCCTCAAAGAATCGTCCTCGTCAAAGATAGTAAAATATCCGGTCCTCCCGACCAAGCCAGCTTCTTTTTTTAAAATTCTTACACCCAAGGAATGGAAAGTGCCGATGAATGGAATTACGAATCTTGAATTGTGAATTAAGGCTTTAGGGGCTTCTTTATTCCAGAATTCATGATTCTTAATTCTTAATTCCATTTCTCGGGCGGCTTTATTGGTGAAGGTAATGGCAATAATATTCTCCGGACCGATCCCGGATTGCAGCAAATGAATAACCCTGCTAGTCAGAGTTTTGGTTTTTCCGGAACCGGCGCCGGCAGCAATCAAAAGCGGGCCGCTTTCGTGTTCTACGGCTTTCCGCTGCGCTTCGTTTAGTTCTTGTGTGGATTTCATTTTATAATGAAAAATCATCAATATGCCCAGCGCTTGGAATCTGGGGATTCAGATGATATAATGCGTGTATTATTGATATAATACGCAAAAAACTGGATAAGGCAAAGATTTTCGCTGAATTTCTGAAGGATTGGACAACCGCAGTGACGGTTGTTTTTGTTACGGGTATGACTATTTTTAATGTCCTGTTTCTTTCTTATCTAAATAAGCCAACCGACAGCCAGAGAGATCGCCGGCTGTTAGGGAGCTATTTGGAGGCCCTGCAGGAGGGATCGGACTATTCAGCTAGCTCTGTCTTGTTGCGCGGAGACTGGTCAGTTGATGCGGGTTTCAGTTCAGGCGCTCAAGAGACTAGGTTTGTGATAATTGAAAGCTCTAAGCTATTAAACACCAATAATCCTCTTAGCAATACCCTGCCAACCAGAGAGGGCCTGCTTATCTATAAAGTGCAGGAAGGCGACAACCTATCTAGGATAGCGGCTAATTTTGGAATATCTCTTAATACGATTTTGTGGGCCAATGAGAATTTGCGCGCCAGCTTAATCCGCCCCGGCCAAGAAATCACAATCTTGCCGGTTACCGGAGTTCTGCATCAAATAGAAGAAGGAGAAACGATAGAATCAATCGCCAATCAATATAATTTGTCGGTGGAAAAAATATTAAATGCCAATCCCAACCTCATTCCAGCCAAGCTTTCGCTTAGCTCAACCATAATTATTCCGGATTCAAGGCCTTCAAGAAGCGCCGGTCTTTCTTCGTTGTCCAGCCTGCCAAATTTGCCGGGTTATTTTGCCATTCCGACGACCGGCTGGAACTGGGGGAGGCTGCACAATTATAACGCCGTGGATATTGCCAACGCTTGCGGTACGCCGATCTACGCGGCAGCCGAGGGTCTGGTGGTTGAAGAGAGATCCTCCGGATGGAACGACGGCTATGGGGGTTATATTGTGCTGGAGCATCCTAATGGCACCAGAACTAAATACGCCCACAATTCCAGAAATACGGTTTCCGTAGGAGACTATGTTTTAAAAGGAGACCAGATTGGCCTTATTGGGAATACTGGCTATACCCACGGTCCGACGGGTTGCCATCTCCACTTTGAGATCAAGGGAGCAAGGAACCCCTTTGTGAAATAATCTTCGCTTATTACTGGTTGCGTGTTGTGAAAAAGAAAAAGCCCCATGCGCTTGCGCGCATGGGGCTGATAAGTTCAGACCGGCAGCTCTTTGAGATGAGCCCCGTGCAGGACCGGGATTCCGAGATTAAGGGCATTGACCCTTTGCTCGAATCCGGCGTAATTCTCCTGGTCGCCGTGGTGGCCGATGACTGCCTCAACGGGACAGATTTTTTCGTGAAAGCGAGCAACTCGCTCCACGAGCCTGTCGGCCGGATCATGGCCGGAGAGAGAGAAGTGGGAAACTTCGCAGCTGACCGGAATTGGCTTTACGACTTCCTGCCGCTGTTTGGCATCCCAAGTTCTCAACTTGATGTTTGTCCCCCTCTTAACTTTCAGAATCTGCTCCCCGGTGGTTCCGGGAAACATATATCCGGAGAAGATCACTCGGCCTTTCCGGTTAGGAAGGATCTTTTCCGCGTATCCGACGCTCCTGCCTTGTTCCAGCATGGCGGAAGAGCTGATGATCGGGGAGTTCTGGATGCCGCAGCAGCTCCCGAGAGCGGTATTCTCCCGGTGAACTTCCTCGGCTTGCCGTTCCTCCTGACTGGCGCTCCGGTCAAACTGCTTGTACAGGACCGCCAGCTTTTCGGCCACCAACTTTTCCACTTCCAGATTGATATCCTGGTCGCACCAGGTCCGCTTGGCGTAAACCTCGCAGAACCTTGCCGCCATGCCGTCAATGTGGCAGGCAATTCCGCCATCGGTCAGAAGCTTAAGCAGTGAAGGCCCTCGGTCAGCGAAAGATGGAAACAGGATTTGTTCCTGCCTCTTAATCGCCTCTTTGACCAAGGCCTTAACTTCCTTTTGGATCTCGGGCATGGATTTGTCCAGCACCCGGTTTCCATAAGTTGTTTCGGTAATCATCACCACGCTTTTCCCCTTGAGGCGATTTCCGAAGAATTCCTCCGGAGGAAGCATAACGCCCTTAACGAGCGGCTGGTCGTGGGAACAGACGTCTCCGGTGATCCAGTAGGCCTTTTTGCCGGGGGTGACGATGAAGATCATTGTCGCCCCGCGGGTGTGCCCGCTGGAATAAAAACCGATTTCCCAGCCAGGCCAGATGGAATGCCAGCCCGGCTTGGTAATCGGCTGAATGCGTCGGAAGAGCGAACCGACGTTGATTGCGTCGTAGATAAAGGGCTCCGGATTTCCGCCTTGCCGGCGAATTTTCTTCGCCTCTTGCTCCGCGATTTTCAGGGCATCCTTGATCATGATGTAAGCGCCGGCCATACAGGGGTCGGTCATCATGATGACCGCCTTCGGGTTCATCTTGGCGATCAGCGGCAGAGCGCCGGAATGATCTAAGTGGTGATGAGTCAGAAGGATTAAGTCCACGTTGCCGTAAGCTTTTTCGGTCAGTACGGGGTAGTAGTTCCCGCTTGACCCTCTTTCGTTGTCAATTCCCATGCCGCAGTCACCTGCAATCACTTTGTCTTCGGCTTCGATTAGCGTAAGAGTTCCACCTGGCCCGTCTCTTTGTTCCCCTAACTGTGTTACCATCTCTTGCCTCCTCCTTTCAGATCTGGTTTTCAAGCAATGCAAACCGCGCAGTCTTGCTGCGTATTCGGTTTACAAAGAACTTGCTCCGACGAAAAATTTTAAATTTTTGATCGGAGTAAATTCTCTGTTATTAATGATTTAGATAAAAATTGAGCCCAGGCCCGGCTCCGATGGTTAATCGGAGCCGGGCGCTGGGCGGGGCGTTACGACGTCTGCTTCTTGCCGCCCTTCTTCGGGGCGCCGCCCTTGGCCGTCGCCTGCGCGAGCCGCTCGCTCACGCCCTCCGCCTGCTTGGGCTGGGGGCGTTCCTGCCGCTCGTCCTGCTTTTGCTGCCAGCTCTTCGGGAAGGCCCGGCGGATCTTGTCCGCCTGGTCCTCCGCCCGCTTGGCCAGCAGGTGCTTGGACTCGGCCTTCAGCTGCTCGTGCTTGCGCCCGAGCCGCTCGAGGACCTCCTGGACGTCGCGCGGCCGCATTCCGTCCCGCAGGACGTAGCCGACCGTCGCGGCTCCCTCGGCGAGAGCCTGGAGCTCGCGCTTCACGAACTCGGAGCGCGAGAAGCGTCTCGCCGCCTTGTCCTTGTCCGCGCGCGGAAGGTGCCGCTCGTCTTTGACGGTCCGATACATCTCCGAGGACCACAGGATCCGGCCGGTGTCCTGCTTCCCGTTCACGGTGGCGTTCGAGATGATCGCCCTCGTGAGGTAGTCCACCAGGCTGTAGATGTCCTGTTCGCCGAACGGCTCCTGCGCCTCCAGCGCCGCCTTGGTGGCGGCCTCGGCCGCGGCCTTCAGCTTGGCGGTTTCCTCGGCGCTCGCCGGCTGGTCGCCCTTCTTGCCCTTGGTGAGGTTCGCGTGCGCTTCCCTCGCCTTGGCGATGAGGTCGTAGACCGGCCCGAACTTCTCGTCCAGCTCTTCCAGCGTCATCCGTTTCATGTCTCCTCCTTCCTAATGCCCTGTGGGCGTGGTTTTTTGCAGATCGTGTTGTCTAGGTACTATGTTGAGTATTATACACTACCACAAGAAATCTGTCAAGCCCCGAAAAAAAGTTAGGCCTCGGAGCAGGTTTGCTCCGAGGCCTTTTAAGGTTAGATGTTTCGCAAGTGTTCGGGCGCTTCGTTCGCGTTGACCTTGGAAGCGGTGACCGTAAGGAATCTTCCCTCGGAATCTCCGCTTTCTTCAACCTCCACCTTAATGTAGGTGGGAGCGCCGCCGTTCATGACTTTCACGAAGAGCGGCTCAAAGCCGGCTGGTTTTTGCGGCGACATGTAGACCGGCTGGATGAAGTTTCGGCCATTCGGATCTTTGTCGGTTGGGTCAAGAGTGAAGGCTTTCCATGGCTCGGCTTCGCTTGCTCGGCCGACTGCCATCGGAGGGATGGGGTCTCCGCCTCTCCGGCTTCTCCGGAAATGGACGATGATTCGATTCGGATTCACGCCGGGGTGACGGAAGACGATCTTGACTTGGTCTTGCGTTCGCAGATCTTCTCCGAACAATTCCCCGAGGTGGAAAATGTTCTTCTCCTGCCTCTGCGGATCGTTCCAGGAATCGGCGAACTTTCCTTTCGTGTCATCGTTGATTCCGATTACGCTACGGACGGCAACTCCGAGCGTCCGGCCCAGAATGGGCTTGTACACGCTTTCCACTTGCTTTGTCTGCATTGCGCTCCTCCTATGGAGTTTTGTGAGTACTTTAGTTCATATTATATAGTAAAAGACTTAGTGTGTCAACCCCTTTACAAAAAATATGCATGGTATAATATTTTATACATGTCACACTTAAACGAAAAACAACTCCAGGAATTAAAAGAACAATTAGAAAAAGAAGCGGGAGAATTAGAGGCGCAGTTGGCTAACGTTTCCAAAACCGCTGACTTTGGCAACGATACGGAAACTGATTTTTCTCAAGAGGCGGATGAGGCGGAAGAATTTTCCAGCCAGCTCGGCATGCAGGAAACTTTTAAGGAAAGACTGCAAGACATAGAAGCGGCGCTGGAGAAAATCAGCAAGGGCGAATACGGCAAGTGCGAAAAGTGCGGGAAGGATATATCGCTAGAGCTCCTGAAAGTGAATCCGGAATCCCGGCTTTGCAAAGAATGTAAATCTGAAAATTAGCCGGAAAATTCCGCTATGAGCAATATCTCTAAAGTCTATTCCGCCGCAATTGAAGGAATAGAAGCGAAACTTATTGAAATTGAGACCGACATAAACGTCGGTCTTCATAGTTTTAATATCGTCGGGCTGGCGGATAAGTCATTATCGGAAGCGAAAGAAAGGGTGAGTTCGGCCCTGAAAAATAGCGGCGTAAAACCGCCAACCAAAGAAAATCGCAAGATTATTATCAATCTCGCCCCAGCCGATCTTAAGAAAACCGGATCTCATTACGATTTAGGCATAGCCGTCGGATATCTTATTGCCACCAAGCAAATAAAAGAATTTGATTCTTCGGATAAAATTTTCGTCGGAGAGCTGGCCCTGGACGGTTCTTTGCGGCCAATCAGCGGCGCGCTGAATATTTCCAGGATGGCCAAAAAAGGCGAATTTAAAGAAGTTTTTGTTCCGGAAGCGAATGCCGCCGAAGCGGCCATAGTTGATGGGGTAAAAATTATCCCTATTAGCAACCTTTTAAATCTAATCGATTATTTGGAGGGGAGGAAGGTTATAGCTCCTAATTTGAAGACCAAAATCCAGCCATCCTTATCTTCCGACCATCAGTTAGTGGATATCGGCGATATCAAGGGCCAAGAAAATGCCAAGCGCGCTTTAATGATTGCCGCCGCAGGCGGCCATAATCTACTGATGCAAGGCAGTCCGGGTTCCGGAAAAACCATGCTGGCGCAAGCGCTGGCTTCGATTTTGCCGCCGCCGAGCCTGGAGGAAATAATTGAAGTGACCAGAATCTATAGCTCTGCCGGGCTTCTTGAAAAAAATTCTTTTATCAGCTGGCGCCCGTTTCGGTCGCCGCACCAGACCGCTTCGCCGGTGGCGGTTATCGGCGGCGGGCAAAATCCCAGGCCGGGGGAGATAAGCTTGGCGCATCGCGGTGTTTTATTTCTGGATGAATTGCCGGAATTTCGCCGAGATTTGCTTGAGGCGCTAAGGCAGCCGTTAGAGAGCGGCAAAGCTTTGATCTCCAGAGCGAGGGGAAGCTTGGTTTTTCCGGCAAAATTTATTTTGGTGGCGGCGATGAATCCTTGCCCGTGCGGTTATTACGGGGACGAGGAAAAGGAGTGTCGCTGCAGCGCTTATGAAACTTTCCGCTATCAGAAGAAAGTATCGGGACCGCTTTTGGACCGGATTGATCTCCAAATAACAGTGCCAAGAGTGAAGATTGGCCAATTACAGGATAAGAATCTAGACAAAAAATCGGCTGATGATATGAGGGCTAGAGTCAACGAAGCGCGCGCTTTGCAAAAAGAAAGATTTGACGCGGTTGGCGGCATATTAACTAATTCTGAAATGAGCTCCAAGCTATGCGATGAAGTGGTTCGTTTGGATTCGCAGGCTGATAAATTTCTCAAAGACGTTTTTGAAAAGTCATTGCTTTCCGCCCGCGGCTATTATCGCGTATTAAAAACAGCGAGAACTATAGCTGATTTGGAAGAGTCCAAGGACGTCAAAGTTAATCATTTAGCGGAAGCTTTCCAGTATCGGTTAAGAGAGAACTAGATTTTGAGAAACCACAAAGAGTATTTTCTTTAGACTCGGGCTGCGCGGTGGGGACAAAGTGTCATAACCA
>DYGE01000009.1 GCA_020724845.1 Candidatus Paceibacter sp.
TTTTTGCCTTAGAGCGCTGTCCTGCTCCGGCTCTGAACCCTGGCCGGGCAGGCCCTGGCCGGCAAAGGATTTGTATTCAGCAATTAAATTATCCAAAGTCCTCTGGACCATAACCTCCGGCAGTTCAATGTCTGAATCTTTTATAATCTCATCCAAAATTTTTAACCGCACCCTTTCTTTCTCTCTCCCCTCTTTCTCCTTTTTCAGGCCATCGCGGACGCTATTGCGAAAATCGTCCACGCTTTCAAATTTGCCAAGTCCTTTTACAAATTCATCATTTAACTCCGGCAACTCCCTATTATAAACGCCCTTAAGCTCAACCTTAAAATCAACCTTCTTGCCGCGCAGATCTTCCTTCCAATAATCACCGGGGAAGTTGACCGAAAACTCCAACTTCTCCCCTTCTTTATGCCCCTGAATGTTTTCTTCAAAACCATTAATGAATTTGCCCTCCCCAAGAATAAAGCTATCCGCCTTTCCGGAGGCGCCATCCAGCGGTTTCCCATCCACGAATCCGGAAAAGTCTATATCAACCATATCGCCTTTCTGCGCCTCTCTGGAAACCCTGGTGAATTTTGCTCTTGAATTTAATATCCAATTGATGTTTTTCTCCAGTTCTTCATCGTTGACCGAAACAGATTTCTGCTCTCCTTCCAGGATCCGCTTAGCGATCTTTTTATAGTTGCCCAGTTTAACTCTGGGAAATAAAGTGAGAACCGCCTTGAATTTAACGCCTAGATCGGCGGCCGGATCAGTCTCCAATATTTCTACTTTCGGCTGATCAATAACCTGCCATTCGTTCTCCTGATTGATTTCTTTCAAGCTGGCGCGAACCGCGTCAGAGACCGCCTCATTAAAAACCTTCTCTTTGTCCACAGCCTTATCGGCAAGATCTTTCGGCGCAGTTCCAGGGCGAAATCCTTTCAAATGCACGGCGGAAAGCGCCTGATCATAGACCGGCTGATAATGCTCTAAAAATTCTTTGTGATTCAAAGAAACCTCAAGCTCCACAATTGAATTTGGTAATTTTTTTGATGTATATCTCATTCTATAAGAACGGCACTAAAAGGAGCGCAACAATGTTAATTACCTTAATTAGCGGGTTGATTGCCGGTCCAGCGGTGTCTTTATAAGGATCGCCGACAGTATCTCCGGTTACCGCGGCTTTGTGGGCGTCCGAACCCTTGCCGCCGTAATTGCCGTCTTCAATATATTTCTTGGCATTATCCCAAGCGGCGCCGCCGGTAGTCATAGAAATTCCCAGGAAGACTCCGGAAACTATCGTCCCAATCAGGAATCCACCCAAAGCTTGTGGTCCGAGCAGAAAGCCCACTAAAAGAACGGATAGGATCGGGATCAATGCCGGCACAACCATTTCCCTAAGCGCCGATTTAGTAACAATATCCACGGCTCGCCCATAATCCGGCTTCGCTTTAAACTCCATAATGCCAGGTATCTCTCTAAACTGCCTGCGAACTTCTTCAACCACCGCGCCAGCCGCTTTTCCGACCGACTTCATCGCGATAGATGCAAAAAGATAAGGCACGGCCGCTCCCAAAAGGAGCCCGACCAGCACGTACGGATCCTCTAACTCAAAAACTAGTTCTGTGGCGCGCCCGGCAAATTCTTCAACATAGCCGGCAAACAAGACCAGGGCCGCTAAACCAGCGGAAGCGATTGCGTATCCTTTAGTGACTGCCTTGGTAGTATTGCCGACCGAATCCAGGGCATCAGTAATCTCCCGAACGTCAGCAGGGGCGCCGCTCATCTCGGCAATACCTCCGGCATTGTCTGTCACTGGGCCAAAAGAATCAATCGCGACGATTATGCCGGCAACCGAAAGCATGGCGGTAGCCGCTAAAGATACGCCGTAAAGTCCTGCCAAAGAAAAACTGGCGACAATCGCTCCTACGATTACTAAAATAGGAAGAAAGGTGGACTCCATTCCAACGGATAGTCCCAAGATAATATTAGTCCCATGACCGGAAGCTGATGCATCGGCAATAGACTTTACCGGCCGATAATTCTTAGCCGTATAGTAATCGGTTATGATAACCATCAACGCGGTAACTAAAAGTCCGACTAAAGTGCTCAAATAGAAATTCCAGTAGCCTTCTCCCAGGAAAAACCTGGTGGCCGGATAAAATAAGAGCGCTGAAACAACCAAAGAAGCGATTAATCCCTTATAAAGCGCCCCCATAATGGAACCGCCTTGGTTAACTTTCACAAATAAAGATCCAACTAAAGAAGCTAAAATAGCCGCGCCTCCCAAAATTAGCGGGAACACAACCAGCGGACTGGCGATGTCTTTATCAATCAAAAACCCTAAAAGCATTGAGGCAACGAGAGTAACCGCGTAGGTTTCAAAAAGGTCCGCCGCCATACCGGCACAATCTCCGACATTGTCGCCGACATTATCAGCAATAACGCCAGGATTCCTGACATCATCCTCCGGTATGCCTGCTTCTACCTTGCCCACCAGGTCAGTGCCGACGTCCGCGGCTTTTGTGTATATTCCGCCGCCAAGACGGGCAAAAACAGAAATCAAGCTGGCCCCAAACCCTAGCCCAACCAGCGCTCTGACATCTTGAGTGAGCAGATAAAACCCGGCAATAGAAAGCAAGCCAAGAGCCACGACTAAGAATCCGGTGACTGAACCGGCTTTAAACGCCAAAGACAAAGCAGCATTCAGGCCCCGGCTGGCAGCCTCCGCAGTCTTAGAATTGGAGCGCACCGCGACATTCATGCCGATATAGCCGGCAACCGCCGAAGCCACTGCTCCGACCGCGAACCCAGCCGCGGCTAAAGATCCTAAAAAGTAATATATGGCAACCAACAGCAGCGCTGCCACCACCGCCACGCTTTTATACTGACGGTTAAGGTAAGCATTGGAGCCATCTTGGATGGCGTCGGAAATTTCAACCATTTTTGCGTTTCCTCGCGGCTGCCTGGAAAGCCAAAGCATTATATAGACGCTATAAAGCACAGACAAAACGACCGGAAGAAAAACTAGAACGTATAGGTTATTCATAAATACAAAACTGTAATTTAATGATTTATAATTTTATGTTTTTATTATTCGACTATTCTTCTTTCGCCTCTTCGGGCTCTGATTTTTTCTTTTTGCCGGACTTCTTTGGTTTTTCCTCAACAACTGCCTTTTCATCTGTTTCGGAATCAGATCCTTCTTTTTCTGGTCCGGCAGCTGGCGCGGCTGCCGCTACGCCGCCTTCCAAAACTTCATCCGGTTTGGCTTGAGAGCGGACGTCGATCTTCCAGCTGGTCAATTTCGCGGCAAGCCGGACATTCTGGCCGCCCTTGCCTATGGCCAAACTTAATTGATCATCCGGAACAAAAACTTTTGCTTCGCGCCTTGGCGAAATTTCAACGCTGGTTACTCGAGCCGGCGAAAGAGCATTGGTGATAAATTTCTCCGTGTCTTCAGACCATTCAATTATATCGATCTTTTCTTGGCCTAATTCATTGCTAACTGCCATAACCCTAGTTCCTCTTTGTCCAACACAAGAGCCGACCGGGTCAATTCCTTCAGCCTTCGAAGCAACAGCTATCTTGGTTCTGCTGCCTGCTTCGCGGGCAATGGCCTTTATTTCAACAATACCATCGCCGATTTCCGGGACTTCCAGCTCAAATAGCCGGCTGACGAACTTAGGATGGGAGCGCGATAAGATAATTCCCGGAATCCTGGATTCCTGCTGGACCGCTAGAATATAAAAACGCATGCGGTCACCAGAAGTATAATGCTCGCCAGGGATGGATTCATTATAAAACATAATTCCCGTTGCCCTACCCAAATCAACGTAAACATTGCCGCGGTCAAAACGCTGGATAACTCCGCTTATAATCTCTCCTTCCTTATTTTGAAATTCTTCCAAAATGGAATTTCTTTCCACCTCCCTTAGTTTTTGCAAAATAACCTGTTTAGCGGCCTGGGCGGCGATTCTTCCAAAGTCGTCATGAGCCTCCAGTGGAAAGACTAATTCCTCGCCCAATTGCGCATCCGCCTTAAGCTCCTTAGCTTCGTCCAGAAAAATATGCCGGTCGGGGTTGTATCGAGGCAGCTTACCCTCTTCCTCTTCTTCTCCATGCCGTCTTTTTTCCTTCTCTTCCGCTATTTCGGCGGCGGCTTCTTCTTCGTCAACAATCCGGACAGTAGTATCATCAACGACCGTTTTTACTTTCCAGAATTTTAAATTACCGGTCTTTTGATCGAATTTCGCCTTTACAACTTCTCCTCGAGCGCAATATTCTTTTCTATAAGCAGCGGCAATAGACGCCTCTAGCGCCTCAAAAACTTTTTGAGCATCAATGCCTTTCTCTTGGGCAATCTGCTCAACTGCTTTCTTTAACTCTCTTAAATTAAGCATGAATTTTATTAATTTAATTTTTAAAAAATCCGCCGACAGGCGGAACAACATCTTTATCAGTATATATGAAGAAATTGGTTTTGTCAACCCCTTAGTAGAAATTCGGTGGCTTTCGCTATCAGGTCGCCTTTGGCGGCCTAGCCGAATTTTCACTAAGGGGTCAAGCCCCAACCAAAACCGCCAAGGTTGGCGGTTTTAATTGCTAATCCTGTATGGCTTGGGCAGAAAGTTTCCGCACTCCGAACAAATCTTGCCATTCTTTCCGCAATCTGGATGGGCGCAAAAAGTTTCTTTATCTTCCATAAAGATTTTCCGAATTTAGATCTAATCTAACCGTAACCGAATTATTCCGACCGGTCAATTTATCTTACTTCAATTACCTGATCAAAACTGCTAGTCCCTTCCAGGTTATTGCAGGTTAATGTATAAGTCGTAGTTTCTCTGGGAGAAACCCTAGTAAAGCCAAAAGTGTCTACCGAACCAACTTCCGGGCCAATAGAGCATGTATTCGCGAATTGGCATTTCCAGTCTAAAATAGATTGGCGATTAAAGGCAGAGCTGGAATCAATAGTCATTGGCGTTGCGGAGAAATCGCAAATCGGCAGTTCGGCTACTCTAAGAAAGATGCTCTCGCTGGTGGTTCCGAGATCCCCTTCGCAAGTTAAGGTATACGTCAAATCTCTTTTCTCTGAAGCGAAAAATTGCTGGGATCCGGCCAAAAACTTTTTCCCCTCCCAGTCGTCAGAGGCAGAACAAGAACGGGCGTTTCTAACATTCCAAGAAAGAGTGTATTCTGCCGGGGCCCCCAAAGTGACCGGCCCTTCTAAATTATTTATTCTCAAGTCAATTACTGGGGGGCTATCCGGCGGCGGAGGGTCGTTTACAATTATATTTACATAGGAAGTATTGGAAAATTTCCCATCGCTCTGTACTAATCTTAAAGCGCCATATCGATAAGTGCCCGCTTCATCATAAAAAGTTAGCGTTCCCAGCGGAGCTGTACACTCTTCCGCGCTCTGCGGGTCAAAGGCCCCGATATCAAAGACTGGCTCGCCCTGGTTTAAATCAGAATTCCATTCGCATCGCCCGCCGAAAGACATTAGGCTCGTCCAGCGGCCGGTTTCGTCGCGCGAAGCCCGATTATCTCCGGTAACATCATAAGCAGCGCCCAGCCAAATCGGCGTTGGCTCCCCGCGAATAACTCTGATGCTTTTGCTGAAATTCCTGCCATCTACGCTAATGCTGGCTTCCGCAACCGGAAGAGCCACAGCCGCCTGGCCATCGCCGCTTCCGCCGACAACATTAACAGTTACCTCGTCGGACCCGACCGTGGGACAATATAGCTTATAAGTATAAGTGCCTGCCTCCGTTTCCCTCTTACTTTCTTGGCCGGCGGCCCTCTTTACCCCGAGCCAAGATCCGTAAGCTAAGCAATAATTATCCAAATTCCAGGATAAGTTTAAATTGGCTGGCGCCCTGACTGTAAGCGGACCGTCTGATCCATTCACTTTTAAATCCACGCGCGCCTCCTCTGTCGGCTTAGGCGCTTCCGGAATAACGTCCGGCGGAACATCAATTGGAACTTCCGGCGGGCGCTCAACGTCGGGAGCAACAACCCTTAAAGTGACGGATTTCCTGGCTAACCCCAGCTCTGGGAATTCGCCGGCAGCGGTTATTCTATATTGAGTGGTGAAATTGGGAGACACCTCAACCGATCCCTGCGGCCTGACCACTCCGACGCCCTGATTTACCGAGATAGAAGCTCCATTAGTTACGCTCCAGCTCAAGGTCGCTTTTTCTCCTTTTCTAATCACGGCAGGCTCCACCTTAAACTCAACCACCTCCGGGGGCGGAGGAATGTCTCCCGCAAAAACAAGAATAGAAACCGAAGCGTCTCCAATATCGGTAGAAACTTTATTATTTAAAATACCAGTGCAAGTAAATTTAAAAGAGTATATCCCTTTTTGGACAAAATCGTAGCTTTTACTGCCGCGAAGCGATTGTTCAGAAAATTGACCGACTTCCGGAGCCTTTCCGGAAATAGTGCACTTTTCTTCATAAGAAAACATGTCAAAATCTCTTAGCTCCCAGTTTACGGTAAAGCCGCCCCCTTCCGGAAATCTTTCACTGCTAGCTTGAAGAACGAGCGCGTCCCTAAGGGGTTGGCAGGCAGCCGGATCTCGCTGATCCCTCCAATAAGTACAATGCGGAGAATAAGTCCAAACTCCCCAGCGCGATGTTTCTGAAGATCCCGGAACTGTGTACCCGCAAGATTCGGCAGATTGTCCGCCGCTGGAAATTCCCGAAGCAACCCTGTACCAAGGCCCCAAGCATCTTGGCGGCGGCTCCTTGGTCGGTTCGATTTGTAAATCTTGGGCGGTTGCCAAAATGGCGTTGGCCAAAACAAATGCCGCAGTTAAAACAATAATTGGAATGAAATATTTTTTGGCAAAGCTCATAAAATGATCCTGTCTTTTTTATTATATCCTATCCGGAAAAAGAATGAAAAACAAAAGCCGCTCAATCCTTGAGCGGCGCGCTTTTAACATGGTGTTTAGGTACGTATGACTTGAGCATTTTTCTTTGCTCTTCGCTCAAATCTTTCCAAAAACGCTTCTCCAGACTACGAACCCCCGGTTCTGATTCTTTAGGAAAAACAATATGAATCGCTTCATGAAGAACTGTTTTGGCAACTTCTTCGAAATCAGCATTACAACTTTTATCCGTACTAACCCAAATGCAGTTGTCGTCATCCAAATATCCGCAAAGCCGCTTTCTACGGTCATCCGGGTCTTTTAGAATTGGCACTTTATGGATATCTTCGGCTTCCTTATTTAATGCCCTGATTATTCTAACAAACAACCAATCTACCGATTTATTTCCGCTAGTAATTTTTGGCCGTTTGTTTTTGCGTCTTCGCTTTTTTTGCACCGCGGCAAGCGGCTTTAGAGATCTAGCTAAAAAATAGCAAATATTTTCTCAAAATTCAAGTAGATATATAATGTTGTTCAATTCTAGGCTTTTCTAGAAATAAACAGGATGTATCTGATATATTATGGAGTGAGAAAAACTTTATTAAATATTCTCATAATGATTTATTGTGTACTCGCCGCCAGCTAAGGTAATAGCAACTAAGTCAATTTGCCACCCTTTTTCGTCATCAAATAAATTTTTATTGCTGTTAGCGAACAGATATGACGTTCTTTTTAATTTTTCTAATTTAGAATGCGTCAAATTTTCTTCCGGAAGGATTGCCGCATTGCCGGATTGCCGAATAGTTTTCACTTCCACAAAGACCAAAACGCCGTCTTTCCTTTTTGTAATAATATCTAACTCTCCCCAGGGCTTTCTAAAATTACGATCAATGATCGTAAAACCCTTGTTGAACAAATATTGGCAAGCGATGTCTTCTCCCAACTTCCCCGTTTCAGATTTATAAGTCATTACTAAAATTTAATGCAAAGTCTCAAGTTTTACAAACTGTTTATATAAGGTGTTTCACGGATGACAATTTTTAAAATTTAAGCACAAAAAATTTCTAATGTTTCACAATTTTGTAAAACATTTATTTCAATTTAAGCTCAATATCAAAAAATTGTTGGCGGTGAAACATTTTCATAAGGTTTCAACCATTGCTATTTAATGTTTCACGTAACACATCCTATACAATTTTGGTATAAATTATATTTTAATAGTTAACAAAATGTTGATAGAACATCTTTTCATAAAGTCTGTTTTATCTAGTCACAAGAATCACATCGCGACGTTTCACGTTTTACTTGAAAACCACTCAATTATCGCCTGAAAAGTGTTTCACGTAACGTATCCTAATCAAGGTTAAGAGCATTTCTAGAATATTGTTTCACAGAAATGTTTTACAAACGGCTTAAATCTACGTTTAAATTGTTTCATGTAACGGTATCAGCTTAAACTTTATCGTGAACCGTTTTCAGTGTTTCACGCTTATTTTAAGTTCAAAAGCAGTATTTGGCAGAAATCTGATAAATAGTTTCACAAGTAAGTTTCACAGATCTCAAATCTATGCGTGAAACATAACATTTTGTTTCACGAATAAGCAAAAACTAAAAAGCAACGCATTAAGCGTTGCTTAAGAATCTATATTTTTCCTTAATTTCTAAGAGATTCCTATATCGGTTAGATCTTTCCTTGTTCCTCGCCTCTTCTATTTTGCCGAGTTTTCCCTTTTCCCAAAAGGAAGCTGATTTAGCGGGTATCCAAATGCCGAAACACCCGGCTTCAATGGCAGTTTCTATGTCCGAAGAATATTCGTTCCCGACACTGTAAAACCTCCTCTTTTTAGATTTAACAGTAAGTCGCCTTTTAAGGTCCCGGAATGTTTTTGCCGATTTGTCTTTAACAATGCGATAAAAAGACACATGCTTCATCAGGCCGGCCCTACGCAGGGCCTTTATCTTTTTGCGTTGCGGGATTTTGGCCCCCTTTGTAACCAGAACCACCGTGTCGCCCCGTTCCTTAAGAAAGACCAATAGCTCTTTGACCTCCCTTTTAATTTTCTTTCTGTACTCCTCAACAGACAGATAGACGCCCATCCCAATCTTTTCAAACTCTTGTTGAACCTCATAAGACGGATCTAACTTGGTTTGTTTGCAGAAAAACTCGTAAGTCTTCACTAGCGACAATGGAAACCGCTTCATTGAATAATAATATGGTTCTCTGGTAACCGGATTAATGGCAAACCTAAGCGCCGAATCAATCTCCCGCTGTTTCTCCATAAATTGGAATTCGGTAGGGGATTGGTCTCTAAGTTGCTTCTTCAAAAACAGGAAGGCCTTCTTGATTTGTTTAACATAAATCTCCGCCGTATCCATCCAAGTATCATCCAGATCAAAAAACCAGACTTTATCTGCCACCCTTCCTCATTTGTAATTGAAAAGGTTCTTGCTAACAAAATAACTCCGATCGGAGTTATTTTCAAGTTTAATCTGTGCGCGCTGTAGGATTTGAACCTACGACCCTCGCAGTGTAAATGCGATGCTCTGCCGCTGAGCTAAGCGCGCGTATTCCTATACTAAATTAACCTGTCAAAAAATCAACTCTTAAGAGTTGATTTAATCGTCCTAACTTAAGTACTTAGCATTGACCCCGCACTTTTGAGAGATAGAAATCTACGCAAGCTTCGATTCAGATTGAGGATCTTCAACAGATATGCAGTATATTGAATGCTTGAAGACTCTTTTCTATGCTTGTACTGAAAAGTAATCTCTCAAAGGTGCGGGGTTGACAAATATATCAACCGCGCTATAGTGTAATGCTTATCTTTGCACAGCAAAGGTAGCAAGGAGGTAGTTCCTTGAAAAACAAAGATGGGTTGCTAGAAAGGCCGAGTTTCAGGCCCCTGCCCAAAGGATTCGTTCTCGCGAAACCGAAAAAACAAGATCAGTATGAAGAAGAGGTAATCTATAAATTAGAAAAGGAAGGAAATCTGATCATTACCCGGAAACGCGATGGTTTCAAGCTCTTTGCCGTAAAAGCAAATGGTGCTTGGACTATTTATACTGACGGCATTAACGAGGTTCATTGCCTGGATCATGTGAAGAAAGATCTTGAGAAGCTGAAGCTGCCCGATCAAACCATACTCGTCGGAGAAAGCGTAGTTGATGCTTTTAAAGACGATATAGAGAACTTCCAATTGGTCCAGAGTATTATGCAGGCTAATCCGAAAAATGCTGTTGAGAAACAAAAACAGTTTGGCTTCATACGGCTCATGCTTTTCGGAATAGTCTTTCTAAAAGGCGAATGCCGGATTACGGGTTCTTTTGAAGAACAACTCAAGTTAATAGGCAAAGTCCTGAAGGGCAAAAGGTTAAAATATGTTGAGGAGCTTACCGTGCTTAAAATGAGCTTTGATGAAGCAAAGAAAAAGGTTAAGAAAGAAAAGTGGGAGGGGCTCGTCCTCTTCGCTAAAAATTTTTCCTCTACCTATCGGCTTGATGGGAGAAGCCCCAGCAGGCCGAAAGGTTGCTACAAATGGAAACCGCTTTATGAAGACGACTTCATTGTTCGAGGATTCATACTTAAGAAAGATGATTCAGAAAAAGTCAAAGAGGTGCTCTTGTCCCAAATTGATCCTAAAAGTAGTAAAGAATTTGATTGCGGCAAGTTCGGTCTATTCGCGGAAGCGACTAGAAAAACTCTAAAAGACGCAAAATACCCAATGGTTATTCAATTAGAGTTTGAAAAGCGCTTTAAAAAGACCGGAAAATTACGCAACGCCAGATTCATGCGCTTCAGATTAGACAAGAAACCGACTGACTGCGTTTCGGGAAAGAGCTTCTCTAATCCGAAATTTCTTTAAAGAAAACCCCCGCTAAATACGGGGTTTTTATTTTTATAAGCTTAGATTTTTTTGTGGAATTTCCTAGCGAAGGTCAATGTCGCCTGACCCTTAGTCCATGAACGTCCGCCTTCATCTTCGCCCTCAACCGTAACAAAAATATCAATCCTATTATCTTTAACCCTTGGGTTAAACGCTTTGGCAACTAATCGCTTATCTTTGCCGAAAACTATCGGTTTGTAATAAACTTCATCCAATTTTAGCAAAGGAGTTATATTTTCTGGAGAATCAGAAATTAATCTGGCTAGATATACTCCGGCAAAATCCACCAGAGTCGCTACGACGCCCCCCTGAACCACGGCCGTGCCATCTCCGTCAACCACACAATGACGAAGCATGACTCCCATTGAAAACTTTGCCTGCGCGGGTGACAGTTCATCCAAAACCATAAAGTTCGCTTTGCCACATGGCTGGCGATCAAAATCTTTCTTCAAAAACTCAACTCTCTCTTTCTGATCCATCTTTATCCATTATTAAGGAGGCTCTGGCCTAAAAATACTGCAAAAATTTCAGTTAGTCAAATAAAATTCCCCGCATTGCGGGGAATTTTATCAGTTAAACCCTTTGGCTCTCTTTGGCTTCAACTACCCGTCTAATCATTTCAAAAAGATCGTTTTTTCTTGCTGAATCGTTAAATAGTTGTATACACAATTCTTTATTATCATTGAAAAACTTGCGAAAAAGTCCTCTGGCTGTCTCGCCTCCATCTTCTGTGGACCATTTTTCTGCCAAGGCGGGGTTAGCTCTCAAAAACTCTCCCTGGATTCGGATAGCATAATGCTCCGGTGTCAGCTCGCCTTTGGAAGCAACAAATGGGACATCTTCTTTTTTATTTTCCGGCAATTTATCTGGGGACTTGAGCTTCATATAAAGAAATTATATTTAAATTTTTAATACCTTACAATTTGTGGGCATGCCTGGATTCGAACCAGGGACCGCCAAGGTATAAGCTTGGTGCTCTAACCGCTGAGCTACATGCCCATAATATCAGACGTATTGCGTTAAGCACATTTTAAATCAAAAGCCGCCAGGCTGTCTACCTGGCGGCTTGGAAAGCCGGCGTTAAACCGACAGCGGCTTCAGCTTGAATCCAGCTATAATGGCATCAAAATCTTCCTGTTCCAAGGTTTCTTTTTCCATCAAAGTCTTGGCAATGGCGTTTAAAACTTTACGCCTTGAATTAATGACTTTCTTCGCGGCCATATAAGCGCGATCAATGAATTTCTTAACCTCCTCATCAATCTTCGCAGCCACAGTTTCCGAATAGTTTTTTTCCGCGCCCATTTCCTTTCCTAGAAAAATTAATTCATGAGATTCTCCAAAGGTTTGCGGGCCTAGCTCTTCGCTCATGCCGAATTGGGTGACTAAAGCTCTTGCCATTTTGGTTGCCTGTTGTAAGTCGTTTGAAGCGCCAGTCGTCATTTCCCCAAAGACCGATTTTTCTGCTACATATCCGCCTAAAGCGACGGCAATATCGGCAAGAAACTGCGAGCGTTTTTTAAGATGCACCTCCTCTAACGGAAGCTTAAGGGTGTAACCGCCAGCCCGGCCGCGGCTAACTATGGAAACCTTATGCACCGGATCCGCGTCTTTTAAGCTTGCGGCAACCAAAGCATGTCCGGCTTCATGGTAGGCAGTTATTTCTCTTTCTTTTTCGGTAATCACCCTGTTTTTCCTCTCCGGCCCCAATAAGACTTTTTCAATGGAATCATAAAGATCTTCCTGGCTAATTAATTTGTGGCCATTCCTGGCAGCCAATATGGCGGCTTCATTCATTAAATTGGCCAAATCCGCTCCGGAGAATCCCGGGGTGCGAACCGCTATTTTCTTTAAATCAATATCTTTTGAGAGTGGCTTCTCTTTTGCGTGAAGCTTGAGAATCTCTTCGCGATCCTTAATGTCCGGCAAATCCAGGATTACCCTTCGGTCAAACCTCCCTGGACGAAGAAGCGCCCTGTCTAAAATATCCGGCCGATTAGTGGCGGCTAAAACTATCACATTAGTGTCTCTGTCAAAACCGTCCATCTCCACCAAAATTTGATTAAGGGTTTGTTCTCGTTCATCGTGGCCGCCGCCAAGACCAGCGCCGCGCTCGCGGCCGACTGCGTCTATTTCATCTATAAATAAGATAGAAGGGGAGGCTTTTTTAGCGGTCGCGAACGCATCCCTAGTGCGGGACGCGCCGACTCCAACAAACATTTCAACAAATTCTGAAGCGGAGATATGGAAAAAAGGAACACCTGCCTGACCGGCTACCGCTCTTGCGAGCAAAGTTTTTCCAGTTCCCGGGGGACCCATGAGCAAAACACCCCTCGGTATGCGAGCGCCCATTTCCAAAAACTTCTTCGGATTTTTCAAAAAATCAACCACCTCTTCCAATTCCTGCTTAGCCTCTTTCAAGCCAGCCACATCCTTAAAGGTCAGCTTGTCCTTAAAAGAACCGAACAATTTTAAATTAGACTTTCCGAAACTAAAGGCTTGATTGGCGCCGGACCGGGCTTGTCGGAAAATCAGCCAGAACATAACTCCGATAATAATTAATGGGAGCAGGGTCGGAACCAGAATTCCTAGCCAGAAACGCGCGCCGGATTCATCCTTAACCTCAAAATCCACTGCCTGAAGCGCCGGTAAATCTATGCCGTAATTACTAAAGGTCTGGCTCAAACCCAATTCCGCTTCTTTTCTGGCAATCGCCTTGCTGCCATCTTTTAGGTCAATTGAGAGCTCATTTCCTTGGACTAAGATTTTTTCAACCTCTCCTCGGTTAATCTTCTCCACCAAAGAACTTATAGTTAGTTCGATTGGCGCTTTTTCTTGTTGGAAAAGGAAAGAGAAGGTTAACGAAATTAAAATCAGCGTGATAGTAGCCCAGAGAATATTCTTATAAAGTTCCGAGTTTTTAGCCATAAAATTTAAAAATTTTTAATAATTTATATCATAACACGATTACATAATCTACAACAATAAAAAAGCCCCGTCAACCATTACTGGCGCGGAGCTTGAATAATTACGGGTACCCAGCCCTTGATCGCTTCAGCTTCTCCTTGAACCCTTCCACGCCGGCGGGAACCGCCATGGAAAACTGTTCGATAGAATTGCTGAGATTAATAAGAAAACTAGGATAAGGCCTGTCTTTTCTAGGAGCCGCGTCCAATCCGCCAACCGGCATTTGGAAGAGCTCGTCAAATGTCCACCAGAAGCGAGTCTGGTTCATGTTCATCTCTCTAGATTCCTTAGGCGCCGCTACGGCGCCGCCATCGGTGGTATCCTGCATCTTAACCAGCCAAAGATGATACTCGTGCGAACCCCTACCCTTCAAAACAACCATTACCTCGCAAAGGAACTTTTCCGGAACAAATCCGCTCTCGTGCTTCACCTCTCTAAACAAACATTTCATCTGACGAACGAAGACTCCATTCGTTCTCCAGATTTCGTAATGTTCCCGGCTAAGGATCTTCTCTGCGTCGCAATCCCGAAGATCTTCCCAGCTGAACCTTTCGTAGTAAGCCTTCGGATCTTCAAACTCTTTCCTCTTCTCTTTCAGTAATTCTCCGCACAAGCGGATCAGCGCTTCCCTGTATAGCGGCTTGATCTCTTCGAAGAAGATTGCGTTCTTCCTCCATCTCTCGTAATAAGGCGGCGGCAATACTCTCTTGGCATCGTCATCTCTAAGATCGGCCCATTCCTGCGGCTCCACCTTTCCACCGAACGGTCCAAGTCCCGGGGGCTTTCCATCGTTGCCATCTCGGCTGCGAGTTTTGCCCTCGGCTTTGTCGCCTAGATTTTCTCCGGCGAAAACCTTAATTTTACTGACCTCCTCAGAAGTGAATCGGCTGAACTCTTCGGAGATAACTTCCTTTATTTGCTCTTCTGTTCGGCAAGCCCAGATCTTCTTGACCAACTCATCGTTGATGACATCTAGGGCCAGCGCGAACATAGAGTGACTGCTGGCGCTGGAGCCATCAACC
Source organism: Candidatus Paceibacter sp. (assembly GCA_020724845.1). Lineage (GTDB taxonomy): Bacteria > Patescibacteriota > Minisyncoccia > UBA6257 > 02-FULL-45-10c > DYGE01. The sequence goes on from DYGE01000009.1 coordinate 14,730, forward strand.
CGCTGATTCCAGTTGGCCTTGCGGTCCTGAATCCTACTAAGCCTTTTAACTGCTCCATCATAAGATTCGGCCGGCAGACAAAGCGTGGTCAGCTTCGGCTTTCCGCCAAAACCCTTGACCACCTGCCCGTTCTTTTTTCTTATGCAGGACTTACCGGAAAAAGTCTGAAGCAAATAAAGATGGGACCTTTGGCTGTCTGCCTTCCAGTTCCCATGCTCATCGCGATTACCCTGCTGCCCGCAGGCCGCAAGCACTCTCCATTCCGGATTATCGGAATCGAAGGGCACTCCCAAGGCCAGGGCCAGCTTTAGCTGATCGCCCAGAGTCGGATCGTCAAACTCGCAAGCCACGAAGTTTCCGTATTCTTTATCCTCTTGGGTATCCTTATCCTTTTCAAAATCACCCGGCTCTCCCAACGCGCCGCTCTTCATAAGAACCTTTTTCCAGCGTCGCGGGAAAAAGTAAACCTGTTCATCCTTCATAGCTTCGGCTATCACCGGCTTCAAAACCGGATTCAGCTTTTCAATCGCGACTTTAAGCTGTTCCGGCTTGGCGCGCTTTAGTTTTTCAACATCAAGCGCCAGCCCTCTTTCGGCAAGCTTCTTAAAAACCAAATCGGCGAGACGATAAACGCAAACCGCTTTCTGGTTTGGAGCAGAGGCATCGTAGCCGACAATCTCCTTAACCTGTTTTAGCGACAGAGAAACCAGGTTCTCGGATAACTCGCGCATCCTGGCAACTATTAGTTCCAGGACGCTCTCAAAGCATAAGTTTTTGAAGCTGAAGCCGTCTTTAGCTTCCTCTTCGTAGTACTGCCGCGCCTCCGGCGCTAAGATCCCAACTTCTTCGACGCCCGCCATCTGTTCGATGTCGGCATCGGTCACCTTCCTTCTGGCGTTGTTCTCTGACATCTTCCTTCACCTCGCTGTCCATATGTTGTTGTCAACCAGAGATGCTATTTTCTTCTGACTAGATTATATAATAGAAAGGAAGGAAAGTCAAGCAAAAAATAAATCCGCCAGCTGGCGGATTTATTTTTTGAGCTTAAGAGTGATTCGCTTTTCCTGTGGCTTGACTGAATCAATGTGGAAGGTATAAGACTCTCCTTCTTTCAGCTGCTTTTTCATCTCTTCAACGCTGCCGAATTCAGATACGTGAATCAGTCCTTGAATCTCCGGGTCTAGGGAAACAAAGGCGCCGAACGGGTTAAATCTGATCACCTTGCCATCCACATCCTTTCCGGCCTGATAACGCTCTCCGGCCTTTTCCCACGGATCCGCTTTCAGCGCTTTCAGAGATAAAGTGACTCGGCCGTCTTTGATATCTAGAATCTTAGCCTTCACCTGGTCGTTGACTTTTACTATTTCTTTAGGATTATCAATCAACTTGTGGTCCAGCTCGGAAATATGTATCAGTCCTTCAACCTCCGGATCGTCGGCAAATTTTATGAAGGCGCCAAAATCGGCAACTCCAGAAATAATTCCTTCAATAATATCCCCGGATTTATACTTATTAAGCTTTTCTTTAACGTTCTTGGTCGTAATCTCTCTTTCAGAGAGAATGAGCTTGTCATTTCGCAAATTAAAATCTAGAATTTTTACTCCCAACTCTTGTCCGACAAATTTCTTAAGCTCGTCCAGGATTTTTGCTTTGTCGCCATCGTCCACCCTTGGATAATGCTCATTAGATAATTGAGATACCGGCAAAAAGGCCTTCAGCCCCTCTACTTCCGCGGTAAGGCCGCCGGCATTCGCCCCGGTTATTTTAACTATTAAATCTTCGCCTTTTTCGTACAACTCCTTGATGACCTGCCAGGATTTTTGCTTTCCAGCCTCCGCCAGAGAGAGCTCGACATAGCCGTCATCATTCTCCACCTCGACCACCTTAGCGGTGGTGACATCTCCTTCTTTCAGATTTTTTAAAACTTCTTTTCCATTAACCAACTCTAGGCCAAAAACCACGCCAGTGCCGGACTTGCCCAAGTCAAAATAGACAGCCCTAGGAGTCCTTTTTAACAATGTCGCATTCACCAAGTCGCCTTCTTTGACTATCTCTGCCAGGTCGGAAGATGCCTTCATTAGCTGAGCGACAGCAGAATCTGTTTTCTTAAAACTATTAATCATAAAAGATTACTACGAAATATAATCTTAAAGACAAATTTCGTCAACCCCGCAATTATTGATTAACGTATCATTGCAGAAATTCTGCAAAATGCTTTATAATATATTGATATGATTATCAATTGGTACGGGGAGGGGTGCTTTAAGGTCCAAACTGGAGGACTTACTTTAATAACTGATCCATTTGACTCCAGCATCGGACTAACTCCGCCGAGGGGCAAAAACAATATCCTTCTTAAGACCCTGACGCCTTGGCCGCTGAAAAGCGATGAGGCCAAAAACGAAGAAGAGAAGGAAGTTCGCGGAGCGGGAGAATATGAAATACAAGGAATAACTATCCAGGGATTTTCTCTGCCAAAAGATTCATCCGATAAATTTTTAAAGACCGCTTATAAGGTGACTGCGGAAAATATCTCCCTTGGATTTCTTGGCCACTTAAGCGAAGAATTGCCTACCGAAGCGCTAGAGGGCCTTAAGGACTCGGATATCTTGTTCATACCAGCCGGCGGAAAGCCTTTCCTGGATAGCGAGAAAGCGGCTAAGCTTATCAAGCAGCTTGAACCCAAAATGGTTGTCGGTTCATTTTTTAAAGTGCCGAAGCTTAAAAGAAAAGCGGGCGACTGGAAAGACCTGGCGGAAGAAATAGGACAAAAGCCGGAGATACTTGATAAATTGTCCGTCAGAAAAAAAGATCTGGCAGAGCAAAAAAAGACAAGTATGGCGGTGTTGAAGTTGTAAAAATCCACCCAATGTTCGGCAATATTAAAAAATTCATATACGAACTTCAGCAAAGCAATGAATACGTTAAGAGGCGCTGGTTGGTTATTTTAACTTCTATCAGCATGATGATTGTTATAGGATTATGGAGTGTTTACATTAGTGTCGTTGTAAAAAATCTGGGAAAGCAGCCGGAAGATAGGCCGGGCTTCTCTGAAACATTCAAAAACGGGATGGGAATTATGGCGAGGGAGCTTGGCATAGAAACAAACAAGTGGATGAGCGCTGTCCAGTCCACCATAGGCCATACCAATTCGATTACCATCCAAGGGGCAAGCTCGAATTTCATTTTAAATAACCCAGAAGAAATCGCCCCGGGAAAACTACCCCAATAGAAAAATAAATAAAATAATATGAATCCCGTTAGAAAATTAAAAAACATGATGATTATTTATGAAACAGTTTCAAAATATTGCAAAAAATCTTACGTCGATAAGATGTTTAATTTAATTTTCTAACGGGATGAAAAAAGAAGAACCGCCAAAAAAACTCAATGTGCAAAAAAGAGAAATAACTGAAGAGCTCCAGGAGTCTTATTTGGATTACGCAATGTCGGTTATCGTCTCCCGGGCTTTGCCGGATGTGCGAGACGGCCTAAAACCAGTTCAAAGAAGAATTCTCTGGGCTATGTGGGATAGCGGACTAACTCATGGCGCCAAATTCAAAAAATCAGCCAATGTAGTGGGGGAAGTGCTCGGTAAATATCATCCGCACGGCGACACAGCGGTCTATGATGCTATGGTGCGAATGGCGCAGGAATTCTCTCTCCGCTATCCGCTAGTCCAAGGACAAGGAAATTTTGGCAGTATTGACGGTGACAACCCGGCAGCTATGCGATACACGGAAGCGCGGCTTTCAAAAATCGCCGAAGATATGCTGGTTGACATAGAGAAAGAAACGGTTGATTGGCAGCCGAATTATGACGCCAGCCGCCAAGAACCAAAAGTCTTGCCGGCCAAAGTCCCCAATCTGCTTCTAAACGGTACAGTCGGAATCGCTGTTGGTATGGCTACCAACATACCGCCGCATAATTTATCGGAGATTGTGGACGCTACCTCTCATTTAATAGAGAATCCGAAAGCTACCGCCAGCGACTTAATGGAATTTATCCAGGGGCCGGATTTCCCAACCGGCGGATTAATTTATGATAGAAAAGCAATTGCCGCCGCTTACACCTCCGGCCACGGCGCCATCACTACTCGCGCGGTAACCGAAATAACCGAGCGCAAGAAGAATCAATACGACATAGAAATTACTGAAATACCCTATCAGGTTAATAAAGCAGAATTGGTGATAAAAATAGCCGAGCTGGTAACTGAAAAAAGGGTCCAAGGAATCAGGGACATAAGAGATGAATCCGACAAAGACGGATTAAGGATTGTTATTGAGTTAAAAAATGACGTGCCACCGCAGAAAATCCTTAACCAGCTTTTTAAATTTACCGACCTCCAAAAAGACTTTCACCTTAATATGATCGCCCTGACCAAAAACGGGCTTCAGCCGGAAGTAATGTCCGTCAAAGATATCCTCCAGGCCTATGTTGAGCACCGGAAAGAAATAGTCAGGCGCCGAGCCGAATTTGACCTTAAGAAAGCGGAAGAGCGGGCCCATATTTTGATGGGACTGCATAAAGCCCTGGGAAGCATTGATGCGGTAATCAAGACCATTAAATCTTCAAAAGACAAAGAAGAGGCGCATAAAAATTTGATTAAAAAATTCCGGCTTAGCGACGTGCAAGCTACGGCCATTTTGGAAATGCGCCTGCAAACCCTGGCCGCTCTGGAAAGAAAAAAAATAGAAGAGGAACTGAAAGAAAAGAAAAAATTGATCGCGGAACTTCAGGCGCTCTTGAAAAGTGCAGCAAAAATCCTGGGCGTTATTAAGGGCGAACTCAAAGAAATGAAAGAAAAATACGGTGACGAAAGAAAAACCAAATTAGTGCAGACCGGCTTGAAAGAGTTCAAAGAGGAGGATTTGGTGCCGAAAGAAGAAACAATTATCACTATGTCTAAGAGCGGATACATCAAAAGGGTTCCGCCTTCAACTTTCCGCTCTCAAAAACGCGGCGGCAAGGGATTAATCGGATCAGATGTCGCTGAAGAAGATTTCCTGAGCCACTTTATCTCTGCCAATACTCATGACAATATCCTGTTTTTCACGGAAAGCGGAAAGGTATTCCAGACTAAAGTTTATGAAATACCGGCCGGCAGCCGAACATCCAAAGGAAAAGCCTTCCATAATTTCCTGGAAATCCCGGCCGAAGAAAAAGTAACGGCTCTGATTACTTATCCGAGCGAAAAGAAATCTGTCCCGGGTTATCTGGTAATGGTTACTAAAGACGGCATGATTAAAAAAACCCTCCTGGAAGACTTCTCCAACGTGCGCCGAAGCGGAATCATAGCCATTCGACTGCGCAAGGGAGATTCGCTGCAATGGGTCAGAGTTTCGTCCGGAAATGACCAGGTTATCCTTTCAACCGCTCTCGGCCAGGCGATTAGATTCAAGGAATCGCAGCTTAGGCCGATGGGCCGGGCAACCTCCGGGGTAAGGGGCATTAATCTAAAAAAGGGAGATTCAGTAGTTTCCCTAAATGTTATTTCTAAAGAAAAGGAAAAGGGGCGGGTTTTAACTGTTATGGAAAGGGGCTTTGGAAAAAAGACGCCGCTTTCCGAATACAAAGTCCAAGGAAGAAGCGGATCGGGAATAAAAACCGCTAAAGTAACCCCCAAAACAGGAGAGGTGATAACTTCACTGGTTATTGACGAAGAAAAGGAAATTTTGGCGCTTTCAGCCAAAGGGCAGATTATCAGAACCGAGCTATCTAGCATACGCTCCAGTGGCAGAGCTACTCAAGGAGTGCGGATAATGAACTTGAAACCGGGAGACAAGGTTGTCGGCGTAGTCTGCTTCTAAAATTAGAAAATAGAAGTTAGAAATTGTATACTATAAGTATGCAGCTTACTCGTTCCCAAATTATCATAATCGGATCAGTGCTTTTTATAGCCTTTCTTTTTATTGGGGTGTTGACCGGCATTATCCCTGGAACCAGAAGAAATCTGGAAAGGCCGCCGGAAATCAATTTAACCGTCTGGGGAACCGATAGCAGGGGAATAATGAGCGACAATATATTGGCCTACGAAGCCTTCCGAACGAACGTAAAAATAAGCTACGAAGAAATAAGCGCGAGCACTTATGAGCGAGACGTCATCAACGCCTTAGCCGCCGGACGCGCGCCGGACATTATAATGTTTCACAATACCTGGCTTCCAAAGCATTTTGACAAAATTATCCCGGTGGACAGCAGTCAATTCGACTTTAAATCTCTGCAGGATCTGTTCCCGACGGTAGTTGAGCAAGATTTTGCTTCTGGAGAAACAATTTATGCCCTTCCTTTATATATAGATACACTTGTCCTTTTTTATAACCAGGATTCTTTTAATAGAGCCGGCATAGCCGTGCCGCCAAGGGACTGGCTGGATTTCCAAAACTTGATTCCAAAACTTATCCAAAAGGACCAATTCGGAAATTTAGTCAGGCCGGCGGCGGCGATCGGAGGATCTAATGATTCGATAGATAATGCCTCCGACATTTTAATGCTTCTTATGCTCCAGGCCGGAGCCAGAATGACTAACGATGATTTTACGCAGGCGTCTTTTTCCAGAACAGTTAACAATATTTCTCCGGGCGTTGACGCTCTCGCCTTCTACACGAAATTCACTGATCCGCGCGATGAATTTTACACTTGGGATGAAAATTTCGGATATTCGCTGGATAGTTTTATCAAGGGCGACACCTCAATGATTTTCGGCTACGGCGAGCAAAGAAAAGACATCCAGAACAGGAATCCCTTCTTAAATTTCAGGGCGGGAGAAATGCCGCAGCCAACCGGCAGTGAAAGATCTGTAAATTATCCAAATTATTGGGGATTGGCAGTTGCTAACAGCAGCCAGAATCCTGAATGGGCTTGGGATTTTATCTTGTATCTGACGGCTAATGAATCAGCGGCGGAAACTTATCTGCAATTAGCGAATCGCCCGCCAGCCCTCAGATCATTGATCCAGAGATATACGAATCATCCGGAATTAGGCATTTACGCCAAGCAGGCCCTTTCGGCAAGATCCTGGCCCCAGATTGACAGCGCCAGAATTGCCTCCATCTTTTCTGATATGATAAAAGCCGTAATCAATAATCAACTTGATTTTGTGACCGCGATCAATCAGGGAGAAAGACAGGTTACCGAGCTCATGGGCGTAGCCAGATAATCTAATAATTGGCTGTTAAATCGCTTAAGTGTTATATATATAATATGAAGCTGATTAAGGAGATAAAAAATTACCTGATAGTCGGCGCCTCCGGCCTGCTGCTTGTCCGGGCAAACACGGCTTCTGCTCAAATCATTCCTTGTAAAGGGCTGGATTGCACCATTTGCGATTTTTTGGTTCTTATTAAAAATGTCATCAACCTCATGCTGGAGGTGGGCATATCCTTGGCAGGGTTGTTTTTTGCTTTGGGAGCATTCTTTATGATAATCTCTGGAGAGTCGGAGGATAAGCGCAAAAAGGGGAAAGATATGATGACTAATTCTGTTTATGGAATAGTAATCGCTTTTGCCGCTTGGCTAATCATCGCTACTCTTCTTCAGATTCTCACCGGGTCGGAATCAAAGCTTCCCTGGAACGAAATCCAGTGTAGGGCTTAATATAAACATACGCATTTCAATGTCATTAAAAAAATTGAGCAAGTTATCAGTATCCCTATTGGCAGTCCTACTCATTTTGAGCGCCTATTCCGCGTTGCCATTCATTTCTCATGCCCAAACCTCGGGACCATTGCCCGGATCGCAAAGCGGAACCCGAGGGCCGCTAGATGGCTCCGGTCAACCACCAATATCCATAAAAAACCCCCTGCAGGCAGAAAATTTTTCAGAATTAATAAACAAAATTGCTAATTGGCTGCTGGTACTCGGCGCGCCAGTGCTGACTTTAATGATTATAATCGGCGCCTTTCAGATTTTATCAGCCGCTGGAAATCCAGAAAAAGTTAAGACTGGTCGGCAGACTATTACCTGGGCTATCGTAGGCTATGCCCTTCTTCTAATTTCCACCGGAATCACGGCGCTTATAAAGAATGTGCTTAGCGTGAATTAGGCGGATAGATTTTCAAAAGAAATTTGCTATAATTAATTGAAAGGTCGAGGTTCAAAAAGAATATTGAGTAAATTACGTAATTACTTAATATCATTATTATGAAAAAATTAGGAAGAAAAATAACCACCATCGCACTGCTTTCATTGCCGCTGCTCACCTTCGCTCAGCCAGAGAGGCAAGTGGTCACTGGCAGCAATGTCAGAGTAGACGAACTAGAGGACATAACCAGAATCATCGTCGGTCTAGTTAACTGGATTACCGGATTATTCTTCGTAGCCGCTATTCTCTCCCTCTTTTATGCCGCCTACCGATACTTGGCAGCTGGAGGGAACCCGGAAAAGCTTGGCAGCGCTAAAAACACTTTGATCTATTCCATTATCGCCATCGCTATTGCCCTTCTTGCCAGCAGCGTCCGATTCATCGTAGAAAACATTTTAACTAGATAAGTAATCTAGGAGAACAGGATACGAACCAAATCGGATTTAGAATCTAAAAAAAGAGTAAGCCCGCCAAGTTAAACTTGGCGGGCTTTCTTTTTTAATCGATTTTATTCCTCCTTCTCATCTCTTTGATTTTCTTGACCTCTTTCTCTATCTCCCGGATTCGCTTTTCGCTTTCCGGACTAAGCTCCCAGGGCTCTCTCTCCTTCTTTTTCTTGCTTCCCTTGGCAGCTAAGCGCCCGAATTTGCTTGCAGTTAGCTTGCTTGCGGTGAGTTTACCGAACTTGCCGAATCTGGCGACTCCCGGCTTGCCCGCCATCCGAAAAGAATCCGGAAACACGGGAACTTCCGAGTAATAGCCTCCGCTAAGGTTAGGAATAGTGAACTTGTAAGCGCAGCTGATGACTTGATCATTCTGACATTCGTAGATCCTGGTTTCTCCGGGGACATCGAATTCTGCCCCTTTGCGATTAACAGGTAAGTCTACCATGCCAGACAAACAATCCCAGCCGCCGATCTCTTGTTCCAGATACGCGGAAGCCGATGGCAGGGAAACGTTCTTAACTCCCTCGCACACCTCCGGTCCGCGCCACCGGCTAATCAGCCAATTTCGGGCGAAATCCACAACCCCCAAGGAGTTGAGGATTCCAAACCCAACCATGACTGCCGCCAGCTTCATCCCGAGATTGAAACCGCTTTCGGAAATTACGACCGTTTCCTGATCTTGCTTCTTATCCATTACTTCTCACCTCCTCCAAAGATTCCATCCAGGCCCTCAACATTGAACAGCGCTCCTTTCACGCCCTCAACGCTGTGAACATGCCCTTGGCGCTTTCCTAAAGAAACTTGCGCCGCGTTAATCGCTTCCTGCGCTGACGCGCCCTTGCGCTTAAACTTCGTTACCAGAGCCAATTCCTGCTCGGTCGCCTTGGCTTTCGCTATGGCCTGCTGCTCTTCCTCAAATGAGGCGCTGGTCTTTTCGGTATAGTCCATATCCGTCAGGTCAAAGACCTTGACGTCTATGCCGTAGGCCTCCTCGATCGGCGAACGCTCTTCAGGATTGTAGCTTTCCTTATCCAGGATCTCCCGGACTTGATCCGCGTTTATCCTGTAGAAGTCCAGCCTCTTCTCCAGCGGAACCACGTCCGCCGGATCGCCATCCACCACCGTAATGAACCTCGGATCCCGAGCGTAAGTGTGCGGCATTTTCTTCAGCCGCAGCATACAGTTGATGATAAGTACGATCGCTTCCCTATACCCAATGAAGTCTAGGGCTTGCTTAGTGCCAGCTAAGGCGCCGAGTATGCTCTTAATAGAGTCGGTTACCGCTTCCTTAAGGTTCCTCTCGGTATCGTCGTATCTAAACAGCATCTTCCGATCGGGAACAAACTCCAGCGCCCCCTTCATTACAATTCCAAGCGCTTCCTTAGTCTTAGCAGTCAAGCTTATTGGAATACGGTCCAGCTCGCTGGAGTAGCGCTCACAAGATTCCAAAAAAGGAATTTTTGCGTCCAACCCCTCGCTGCTGACTCGCCACCTCTTACCCTGCAGGTTGAAGATAGCGTGCTGTTTCTGCGGAATCCGGATTAAGCCGTGTTGGAGGAAGGCCATGGCCAAAATGAGACTCAGGCCAAGCGCTATCCAAACCGGCAGCGCGGCAAAGATCAAGATCATCGCCGCCGCATTGACGGCAACACTGATCCCGACTCTCACGAGCCCCAACTCTGGATCTCTCAACGGAAATAAGGCTAAGCCCTTTGCGATTCTCAACATCCTTTTCATCTCTCCACCTCCCTGTCAAAGTATCCCGAATTTGTTCGGGATTTGCACTTTTTATAATATAGCATAAAATAACAAAATAGTCAATATTAAATGGTGAGATAGCTGGAAATAAGCTAATATTTCATTTATATTGAAAAAATGCTGGGGTGGCGAAACTGGCAGACGCACTAGCTTTAGGAGCTAGCGCCGCAAGGCATGTGGGTTCAAATCCCACCCCCAGCACATTTGCAAAATCGCTATGTTAGTGCTAACATCCTCACAAAACAAAGGAGGCGCTAATGTGGTTCTGGCTTAGCATCCTCTTATCTGTTTTCTGCATCTTAAAAACCGAAAAATCCGAAAGGGGCCTAACGGCCTGGGACGTTCTTTTCCTCTTATCTTCCTGGCAAATTTTCAATTTGAAAATTTGGCAGGCATACTTGGCGCCCGGCATCAACGGCAACGCGTACTATCCGTCGGCTACTATTTTAATCTTGCTACTCTGCTGGTTTATGAAGAGGCGCGGATTAAATCCTGGAATTCGCCTATCCGCATCCGATGCAAAGCTGGTACTAAAATCTCTCGGCGTTTTGCTGATACTAATACCAATCGGCTTGGGAATGGGATTCTTGAATTTTAGCCCGGAAATCTCCTTAAAATTTATGGCGAGCAGCGCTCTTACCTACACAATCTTCGTAGGAATTCCAGAGGAACTCGTATTTCGCGGCATCCTGCAAAATCTTTTGGAGCGGAATCTAAAAAATCCTTGGCTAGCCGCTATTCTGTCTAACATTTTATTTGCTTTTATCTATACCCACCTAACCGGACAAGGCATTTTCCCGAACTGGAAGTACGTCGGGCTTGCGTTCGCTGCCGGGTTAGTCTACGCCGGGTCATACTTAAAATCCAGCAACATCCTGGTGCCAGTGTCGGTCCATGGATTGGTAGACGCGATTCGCGATGTCTTCTTTTAGATCCGCCCAGGGCGGATTTTTCATATTAAAAACTACCTTGGTGGATTTTTACCCTAACCTCTGCGCCGCTTGGCATGGAAAGACTTATGGATATCCTTTAGCTCTTTGTTGGTTAAGTGAGTATAAATTTGCGTGGTAGATATATTGCTGTGGCCCAGCAATTCTTGAACCGAGCGCAAGTCCGCTCCGTTTACTAAAAGATCGGTAGCAAATTGGTGGCGGATCTGGTGCGGAGTAATCTTTTTAGTGATTCCGGCTTTGCGGCGATAAAATTCCACTAAGCGCTGTACCGCTCGCGGGGTTATTTTCCCAATCACTTTAGCCTCCTTTAGCGGAGAAGCTTGCCTGGATAAGCTCACAAACAAATATTCCAGCGCGTCGCCCCGCTTATCCAGATAATTTTTAATCGCTGCCCGAGCCCGATCGGACAAAAACACTACTCGCAGCTTTTCTCCTTTTCCTCGCACCGTAAATTCGCCCCGATCCAGATTAATATAGCGATCCAGATCGCAAAGCTCGGAAATTCGCAGCCCGGTGGAGAAAAGCATCTCCAAAATCGCCCGGTCGCGTAACCCGCGCAGAGTATTTTGCGGCGGCGCCGACAAAAACCTCTCCAAATCGCCGTACTCGACAATGTCTATCTGCCTCTTGGCAATCTTCGGAAGCTCTATTTTGTCCGGAGAAAGAACTTCATAATCTTGCTTAGTCAGATATTTTAGAAAATTCCTAATCGCAATCGCATAATAGGTCTGGGTAATTTTTTTGAGCCCTTTATCATTCCTGGCCAAGCCGACTCGAAAAGATTTCACTCTTTGCGCGGTAATATCCTCCGGCTTTTTGATTTTTGCGTCCTTAATAAAAGTGCCGATATATCTTTCATAATTTTCCCGCGTTTTCGACGATCGGTTCTTTTCAATCTCTAGATAATCCAAGTATTCTTTTAAAAGCTCGCTAATTTCAGGCATAGCCTAATTATAACAGTCAATGAATATTTTGCGACACAACTTTAGATTTAGGTCCTGTCTCTTGACAAATTTTTACTATATGTTATAATTGCAAATACGGTGAACGGACCCTAGCGAGCCTGCTGGCGCCGACGACCGCTGAAAAGAATGGGGCCATACACCCCACGGCCTGAGCCAGACCGGATGCTCACGAGCCCGGCTGAGCCGAGAGGCAAACAAGCCGCTGACGCGGCAACCTGTCCCCCTAGCAGCGACGACCGATTTCATCGGCGCGCTGCTAGGGGGCTTGATTTTTTAAGAAAAGCGAAGTATAATCATTAACAATGTTAACTACTAGGAAAAAACTGAATATTCTGAAAGATCACGGCAAGCACGAGAGCGACACCGGCTCCCCAGAGGTCCAGGTTGCCCTTTTAACTAAACAGATAGAAGAACTGACCGCTCATTTGAAGAAACACCGCAAAGACAATCACTCTCGCAGAGGATTGTTAAAAATGGTCGGCAAAAGAAAGAAATTATTGGATTATCTATCAAAAAAAGATAGTAAATCCTACAATTCATTAATTAAAAAGCTAGGTCTAAAAAGATAAATTTTAGCCAATACGCTACTCTTTATACGAATTCATACAAATAATACAAATTCAGCAGGATATTTGTCTTATTTGTGTGCATTTGTATCTTAGGGTCGGGATTGGCAGAAACAGATGAAACGGAAAGATCAGCGAGTGGGTATTTTTATTGACATTCAAAACCTCTACCACTCCTCTAAAAATCTATACCGCGCCAGGGTCAATTATAAAGAATTGATGAAGGCGCTTGTCAGCAACCGCCAACTTATTAGCGCCACTGCCTATGTAGTAAAAAGCGAAACCGCCGCAGGAGAGGCGTCCTTTTTTGACGCGCTTATAAAGAGCGGCTTAGAGCTTCGCAGTAAAGATTTGCAAATTTATCCCGGCGGCATGAAAAAAGCGGATTGGGACGTTGGTATGGCAGTGGACGCGATCCGAATGTCAGATCTCCTGGACGTGGTAATTCTGGTAACTGGCGACGGGGACTTCGTCCCGTTAGTAGAGTATCTCAAGTGGGGGAAGGGACGCACGGTTGAAGTAGCCGCTTTCAGCCGAAGCGCTTCTGGAAAGATCAAAGAAGCGGCCGACGAATTTATAGAATTAGAAAAACTGCCAAAAATATTATTAAAAAAATAAACAAAATAAACAATGGACTTACAAAGAAAACAATTTAAAATGGAATTTGCCGGAAAACCTTTAACATTAGAGGTTTCCCAATTGGCCGGACAAGCTAACGCGGCAGTACTCGGCACCTACGGAGAAACAACCGTCTTAGCGACCGTAGTGATGAGCGACAAAGACAAGGAAGGAGACTACTTCCCATTAATGGTTAATTATGAGGAAAAATTTTACGCTACCGGAAAAATACTCGGCAGCCGATTTGTCCGCCGAGAGGGCAAGTCATCCGATGAGGCTATTTTGAGCGGCAGAATTATTGACCGCACTATCCGTCCGCTATTTGATCAACGAATGAGAAGAGATGTTCAGTTAGTGGTTACGGTCTTATCCATCGACAAGGAAAATGATCCTGATTTCATCAGCTTAATCGCCAGCTCAGCAGCCATCGCCAGCTCTTCCATACCTTGGGGCGGGCCGGTTGCTGGCTTAAAATTGGTAAAAATCAAAGGCGGCGAGCTCTTGATCAACCCCAAATTCAGCGAAACCGCTAATAAAGAAGCGGATTTCGAAACCTTCGTCGCCGGAACGGCAAAAAAGATTAATATGATAGAGCTGGGAGGGAACGAAGCGGAAGAAAACGAAGTCGCTTCGGCATTTGCGGTTGCCCAAAAAGAAATAGCCAACTTAGTGGCCTTTCAAGAAAAAATGGTAAAGGAAATCGGCAAAGAAAAGGAGGAAGTAAACCTATCAGAACCAAGTCCGGAAATTAAAAAACTGATAAAGGATTTCTTAAAGGGAAAACTGGAAAAAGCCGCCTACAATCCGGATAAAACGAAGATGTACCAAGCGCTTGGCGAGCTGAAAGCCGCCTTGAAGGAAATGTTGGCGGAAAAGAAATATCCCGATTCCGAACTGTCGGCAGTAGACGCTTTGTTTGATGGAGAAATGGACGAATTGCTTCATGAAAAAATACTCAAGGAGGAAAAAAGGCCGGATGGCCGAAAATTGAATGAGGTTCGGGACCTTTACGCGGAAGTGGGATTGCTAAAAAGAGTCCACGGTTCTTCTTTATTTGTCCGAGGCAATACCCAGTCCCTGTCATTAACTACCCTGGGCGCGCCTGGAGATCAACAACTGGTTGAAACAATGGAGTTTTCAGGAAAGCGGCGCTTTATGCTTCACTATAACTTTCCGCCTTATTCTGTAGGAGAAGTAAGGCCGATGCGCGGACCGGGAAGAAGAGAAATCGGCCATGGCGCGCTTGCTGAAAAAGCCTTGCGATCTCTGATTCCGGATCAGGCCACTTTCCCATACACCATCAGATTGGTTTCGGAAATTTTGTCTTCTAACGGCTCTTCTTCAATGGCGACTGTTTGCGCCGGAAGCTTATCGCTAATGGATGCCGGGGTACCGATCAAAAGACCGGCTGCCGGCATAGCCATGGGATTAATCTTGGATAAAGAGGGCAAGGAATACAAAGTGTTAACCGACATTCAGGGCCCGGAAGATCACCATGGAGACATGGATTTGAAGGTTGCCGGAACCGCTGACGGAATAACGGCGATGCAAATGGACGTAAAAATCCAGGGCTTGACCGTTGACATGCTTGAAAAATCTCTGGCGCAAGCCAAAGAAGCGCGGCTGCACATTCTAGAGACAATGAATAAGGCCCTGCCTGGACCGAGACAGGAGTTGTCTCCGTTCGCGCCTAGAATTTTGACTCTGCAGATTGACCCTTCTCAAATCGGTGAAGTTATCGGTCCGGGAGGGAAGGTCATCAATAAAATTATTGAGGATACCGGCGTCACCACTATTGACATTGAAGAAGACGGCAAAGTTTTCATCACAGCCGAAGACAAAGATAGCGCCCAAAAGGCCTATGAACAAATTTCTTTGCTGGTAAAGGAATACCGGGTGGGCGATATAGTTGAGGGAAATGTGGTTAAAATTCTGGAGTTCGGAGCGATTGTTGAATTCGGCGGCGGCAAAGATGGAATGATTCACGTATCAGAACTTAGGGATGGCTTTGTAAAGAAGGTGGAAGACGTTGTTAAAGTCGGGGATTTCGTAAGGGCAAAAATAGTCAAAATGGAGAATGGAAAGATTGGGTTATCTTTGAAACAACTAAAATAGCCTTGTTCAATATAAAGATCGCAAGAAAACCCGCCCGCCTGGGCGGGTTTTCCACACCACAAAACATGAATATGTTACAATTATAGGATGGACAATCAAAACAACAATAACCAGGGTCCGGCCGGCTTGCCGCCATCGCCGCCGAGCCAACCCAAACCTCCGCCGCCACCGCCGCCGGAAATAACTATTAGAACTATGAAATCGGATTTAGATGCCTTAAAAGAAACAGGCGGCACTCCGCCAACTCCAAAACCATATACTCCGCCAGAGCTTCAGCGTGAAACCCCAAGGCCGCCAACCCCTCCTCCGCCGCCATCAAAAATAGCGCCGGCAGAGTTTGAAACCCCGAATGAAGAGCCGGGAGCCGAAACTCCTTCTCCAGCCATTGAAGAAGAGCCAACTGCCAAATTTAATATGAGAAAAATACTTCTTTGGGGCGGAGCAACTGTGATTATCGTTGGAATCGGGCTACTGGGATATTTTGTAGTTTTTCCATGGCTTTTCCCGCCTGAAACCCCAACCCCGCCGCCGCCAGTAGTAACGCCGCCAACAGAAACTCCGGAACTTCCAGAAATACCAGGCCCGGAAGAAACTCTGCCGGAGATCCCTTCAGCAGAAACGCCCTTGATACATCAATCACTCCTTTTGTCGCCTGACGGAACAAGCGCCATTCAGCTGACAGCAGTCAACCGGCAATCAATAAGCAGCGCGCTTCAAGCGGAATCCCAAAAAACGAATCCGGATGGTTCGCTTATTGAAATCGTAGTCAATGATATTGATGGCCAAGCCTCCGCCCAGGAATTACTGGCGGCTTTATTGCCGGAAACTTCATCAGAAATAGCCGGTTTGTTTGAAGAAGATTTCACCCTTGCTTTGTACTACGACAGCAACGGAGTTTGGCCAGTATATATTCTTAAACTAAGTTTGGAGGCTAGCATTGTAGAGGCGCAGGCCGCAACTGCGGGGCTTGAACAGTCTTTAAATCTATCCAATTTCTTCATCTCCTCGCCCGGATCTCAAAGCGGCGCATTTAGAGACGGCCAAGCTAACGGCAGAGCCACTAGGTATACTACCTTCTCACAACCGGGAGCAGCTCTCAACCTAGCCTGGGCAGATGATAAATTCATAATAAGCACTTCTTATAACGGACTAAGGGAAGCACTTACCAATCTGAGATAACAAACCACAAAGAGTATTTTCTTTAGACCGCCTCCACCTGATAAACATAACCAGAAAGTATCC
>DYGE01000010.1 GCA_020724845.1 Candidatus Paceibacter sp.
GCGGCGTTTTTGGAGAAAATCGTAATACCGCGCTCTTTTTCAAGCTCGTTGGAATCCATTATTTGTTCTTGTTCGCGCAATTTGCCCAAGTCCGTGTCGGACTGCTTCATCAGCATATCCACCAAGGTACTCTTACCGTGGTCAACGTGGGCAATGATTGCGATGTTTCGAATATTCCGCATAGTGTTCAATTATATATTAAATCTTGTATTTTTGTAAGTTTGTAAAAAAGCGGGGCATCCGTCAGCTGACGGATGCCCCGTTGCGAGTCAGAGGCCGCGCCTGGTTTTTTCCGAGTACACCGCCTCTGCCCATTCCTGCATGGTGATCTTGTGATCCAGGTCCCAGAAGCCTTCAAGCGTGTCCTTTTGCAGGAAGCTCCACACTTTCAGGATATCCGCATCACTCATGGATTTCAGCTTCGTGGTGATGCGGACGTTCGGGTTAAGACCTTGGACCACATCTCCGTCGCGGAGTAATCCGCCGAAGTGGCCGGGGTCTGCACCTGCGTGGACGCAGCCGACTGGCTGTCTGGTCTGCTTCTTTTCGCTCGTGAATGCTTGAAGTAATTTAGAGTCCTTAGCGTACCAGATGAACGCGACAAGATTTAACAAGGCCATCGTGGGGTTACCTAACACAATGTGCATTGCGGTCAATCCCAGCCAGCAACCGGACCAAAAGGCGTCTAACTTCTCCTCTCGCGTCTTTTCTCTCATCTTTTCTCCTCAAAGAACTGATTTTGCGATGCGGAAAGTATAGCATAAAACTATTAAAATGTCAAGGAAAAAGAAAATGCGCCTCGATATGTGAGGCGCCTCGTGTATGGCAAACGGATTCAGTCGCTAGAGTCGTAACGATACACGTAGTTGCAGATACGGCAGGTAACCACGTTTTCCAGGCCGCGATTAGCCGGCCCTACGTCTACATCCTTGCGCTTGTGGCCGAGCTTACCGCAGCGCTTGACTGCTGGCGGTTCGCTCTTCCAGTTGTTCGCCCATCCCAGGTCTTTTAAGGCCTTCTTTTTCTTTGAATTCCTTTTCCTGCCGCGCTTCATTATTAGTATCCGTTCTCCCTGATAGAATCCCGCAGGAGCTCGGCGTCCATCTGCCTTTGTTCTCGGGAAGCTTCGCAATGTTCCGGTCGAAGGCATTGGCTAGTATCCCCTCTGGCCTTGCATTCATCGCAGGTCCAAGTCCAAGGCTCATTTTTCTTAGCCCGCTTCTTGCCCTTCTTTTTTGCCTTTCTTTTCACAATCGCCTCCGTGCCAGACTTCGGATTTGCTGCTTATATTATACAAAATTTTTGCTGAAAAATCAACCCCGCACCTTTTCTGGATGGAGACCTTGCCAAAGCAGGTCTATTCAGGTTAACTAATAGCTCTTTTTTCTTATTTACATGTCCACAAAAATACCTTCTGGGCTCATCCCAAAGAAGTAATCCAGAAAAGGTGTGGGGCAAATCTATTTACTCTCCAAGTTTTCTATAATCGCCACTTCCAGTGGGGCAATCGCGAAAGGGGAGTAGCGCATTTCGCTGTAGGCGCGGATAAGGGATTTTACGAGCGCTACATGTTTTTCCTTTTTAATGAGTTCTGAATGAGATTTAAGATTTGCCAGCTCGTCTTTAGTTAGTTCGCTGGTGTAAAGCTGTTCGATGTCAGGGTCCATTTTCAAAGTCATCGCCCGCCTTAAATAGTGGATTAAATCTTTGGTGAGCTGAACGAGGTTGTAGCCGCCCTGGTCTATCTCATTGAGATAATTCAGCGAGTTTTTAAGGTCGGATTTCAGAAGGTATTCCGCCAGTTGCGCGGTCTTTTTGTATCCGATTTTCCCGGCTATTCTTTCCACGTCTTTTAATTCTACATCCTGGTCCAGCGAGGTGATCTGATCCAAGAGTGATTCGGCGTCGCGCAAGCTTCCTTCTCCCAAGGCGGCAATTAATTCCAGGGCGTCGCCATTAACTTTCAATTTTTCATTTTTTACTATCATTTCCAGCTTTTTGATTATTTCGCTAAGCGCCAGTTTTCGGAAATGGAAGCGTTGGGCGCGGGAGGAGATAGTGGCTGGAACCTTTTCGTATTCGGTGGTCGCCAATATCAGAACAACGTGGCTTGGCGGTTCTTCCAGAGTTTTCAAAAGAGCATTGAATGCTTCGCGGGTAAGCATGTGGACCTCATCAATAATGAAGACTTTGTTTTTATAAGAAGTAGGAGACAGGCGCGCTCCTTCCTGAAGATTTCTTATTTCATCAATTCCGCGGTTGGAAGCGGCGTCAATTTCAATTACGTCCAGCGCTTGGTTGTTTTCTATTTCTTTGCAGACCCGGCAGGCATTACACGGCTCTCCCTTTTGCTTAAACGTTTTGTCGTTTTGCCTCTTTTCGCAGTTCACCAGTTTGGCAATTAGCCGGGCGGTAGTGGTTTTGCCGGATCCTCTAGGCCCATAGAAAAGATAAGCGTGCGCGAATTTATCTTGGCGGGCGGCATTGCGCAGGATTTCGGTGATGTGCTCTTGTCCGAGCAAGCCTTCAAAACTTTTCGGACGATATTTTCTATAAATAGCTAAAGCCATAAGCGGTCAATTTAGATTCATTATAACCTCAAAACAAAAAGCCCGCCAAGCTTGGCTTGGCGGGCGTGATTACCCCAACTTATTGTCCGGCCGGTGCGGCGGATCGTTCGGCTGGCGATTTGGCGCCCTGCCGTGTTCCGCCTCCCACTTAATGGCTTCAGGTGTCAGCTCTCTGTTGAGCTTCGCTGCCGCCGGATCTTCCTCCGGGGAGGCAACGATGGCGTTAATCGGGCAGGCCGGCAGGCAATTCCCGCAGTTAATGCAGGTTTCCGGGTCAATCACCATAAAAGGTTTGCCTTTGAACGGATCTTTCGGATACGGAACAGGGTGAATGCAATCCACCGGGCAAACGTCAACGCAAGCGGCGTAGACTTCATCAGCGCACTTATTCGTAATGACGTGCGTCGGATCTCCTTCGGGCATCTTTCCTCTCCTCCGCTGAATTCCTAGAGTGGATCTAGCAGGATGATAGCAGAAAAAATAATTTTAGTCAATTATTTCCCCCCGGCTTCTTAAGCAGTTCGCATCTCTCCTCGCAGACGCCCTTGAATCTGGACCGGATGTAGGCGTTGCATCCTTTCAGCAGCTCCTCTTCGGTCGGAAGCGTGGAATGAGGATAAGCTGACTTACCGTCTTTCAGAACCGCCTGCCAGAGCCGTTCGTCATTCAGCCAGCAGACATTATGGCCGGTGTGCATCCGGTGGATTTCAACTTCCAGGCGTGTGCGCATCGCTTCCTCTTTGGCCTCAACAGCTTCGGCTGATTTTTCCATAAACTCCGTCACCAGTTGTTCATTACGTTTCTTCAAGGCGGCGTTTTCTTCCGTGAGTTCAGCTAGTTTTTTCTTGAGTTGTCTCTTTTTCACTTTTTCTCTCCTCTTATTGTCTGGTTCTATGGAGATTCTAATAATTTTTAAAAAAATATTCAAGAAAAAAATCCCCCACATCGGAAGATGTGGGGTACGACAGAGAACCGGACTGGTTCTCATCAAAGGGCTTGGGTGCAGAGGGACTCGAACCCTCACCTCCGGGCTTAAAAGGCCCGCGCTCTACCATTGAGCTACACACCCTTGGCTTGGGCACGGTGGGAGTCGAACCCACAGATTGGCCGCTCTTGAGGCGGCTGCGTTTGCCAGTTTCGCCACGCGCCCGCGAGCTTGGGCCCAGTAGGATTTGAACCTACATTCTCGCCTTAGAAGGGCGATACTCTATCCGTTGAGTTATGGGCCCTTAAAGCGACTTAGGCGGAACGGGCTTTGAACCCGCAACCTCTCGGTTATCGGCCGAGCGCTCTGCCGTTGAGCTATCCGCCTGATGCAGACGCCTCCTGGGCGAGGCGGGATTTGAACCCGCGACCATCCGGTTATGAGCCGGGTGCTCTAACCGCTGAGCTACTCGCCCTTGAAGCGTTTACCGCTGTGCGTTAGGAGGGAGGCGGCACGTCTCTTATCGGCCCTCCGTAGAGAACCACTATCCGCCCCATTCTTCTTGAATGCCGGACTACCCGGACCCTCCTACCGCACAGCGACTTTCTATGACACCAGAGAGCGCGCCAGGAATCGAACCTGGGACCTGTCGCCTTTGGCGACCACTCTGCCACTGAGCTACGCGCTCACAAGTGCCGTAGATTTTGAAGGAACAAGTTGGGTTTTCCGAACCCAGTTTTGATATCTTATCAGATAATTCCTTTCTTGTCAATCAATTTTATAATGCCACCCAATTTTGGATTTATTAAAGAAGCAGGAATAATTCTCCAGACATCGCCTCCACCTGATAGGCATAACCAGAAAGTATCCTCTTACCGTCCCAGATTCTCACCCCGACCCCCGTCTCGGACACCTCCAGGTTTCCGACGACCGCTATGCTATAGCATAGCGGCCTGCCTTCCAACACGGGGTGATAACTCCGCCTACGTCTCATCCTGATTTTCGCAAGCGAACCAAGCAAATCAGGATTCCGTCAGTTGCCGCACAGAGGATACTTTCTGGTTATGACACTTTGTCCCCACCGCGCAGCCCGAATGTCTGGATAATTATTCTTGCTTCTTCAGTCCAAGATGTATCTAGTATTTTGCGCCAAAAAATAATCCCCAAAATTACATTGAAATGAGGCCAAAACTGGAATAAAATAAATAGGTGTTCAGAGTAACTCAATTTTTAATCTTTGTTTTAGCCGGTACGGGTCTTTTTTTATTTTTCCATACCCGTAATGACGTTCGGGTCATGCAGTTAGCGCAACCTTCACTGATAAATGAAGAGAGCGCGGAAGTTGTTGAAGAAGAAAAAGATGTTAATCCGTATTCGGACATCGCCCCGCAAAAGCCGCTTAGAGAATCCCTGCCTGCCGGCAGGCAGGCTCCGGAAGATATCAGGGCTATTTATGCCACTGGTTGGTCCGCTGGCAGTGTTAAGATGTTGAATTATCTGATCAACTTGATAAAAACTACCGAACTTAACGCAATTATTATTGATATTAAGGATTATTCCGGAGAGCTAAGCTATCTTACGGGCTTAGAATTAGTGGAAGAATATGGAAAGGGAAGGGAATTAAAGATTCTTCAGCCGAACGCCATGATTAAAAAACTTCATGATGAGGGAATCTATGTAATTGCCAGGCAGACGATTTTCCAAGATCCGGTGTTAGCGCTTGCGAGGCCGGACTTGGCGCTGACCAGCTCTTCCACTGGGAAACAATGGAAGGACAATAAAGGAGTGATGTGGGTTGATCCGGCTTCTCAAGAGGTCTGGGATTATAACATTGAGATTGCCAAAGACGCGCTGGCTCGCGGGTTTGATGAGGTAAATTTTGACTACATCCGTTTCGCTTCCGACGGCGATTTAGATGATATCCGTTATCCATTTTGGGACGAAGTTACCCTGAAGCGCCATGTGATTAAGGATTTTTGGAAATATCTGCGCAAGGCATTGCCGGACGCGGTCATTTCGGCTGATTTGTTCGGTTTGGTGACCTTGAATTACGGCGATGTTGGAATTGGACAGAATATTGACGACGCCTTTCATTATTTTGACGCCATAGCGCCGATGGTTTATCCATCGCATTACGCGAGAGGATTTGACGGCTACGAAAATCCCGCGAAGCATCCATATGAAGTGGTGTATAAATCAATGCTGGAAGCTAATGAACGGCTGGAGCGTTATAAAATTAACGCGGCTGTTTCCACTTCAACCGAAATCTATTTGGTAAAAAACCCAAAGCTAAGGCCTTGGCTGCAGGATTTTGACTTGGGAGCGACCTATACTGCCGGAATGGTGGGGGATCAGATACAGGCCACTTATGATGCTGCCGGCTTGTGCGAGCTTGCCGCGGGCACAACCACCATTGCGTCCAGAAATTTGCAGGCCTGTAATTCGGAAGACGGTTTTGCCGGAAGCGGCGGCTGGATGCTATGGGATCCGCGCAATGGCTATACGCGCGAGGCGCTGTCGGCTGAATAATGAATCAAGAATCATGGAGTATGAAGTAAATTTAGATAAATTTTCCGGCCCCTTGGACAAATTGCTGGAACTTATTGAAGCCAAGGAATTGGAGATAACCTTGGTTAACCTCGCTAAGGTGACCGGGGATTTTTTGGGCTACCTGAAGGCGCTTGATGATGAAGCGAAGCATCCCAGCGTGTTAGCGGATTTTGTCGTTGTGGCGTCCAGATTACTCTTGATTAAATCAAAAGCTATCCTGCCCTCGTTGGAGCTTACTGAAGAGGAAGAAACAGACATAAAAGATCTGGAGGCGCGCTTAAAAATATATAAAGAATTTAAGTCTGCCAGCGAGGAGATGAAAAAATTATGGAACAGCAGAAAATCTTCGTATGGCCGGGAGCTTTTTTCCAATCTGCCGGTGGTTTTTTATCCGTCTTCAAATTTAACTCTGGAAAGTTTGGAAAGGGAAATTTTGGAGCTTATCAAAGAGCTGAAAGGATTAATTCCGGAAAAACAGACCGTCAGGAAAATTATCATAACCGTGGAAATGAAAGTGAAAGAACTTCTGGAGAGATTCAAAGAAAGCGCCGAGCATAGTTTCCAGTCTCTTTCCAAAGAAAAATCAAAGATTGAGATTATTATGCTGTTTCTGGCGATGCTGCATTTGATCCGTGATCGGGTGGCTAAAGCCCAGCAAGGCGGCCAATTCTCCGACATAACCATCAGTAAGTTTGAAGAACAGCCGGAAGGAGTTTCTAATAATTAGCTTCTTAATATATAATTACAAAAATGGAAAATTCAGAGGACAACAAAAAGCTGGTTTCTCAATTGGAGGCCTTGCTGTTTATATACGGAGAGCCGATCAGCGTTAAAAAATTGGCAAAAACACTGGGGTTGAAGGAGGCGGAAGTCAATAGAGGGCTGGAATCTTTAGGGGGGGAGCTCGCAAGGGAGGAGCGCGGGTTAAGTTTAGTCCAGGATAAGGGCCAAGTTCAACTGGTGACCAAGCCGGTCTTTTCCAAGCTCTTGGAAGAAATTACCAAACAGGAGTTTGCCGAAACGCTGACGCCAGCCGCCTTGGAGACGCTTTCAATCATTGCTTACGCCGGCCCGATTGCCAGGGCCGACCTGGAATATATTAGGGGCGTTAATTCCAGCTTCACTTTGCGGGCGCTATTGATGCGCGGGTTGATTGAAAGAGAGGTTGATCCAAGGAGATCTAATGCCTATTTATACAGCGCGAGCTTTGATCTATTGCGCCATTTGGGATTGTCCAAGGCAGATGATTTGCCGGAATACAAAAAATACAAGGATTTAGTCGCTCATCTTTATCAAGCATTAGAGTCTAAGGACAAAAGCCAGGAGGAAACTGCCTTGCCTACGGCGGCCGGGCCGGAAGCTCCGCCTGCCGCTGATGAGCCGGCGTCCGCTCAAGAAATTCAGCCAATCCCGACGCCTGAAGGAGTCGGAACCTCGACTGATAACGTCGGGGCTGAGGAAAATGAAAAATCTTAATTTAAATTTCAAAAAAGAAGATCGGCTCAAGTTTATTTTCTTGGGCGTGATGCTTTTCGTGGCTGTTTTAGGAAGGCTTGATGGCAGTGGAATGGCGGAAAGGTCTGCTTTGCAGGAAGACATCCGGGGTACTAGTTTTACGGCCGAAGCTAGGCCGGTATTAAGTCAGTCTGCTATTCCGACCAGAGCGAGTCGATCTGTTGCCGCGTTAGAAATTCAAGCGCGGGATTCGGCGCCTTTTCAAAAACGCTGGGATGTTCCGTTGCCAGAACTTAGCGTTAAGGCGGCGCTCGCCAAAGATCTGGATCACGGAACTGATTTTTATCGCCTTAATTCTGATGCCCGATGGCCGCTTGCGTCATTGACTAAATTGATGACAGCGGTAGTAGCAGTGGAGGAAGTTGGCTTAGAAAAAGTCACTGTGGTTTCTGAAGCAGCCGTGGCTACCGAGGGCGTAGCTGGGGATCTTGAAAAAGATGAAAAATATCGGGTAGGCGAATTAGTCAAAGCTATGCTGGTAGTTTCCAGCAATGATGCCGCTGCCGCGATCGCGGAATTTTACGGCCAGAAAAATTTTTTGGACCAGATGCAGATAAAGGCGGCTGATCTTGGTATGAATAATACCAGCTTTGCCGATCCGGCTGGCCTAGCTTTTCTGAATCAGGGAACGATAGAAGATTTGGAAAAATTAGTTTCTTACATAGATAAAAATCATCCGGCTATTTTTAAGACAAGCGCTCAAGCTAAGGTTAGTTTGTATGAGGAGGGCAATGGGATAGAAAAGGAATTATTGAATATAAACGGATACGCGTCTTCCAGGCCTAATTTTCTTGGCGGTAAAACCGGTTTTACGGAAGAGGCAAACGGCAACCTGGTATCCATTTTCAGCCACCAGGGCCACCGGATTTTAATAATTGTTTTGGGAACTGATAAGCGGTTTGAGCAGACGGATCTGCTGTACAACTGGGTCGTTAATTCATTTGAATTCAATTAAAAATAATGGAGGTCTTACAAGCGGCGAGAGTGCTGGGGTTATCGTCAATTTCCTTTTTGGTTGCCTTGATGCTGACGCCGGCAGTGGTGAAATTGCTTTACAAATTCAGCTTTAATAAGCAGTTGAGAAGCAAAGAACAAGCGCCGGTTTTTTATGAGCTTCACAAGGCCAAAGAAAATACGCCGACCATGGGAGGGATCGTTATTTGGGCTACTGTCTTGGGTTTAGCGCTGACATTCTGGTTTTTAAGTTGGCTTTTTGACGCCGTGCCTGTCGGCAGGCAGGGCTTTTGGAATTATCTTAACTTTGTGGATCGCGCCGAAACTTATCTGCCAATCGCCGCGATGGTGGCGGCCGCGGCGCTCGGTTTTCTTGATGACCTTATGGGGGTTTTCCGATTTGGCACTAACGGCGGAGGGCTAAGGATGTCTCAAAAAATAATTGTCTATACTTTGATGGCCCTGATCGGCGGCCTTTGGTTTTTCTACCGGCTGGATTGGAGCGTCCTTTATGTTCCTTTCTTCGGCAATGTGGAAGTCGGCTGGTGGTATATCCCGATTTTTATGTTCATCATCATTGCCAGCGCTTTTTCCGCCAATGAGACGGACGGCCTGGATGGATTGCTCGGCGGAGTTCTGCTATTTACTTTCGGCGCTTTAACGGTGGTAGCGTTCACTCTCGGCAGATACGACTTGGCTACTTTCAGCGGCGTGACTGTAGGCGCGCTGCTGGCGTTTTTGTGGTTCAACATTTATCCAGCCAGGTTTTTCATGGGGGATACCGGCTCCATGGCCCTCGGAATCACCATGGGGGTCATTGCTATGCTGACCAATACTGCTCTTTTCCTGCCGTTTTTTGCCGTAATCTTAGTCGCGGAATCTTTGTCAGTCATTATTCAGCTTACCAGTAAAAAACTTTTTGGAAGAAAAATTTTTATTTCCACGCCGATTCACCACCACTTTGAAGCGATCGGCTGGCCGGAAACTAAGGTCACGATGCGATTCTGGATCATCTCCGCGGTTTTCACTGCGTTAGGGTTGGCCCTATTCTTTATTGCTAGGTTCCTATAAAGCAAAAAAGTTCGATTTTCTTGACATTTTGCCGCAAAAAGATTACTATATTTCCAGCATCAAAGTTTGACAGCTTGGCAAATAACCGACCTGGGAGGGGTGAATGGGAAAGAGTTTGTCGGAGCCGAAGGAAAGCACTGGGAATCCTGATGAGGCGCATCTGGCGGAAGCGGCGAAGCCTCATCAGTGCGGAGGCAACTATCCGTGCGGGAATTGCCCTTCGGCGCGCGAGATCGCGGAAGCCTTCCTTTTTCCCTGGAATTGGAAAAAGGAATTTTGGGACGGGTCGCTGGCCCAGCATTTCGCGGGAGCTCTGGTGGAGTTCGTGAAGGATCCTTTGGATTCGCGGATTCCGCGCTCTGTTCCTTTGCCGATGGTTAATGTGCCGTCGCATCCGCATCCTTTCAAGCAAATCGGCGAGGAGACTTTCCCGCATCCGGATCTGCGCATGGCTATCAACGGCCCTCTATTGAAGAGAATCTTTCTAAGTTGCCCTACCTGCGGGAAAACTGGCAGTTACATTGAGGATCGGAGCGCTCCGGTTATTGAGCTGGAGCCGGAAGCGGATCCGAATGAACTGCAGCTTCCGAAGGCCCTCCGCCAGCTGGTTCCGAAAAAAGTTTTGGAGTACTTCCGGCGATAACCTATTCAAACTGAAGCAACGCGCAGATCAATTCTGCGCTTTTTAATTCCAAAAATGATTATTAAGAAAGCGAATTACTTGGCGAATGAATATTGCGAAGCGAAAAAAGGAAAATAATGAGCGAGTAAGAAAAATTCCGGGCGCCCAGGAGTGTCACGACTAGGGCGGAATTTTTCTGTCACGCGAGCGAATATATTTTCCCTTTCGCAAAGCATCTATTCAGGAGCCAAGGTAGTGAGCGACAGTTATCCACAACCAAGCATTTTTGAAAACCCTCCGCTTTGTTATTATAAATGTAAGCGGTTCTGATGATCGTCAGAAAAGCGAAAGCAGAGCGAAACAAACACAAGCTCGAGCTGACAGTTAGTACTCTGTCGTAACAATAAAAGACATAACGATCTTTGATTGCCCCCGAAAGGGGGCATTTCCTTTTAAACACCTCAACGCGTTGAGGTGTTTAGTGTTATGAGTCGTTAGTTGTGAGTTGTTGGTTGATTAACCAAGCCGGTCGTTACGAGCAAAGATTCTTAAACCTTTAAGCCAGATTTTAAATGCCTGGAAAGGCGGTAGGACATTCAGCAGTAGATAGTATATTTCTACCAGCCCTTTTAACACCCAGCCGAAAAATCCGCTGATTACCAGATTTCCGACTTTGGCTACCGCGTATTTCCCGCCGACCGGTATGACATAAGGAAACTCCTTTTCAGGATGATATTTTTTGTGTTCCGCCTGTTTTGAAAGCCCTTCGGAAACTTTTATATCTTCAATCAGATTATGGGCGATTACATATGCTTGATTTATGGCCGCCTCGGCGACTTTTGGGACAGGCCGATTCGTCTCGGGGTTATAGAAACAGACCGCGTCGCCTAGTCCGTAAATTTTTCCGTAAAGCTTGAGATCCGACGTTTGCGGCAAGCATTCCATTTGATCGGCGACCTGGACTTGTTGTTTCTTTTCTTCTTTTTTGAGCGGCAAGGCATTGGCGATTGAGGATGCTTTAACGCCTCCTGTCCAAATAAATATGTCAAAATCCACAACCTGCTTGCTTTTAAGGGTAATCTTTTTTGGCTCCACTTTTTCAATTAATTCATTGAGTAGAAGTTCCACGCCGATTTTCTTTAAGCGTTTCATAACTTTTTTTACGATCCGCTGGTCGAAGCCGGATAACACGGTCTCTCTGCCTTCTATGATTTTTACCGAAGCCTGACAATGCTTTAACTCTTCATCCAGCTGGCACAGCCAGGACTTTATTTCTCCGGCCAGTTCCACGCCGGTAGATCCGCCTCCGCCGACAACAATTTTCAATTCTTTTTCTCCGCTATCAACTTTTTCCCAAATGGCGTCCCTTATCATCAGGGCGTCTTTAAATGATTTCAGCGTGAGAGAGTTTTCCTGAAGCCCGGGAATGCCGTAATAATTAGTTTCCGAGCCGAGGGCGATTACCAAGTAATCAAATTTTAGTTTTTCAGCTTGTCCGGCTAGGGATGGAGCAAAATGGATATCTCCTTCGGCCAGGTCAATATCGGTAATGACTTTTTGAAGAAGATTAATATCTTTGCCCTCAAAAATTTCTTTGAGGTTAAAAGTAACGATTTCACGCAGCTGGACTTGGTTGGCTAAATCTTTAGAGGTGGTCGCGATTTCGTATAGGGTTGGAGCATAGGTGTGGTAAGCGTTTCTGTCTACCAAATTTATCTCGTATTTATCCAACAACTTTATTTTTTTTAGTTTGGAGCAAAGTAAAAAAGCGGTTTTTATGCCGCCGAAACCAGCGCCGAGAATAACTATTTTTTTCTTTTCCATATATAATAATTATATGCGTTATTTAAGCAGTTTAAAACCGGAGGATTTTAAAAATAAGATTTGCTTGCTTCGACTGGATTTTAATGCCGAAGACAATTGGCGCCTGAAAGCTAGTTTGCCGACTATTAATTTTTTGCTCAAAAATAGCCAGGCGGTGGTTATTTTGAGCCATCGGGGCCGTCCAAAGGGATTTGAGAAGGCCTTAAGCCTGCGCGGGGTCTCTAAAGAGCTAAGCAGGGAGATTGGGAGACCGGTTGTTTTTATCCCGCATTTTCGATTTAAAGAAATAAAAGATTTAATTTCCGCTTCGCCGAAGGGCGCGGTGTTTTTATTGGAAAATCTGCGATTTATAGAGGGTGAAGCGGAAAACAATCCCGCGCTTGCAGAACACCTTGCGTCGCTTGGCGATATCTACGTGAATGACGCGTTTGCGGTGTCGCATCGCGCTAACGCCTCGGTCGTTGCTGTTACCAAATATCTTCCGTCCTACGCGGGATTCGGAATGGAAAAGGAAATTACGCATCTTTCCAGGGTGATGAGGAAACCGGCAAAGCCGCTGATGGTTGTTCTGGGGGGATTGAAAATTGAAGGGAAGCTGGATGTTTATAAGAATTTACGCGGAAAGGCATCGGCTTTTCTTGTTGGGGGGGCGCTGACCGAGGATTTGATGCCGAAACTTCAGCTTCCCAAAATACTCCTTCCGATTGACTTTAAGTTGGGCCCTAAAAGGTCAATTCGTGATATTGGCCCGAAAGCGATTAAGGAGTTCAAGAAGGAAATATCAAAAGCAAAAACTATAATTTGGAATGGACCGGTAGGCGACGTCAGCCAAAAGAAATTCAGTGCCGGGACACGGGCGATTGCTGAAGCGATATCCGGCAACAAAAAAGCATTTAAGGTAGTCGGTGGCGGGGAAACTGTGATGTTTTTGAAGAAATTAAAATTGGACAAAAAAATTGATTTTGTGTCTACGGGAGGGGGAGCGATGTTGGAATTTTTGGCTGGGAAAAAATTGCCAGGCATTGCAGCCTTACAATAGCAGTCATAAAAATAAATTTCATGAAATCAAAAAAATATTATGCCTGCTTTATTCCTAGCAAGGATGTTAAGAGAATAACTGACAACTGGAATGATTGCGAAAAACTCGTCTCTGGCGTTAAGGGGGCGAGGTACAGGGGCTTTAACACTCAAAAAGAAGCTGAAGAATGGCTGGGGTCTGGAGCCGAATACGAAACAAAGCAGAGAATTAAGACCAAGCTGGAGTCGGGCATTTATTTTGATGCCGGAACCGGCCGAGGAGAGGGGGTGGAAATTAGCCTGACGGACGAAAAAGGAGAAGATTTGCTGGATAAAGTTTTACCGAAAAAGAAAATCAACCGGCATAGGAAGCACTTGATCGTCGGAAATGTCACTAATAATTATGGAGAGCTTTTGGCCGCGAGTTACGCATTAAAACTGGCCCTGAAAGAAGGAGTCAAAAAAATCTTCGGCGATAGCCGGCTGGTTATAGATTATTGGTCAAAAGGGGTTATCAAAAGGAAGGAATTGCCTGCCAAAACGGTCAAATTGGCGGATAAGGTTCTAAAGCAAAGGAAAGAGTTTGAGTCATTGGGCGGAGAGATGCTGCGCGTCCCCGGGGCTGATAATCCGGCCGATCTCGGCTTTCATCGGTGAAATCAATAAAAAATAAAACCCGCTCCACTGATCCTTGTTAGTGGGCGGGCCGGTAATAATTACTCCTGGGAGTACGAGCTAGATCATCTCTTGCAGGATTGTTGATATGATACCAAAGTATATAATACTTGTCAAGTATTACCAGTCATGGTACAATGCAATTGGTAACTTAGACAGTAACTTAGCTTCTATAGGTGAAGCTAAGAGGAAAGTCCGGACACTCGCCGATTCTTTATCAGTATAGAATCGGTAAATGTAGCGGGTAACACCCGTCAACAGCAATGTAGAGGTGCGAGCAGTGACGCTCCGAATCGAAAGGTTTGGAGGGGCCCTAATCCCAACGTAGAAGGCCCAACTTCGCTATAGGGACAAAAAAGCGAGGGTGAAACGGCTAAATCCTTACAGAGTGCAAGGCCGAGCCGAGCATATAACTTGTTATGTGCTTGGAGTGCCGCAAAGAGTCAAGCAGTAATGTTTGACCAAGATAAATTGCTGTCCACGACAGAATCCGGCTTATTAGTTACCACGAATCCCCCGCATAAATTATGTGGGGGATTGCGTTTTCAAAAAAATAAAAAGCTGCCTCGCGAGGCAGCTAATCAACATTCACGGCAGAAATATCCCATTGGCACTCTTTATTGGCGCATTTCCATCTTTTAATATCGTTTTCTTCCGCCAGTTTTACGGACCAAAGTTTGCAGACCGGGCATTTGCTTGAGGAGTTGTTTTTTTGAAAAAAATTTCTGCACTTTTGCTGGGCGCACCCCAGCCAGCCGAGGATTTGGTATTCTTTCGGGTCTTCCATCAGCATTTCTTTATCTGTTAGAGATTCCAAAATCCTGGCAGACAGCTTTTCGCATTTTGGGCAGGAGAGATAGTTGGCATACCTTTTTCTTCTCATATCCAGATCTACGGAAGTGTTCTCCTAATATTGTATTGGCTTTTGCGTATTGAAATCAAGATGGTTCGCATAAATAAAAAATGGCCCCCGGCAA
Source organism: Candidatus Paceibacter sp. (assembly GCA_020724845.1). Classification (GTDB taxonomy): domain Bacteria; phylum Patescibacteriota; class Minisyncoccia; order UBA6257; family 02-FULL-45-10c; genus DYGE01. Next base: position 14,701 of record DYGE01000010.1, read on the forward strand.
AGTACTTTGCCGGGGGCTTTCTGCAGGGATTTTTTCTTTCGGTTTTCTTTGGTTTTCTTTCTTTTTCCCCGCTCCCTAGGACGGCCGCCAGGGAACGGGCCACAGACCTCTTGGCGAGATCAATGGCGCGTTCCCTGGAGATGGAAATCGGGCCCCGCAGCTCCACATCGTGAGCAGTTATTGGCTCTCGTGGGTCCCTCATCGGGCATTAGCTGCGGGGCCATGTACGGCGGCGGAACATAGGCCCTCCAGGCCTGGCTCGAGGTACGGCACACTAGCGCCTTCCCTTCGTACCACCTCCTTTACCGCCGCGCGGCTCGGGAGGCGAATTATGGGGCCAATGATATGTAAAAGTGATTTCAATTGGACCCCATAACTCGCATCCCGAACTTATTCAAAGAACAGTGAAAGCATAGCATATAAAAAAGATTTTGTCAAGAGGTTTGCTATATTGGCAATTTCGGTTTATAATGTTATCCAGTTAAACTTCAAAAGTCAATAGGTTCATGGCTCCTGTCCTGGTAACCGGAAAGACGGATGTTAAAGAGGTGGTTAGAAAAGATTTTCAAGGGTCTACCTTGGTGCTCGCGGTCAGAATCCAGTATCTAAAAGAAAATAAAGTTCTGCATGACGCGGTTTTCGTGCCAGCCAAGAACGGCTGGGTCTGGGCGCGCAAGAACATCATGGATAATTTTATTCCCGATAAGCGTTATCTGGTTATGGCTCGGAAAGCCGCGGCGATAATTTACGAAAAAGGAAAGTGATCTTTTTTGACTCCCGAAGTTTTTTGTAGTAGTATTACTATCAACGCAGTTTGACGCTCAAAATAGGGGCTGAAATGGAAGGCATCAAAAAATTCTTAGTCGGCTGGTTTTTGGCGCTTGTTATTGCGGGGTGCATGGTTGCCGCATTTCTTCTGGCTAGCGGATTCTTTGATGGCGGCGATGGTTGGTGGAGAGATGACTGGGATGACGATAACGACAGGCCTCCGCCTGGGCCAAAGCCGGAGAAAAAAAGGGATATAGAAAGGATGGTGGAAGAAATTATTCAAAAGACCCAGAGGAAGCTGAAAGAGCTGAATTTGAAGTAATTAGGGGGGGGCAAGACTCCAACGCGCGCGAGCGCGTTTTTTGTTTGACCAAAAGTCTATTTATTGTTAAAATGCACCAGACTGTAATTCTACAACAAAGGAGGAGGCGTGATGCTTGAAAACCTAAAAAGGATTAGAAAAACGCTCTTTCGAAATATGCTGGAAACGATTCATCAAGCGCAAACCGGACATCTCGGCGCTTGCTGTTCCAGTTTGGATTTGATGACCGCTCTGTATTTTACCGATATTCTAAGAATGGATATCTGGAATCCCGCGCATCCGCTTAGAGATTACGTTTTAGTTCGCGGCCATCTGGGCCCGCTTCGTTACAACATTTTCCATCTCTTGGGCTGGATGAAGAAAGAGGAAATGAGCCAGTATCGCCAATTCGGGTCTCGGCTTCAAGGGCATGAGGACATGAAAACTACCCCGGGAGTAGACATTACTCCCAGTGGAAGCTTGGGTATGCTGCTTTCCTGCGCGGTCGGCGCTTGTGTCGGTTTTAGGGATAAAGACATGCCCAATCGGGTTTTCTGCTTTCTAGGCGATGGCGAGGAAGAGGAGGGTAATGTGTCCGAAGCCGCTCGCCACGCCAGCCATCTAAAGTTGAAGAACCTTATTTGCGTGATTGATAAAAATGGCGGCCAGCTTTCCACTCGCTTGCCGCACACAGATAGCGGCGCGGATCTTGAAAAAATCTGGTCCGGCTACGGATGGCAAGTCATCGCCGTAGCGGATGGGCATAATTTGCAAGAGGTCTATGACGCTTACCGGAAAGCGACCTTGCTTTGTAAAAATGGCCCGGTCTGCATTATCGCGAACACCGTGAAAGGAAATGGCATTCCCGGAGCGGAGCAGGATTATTCAGGTTTTCATGTCTTGCACGGCTCTGAAGTCAAGGATGCCCGGGAGACGGTTAGAGAAATTGACATTGAGAGCGTTTTGCGTCGGCTTCAGGATGAAGGCGACGAACCTTACGAAATTCCAATCAAAACCTTGCCTTATTTCCAGCCGAAGCGCTACGCCGCGTTGAGCCCGGTGAGGATCAAGTCTTTGTCTGACGCGGAAACGGTTGTCCAATACGATGTGGAGGAGTCATTCTTGAGGTCGTTGGAGCGCGAGATAGGCGAGAGGCTGTACGTTCTGACCTCTGACTACCCTCCTCGCAGCTTCGTTTACGGCACCGGCGGTAGATTTGAGGCGGGAAAAGCTCATTATCACAATGTCGGTTTAAGAGAGCAGCATATGACTGCCATGGCGCATGGAATTCATTGCGTCCGGAAGGAGGCGGTGGTTGTGATTCTCTGCGGAGACGCCTTTTTGTACCGGCACGCGGATCAGATAAATATACTCGCTCAAGCCAAAACGCCGATAGTGTTCTTTTCAGTTCAGGGGGGCTTAAGCGGAGCGAAGAACGGATCTACGCATCAATCCAGCGGGCAATCCGGAGCTATGCTGACGATGCCCGGTTTGGCGACTGAAGAGCCGTGCACCGCCGAACAGTTTCTGCGGAGCTGTAATGAAGCGATTGTGCGAGACGGTCCGACTTATATCCGCCTGCAGAAATTGCCGGTGCGCTGGAGTTTTCGGGGAACTATGCATAAAGGTTATGAGGTGGTGAATTACACCGGTAGGGCGCTGGGTACGATTATAGCTTGCGGCATGACTGCTATTGAGGCTTTTGAAGCCTTCCACGAGCTCAAGTCCAAGAAGCTGGAGTACAACCTGTTGATTCTCACCTCGCTCTCCGAATGCCAAGGAGTGAGTAATTGGATCAGTCCGGAAAAACCGCTGTTTCTTTTTTACAACGGCAATCCGGAAATTCTGGAATCAGTCGTGGCCCGCGATCTTTTACGAAACCTACATTGTTTTCCTGATGGTGTAATCAGCCGAGGTTTTGAGCTCGGGACTACCGGTTCCATCAAGGAGCTGCTGCGCCGCTTTCAGATGGACAAGGAATCCATTATCCAGACTTGCTTAAAAGAGACAAAGGCCTTTTCGGCCTAAACTAGACAAGCCCCCAAAAGGGGCTTTTTTAATTCTCATTTATAAAATTTGACGTTAGCTCCGATAATTTTTCTATTTCCGGATAATCATGAGAATCACCGGGCAGTTCCACGAATTCATAATTAGCCGCTCGGTTTTCTTCCAGCATTGCCCGAAGGTCTTTGGAGGAGATAGTCGGGTCGTTGGTATGTTGGATAAAAAGTGTCGGGATTGAGAATCCCTTGAGCCAGTTCTTAAAATCTATCTGGTTGTCATTTGCCCAATAAACGGGAGTCCCGACAAAGACGCATTTTTTAGGTTTTATATTTTCAGCATAGATTGATTTTAAAGTTACCAAGGTGCCGGCGGATTTCGCGAAAACTGAAAAATCAGGATTATTGGCTAAATTTTGGCTGAACCGTTTTACTTCATTTTCAAAATCCAAAAAATTGCCTCCGGTTTCCCAGTGCTCGTAGAAATGGGGAATGGTCTCTGGAAAATAAGGCGACATTCCTCCCGCCACTTTTTTTATCCATTCTTTATTCTTTAAGCTGTTGCCGGCGATAATCGCAAGATCCATATCTTCTGTATTGTAGCAAGATGTGCCGGAAGCTGGAAGTTTTGTTTGACTTATCGGAATTTCCTATATATTATATTGTCAGCATTAAAGCTTATTGAAAATGGAGTTCTGATGGAAAACGAGCGGGCTTTAGTCAGGCAGACGAGCAAAGATAAGTTCGTGGTTGCCTTGGAAAAGGTTAAGAAGGAAAATGCTGAAAGAAAGCTTGCCGAGCAGAAAGCCGAGCGGGAAAGGCAAGCCGCCGCGTTAGAATATGAGAGGAAACAGGAGATCGTCAATCGGGGCCCGGAGTTCAGTAAGCTCTTTATTGAGCTTTCGGAAGATTCTTTCGAGATTAACCGGGATCAATTGGCGAGATTTGACAAAGATGCCTTGCCGGAGTTGGCCAAAGCAATTGCGCGCCGAACTCTGCCATGGGCGATTCTGCAGAAAGTAGGTTGTTATCTTGCTCCGGCGCTCGGTTGTTCAATTAATCTTGGATTTCTGGCTGCTGCTATATTTTTACAATTTGAATTTATGCTTTGCCTGATCCCGGGAATGTTTCTTTTAGCCATAGGTTTTGCTTGTAGTGAGCAATTTGATAACTGCAAGAGTTTGAGATATTGGAAACTACACAGGGCTCTCCGGGCAGGGGAGGGATTAGAGAATTTCCCACGGGAAGAGCTCCAAAAAATACTGCCGCCTCCCAGGTAAGAGGGTGACCCCATTAGATAGCTTCACATCTAACGGGGTTTTTAATTTTATGCTGAAATTGGCTTTTGGGAATTTTTTTGTTTTTTGAGATATACGGAATATAAAAGCAAAACCGGAGCGGCAAGGATGGCGCTGAACATCCAATAACCATTGTGAATTCCGTAGCTTCCGACTAGATAACCCAAAAGAAGGGGAATCCAGATTCCGCTAAGCGCTTCAAAAAAGGCGAGAATGGATAAATAAGTCGCTTTCAGTTCGCGGGTCGGGCTGTCTGCCAGAACGTACGAAGTGATCAGCGTGCCTCGGTTTCTGGAGTAAGCGGTTAGCGCTATGAAAAGCAAAGCCCCCAGCCAAGGATTATGAGTAAGGCCGATCGCCGCCACGGCAATGAGGGCTATTAAAATATCCGCCAAGTAAAAACTCTTCGGTTTCACAGCGTCAAACTTGTGAACATTGTAACTGATAGCCGCTCCGGCCAAACTGGAGATGGCAAGGATGAATCCGAAATAGATTACCGGAATATTAATTGACTGGAAATATATTTCCCGGAATTCCGGAACCTTAGTGTTGGTGGCGGTTATGATTCCAAGCAAAATGAATAGCAGATAGTTGGGACCGTCTTTAGTGCGCCGCAAAAGATTGTAAAAACTGATGCTTTCCAGTTCGGCCACGCTCTTTTTTGTTTTAATCGGAGTAGTAAAGCTGGCGGTGGTTATTAGCCCTAATAGTAAAAGCGCGAAACCGATTAAAAAAGGCAGCCGGACGTCTATCGGGTAAGTTAGGGGGATAATTGATATGAAGACGACATTTCCAAGTAGGCCGTAAGTTTGCGCTAGGCCGGCCATCTTCGTGTATTCATTTTCCCTACCAAGCTCCAAAAGAGTTTCGTGCATAAAGGCGTCTTTGGTTCCGGAGATAAACGCTCCTCCGCCGAAAAATAAAACCGAACCGAGCAGAACCCCCAGGAAATTAGGCGACAATACGTACAAAAGAGGCGAAGCAGTTTCAATCAGCGTTCCGAAAACTAACGCGTTTTTATGTCCGATCCTGTCGGCGATATATCCGCTTGGCACTTCTAAAATCAAGGAGACCACGGCCGTAATAGATGCCACAATTCCCAATTGATACAAGCTGACATTGGCGACGTTTACGGCATAAATGGCGATGAGCGGCAGATAGGCTCGCTTGTGGACTATCTGGAGGATATAGTTTTTATAAATATTTTCCTCTAATTTTTTCAGGTAGCGCGCATCATTCATACCTGCATTATATCACTCTAAAATGTTATAATAGTATTATGGCTCACAATTCGCCGCCGAAAGCCAAGCAGCTTTTTTCAACTCGGAATTTTAAAGAAGCGTATCAGATGTGCCGGGTGGTCTGCGGACCGACCCGTTTTAAGATTATAGTTTTGCTTAACAAGAACAAATCCGGATTATCGGTTACTGAATTAGCGAGAGCTTTAAACTCTTCGGTTTCCAGGATCTCGCATCAATTGCATATTCTGAAAAAGAACGAAGTTGTTGAGTTTAAAAAGGTAAATCGGGAAGTGATTTACAAACTGGCTGATCATCGCGTACAAAAAAGGCTATCCGCTCTTTTTGGATAACCCTTTATTTTCTTACCACTATAAATCTTTTTTTCCAGGCCTTCAGAAAATCGGCGGTTGGTATGGTTTTATTTGGCGCGCCTTCGGCCGGATCGTTGTAGTAGACTATATCGCCATCAATTCCATTGACTACCGCCAGGTGCGGAATGGGATTCCGAGGATCAAAGGTGTAATGGACCGAAACCATGACCGGGCCCTCTTTTAATATCTCTTCAAACTTTGCGAAGGCAGCTTCAGAACTTAGATGCGACAAGTCGTAATTCGCTCCTTGTAAGCCGTATTTGTTAGCGAGCAATGCCAGATCGCGATGCTTCCAGCCGGCTCCGTCAAGAAAAGCGCCGGCGCTGATTCCCTCCTGCAGAAGGCTGTCTACCGAGACGGATCCGGGATTGTAAAACTCAATCAGCATCGCCAAGCTGGCTATGCCGCAGCCGAGTTTTTGCCATTCGGGCCTGCTGATGTCGCTGAATTGCGAATAAAAGGGGACAGAGAGAACCTTTTCGGCTTGAATAACCGGTTCCTCTGGCGAGTCGGCCGGCATGTCGCTGATTGTGCCGCTTATCGGGGCGCTCGCGAAAGCGATTGAAGCGCTTGCAAGCAAATTTATAAGCAATTTGGCGTAAATCATTTGTTTGTAGATTATACCACAGATAATTTGGCAAGTCAAGTAAATTAAGGCGTGTTAACAGGGGTGACTTGACAGCGGGGAGGGCGGTTGCAATAATTAGTGTAAAGGTTACACCAATTATTATTAATACCTATAGATATGGATATTCTTATAAATTTTTTCAGCATTGATAACACATTTTTTACCGTCTTGGGTTATCAGATGAGCTATCTGGAGTTCTTCGGAACGCTGTTGAACATACTATCAGTCTGGCTTATAACTCGCAATAATATCTGGACTTGGCCGATCGGAATTGTCGCGGTAATAATGTTCGCCGTATTGTTTTACCAGATTCAGCTCTATTCCGATTTCGTTGAGCAAATTTATTTTTTGATAACCGGTTTTTACGGCTGGTGGCTCTGGGTGGGCTTATCCAGGAGGGAGCAGGGCGGCAAGGAGGAATTAAAGATATCATATCTCACGAATAACGGTTATCTCTGGACGATTCTGGTGATTGGCATCGGGACGCTGGCAGCCGGTTACTTCATGCAAAATATTCATATCTATTTTCCGCGGTACTTTTCTATTCCGGCGGCATTCCCGTATCTGGATGCCTTTACCACAGTGATGAGCTTCACTGCCCAGCTGCTCATTGCTTACAAAAAAATTGAATCCTGGTATCTATGGATATTCGTGGATGTTATCGGCATAGGCCTATATTATTCGCGCGGCGTAGTCTTTGTTTCTCTGCTTTATTTGGTATTTCTGGTATTGGCCACCAAGGGGTACTTTGACTGGCGCCGAATTAGGAGCGGTGAAGCGGTATGAAAAGGGGGTTGGTAATAGGGAAGTTTTACCCGCCTCATAAGGGGCATTCCTATCTTATAGAAAGCGCGCTTTCCCGTACTGATGAACTTACGGTAGTTGTTTGCGAATTGGCGGGGGAGTCTATACCGGGAAAGCTTAGGGCCGATTGGATACAGGAAATGCATCCCGGGGCCAAAGTTATTCTTATCAAAGACGAATTATCCAAAACCTTAGAAGGCGCTTCGCCGGAGGAGGTTTCTAAAAAATGGGCGGAGTACGCCAAGAAAATTCTTGGCTACGTTCCGGACGCAGTTTTCACTTCTGAAGAATATGGCGATCGGTGGGCGAAATTTCTGGGCACTAATCATATTCTTATTGATATAGACAGGAAAAAATACCCGGTATCCGGAACGAGAGTGAGAAGCAACCCTCTGGGCTTTTGGGATTTAATAGGCGAGCCGGTAAGGGCCTTTTTTGCTAAACGCGTGGTGGTGCTTGGCGCGGAGTCCAGCGGAACTACTACCTTGTCAAAAGCGCTGGCCAGACATTATAAAACCAATTGGGTGCCGGAATTTGGAAGGATGTATTGGGAGGCCAAAATGTATTCCAGCGATCCAAGTTGGCGTTCCGAGGAGTTTGGTTTCATTGCCGCGGAACAGAACAGATTGGAAGACAAGTTGGCCAGGACTTGCAATAAGATTCTGATATGCGACACCGATTCTTTTGCCACCCGATTATGGCATGAGCGTTATATGGGTTTTATGCAGTCATCCTTGGATGAGATTAGCAAGGGTAGGAGTCCGGATTTATATATTTTAACCGATGTTGATATACCGTTCGTTCAAGACGGCACTCGGGACGGCGAAGCCATTCGCGAGAATATGCATTTGAGATTCAAAGAAGAGTTGGAAAAGAAGAAAGCAAACTATATTATTTTGAGCGGAAGCCAAGAGAAGAGATTAAAAGAGGCGATTGCGGCTTGCGATGCCCTTCTATTGCCTAAAAATTAGCAGTCCAGGCGATATGATGTCAGGGCTATTTACTCGGACGAATTTGAAGAGCACGAACGCGAAGAGCTCGCCGATTTGCTGTAGAACAAAAAATCACCGATTGGTGATTTTTTGTTCTGAATGCTGCGCTCAGCCGGTATGCCATAACTGGGAAGAGTAGGCCGACACGTCCGGACATCTTGGTCTAGAACCGAGGGGTCTCGGTCTCTCGAACCGTGTTGACTCGTGCTGCGGGACTTGGATTCGAACCAAGATTAACGGATTCAGAGTCCGTCGTCCTACCATTAGACGATCCCGCAATGGTTATTATTATAATCAATATTTGCTCTAATTTAAAGAGCCGTGAGTGAGAGCACTGATAGCCGCTATTTTGGATTTATTAACAGACGAGATATTGTTGGCAGAATTGTTTTATTATAAGATAACTTTATGGCTAAAAAATTAAAATCCAAAAGCCAAGAAAGGGGGTTGGGGGTAATCTTGGAACATATGGATTCCAAGCTTGATTTGGTTGTTGAGGGGCATAAGGCTTTGGATAAAAAAATAGAAAAAAATCATCAAGAATTATTAGAATTCAGAAAGGAAGTTAATTATAAATTCGATGTCGTTTTTGACGAACTTCATGTAATTCGAAACGAGTTAAAAGAAAAAGTGGGCCGAGACGAATTTGTGCTATTAGAAAAGCGAGTTGCGCGCTTAGAAAAAGCAAGTCATAATAAAAATTAAAGTCGCAAAAATAAATTTATAAATATGACAAAATTAATGGATGTTAATCCCTTCAAGAAGGGAGGTATGGATGAAGGTTCCGACATGGGCTCTGGCGATATGCCCAAGAAATCTTTCTCTCAAAAAATTAAAAATGCCTGCAGGTCTTGCTATCCGCGCACTAGCGCCGGCTGGCTGGCTTTAGTGATTGCATTGGTTGCTTTATGGGGGCTTGGCGTGTCTTTTGGGATGCTGCCTTCTACTACTTTCCCAGCAGTAGATAGGGATGCCACGCAAGCGGTATTTTTGACTAACGGCCAGGTTTATTTCGGCCATTTGAGCGAGGCGAACAGGAAATATCTGAAATTGGAAAATATCTATTACCTTAGGGTTTCCCAACAGCTTCAGCCGCCAGCCCAAGAGCCGCAAACCCAGATTAATCTGGTCAAGTTGGGCAACGAACTTCATGCCCCAGAGGACATGATGTACATTCCTAAGGATCAGGTCAGCTTCTGGGAGAATTTGAGGCCGGATTCGCCGGTAGTTCAAGTGATTCAGCAATTAGAAGAGCAAGAAAATCAGTAAATAATCGGTTCAGACACTCAAAAACCGCCCACTAAAGGGCGGTTTTTGAGTGAGATAACCCCAAAAGCCTACTGTGGATAACTAGCTCCTATATAATGTAGTAACATCTGCTAAAATTATAGGAGTGATTCAAAAAGGGGAAATCAATGAATGACGATAATATTAATCTGTTGAATCCCAAATCCAAAAAGGGATCCTTTCCTTATGCTATAAGGCTTATTTCCTATTTCTCCGCCGTCGTATTAACCACTATCTATGTAGTCTATTCTGCCGCTGGAGCCAATACTACCATCGGCAACAACATCTCCACCAACGGCACTCTAACCGTCGGAGGAACCGCCCTATTCTCCGGAACTCTAAGGGCTTCCTCCACCCTCCAGGCTACCGGAGCCACCCATCTCTTCAGTACTCTGGAAGTTGAGGCTACTACCACCCTAGCTACTACCACCATAGACAATGGCGATTTCACCGTCTCTGACGGCGCTCTTTTCGTAGACGAGACTACCGGAGCGGTTGCTTTCGGCACCACCACAGGAAACCCTCAAGCCCACTTCACTATCACTGGCAGCTCTGACGGAGAAGAATTCATTCTCTTCGGATATGGCAATTCTACCGACACCGCCGGCCTCCGTTTCCGAGACGAATCATCCGGACTGGAGCTGGCCGCCATGAAATGGAATCCGACCAACAGCCGAATTGATTTCTATAACGGCTCATCCGGCAGCACCAACGACATCAGACTCCAGGTTACTCAGAGCGGCATCACTGCCAGCGGAACTTTGTCAGTTCTCTCTACTACTGCTTCTTCAACTTTTGCTAATGGCATTCAATTGACCTCTGGTTGTTTCCGATTACCGAGCGGAGCCTGCGCTGGCACAGGTAGCGGATCCGGAGTTGTCGGATCAGCAACTCTGCTGGTCAAGTTCCTTACTATGCTTCTGCTTTAGATACTCTGACGGCGACTTCAACTTTGTTTATTTCTAGTGCCAGCAGAGTTGGCATCGGCACCACTAGCCCGGAAGGCGCTCTTGGAATAGTCGGTGATCTCGTGGTAGATGATTCTGGATCCGGCACCTCAACCATCGGATTAGGCAAAAACACTGGAGGCATCTATGACTATCTTCTTCAGCTAGTCGGAGCCGATAATCGTTTCCGAATTTATGATGACGTTGCTGGTCAGGAAAGATTTACTATCACCTCCGGCGGGGATGTCGGTATTGGCACTACTTCTCCAACCGAACAACTTTCCTTAGCTAATAGGTTGTACATAGGCGGCACCGGGACTTCTACCATTGAAAATAATTTGTCGGTACTTGGAACTTTGAGAGTAGGGTCCGGATCTACTTTCATTAACTCCAACTCCATTAATTTTGATGGCAAACAAGCCTTATCTGACAATAGTTCCATTTTAGAAGTTGGCAATGATTCCAGTTATACGGTAACCAGATTATTTGGGGGCGGCAGCCAGGTTCTCTCCATGAGTTCCTTGGTGGCCGACTGGTCAGTGCCAAACCGAGCTACTGATGGCAGCGCCGGGACTCCATCCATTACATTTACCAACGATAACAATACTGGCTTTTTTAGCGCCGCCTCTGATGCCATCGGCTTTTCCACCGGTGGGTCGGAAAAAGTCAGGATTAATTCTTCCGGCAATGTTGGAATTGGAACCACTACTCCGGATCAACTTCTAACTGTCAAAGGTAATGTCTCTGCTTTACTAGCTGGCGGGCCGTCTCCTAGTTTACTGGGATCATCTGCGACAGGCGATGGTCCGGCGGATGTCTATGTTTCTGGGAGGTACGCGTATGTCGTCAATACAAACGACAAGAGTTTGCAAATTTTCGATGTATCTACATCCAGCCCCGCCTTAGTTGGATCCGTGAGTAACGGCGCGTTGGGTCCCGTATATGTCTATGTTTCTGGGAAGTATGCTTATACTCTAAGCGAAGGCAGCTCTGGAACTGCGAATGAATTTAATATTATTGACGTTTCAAATCCATCTAATCCTATTTTGATCGGAGGAACGAATACGGTTCGGGATGCTAATGCCAAGGGATTGTATGTGTCTGGGAGTTATGCCTACATTGGCACAAGTGAGAGTCTCCAAATAATTGACGTATCTGATTCAAGAAAGCCAAAAACGGTTGGAATAGCTCCGACTATAGCAACCTCGCCATCTGATGTGGTAGTTGCCGGGCGGTATGCTTACGTGAGCGTTAACTCCACGCCGAGCCGCTTACAAATTTTTGACGTTTCCGATCCTTCTAGCCCAATTTCTGTTGGATCGGTTAGTTTTACCGGGTTTGCCATTTCTTTAGACGTTTCTGGCAGTTATGTCTACTTAGTGAAGGAGGTGACGGGCAGCAGCGACAAGCTTGAAATATTTAACGTTGCCAATCCGGGAAATCCCGTATCGGTTGGCAATGCGAATACTTCAGAATTTCCGCGTTCGGTTCATGTTGCCGGAAGGTATGTTTATGTAGGTAGTGATGCGTCTGAAGCGTCAGATCAATTTGAAATATTTGATGTCTCTAATCCAACTAGTCCATTTTTGACTCATTCTGTTACAACTGGCTCCGTTGCTAGGGTTTTCGTGTCAGGAAGGAATCTTTATGTCGCCAATACAAATTCCGATACTTTGCGTATTTACGACATCGGCGGCCTAGAGACCACCTCTGCCCTCGTCCATTCATTAGAATCAGGAAATCTCCAAGTTAGGAACGATATCTTGGCTCAAGGCCAGCTCCAAGTAACCGGAGGAATAAGCGCCGGAAACGGGGGAATACTTTCCGCTGGCCCCTTAGCTATCTCTGCCACCACTTCCCACAGCTCTATCTTAGGAGGATTATTCATCGGCACCACCACTCCGGCTACTACTTCGCCTAACTTCACCCAATTCGCTTCTTCGGTAGTAGTTATCGAAGCTACTTCCTCAACTGCTATTCCACTCACCATTAGGGGAGCGGGAACCCAAACTGGAAATTACTTCCAGATTCAGGATTCGGCTAATACCAATCAGTTGGTATTGAGCAGCGCCGGAAGGTTGGGGATTGGAACTAGTTCCCCATCTAGACTTCTCTCTGTCCACGGTAACGCCTTATTCTCTGGAGATTTGAGTTCAGCCAATCTGACGGCGACAGGGAGTTTAACGGTTTCCGGTAGTGGCACCTCAACTTTTGGCGGGCCGATTTCTAGCGTTTCTGGAAACCTATATCTTTCTCCAGGAACCAGCGGGGCCAATATAATTTTTGATCCTGCTCGATCTGGGTTTGCTGATGGGTTCTTTATAATAGGTTCCAGCACTAAGATCAGTAATGAATCATTAAGTGTCACTGCGCCAAGCGACCGGTACGCCGCTCTTGGGATTGCCAGAGATGGCGCTGCGGAATCTGTTAATATTGGCCTTTCTGCCGGAAATCTTATCTTTAACGCTTTGCCTGGGGAAACAAGAATTCTGACTCTTGATTTAAATGATGTCAGAGCGGGCGTAGGCACAACTTCACCTTTTGCGAACCTATCAGTGAATCAAGATTCCGGACAAGTTGGTTTTGCTGTGGGGTCTTCTACTGCCACTAATTTTATTATTGATGCAAGTGGCAGAGTAGGCATTGGAGCATTGAATCCAGTTGCTAAGCTCCAAGTAAATTCGGGAAATGAAGGGATCGAATTTGATCCCGCTGTAGCAACTGATCAAGGCAGAATTTTATTCTATGATCGAACTGCAGCTGCCTTTAATACTGCTTCTTATGACGCCCTAGCTCATGTCTTTAGAATTTCTGGTTCAGATAAAGTAAATATCACTTCTGCCGGAAATGTCGGTATCGGCACAACCACCCCATCTGAACTCCTTTCTGTCCAAGGCGGCGCTTTGATCTCCGGCACTACTACTGTTAATGGGTTACTAGCTACTAGTACTATCGGTATAGGCACTCTGAATCCTCAAGTGAATTTGGAAATCCAGGATTCAGGCGCCCCTCGAATAAGATTAAATAAAACGGGCGTTGTGGATTACAACCTCGGAATTGATTCTAATAATGTTCTGCATCTGGCAAGCAACAATACAAATCTCTCGTCTGATAGCAGATTATTTATCATCAACAGCAGCGGTAATGTCGGCATAGGTACGGTATCGCCATTCGATCTTCTGCAGGTCCAAAAAGACCAAGTTGGCACCACTACAATCACTGTTTTAAATGATTCCAATACCGACGGGGCCTACGCGAATATGCGGATTTCTGTCGGTGGCCCTTCGGCTGGGGATCCATTCTTACAGTGGGGCATTTCCAACGGAACTCGCGCCTATGCCTTGGGTATTGATAATTCCGATTCCGATAAGTTTAAGTTAGTCACGCAAGCCAGCTCGGCGACTACCAACCTTGATGACGGCACCGCGCTTTTGACGGTTGATACGTCAGGCAATGTTGGAGTCGGCACAACCACCCCGTCTAAACCTCTCTCCATCCAAGGGAACGCCCTATTCTCCGGAGATTTGAGCTTGGCTAATCTGACTGCGACCGGTACCGTAACTATCAATGATGGCAGTCCGTTAGTATTCAACTCTACTGCCGCGAATACTGCTATTATTATGTCCAATGCTACCGGAGATACTTTCCAAAGATTACTTATCCAAGCAGACGGTCAAATTAATCTAGGCCCTGGCAATGGAGGAAGAGATACTAATTTATATAGAGCGGCAGCTAATGTTTTGGCTACTGACGATAATTTCAGAGTGGGGATTGATTTGGATATATTGGGCGCCGACATTAACTTAGGAAATGGCTCCGCCACTTCAACTCTTAGTTCTTCAGGGGGGAATTTAGGTATCGGCACAACTACTCCGGCGTCACATTTGACTGTAAATACTTCGGTTGATATCAGCGCTCCGGCTGGCGGTTATGCGAGTTTAGCATTTTCTACTGATGGTGGAGCTAACTGGGTCTTGCGTCGGCCTCCATCCAGCACTGATTTGCGTTTTTATGATGGAACTGCTGATAGGGTTACTTTCAAAAACGGTGGGAGGGTTGGTATAGGTACAACTGATCCAGGCGGCACTTCGGCGACTGGCTTAAACTTTGATACCACTAGTCAGCTCCAGGTCAGCGGTTCAATCGGTAGAACGATTATTTCTGGAACTACTTTGGCCGGTCTAATGCTGATTGATACTGACGGCGCTTCTCATGATAAGGCCGTAGAGATACGGAGCGATAATCAAAATCTTGCTTTCATCAGAGTCAATGATGACGGTAACGTTGAGGGTACGACTATGTACTTATCCAATGCTGGTAATGTTGGTATTGGTACCACAACTCCTTCGCATACGTTGGCGGTAAACGGTTCATCTCAAATTTCGGCCGGTACTGCCGGTGGAACAGCGAGTTCGGATACCACTGGTTTATTTAAATTTATTGACTGGGGAACGGATCAGACCAGCGCTTCTGCTGTACTTACTGTTTTAAGAGAAGACACCCTTACCCAAGGAGGGGGAGCTATTTTTGAGGTAAGAAGCGGCGCTCCAACTTGGGCGAATGCCAATAGTCTATTCGCCGTGAAAGACGGAGGCAGAATTGGTATTGGTACATCATCTCCTGACTCAACGCTAAATATCTGGGGAGGGACAGCTGGGGTGACTATGACAATTGAGGACGCGAGTGGCGCCGCCGGTCCGGAAGTAAATCTATTCCGCGGTGGCCCCAATGTGACCGCGGGGGCAATATTAGGAGTCTTAGATTTTGAAGGAAACGTGGCCGGTTCCCGAAGTATAATGGCCAGGATTATAGCTCAGAACGAAACTACTAATACTCAGGACAGTAGGTTATTGTTCTTTACTACAAATGGAGGATCGCCAGCAGAGGCGATGAGAATCGATAAGAGCGGCAGTGTCGGTATCGGTACTACTTCGCCATCACAAAGACTTTCCGTCCAAGGCAATGCCTTATTCTCCGGAAACATCTCCAGCGTGGCTAATATTACCGCGACGGGGACATTATCACTCACTGGCACAACCGGTACTTCTACTATTGCGAATGGGCAAGGATTTACTATTGGCGGTACCAAATTTGCAGTTCAGCAAGGGAGCGGTTTTGTTGGGTTAGGTACGGATGATCCGGGTGTAAAATTGGATATCGTAAATGGTGATATCAGGGTTACTCAAAGTTCGCAAGGCGCCGTGCTTACACTTAATGCGATACCCGGCACTTCCAATTCACAAATTAATTTCCAAAACAATTCTGTCACTAAGGCGATTGCTTTCTATAACCCAACTTCTGATGCTTTTATCTTGAACAGGGGTGGCGGACTCGGTACCGGAATAAATATTGATGCATCCAATAAGGTTGGTATCGGAACGTCTAGTCCATCTTCCGAATTTGAGGTTTATGGTAGCGCCCCGGTAGTTACTATAGATGGCGATTCTTCTGCCTGGCTGCAGTTTAAAGATGGAAGTATTGGTGGTGATAGAAAAATTGGCCTGATTAGTACGTCTAACGATCGCTTAGATTTGCAGGCCCAAAACAACTCAGACATTATGCTTCGCGATACTGCCGGAGCGGGCCTTATCGTAAAAAATGGCGGTAATGTTGGCATTGGGACAGATAGTCCAGGGGCGTTATTACATGCCAGAAAAGATCAAAATTCCGCAACGCAGATGATAATTGAAAATAGGACAGACGGATCGGCTTCCGCTGCTCGATTAGATATAGGTGGAGGGCAGGGCGCTAGTGCGCGAGCGCTTACTATTCAGCAATACTCCCAATCATTTTCCGGTTCTCTTTGGGGTATATCGCTGGCGAGTTCAACTGTTATATTTGATAATA
>DYGE01000011.1 GCA_020724845.1 Candidatus Paceibacter sp.
GATCAAGAAACAACAGACACAGAAGCTCCAACCATCACCCTCTCCGGCCCGGCTAACATACAAATAGAAAGAGGCGTCACCTGGATAGACCCGGGAGCTACCGTAACAGACAACGTTAACGACAACCTGGGCATCTACTACCAAGTCAACGGAGAAGATACCCCAAATGAAGGTAGAACTGCTCCCCAAATAGATACCACCCAGTTAGGCGCCTACCTCATTACCTACTACTCCACCGATCAAGCCGGCAACCGAGGCGAAGCCAATAGGGAAGTAACAGTCTACGACCCAAATGAAACAACCCAGACAGAGGAACCGCTAGTTGAAGAAGAATCTGCCGAATCAGCCGAAACAGCTACCGAACAGCCAAGCGAGGAAACGACTCCTCCGGCTGAAGAAACCGCCACTACTACAGAAACAACCACCGAGTAGGTGGTTGTTTTGATTTGTACGGGCTTGACCCCACACATAACTAAGGCTGGATATTAATGCATTTCTTTGAAATGCTAGCCTTAGTTATGTGTGGGGTTGACAACTATACCCTAAACCCTATATCCTGTACCCTATAACCTAAATATGTTAATGCTCAAGTTGCAACGCCGAGGCAAGAAGCACCAGGCCACTTATCGCCTGATTGTCGGCGAAAAAAGATCTAAATTAAACGGCCAACAGACCGATCTTTTAGGTTGGTACGATCCGCACAGCTCCAAATATGAATTTGATAAGGATAAAATAAACTATTGGATTCAGCACGGCGCTCAAATGACGCCGACCGTAAACAATCTCTTGGTAGGCGCGGGCATTGTTAAAGGCAAAAAAATCGCTAAGCATAATTTCGTTAAAAAAGAAGAGCCGAATACGCCAGCCCTGGCCGGGCAGGCAGGCGGAGAAGAAAAGAAGGAAGAAGCCCCGAAAGAAGCTGTCTCTTAAGAAATCTTTAGCGTCTATTGTTTCTTATCCAAAAGCGAACCTCCTTCTTTATTTCCAAACATTACGCACTCCTGAAATAATCAGAAAAGAGCGAGACTAATTCTTCTTACCAACTCGCGCAGGGATTATTACAAATAAATGAGCGAATAGGGAATTTATCGGGATACCCAGGAGGTACGACTAGGGTGATAAATTTCCGTATATGAGCGAATATTATTTGTAAGCCCGAGCACCTGTTGGTAAAAGAATTGGTTGAGCGGGGCTTGACAGGTGAGTGCAGTTATGCTATAATGCAGGTAATTAATAGAAAAGGTCGCAAATCAAGTAATCATTGAATTCTGATAAAGAAGTCTATGGCACAGAAACCACATGACCAGGAATTCTTGGAATATCTTGTAAAATCTATCGTTGAAAACCCGGATAAGGTTAAGGTAGATCGCAAGGTAGACGAGATGGGTGTGTTGCTTTCCTTAAGCGTGGATCCGAAGGATATGGGTCTGATCGTAGGCCGACAAGGTTCTACCGCGAAAGCAATTCGATCCCTCTTGAGGATCGTAGGCGTTAGGAATAACGCTCGCGTCAATCTCAAGATTGAAGAGCCAGAAGGTTCTACCCGAGGAGCCGGTCGAAGAGCGCCTGCTGCAGATCTGGAACTTTAATTTTTTAGACATCTGCGTCCGTCAACCGACGGATTGGTAGCAAAAACTAAAACCCCTCACAAAATGAGGGGTTTTAGTATACTATATATAGGCATGCGTTTTGATCCCGTTAGAGGCCGCGAGGGTATGCAGCGCGCCTCTGCCTCTAACGGGATTGATATTATTACATTATGAGATTTGATATAATCACCATTTTCCCTAAGATATTAGATTCCTACTTTAATGAATCTCTCTTAAAAAAGGCCCAGGACAAGGGCTTGCTTAAGATTAAAGCTCATAACTTGCGGGATTTTACTAATGACAAGCACCGTAAAGTTGATGATTCTCCCTATGGCGGAGGCCCGGGGATGGTGCTTAAGGCAGAGCCAATCGCAAAAGCAGTGGCGTACACCAAACAGAGAAACAAAAGAACAGAGAAACAAAGAAACAAGAAAACGAGAGTGATCCTATTCTCGCTCCGGGGGAAAAAATTTAATCAAAAAGAAGCGCATCGCCTTGCGAAATATGATCAGCTGATCTTCATCTGCGGGAGATACGAAGGCGTTGACGAGCGAGTAGCTAAACATATAGCCGATGAAGAGCTTTCAATAGGGGATTATATTCTTTCCGGCGGTGAATTGCCGGCCGCGGTGGTTATTGAAACGGTATCCAGATTAATACCCGGGGTATTGGGCAAAAGCGAATCACTGGAAGAAATAAAAGGTTCCTATCCGGTTTATACCAAGCCGGAATCTGTTAAATTGGGCGGCAAGAACAGGAAGGTCCCGAAAGTCCTGCTTTCCGGAGACCATAAAAAGATTGACGAATGGCGGCGGAAGTATTCCTAAAGCAAGCCCTTGCTATTTAAAGCAGGTTTGTGTATAGTGTTATCTTATGGACGAATTAATCGTTGAAGAAAAGGAAACTGAATCAACTGCCAGCCCTAAGGAGGCGGCTAATATGCCTTTATTGGAAGAGATGATGAAGGCGGGTTTGTTTTTGGGCAGGAAAACCTCCAAAACTCATCCAAGAATGAAGCCGTTTATCTTTGGGGTCCGCAACCGGTCTTCTATTATTGATCTTGAGGAAACTTTGCGCCTGGCCGATGCGGCTACGGATTTTGTGGAAGGCGTAGTGGCCGGCAATGGAGATGTGCTTATAGTCGGAACCACGCCGACTGCGAAAGATTCCGTGGAATCCTTGGCCAAGCGCCTTGAGATGCCATTTGTAACCGAACGTTGGCTAGGGGGAACTTTGACTAACTTTAAAACTTTGTCTAAGCGGATTGCTTACTTCAAGAAATTGAAGAGCGATCGAGAATCCGGCCGATTGGATAAGTACACCAAGAAAGAAAGGGTGGACTTTGACCGCCAGATTCAGAAGATGACCACCATGTTCAGCGGGGTGGAGAATATGGATGATTTGCCGAAGGCTTTATTTGTAGTAGATGTAAAAGCAAACATGATCGCGGTTAGGGAAGCGAAACGGCTGAAGATCCCGGTAGCTGGAATTATGAATACTGACACCGATCCGGAATTGGTTGATTATCCGATCCCGGCTAATGACCGAAGCAAGCAAAGCGTTGACTGGGTGTTGGGCCGCTTAGAGAAGGCGGTTGAATCCGGCCGCCAGAAAGCTAAGGAACTTGGCAAAAAGGCGGAGGTTAAAAAAGCCGAATAAGGAAAATAAACAAATAAAAGCGATGACTACAGCTATTCAAAAATTAAGAGAAGAAACCGGAGCCGGCGTGATGGATTGCAAGAAGGCCCTGGATGAGACAAAAGGCGATTTGGAGCTGGCTAAAGCTTTGATCGCGAAAAAGGGCTTGGCCAAAGCTGAAAAGAAGGCGGGCCGGGAGACCGGAGCCGGTCTTTTGGAAGCTTATGTGCATAATGGCCGAATTGGCGTCCTGTTGGAGCTTCGTTCAGAAACAGATTTCGTAGCTAAGTCAGAGCCAGTTATGGATTTGGCGCGCAATTTGGTTTTGCATATTTCCGCGATGAATCCTGATTCCGTTGATACATTACTGAAGCAGCCTTATGTCAAAGATGAAACTAAGACGATAGAAGAGGTGATCAAAGGAACGATTGCGGTAGTTGGCGAGAATCTTAAGGTAGCCAGATTCGCCCGATACCAGATTTAATGTACGACTTCATCTTACAGACTATCTTTCTCTTGAGTTTCGGAGCGCTGATATATCTTGCGGCCCGCGTTTTGCCGCGCATTCCTGAAACTGCCAAGCCAGAACCGCAAAGAGAGGATTATTTTGAGAAACTGATGAGGAAGCTGCCTATGGAGAGGGCGGACGAAGTTACTAGCATGCTTCTTGAAAAGTTCCTTAGGAAATCCAAAGTAATAATCCTCAAGCTGGATAATTTTTTAACCAAGCATCTTAAAAACCTTAAACCGGATAGCGCCAGCGAATCATTTGATCGGCCGAATATCTTTGAAAAAAAGGAAGAAAGTGAGTAAGATAGTTGTAAGTCGTTAGTCGTTCGTTGTAAGTCAAAAATGGGCAGGTACCGAAGTGGCCAAACGGAGCTGACTGTAGATCAGCTGGCTTTACGCCTTCGGGGGTTCGAATCCCTCCCTGCCCACCAGAATTAAAAAAGGCCGAAGGAAATTCGGCCTTTTTTAATTCTGGTGTTTTGGATACGAACCTAGCCGCACCCCGTATCAGGAAAGGTGGAAAACCGAAGGTGTTCCAGATGGGGGTCGGGGTGTGGCGGAAGGGTTCGGCAAGCTTTTGGGCTGTCTAGTCAAAAGCGTAGCGAAAATACCTCCCTGCCCACCAATTTAAAAACTGCCATTTGATTTGGCAGTTTTTAAATTTCTTGGAGGGATTCGAACTTGCTAATAAAAATTAATTTTTATATCCTTGTTTTATGCGCCTCCTTAGCTTAGTGGTAAAGCAACGGTTTTGTAAACCGTAGACGTCAGTCCGATTCTGACAGGAGGCTCCGATTGAAAAATAAATATAGATGGTTATAATGATTAAAGAACAAATTGCCAATGTAGCTCAGTTGGTAGACCTGCCTGCCGGCAGGCAGGGCAACTCCTTGATATGTATTACGTTTATGTTCTAAAAAGTAGAAAAGACGGAAATAAATATACGGGTATAACAGTGGACTTGCAAGGTAGGCTAAAAAAGCATAATAAAGGTTATTCGAGTACACGATCAACAAAGTATCGCGGGCCGTTTGAAATAGTTTATACTGAAGTAGTAGCAGATAGAAAAGAAGCTCGCAAAAGGGAAAAATTTTTAAAATCGGGAAGCGGAAGAGAGTTTTTAGATAAAAAGTTGAAAAATAATAAGCCAATGTAGCTCAGTTGGTAGAGCAACTCCATGGTAAGGAGTAGGTCGCCGGTTCGAATCCGGCCATTGGCTCCCGAGTCTCACTCGGCTAGCCGAGTTGATTTCTGTTAGTAAATAAAGTAAGATAATTCAACATATGTCAGAAAGTAAATTCTCAAAAAATCTAATAAAACTACGATGCGAGACCTGCAAGCGGGTTAATTATTATTCTCGAAAAAATAAGAAGCTGGTTGAGCGAAAGATTGAGATGAGCAAATTCTGCAAATTCTGCAGGAAGCACACTAAACACAAAGAAGCTAAGAAGTAAGTATATTCCTTTAATCCGCCGAGTCTGACTCGGCGGATTATTTTCATTGAAGAAAGCGATTATTTCGTGATAATATATTACTGATGAAAAGCGAGCGGCCAAAAGAAATCCAACCTAAAGATATTTTTGAAAAATACCGCGAAGGCGAGCGTTTTGAGCTGGAAGGCCTGTCAGAGGGCCAATTAAGATCGGCTTTTGAATATTTCAAAAATAATTTGGAGAATTTCAAAGAAACTGCCCAAGCGGAGATGCTGGAGCAGTTTTTGCTTTACGGGGTCCCAAGCGAAGAAGAGGCGGAGCAAGTGGTCAGAAAGTTGCCGGAGGAACGGCGCGGCGTTATTGGAGGATACATCGGAAAGGCGATTGAGCCAGGGCTCTACAACCGCGCTTTCTACGCCTGTTGGGATTATTTAGATTTTGAGCAGAAATCCAATTTCAAAGAGAAATTTCTTCAGGGCGGCCCGGAAAGCATTTTAAGAATCGCCCCTTTTGTGGACTTAAAAAATTATGTGGAGAGGGAGGGTGATGAGAAAGAAGAAAAATCTCGCTTTATTTTTTCTCGCCCAAGGTCGGAACGGTTTAGGCGGTGGGAAGAAAAGCCCAGGGTGTCTCTTTTAGAAAAGCATTTTTCCAAGTTTGAGGACGCGACACATCTGATAGAAAGCTGTTTGAGCGCGTCGGAATACGGGAATCTCCAACATCAAGGGTTGAGATCCGCGATAGAGCACTATTCTAAAAAGCAGCCGCAATTTTTATATTCCTATATCCCTAGGTTTCTTAAAGATGAAGTGATCAGCGAAGCGGAAGCGAAAGAGGTTTTGCTCAAGCAGGAAAACTTCCTGCCGTTTTTCAGCGGAAACGATTACCTGAATAAGGAAGAGGAGGAAAAGCAGAAAGCTGTTTTACGCAGAGCCAAACGGATGAATCCGTCAAAAGACCAGAATGAGGAACATATAGAATATTTATCAACAAGGTCAGAGAGGTTGATAGGAGAGCATCACGCGATCCAGGATCAGGCGGTAAAGCGCGGTTTGAAAAAGGTTTTTGGGAACTTTTCTGAATACGGAGGCATTCTATCTCCGGAAGAAAGAGAATCTTTCTTACTCTCTCTTGGCAAGCAAGCGGTTCCTGTTTTCTATGTTGCCAAAGAGCTTGGGATGACAAGAGAAGAGGTCAAATCTTTAATGGTCGGTTTGCGAGAGGAAGGAGAGGGGGCGCATTTAAGCGATTTATCGGATCTCAAGTCCTTAATTGATTACGGAATGGAGGATCAGGTTGTTTCCGAATTTCTCTTGGAACTGGCTGACGATGGCGAGAACGCGAATCTGGTCAGAGATTTTATTCGCAACGTTGAAAGCTCTCTCCAGTGGTTTTCTCCGCCTAATCGGGAAAAATTGGTTGGAGCGCTAAATTCGCGCGCTCCCTATCTTTGGTTTCATAAACTGGATTACGCGATTAAGGGCGGAGTGATTTCCTTTGAGGGGCTCGTGGAGGCCGCTTCAAAAGACGGGTGGACCTTTGTTGATAACTATTACCGCATCCTTAATCAAGCGGTTGCCCAAGAAAGAGCAGGCGCGCCTTCCGCTTTTGATAAAGAGAAAATCAGGGAAATGGGCAGGAACATCTTGATGCAGCAGCCGGAGATTGCGGCGGCCAAGCCGTGGTTATTAGCTAATCTCTTTTCTAAAGATGAGCAAGAGAGATTTATTATGGATAATTTAAAGGAGGGCGGCTCCAGTAAGTTTGTCAGCAGCGCTCTGCATGAGCTTAGGCGCCAGGCCACGGATAAAGAGCATAGCAAGAAGGCAATCATTGTTTGGTCGGATTATAAGAAAGAACTGTCAGAGGCAGTTAAGGCCTCGCCGGATATGGTGTCTAACTTTTTAGCTAATGAAATTTTTGGCTGGGAGTCATTGGGTTTGGTTTTATCTCCGGAAGAGCGCTTCTCGTTGTTATTCGGCCAGCTCAAGAACTTAGAGTTGTCTGAAGTATTGGATAATGGAAGTAAGGATCTGGTATTGGATTTAGCGGAACATCCTCGTTATTTTCGAAAGTTAATCAATGAATTGTCTCTGGGGCAAGACGTTCAGGCGATGGCGGTTCTAACTTCCGAAATAGATGGCCTGTTGAGGGGTGATGCGCAGGGGAGGGAAAAGGACGCTTCGGAGTATGATCGCAAGAAGATCTTGGATGATAAGGTTAAGGGTTTACTGGCTGGTAGCAGGACTTCAATTTTGAGCTCCCTAAAAGCAGTTTGTTTAGAGAGAAAATTCCTTGTTTTTAACGAGGAGATTTTGAAGATAAAAGATCCGGAATTAATGAGCTTGGCTGAAAAAGAGGTTGGCGAATACCTGCGGCTCTTTCCTGAATTTTTATCTCATCTAGATAGGTATGTATCCATAGGAAGGTATCAAGAATTGGTTGAGGATAATTTACGCGTGGCAGCCTTTCTTCGCGGCACTTACAACACGCCGATCTACAGAGAAGATTCATTGGATGAGGAAACTCTGCGTAAAATACGCGAATTGAATCCCTTGGATAAAATACTGTCCAGGAAAATTCTGGACAGAGATTTCTATGAGTTGGTACTTGAGGAGCTTTCCGACAGGCCGTTTCTGGAGCTTTATAAAAATCAGCTGCAAAAGATCGCCAAAGAGGAGCAGGAGAGGAACGGGCCAAGAAAACGCGTAGAATATTTTTCCCCAAACAAGGAGTTTGCGGATTTAGTGACTCGCATCGCCATGCTGGGAGCTTCTCCGGCCGTTACGGAAAGCAAAGACGTTATTTTAGGACTTCCGGAGCGGGATCGGGAAGAAATGATGCGTGTTTTAGAATTTATTTTGGGCAGGGGATTAGATCGCGGGAATGCCGATTTCAAAAGCGCTTTAGCTGGCTTGAGTGGTGATTCTCAGTCATCTAAGGATTTACTGATGGGCATCATAAGCGGCTACGCCGGCGAGGTGTTTGAGAGCGATTATGGCGATATCAGGAAGCTTGGTTTTGATATAGACGCAATTGGTCCGCTGATTATCTATTATACTAATACGGTAAAGCGGAGTTCTAAGATGAAAGATGCCTTTCATTCATTGATGAAGCAGGTATTAGCCGGGAATTACGAGAACTGGCGGATGTGGGGCGGTTCGCCTGGAGGCGCCGAAGAAAGAAAAGCGGCTTTACGTTTGCTGAAGGAAAAGGAATTGCTTCCGAGCAAACTAAGCTTGGAGCAATATGAAAAATGGGTTAGCGACGATTCCATGGATTTTGAAGAGATTTTTGAATTGGAGGAGCGGGACATCCGTTCAGCGGTTAGAAAAGTTTTTGAGCAGGCGGTGGCGGATCGGCACGTCAAGAAAGATGACTTGCCGGATTCTTATGATAGGGCTATGGAAACTTATACTGCCGTCTGTCTGCCGATGCGAGAGTGGACTGAAAAACTCGGGGCTTTCAAGAAAAAAACGTCAAAGCAGAAAGGCGCTTTGACGCCGGAAGAGGAAGCGGAGTACAAAAAGCTCCAGGTAAAAATAGCGGATTACCGCTCGGAAAATTCGGAGAGTATAGATTTGGCCGAAGCTAATCTCTACCTATCTAGGCTGGCTCGGCTGACTATTAAAGAGTTGGGTGACAAAGCCCTGGACATAGACGGCAAGTCGGTTAATTTTCCCAGGGTCTTTAAAGTGTTAGAAAAGACGTTTGCGCGCGGCAATCAGGACTTTTACCAGGATATCCGGCGCTTGCAAGGCGTTCTTTATGATTCTTTTGAAAGGATTTTTGGGGAAGCCAGGGTTTCCAGGTCAAAACTTGCGATCAACGATCGGGTAAATTTGAAAACTTATATAAGGATTGGCGAAGAGCCGGTGGAGTCATGCCAGAATTATAATTCTTCCTCTCGGTTTAACTCCGGACTGCTGTCTTACGTTACCGACCCCAACGTGAAGATTATTCAGCTATTTGACGAAGGCGGCCGGATTATTGCCAGGAGCATTTTGCGCGTACTTGGCGACGAAGAAGGGACTCCGCAATTATTTTTAGAGCGCGTCTATTCAACCAATCCGCATCATAAGATCGGCGAATCAATTCGGAAGTTTGCCAAAGCCAAGGCCGCGAAAATGGGAGTTGGCCTTTATTCACACAGCCTGGAGGGTGTCACGGAGGGATTCTGGAATGAAGATTTGAAGAGGTTAGTAAGCCGCAATAGCCGGAACTCACATGTTTATACGGATGCGGGAGGCGGCCTGATGAAAGACGGAAAATATACTATTAATGGCGCGGCGCGCCTCGGATAATAGCTGGTCTGTTATAATTAGCTCATGGCCGAGAAAACGAAAACAGCGGTTTTCGCGGGAGGATGCTTCTGGTGCACGGAGGCCGTTTTTGAGCAGTTGAAGGGAGTTACTAAAGTAACCTCCGGCTATGCCGGCGGTTCGTCAGCGGGAGCTCCTACCTATGCGCAAGTTTCGGCCGGTACGACCGGACATGCCGAGGTTATCAAGGTTGAATATGATCCGGAAGTGATTTCGTTTGAGAAACTGCTGGAAGTTTTTTTCTCGTCCCATGATCCCACGACAATGGACCGCCAGGGCGCGGACGTGGGGGAGCAGTACCGCTCAATGATTTTATATATGGATGATGGCCAGAAAGCGGCTGCGGAGAAGTATATTAAAGAATTGTCTGATGCCAAAGTTTACGAAAACCCTATAGTTACCGAGTTAAAGCCATTTGATAAATTTTACCCCGCAGAAGATTATCATCAGGACTATTATGAGCACAATAAGAACAAGCCCTATTGCCAGCTGGTTATAAATCCTAAACTGGATAAGCTGAAAAAACAGCATTCGGATTTGTTTAAGAAATAGCTTTTTACATTCGAACCCAAAAGCAACTTGATTTTTGGTCAAAAGTTACTAATATTAATAAGAAGCAATTCTTGAGGTCATATATAAAGCCTAATACTGGTAAAAGAATACGAAAGGATTATCACGGTTGCCTATCTTTAAGATATTCCAGTACTGATTTAGCAAGGCAATTATTGGCTATCGGGAAAGCTTTTCTGAATAAGGGGGCATAGTTCAGTGGTAGAACGACTCTCTCCAAAAGAGAAAACCAGGGTTCGATTCCTTGTGCCCCCGCAACCAACCTTTACAAATACTCCAAATAGGAGTATTTTTTTGTTAGGACATTGAAGAAGTGAAGAAAACGAAATGAAAGAATTTGAGGGTAGGTATCTTGGCTTTTCTCCGACTGATGAATCTAATGTTGGTCTGGGGGAAATGGAGTTAGTAATTGATGAAAATAAAATAAAAACTAGACTTGCTACTGGTTTGGAGATATTAGAAGAAGAGATGGATGTATCTGATTTTCTCCCCATGACACTTGAAGAAATTGAAAGTTCGACAGGAAGGAAGAAGCCTGAAAAATTAGAAGTAAAAGCTTTTAAACATTCCTCAGGATACCCAGAACTTCTATTTATGAAAGAGGAGGGTTCTGAATTTCGTGTACTCCAGGTGAGAACCGATGGTTTGGGTGAAATATTGGGACCCACTCTACTAACGAATGTTGATAATGGTACTGAGGCTTTTGAGGATATGTTGCAAAAAATTGAATCTCAGGATAAGAAAGGATGTGTCCCCAGATTAAGAAATAATGGAAAGGCAGAGAGTTGACCACTTTAAGAGTGGTCTTTTTTTATTAGGAAAGTTCGAAAATCGTTCAATAACCTCCGCCAGCATTTTGGGAACTACAGGTTGCTATCTGTAGTTTTTCTATTTGCAAAAATTACTAATTTGGAGTATTCTCTGGTTAGAATATTCAGTCGAAGAAAGAGGTGGCAAGATGGAGATTTCTCCCAACGAGGGACGAGCCTTAATCCCGGTTTTATTTTCAAGCTTGAAGGTCTATACCGAACGTTATGTTGATAAAAAGTTGAACGGGGAGGAAATTATGCAAGCCACATCGCTTAGAAAGCTTCTGCTTTGTTTGGTGAGGGAGTTTGGTCATCAATTCACAAATGACGAGGCAATTTCCGTAGGTTTAGTTGAGCTAGTTCCCGTTGAATATCGCCTGGCTGTCAGATATCACAGAACCGATAGTTGGCTACTTACTAAGATTGTTCGTCAGTTCGACGATACAAGGCCCTTCCCGGAAATCAACGCCAACTTCGTTGCTCTCGATGGATCCTGTAAACCCGTAGCTCATGGCAATGATAGGGAGGAAGCAACAATGAGAGCGCGCGCTGCCGGATGTTACGCGCCTATGATTGCGCGGAATGACTAATCCGCTATCTTTAGGAGATTTTGACTTTGAGGCGATCCTGAATTAATATGTGAAAAGCTATGAACTTTGAAAGAAGCGATAAAAATGGACGAAGAAAAGGGTTTGGTCAAGCAGACTACTTCCGAAGAATTGCAAAAAAATCTCATTAAGTTTCAGAATGAAAATAGAGAAATCCAGCTTAGGAATGAGATAAGATCCAGAAAGAAAGAGTTAGCCAGTTGTTTTTCCCAACTCTGCCAAAAAGAGTTGGGAATTACGGAAGATCAGCTTAAAAGATTGCCTCCGGATCAGCTTCAAGAATTGGAGGAGCAGCTATTCAAGCAGATTAAGGCGAGGGCGTTTACTTTCAAGATAATGGGAAATCCGATGATGCTGCTTTGCGGCGGAGTCGCGATCGCGGTACTGGGCATGTTTCTGTCGTTGATGCCTTTAGCCTTAATGGGATTAGCCGTAGAAGCTTCTGCGATTCCGGCATTACTTTTTACAAGCCGCAGATACCAGTTGGCGCATGCTTATTATGAGCATATGAGTTTTCTAAAGAAACATTCTAGAGACAAGAATTTATTCACATCAGACAATGGCCGATAGCGCGCATCCGCTCTTAACTGAGCGGTTTTTTCTTTTTGACTTTTTGATGATTTTATACTAATATATTGCCAGGACTCTGAAATAAAAATCCACGGGGAGGTGACTAGGGATGACCCCTGCAGATTATCTCCATTGGTTATTCTCCGGCCGGTGGCTGATCCTTTGGCCGGAGGAACCTATGGCTGCCGTGGGCTTGGTTCTCGCGGGACTTTTACTTAAGTGGCTGATTTGTCTGCGGTTTATCTACTTGCCTTTATTGAGAGTGGAGCAGGAGCGTGAAAAGCTCCACCTTGGAGAAATAAAGCGAGATCGGACGTTCCTGTGGTCAATTGGCGCCTTTGCTTATGGGCCGCTGGTTGAAGAAGTGATATTCCGCGCGCTGGTGCTGTATCTCCTTCTACTAGGGGAATCGGCAATGGCTTTCGCGGCTGTTCTTCTGGGCGCTGTTGTTTTCGGACTTGTTCATCGGTTTAATAAGACCGAGTACTGGGACGGGTCGGTATTAAGCCGGCCATGGATAGCGATCCTAAGTAATGGAATCGGCGGGTTGTTTTACGGGCTTACTGTTATCGCCACATCTTCTTTGTGGCCGGCCGTATTCTTCCATTCTTTTTGGAATATTTCGTTCGCGCTCATCGTAGAACCGAATAAATATCGATGTATAGAATTAGCCAAAGCTATGCAGCCCGCGAAGCGGCCATAGCCCAAGCCTTGTGATAGAAATATTGCGGGGCTTTTTTCTTTACCAAAGCTACTCTTGCGCCTTTTCTTTATTCCTGATAATCTGTAGCCAGCCAATCTATAACTTCTTGAGAGGACAGGTTATGGCGGTTGATTCTACGGGCCATCGTTTTCGTAAAGCGTTGAATTGCTTTATCTGTGGCGGTAATCAGATTTCCCTTGAATGCTATACTCCGACGGTAGGCCACATGGGGGAAGATGTTAGCATTGGATCCTGTATTGAGCCGCATAAGCAGGTCAGCGCGCTTTCAATTTTGAAAGGCGGGCGCCTGTATAGAATTGATCCTTTCGGAAAGAGCGATCCTGAAGGCGCTCCTGAAAAAGGAGACCCGAGAGAACTGCCGGTAAAGTACGGCGATCATTCCGAGTCTCCGGTGAGATTCTTGGAAGTCCAGCTTTACCCGAGCAGGCATTCATACCATTACCGCGGCTATCTGATGCCGGAATTCGGGGATGGCGTCGGGAAGACGATCTACGTTTGTAAAGGGTGCGCTTCGGTTGATGTGAAAGAGCTGGTTCTGAATTTGGATGAGGCCTATGTCCGAAGAGTGGACAAGAAGGTATTCAATTTATTCTGGTCAATGGTGGTGGAAGCCGATTGGCTAGAAACTGTCAAATCCAGATTTTTCCAGAGTCGATGGCGGAAGCTGGGGTGGGCAGGTAAACGGAGGATTGCTGATAATTTGAAGACGGTTCTGAAGGAGTTCAGCAACGCTAATCCCAAGCGCGCCGAGGCGCTGAAGCTGTTCCGGATGATGGAGAAGGAGCTGAAAGTTTAATAATTTGGTGACCCCGCTTTTACAGGCGGGGCTTTTTATTGACAAATTGATTCCGATAATGTAAAATACTTATCAGCAACATCGATCTGTATCATAAGCTGGTTTCTGCTAACCCCCACGCCAACGCGAACGGTGTTTGACTAACTGACGCGGCGAGAATATTAAAGCTGACCGCGGCCGTTTCACGGTTGGCGGCCTGTAAGCCCTTATCCTTCGGGAAAGGCAAGGCACGGGGGTGGGTCATGGGAGCACCGGGTCAGGCGTTCTTCTGCAAGAAAGGTCATCTCTATCACTGGATAGATGATGACCTGGATTGGGATGAGCAGCTAGACCATGAAGCGGCTGCCGAACTTGTTCTCGGTTGCCCCTGCGGAGAAGAGGCAGTCAAATCGGTTTGCCACTACGGCGAACCGAATGATTGTTTCGTTCTTCCTGGGCCTAGGCTTAAGAAGGTTGGCGAAGATACCATCCGGGTGAAAATCCTGGATGCGGTTGACGCCAGCGGCAAGGCCATTGAGGCGTTCCATGATGTGAAGTTTGAGGTCTGGGACGTCGCTCGGCTTTTCGCTGATCAGCCGGATTCGGAATCTGCATTACCCGCCAAGCCATAGAGTTTGGTGGAAGAGCCCCGCGCTTTTACAGGCGGGGCTTTTTTATTTGTAATATTCGTTATCTTATAGTATTTTTCTATTAGAACGCTCAATTAAAGGATGGGCGATGAAAAGGGACTGGAGAAAGGAAGCAGAGAAGCTTTTTCGAGAAGTGCATTCACTCTACAATCGATATTGTAGAATTAGGCTTAAATTAATAACTAAAGCTGTTCGTAATTCGGATAAAATAAGGTTGGTTCCTAGGTCCAAGGCTTTAGAGGCCGATAAGTTAAAGAAAAAAATAGATAAGCTGGATCCGGATCATTTAGTAAGAGGGTTTATAAATATCCCCTTTGAGGAATTATCCCTCTTGGATTTGGTAAGGCCGGAGAATATAAAAAAGGCGCGAAAGTCGCTCGATAATCTCAGAAAGAATAGGTGCATCGCAGTTATTGAAATTGCCTTGAAGTCCGGTTGGTTGAAGCCGCTTAAATGAGCGGTTTTTGTTATAATAGAGTTATTATGAGCAGAGAGAAAATAACTAAAAAGCTTGTTCTGGATTTTTTAAAGGAAAATCCCATAATGTCCATCGCGATTAATGGCAAGCCGGTGCCGGTATCTTCCGTAATTTTATATCATGCATATAAGGATTTTAGTTTTGTCTTTACAACCCATCGAGACAGCTTTAAAGCCAAAGCCCTTAGGAAAGAAGGGAAATTAAGTTACAGCGTTTGGAACGATAATTTTCTGGTCCAGGGAGCTGGCAGCGCTGAAGAGCTTAAGGATGAAAAATCAACCCAGAAAGCGATAGAAGACATACTAAATACTTCCGGAGAACTGGAGAACTTTTTACCGCCGTTTGTGTGGTTGTGGAAAGAAAAGGAATACACTGTTTTCCGGATCAAAGCTGATTGGCTGCGTGTTCTGGATCTTAGGAATCCGACTATAAAAAGCAAAAATTCAAAATTTCAGGAATTTAAATTCTAAAAGCCTCTGTGTCCCGCTCGGTTTTTTATTTGCATTTTGTAGCGTTTTTGTTTATAATATAGCCACTGCTGCAATCAGCAGAAGACGTTCGTCGACAAAGGAGGCAATATGGCCCAACTGGGAGAAGCGGTCTGGAGCCGCGGCAGGGACACTCGGGACACGATGACTTTGCGCGGTTACGTGGGGGTGTTGAGCTTTTTCACGACCTACGGATTGGCGCTGGCTTCGGCGGTCGCTTATCTGACGCTCGCTTGGCAGCCGACGCTGGTAAGTTTCTTGCTTGTCGGTTTGGTAGTTCCGTTCGCCGGCATCTTCATCGCGCATCGCAGCGACAATTGGCTAGTGTCTCTCTTCGGATACACTTTGCTGGTTTTAGGGCTGGGCGCGGTGACCGGTCCGGCGGTGGCTATGTACAAGGCCAACGTGGTGATGACCGCTTTGCTGGCGACTTCGGGAGTGACGGTGGTGATGTCTTTGGCCGGCATTCTGTATCCGAAGTCGCTTGAGAGCTGGGGAAGCTACCTTTTCGGAGCTTTGCTGGCCCTGCTTTTCGTTCGGATCGCCCAGTTGGTTATGCTTAGCTTGGGTTATCCTTCATTCGGCTATATGCCGCTGATTGAATATGGAGCCGCCGTGCTGTTCAGTTTGTATATCGTTTACGATTGGAATCGCGCCGTCCGGCTTTCCAGAACTCTGGATAACGCCGTGGATTGCGCCATGGCCATCTTCCTGGATGTTATCAATCTTTTCCTGACCATGCTTCGCATCTTCGGACATTCCTCCAGCGACTAACGCAATTTGCGGTTCGCCCTGATAGTAATCGGGGCGATTTTTATTCCAATATGATAAACTTATAGAAATAGAGAGCTAGCCGTTATGAGTTATCTTCAAAAAATTAGGTCTCTTTTCCAAAAACCGTTATCCGCCGCAGAATTTAGGAGGTGTGTTTTTTCCGCCTTAAAGAAGCGAATAGTTGAGGAAGCGCCGGTTCAAGAAGAGTTGCGCGAAATGCAGTCCATCGGGGAATCCGAGGCATTTGACGGCGAGCAAGAAGGGAAGTTTGCCGGCTTGTATCTTAGGATAGAGGATTATTTAGCGAAGGAGCAGGTGGGAAACAGGGTTTCTAAGGAAGAATTGCGCGGATCTATAGCCAAGGATTGCGGAGTTGAAAGGGCTGCCGGAGATTTCGCGCTGCTTTTTTTATCCGAACAATCCAGGAGAGTAAAGTTGTTTGAGCGTTTTGCCGGCGAAGTTTTGCAGAGATCCAAAGATTCGCTTGGTCAGGAAAGGTTTAATAAAATCTTAGACGTATTCGAGGGAGAGGTTTATCTGGAGGGAACAGTAAAAGATGCCGCGGTTGATTGGGGAGTTTTTGATAAAAAGATGCATGAAGCTTTCCCCGGCTCCAATGAGCGGGTGAACGCGACCGAGAGATTCCTGAAAACCGTTCTCGGAGCCGTCTTCAGCGGCTTAAAAGAGTCCCTGGAAAGCTTGCGAGCGGAATTGGTTTTTAGGGATGCTTACCAGCAGTTTCGCGATCGGTTGAAATTTCTTGATGATACTTCGCAGGTTTTACTGATAGTCCCGAAAGACATTCTCAAGGAAGAGCGGGTGGAGATTATGTCTAAATCTACCTTAATTGACGAACTTAGAAGAAGAAACCAGGAACTGGAATACGCTCTTGCCCAGCTGTCGGAAGAAAAAAGAAAGTTAAGCGAAGAGAAGCAGAAGTTGGACGAAGCTTTAAGGGATTTGCAGGTTGTGGATCGCGCCAAAAGCGATTTTATTACCGTAGTGTCGCACCAATTCCGAACCCCGTTGTCGGCTATCCGCTGGAACAACGAACTGCTAAGCGAAGAAGTGGCAAAGTTAGAGCCGAAACAGGCCGAAGCGTTGTCCGCTTATACCAAGATAGCGAATGAAAAGATCGTCTTTCTGGTTAATGTTCTGGAAGATATTTATGATGTTCTGGCAATTGAAGGCAAGACTGCCAAGGTTGAGAAACAGCCGGCGCAATTGTGGGAGATTGTTAATGACGTGCTGGATAAGTTTAAGGATTTTGCTGCCGGTAAAAAAGTCGCGTTGAAATTTGACCGCTCTACCGCTTCGCTGAAGGAGATTAAAATTGATAAGCAGAAAATAAAAAGAGTCTGTGAAATTCTTATTAGAAACGCGATTCAGTACACTCCGGAAAACGGCAGTGTTACGGCCACCACTCAAGAGGTTGATTATCAAGGCAAGTCAGCCCTAAGTTGTTCAATTCAGGATACCGGCATTGGGATAGATCCGGCAGATGGGGATAAATTATTTGATAAATTTTTCCGAGGAAAAAATGCGGTTAAAATGGTTCCTGACGGAGCTGGTTTGGGGCTTTATTTGGTCAGGTATTTTGTTGAGGCGCATGGCGGCACGGTCAAAGTAGAATCTGAACTGGACAAGGGCAGCACCTTTACCTTTATTTTACCTTTGTTTTAAACATTAAAAGCGAGGATTATTCTTTTACGAAAACTACGGAGCTCCGATTTGCTTGGTTTCGCCGAGGGCGAAAAATCGGAGCGAGGCGTAGCGGGCTCTTATCGCTGGAGTAAGAGAACCGCGGTTTCGCAAAAGAATAATCCGAGTAATCTTGTTGACTTTCTGGTTATTTTTTTGTATCTTTAGGTCAGGAAAAACTACCTTGAAAATCCCATACGGGAGGAAAGATGGCTAAGAAGAAAGCTCCGACGGCAAACGATGATCAGAAGCCCAAGAACGTTATAGAAAAGCGGCAGCCGGGAACGGATGTCGTTGGTTATATGTCCCGTGTTGACGCGGGGAGCAGGGGTTACCGCAAGGGGCTCTTGCTTCAAACGTATGAGCGCGCTAAGGAAAATAATGTGGACTGTATTTACTTGGTTGGCGGTCTGGTTAGCAAAAGAGGCGTCAATGAGGAGATCCGCCGCATTAAGGAAGAAGAGAAGCGAGTTTACGAAGAGGCGAAACGCGAGCTTAACCAAGTGACTTCGGCGCTCGCCGAATTAGTCAGCCGGATTAAAAGCGAAAAGAATGAGGCGGAGAAAAAGAAGCTGGATGAACAGGCGGATAAGCTCCGCCAGTCCGTGGAAGACGCCAAGGAGAAGGTGAAGAGCGTTAAGCCGCGCAAGCCTTCGGCTCTCTTGGACGAGTTCGTTGAGCAATTGGCCCAAGAGCTGAATGAGGATTTGCCGGAGTTTGAAAAGAGCGACGGCAAAAAGATCCGGCTTTACATCGTTACCAGCCCGGCCCTGGACGGCCTGGTTGGTCACCGGGTGGCTTCGCGTTTGGTGGAGTTGCGAAATGGCAAGAGAAACATCGTTTACTTCGGCCAGACTCACGCCCGAATTGATTTGAAGAAGTCTCGGCAGGTGATCGTCCTCTTAACTCCGGAAAAGGCAGTCTGGCGTTCTAAGAATTACAGCGCCTATCCGGATCGCTTGGTTGAGGATTATATCCAGAAGTCTTCTAAGAAGGCTGATATGTTCGTCATCGGGGGATTTGCTTCCAGCATCAAAAGAGGCAAGGGTTCTAATCCTTATGAGAGAATCTCGGTCCCTGCCTGCTGTAAACCAGAAGAGTCGTCTACTGTTGAAAACATGGTTGGTTTTAAAATTGTTCGGTACGCCCCCGAGGGTAAGCCGAATCAGATCGTTACCTTTGACTTCAAGCATTTCACGACTAGGGAGCGGGAGACGATCGTTGCCCCTCCGCAGTCTTCTAAGACCCAGATCAAGATCATTGACGACATCAAACAGCATGGGTCTAGAAGCATCGGCCAGCTGGAGGATGATCTGGAAATTCCCAGAGACAAGCTTGCTAAAGCCATTAAGGGCCTGCTGAACAGGACCAAGGCGAAAGCTGGGTTGGTCTTTGACGAGAAGTCCCGGCTGTATACCTTCAATGATCATTGGATGAAGAAGGTTCTTCGTTATTCATGGCCGGACAAGACGTCCGGCTGGTCCAAGGACACGGTTATCGGCTTTGCCTGCATGCATGCCGGATCGGTACATACGGCGTATAACTTCATTGTTAAGGAGATCCCCAAGATTGTTGTCGCGGAAGAGGCGGATGTGCTCTTTGACGCGGGCGATTCCATTGAGGGTCTGAAGCACGAACTGGCTAAGCGAAAGGAAGTTTACGGCGGATTCAACTATACGGATCAGGAGCAGCTTTGCGCCCTCATGGTTTCCACCATCATGCTCAAGGCATTTGAGGAGCGCTTGAACAAGGCGCTGAAAGATAGAGACGTCAAGAAGATTACCCAGGAAGAGGTTAAGAAGTTCCTGGATGACCTGCTGGTGACTTTTATCTTCATCTGCGGCAATCACGACGATTGGGAAAAGGACCTTGGGTTCAATCCCTTGACCGTGTTTGAGCTGATGCTCCGGGATAAGCTGCTTGTCGGACTTGAGAGGATTCTGGTCAGCAAGGGCTTGCCGCTGATCTCCCTTCGGGAGTTCGCAAATAAGAAGGTTCTGCGGTTTGAGCCGGAAAGCGTTTACAAGTTCCCTTCGGGAATTACCTTGTCCGGTATCCATTACCATGCTGGGAGAACGGCTACTAACAGCGTTTGGCCCCAGCGGGCGTTGGCGCAGTTCAAGAGCCACATTCAGCTGGTCGGAAACTTCCACGTTGAGGAAGAGGTTGAGGAATACGATTCGGAGTTGGGGCTGCGGGTTGCCCACATGCTTCCTACGCTCAAGTCCATGAGCGACTTCGAGAGAAACAAAGGCAAGATCGTTGACTTCGGCGTTGGACTGATCAGGGTTTGGTCCTACAAAGGAAGAATTCTGGTTTGTGAGAACGGCTTGCGCGGTCAAAATCCGCATGAGTCGCTGGACGCGAACGCGATCTTTAAGCAGCACTGCAAGGACATCGGAGTTATCGAGTAATTGAGCTATTACCCAGCCCCGGCGCGACGTCGGGGCTTTTTTATTTGCCAGCGCAAGTCCTTTAACCTATACTGTAAGTAGCTGAATACTTGAGAACCCAAAAAGGAGGGCAGATGGCTCGCAAAAAGGATATTGCTTTAGACAGCCAGCAACTCGGCCCTTCGGCGCGGAAACTTTATGAATTTCTGCATGATAGAGTAAAGGGTCAGGATGAATCAATTCGGAGCTTGGCTCGGGCGGTTGATTATTGGCAGTCAGGGCTTCGTGACGCTAAGAAACCAATCCATAGCGCTCTCATCGTTGGGCCATCCGGTTCCGGCAAGACGCTTCTCATAAGAGCGCTGGCGGAACATTTGTTTGGTTCCCCGGACGCTTTCACAGAGGTTTCCTGTTGTCGGTTTGAGGACACTCACTTGAGCCAGAAATACATTGATAACCATCATTTCAGATATCTGCACGATAGCGATCCTGGCATCAAAAAAGCGGTTGAGAAATATAATGGCCTGGTTACAGAGATATCAGCCATTGAGAAAATGCCGTCCCAGGCAGTTAAGCCGGCTCATAAGGAAAAGTTAGCTAAGCTGTACGCGGAGCTAGATAAAGCCAAATCAGAAATTGACAGCATAGAGAGTAATTTGATGTCAATTATCGTTTTTGACCACATTGAAAACGCCAGAGGGGAGATGCAGGACTTTATTTCAGAGATGCTGGAGAACGGAAAAGTTTTGCTTTCCAACGGGCAGATGGTCCATCTGAATAACGCGTTCGTATTCGTCACTAGTAACGACTTTGTTACTGGCAGAGAGAAGGGATTTAGGGCCGATGTGGAGATCGGCGGATTCCGTCCGAAGGAGCAGATTTCCCACGATCCGCATGAGAAGGGAATTTATCTTAGGAATTGGGAACAGGTAAAATCTTACTATACCCCCAGGTTTCTTGGTTGTGTGGATCGTACCTATATTTTCAGGGAGCTTGAAGAGAAGGCGCGCGCCGAGATCTTTGATGACATACTTTTCAAGTTTCAGAAGAAGCTAGCAACTGAACATTCCATTGATCTTTCGGTTTCGGAAGAGGTTAAGAAATTTATTGTCCGAGAAGCTAGCGATGAGCTTACGCTCGGCGCGAGATTGATTCAAAGCAAGTTTGATAAGTATATTGGAAGGCCGATCGGCCGGATGAAGAACTGCAGAGCAATCCGCAAGAAGGATAAGCTG
The DNA here is from genome assembly GCA_020724845.1 of Candidatus Paceibacter sp. Taxonomy (GTDB): domain Bacteria; phylum Patescibacteriota; class Minisyncoccia; order UBA6257; family 02-FULL-45-10c; genus DYGE01. Next base: position 21,268 of record DYGE01000011.1, read on the forward strand.
GTTGCTGTCCTTTCGAATGATGCAGGCGAAGACGGCAAGAAAGAGGTGATTTTCAAAAAAACAAGGTAACCGCCGCGACTATGGCGGTTTTTTGATTCATAAAACTAGATATATCTTGTAATAAATGAACAGGAATAATTCTCTGGACATTAACAGATGATTGACATTGTTTTTCATATGAGTATACTAATAGTAATCCGTAGACAAAGGGCATCTGCCAGCTGGCGGAACAAGTCCCTTCGAGGAAAACTCTATAAGCTGATTTTTCAGCTTCGTCTATGGCCGCCGGGCCTTTTTTGTTTGATAAAGCTCGCGGTTGCGGATAAAAAGGTCGAATAAGCACAAGTGACAAATGTATGCCATTAACTAAACAACAAAAACAAGGATTAGTAGAAGAGGCGTCCAAAAAGCTTGGAGAAAGCAGAGCGGCCGTCTTCGCGGATTTCAACGGCGTTTCTGTAGAGGATTTCAAAAAATTGCGAAAGAGCCTTAAGGAGGCCGGAGCTGATTTAAAGGTTTACAAAAAGAGATTGTTAAATCTCGCCTTGAAAGACGCTGGCGTGGAATTTGACCCGCTAACGGCAAAAAACCAGCTTGGCACGGTATTCTCAAAAGAAGAATTGCCGGCCATTGCCGGATTGATTCATAAATTCGCTAAAGGATTAACAAAGGCGCAGAAGGGGGAATTTAGCGTAATGGGCGCTTACGATCTTGGAGAGAAGAGATTGGTTGACGCTAATGAGTTTACGGCGATAGCCACTTTGCCTTCTAGAGAGGTATTATTGGCGCAGATCGCTATGATGCTCACTATGCCATTAAAGCAATTTATGATGGTGTTAAACGAGAGGTCGAAACAAACTCAATAAATTAATAAATTAAAAAATTAGTATAAAGTTATGGAAAAATATAACGATATCTTAGATAAAATTGCGGAAATGAAAGTCACTGAACTTTCTGAATTAGTAAAAGCAATGGAAGAAAAGTTCGGAGTTTCTGCCGCTATGCCGGTTGTAGCAGCCGGGGGCGCTGCCGCTGGCGGAGAGGCAGAGGAAAAGACTTCCTGGAATGTTCTCTTAAAGGACGCGGGAGGCCAGAAGATTCAAGTGATCAAAGTTTTGAGGGAAGCCACCGGGCTTGGGCTTAAGGAAGCGAAAGATATAGCCGATGCCGCTCCTAAAGTAGCCAAGGAAGGCCTGCCAAAGCCGGAAGCTGAAGAATTAAAGAAGAAATTGGAAGAAGCCGGCGCGACTGCAGAGCTGCAATAAATTAAAAACCCGCCGATTGAAACAGGCGGGTTTTTAATTTATAGTTTTATTCAGACAGCAAGCGCCCTTAGCTCAGTGGCAGAGCGTTCGATTCACATTCGAAAGGCCGCAGGTTCAATCCCTGCAGGGCGCACAATTATTCCTCTTTTGTGTTATACTGCTTAAAGAACTAAAAAACTGGATAGAGGTCGGAATGAGAATCAAACCTGTAATTTTGGCGGCTAGCGCTTTATTTTTTTACTCAAATTTTGCTTTAGCAGAAGTTCTGATATCTTCTCCCGCCGCGACCGGCGGCGATGCCGTGGCTATTTCCAGCTCGAATGTTTCCAGTCCGTACGATCTGATTCGTGGTACAATCCCGCCGTCAACCGCCGGAGAACAGAAAGTTCCTTGGTTTTCTGAAAAGCTGGAGTATGAGGTGAAGTGGGGAATCTTTTCTATGGGTACAGCCTACATTGAAGTTAAGGAGGTAGTTAATTTCAACGGTCAGCCGGCTTACCACATTGTTTCGGAAGCCAAGACCAATGGATTCGCGGATAATTTCTACAAAGTTCGCGATAAGAACGAATCGTGGGTCGGTGTTAAAGATTTAAGATCTCTCGGCTATTACAAGCAATTGCGGGAAGGCGAGTTTTATAGAGATGAATGGGTTGTCTACGATTATGAAAAAAATTCTTTTCTGGCGAAACAAACGAATAAGGATGGAAGCTTTCATTATAGTTCCGGGACTGTTTCCGGACCGGTGCAGGATATTCTTTCCAGCGTTTATTCCATTCGTCCGAAAAAACTTGAAGTCGGAGACGAGGTTGTGATGGATGTGAATACCAGATCCAATTGGCCGCTGGTGGTTAAGGTGACTAGAAGGAAAATGATTAAGGTGCCGGCCGGCCATTTTCGCACCGTGATCGTCGAACCCGCTATGCGGAAAGAAGGAATTTTTATCCAGAAGGGGACTAGCATGAAAGTGTATCTTACAAATGATAAGAGGCATATCCCGGTGCTGATTCAAGTAGATATTTCATTTGGCACGATATCTATTTACCTGACTGAAATTCATAGGTAGTTATACTGTTCTTCTTTTTGAGATCGCCCAACTTTGGGCGATCTTTTGTTTTTTTATTTAGTTTCCGGCGGTTGTGGATAAGTTGAGGATGAATAAGTAATTTTAAGGGGAAATAGAGCTAAATTCTGGCATTTCTTGGGTATTTTATTTTTTTGCTTTAGTGGGGTACAATTAAATTGTAGTGGGGAGATGTGGATAAGTATGGGGAAAACCCGCTATTCTGGGGATAACTCTTATTTTTATATGTTTATCGGAGAATACAAACATTCAATAGACAACAAGGGAAGGCTGGCAGTGCCGTCCAAGTTCCGCCAGGCTTTGAAAGGAGGCGCGATCGTGACCCGCGGGTTGGACCGCTGCCTTTTTCTTTTTTCTCAAAAAGAATGGGAGGAATTGGCTCAGAAGCTTATCGCTTTGCCGATTGCTCAGGCAAATTCGCGCGCTTTCATCCGACTGATGCTTGCTGGCGCGATGGAGGTGAGATTAGATAACCAAGGAAGAATTTTAGTCCCGGATTATTTGAGAGATTATTCTAATCTAAGCAAGCAGGCGATTATTGCCGGCTTATACAACCGAATAGAAATCTGGGATGAAGATAATTGGAAACAATATAAAGATAAGACCGAGGCCTCCTCTGATGAGATAGCGGAAAAGCTGGGGGAGCTTGGAATTTAATTTTTACTATGACTATGACAATGATTATCCCAGAGAACGATTAATAAATTCACTGTTGTTTTCATTGGCCATAGTATGCACGTTCCCGTTCTTTTAAAAGAAGTAATTGATTTACTCGATCCAAAAGAAGGTGAATTTATTATAGATGGAACTGCCGGCGCTGGGGGGCACTCCAGGGAAATTCTTAAAAAGGTAGGCGAAAGCGGAAAGGTCGCTCTAGTTGATTGGGACAAAAGAAATATCGAAAATCTGAAAAAGGAATTTTCCGGCGCTAACGCGATTTTCTTTAACGCCAACTATGCGGAATTGCCCGGCTTGATCAAGGATGGCAATTTGCCCAAGGCGGATGGCCTGCTGCTGGATCTCGGATTTTCTTCCGATCAGCTAGCTGGCAGCGGCAGGGGATTCAGTTTTAATCCGCCGGCTGGCGGCGAGCCCTTGCTTATGACTTACGGCGACGAAAGCGAAACGTTGGAAGAATTTCTGCGTCGGGCAACATTTAGCGAGTTGGCTGATATTATCAGCCGGTATGGGGAAGAGCGGTACGCGCGGAGAATCGCGGAAGCGATCTTCAGTAAGAAATCCGCTATTCGCAATACCGAAGACCTGGCAGCAGTCATTCGAACTGCCGTCCCTAAGTCTTATGAACGAGGCCGTCTTCATCCGGCTACGCGGACCTTCCAAGCTTTGCGGATATACCTTAATAAGGAGCTGGATAATCTGAAGAGCGTTTTGGATTCTCTTGAAGAGATTATCAAGCCAGGCGGACGAGTAGCGATTATTTCATTTCATTCATTAGAAGATCGTATCGTTAAATCGGCTTTTAATGAGTCAGCGAAAAAAGGTCGTTTAAAAATTTTGACCAAGAAACCTATTACCGCCAGCTTGGAGGAGGTTAGAAATAACCCCAGGGCCAGATCTGCCAAACTCCGAGCGGCCGCTTTAATTTAGGAATATGACAATTATTGAACCAAGCAAAAACAGATTTTATCTAAACGAGTTTTTGTACATCGGCGCGCTTCTGGTTTTGTCGGCTGTTTTAAGCATCTATTTTTACAACCTTAACGTCAGCTTGAAATACCAGATTGGTATGCAGGAAGAAGCCATTCAAAAAATGGAAGCCGCCAATGCCGATCTTCGCAATCAACTTTACCAGACGCTGGAAACCCGCAATTTAGCCGCGTTTGCAGCTGAACACAACCTCGTCTCTGACAAAAATCCGGATTATTTGGAAAATAGAATCCTTGCTAATCGTTAGAAACCGCTAAATTTATGCATCTGAATGATGAGATTCCGAGTTTTTTTCATAATTTTATTTTTTACTTCGCTCTACGGCTTGCTGGGTTATAAGGTTTATAATCTGCAGATCCAAGAGGGAGAATATTATTCCGCTAGAGCGGTTTCTCAACGCCGCCTGGCGGGTTTTTTAGAGCCGAGGAGGGGAAGCATTTATTTTACTGATAGAAATGGCAACGCCATTCCTGCCGCGATCACCAAAGCTTATCCGGTCGCTTTTGCGGTTCCCAGCGATATTGAGGATCCGGAACTGGCCGCGGAAGCTTTAAGCGGAATCCTAGAGATCGACGAGGCCAAGCTGCTTCCTCTTCTGGATAAAGGCGATGACCCTTATGAGCTGCTGAAGCGGAAAATAACTAATAAACAAGTGGAAGCAATCAGGGAGTTGGGGATTGCCGGGGTTTACATTGATGAGGAAGATTCCCGGCTTTATCCGTTTAATCAGCTTGCCTCCCAGGTTTTAGGGTTTGTCGGGGTAACGGCGGAAAGCGATTATCCGTCCGGCAGATATGGGCTGGAATTTTACTACGAGAGCAGCTTGGGCGGCGAATTTGGCCGGCAGGAAGGAGATAGAACTATCAATCCGGTGCATGGCAGAGATCTGCATCTGACTATTGATTCCAATATTCAGACTCGGGCAGAAGAAATACTTTCTAATCTGGTGGAGAAATACAGCGCCGAAAGCGGAATGGTGATAGTTCAGGATCCTAAAACCGGCGGCATTCTGGCTATGGGCGGTTATCCAAGCTTTGATCCCAATAATTATTCCGATTACCGGATTAAATCTTTTTTGAATCCAACCATTCAGACGGTCTATGAGCCTGGTTCGGTTATGAAAGTCATAACTATGGCGGCCGGTTTGGACAGCGGTAAATTAACGCCGGACACTACCTATTACGATTCCGGGTCTCTGACTTTAGATGGCCGAACGATTAAAAATTGGGACCTTAAAGCTCATGGCAAGGTGACTATGACCGAGGTAATTGAGCAATCTATTAATACCGGCGCGGCTCATGCCGGGAAACTGGTCGGGCGGGATTTATTCTATAACTACCTAGTGGATTTCGGTTTTGGAAAGGAAACCGGCATTGGTTTGCCGGGCGAGGTAAGGGGCAGTTTGGCCAATTTGGAAACGAGTTTTCGGGATATTAATTTTGCCACCGCGGCGTTCGGCCAGGGAGTTTCTGTCACTCCGATTCAGATGATCGGCGCCTTTTCGGCTATTGCCAATAAGGGCGTCTTGATGAAGCCGTATTTAATCAAGGATAAGGCGCCAAGCGCGGTCCGGCGCGTCATTTCTGAAGAAGCGGCGAAGCAGGCAACCGAGATGATGATTTCCGCCGTCCGCAAAGCCACTATTGCTCAAATACCCAAGTTCGATATCGCCGGAAAAACCGGCACCGCCCAGATACCTAATTTCAAGCAAGGGGGTTATACTGAAGAATATATACACACCTTTATAGGATTTGCGCCGGCTTTTAACCCAAGGTTTACCATCTTGATAAGGATTGATAAGCCGTCCGGCGCGCCATTGGCCGGGCTTACGGTGGTCCCGGCGTTTCGGGAGTTGTCAGAGTTTATTTTGAATTATTATAATGTGCCGCCAGATCATTTAGAATAGGAAAATGAATAAAGAGAAATTACAACATTATCTTCAGAGAACTTTGCGCCTGCTGGCAATTTTGACCATTAAAAAATACCGCCCCGGGGTTATTGCGGTTACCGGCAGCGTAGGCAAGACATCCACTAAGCGAGCGATTTACGCCGTACTTCAGCGGCATCGCCACGTGCGCATGAGTTCTAAAAATTTTAATAATGAGATTGGCATGCCGCTAACGATTTTGGGGGACTGGCAGAAAATATCCGGCAAGTTTTTCTGGGCCAAAGTTATTTTCATGTCCGTACTGCGCCTAATTTTGCCGCTTCGTTACCCGGAGCTGCTGGTTTTGGAATACGCGGCGGACAAGCCGGGGGATATCCGTTATCTGCTGGACATTGCCAGGCCTCAAATCGGAGTTATCACTGCCATCGGGGATATACCGGTGCATGTTGAGTTTTATAGCGGTCCGGAAGCGGTGGCGCGGGAGAAATCAAAAGTCGTTGAGGCCTTATCTTCCATCGGATTCGCGGTTTTAAACAACGACGACGAAGCGGTTTACAAAATGAAAGAGAGGACGCGGGCTCATATTATGACTTATGGTTTCGGCGAACACTCGCACCTCCGAATTTCTAACTTTGAAACGCGCATGGAAGGAGATGAGCCGGCGGGCATTGCTTTTAAATTGAACTACGGCGGCAGTTTTGTGCCGGTCAGGCTGGACGGTTGCTTTGGAAAAGCCCAAGCTTATGCAGCTGCCGCGGCGGCCTGCGTGGGCATTGCTTTTGGCTTAAATCTGGTCAAGATCGCCGAAGCTTTATTGGATTATGATTCTCCACCGAGCCGTGGGAAAATCTTGAAAGGCATTAAGCATACGTATATTCTGGACGATACTTACAACGCGGCCCCTCTTTCTATGGAAGCGGCGATTGACACTGCCAACGACCTTAAGGCCAAAAGAAAAATCGCCGTTTTGGGAGATATGCTGGAGATCGGCCAATATACGCCGGAAGCCCACGAATCAATAGGCAAGCTGATACCCAAGCGTTTTAATATTCTAGTTACTGTCGGTTCCAGGGCGAAATTCATTGCCGAAGGCGCTGTTCAGGCGGGTATGGCCAAAAAGAACATATACAGTTTTGACACTGCCGATGAGGCAAAGCTGGAAGTGCAGAAGCTAATGAAAAAGGGAGATTTGGTTTTAGTTAAAGCCTCCCGAGGCATTCAGTTGGATAAGGTAGTTGAAGAGATTAAGGAAATTTAAGCTGCATAACGCCAGGTACGTCCCGTAGGAAATAAACAGGGATAATTTTCCAGGCATTCGGGCTGCGCGGTGGGGACAAAGTGTCATAACCAGAAAGTATCCTCTTACCG
>DYGE01000012.1 GCA_020724845.1 Candidatus Paceibacter sp.
GGAACTACGCTGGTGCCGGTAAGAGGATACTTTCTGGTTATGACACTTTGTCCCCACCGCGCAGCCCGAATCTGTGAAATAGCATGCCGTTCTTCTAGTTTTAAAAGCGATCTTTTGATTTAGCTAGCTATGGACTTTACTCAACTTCCTTCCAGGACCGAATACTCCATTCAATCTCCGAATCATCTCCAAAATCCAGAAAAATTAAACCAGTTTCATAAACTATAACCGCGTTATTTTTAATATGCAGCCGATACGCGGTGGCCTCCTTCAAAAATGCGTTGCTTTCTATCAGAAGAGTGCCGTTAGCGGCATAAAGTATCCCATTAAGGTTGGTAGTGCCAGCCATATCTATTGCCGGATCGCCGGCATTCGTAGAAAGCATCAATAAGTAACTGGCGCCGCTGGAGTTGCAGGCGCTGCCGCTAAAACCTTCCGAACCGCATAGCGCGAAACTATTATTAATGGTGACCGTGCCATCAACAACCATAACGCCGCTTTGATTGCCGAAACTCTCATCTAATTCTATGGCCCCGCTATTTTGCAAATTCACGTTCCCAGTCACCCAGATAGTCCCAGTCATAGTCAGCACGGCGGTATTTTGAATGTTTAAATCGCCATTTATTTTTATAGGACCGAGCGAGGCCGTACTATTCCCGCTAAGATCATAATCATCATCAATAGTTCCGCCGGCAGCCGCGTCATTTTTCCAGTCGCTAATTTGATCTTCGCTGATCGGCATTTCAATCGGTTCCGGATCGTCGCTGCCAGGATAAGAGTTCCCAGCGACGGTAGTGCCGATAATCGTCTGGTAATAAGCATCTCCCGCGATAACGCTATTCCTTATAGTGTTCGCATGGACATCAGCGGATATCGTCGCTCCATCTATCTCATTAGATCCGGAAACATAAACGCTGCCCAAAACCTCCGAAAGGCCGCCCGCAACTACATCGCCCCCGGAGTACAGGCTTCCGTCAATTACGCTATTATTTTCCATCAAAACCCCGCCGTCTCCCACCTGCGCTCCATAGCTAAAACTCGTACCGCCAGTTGCTATCAACAGAACCTCTAAGCTTCTGGAAGAATTGCCCCGAAAACCGTCCGAACGAACGCTTAGATTCGGCCCAGAAGATGAAATTGTTGTAGAAGCCGCATTAGAGCCGACTGATAGGGAGTAAGAATCGTCTGTCTTAAATTCTAAATCTGGATCTATAACCCTCAAAAGCGCGTCCTCAATCGCTCCTTCGGCAGCGTAGTAGCTCTGAATCCGTTCGGTATTATTACGCAACCGCTGAATATTCAAAAAAGCAACGGTACCGATGCCAATGCCGATGGAAAAAGATATAAACATACCCGCAAGTATGGCCGCCAGCGCCGCCTGACCGCGCCGCTGACGCAAACACGAAGATAGAGAAACAGAGAAACAGAGAAACGATTTTTGTTTCTTTGTTCTTTTGTTTCTTTGTTCTTTTGTTTCTTTGTTCATGTTATTAATAAGCCCTTAATGAAGCGGAAGTTGTAATAGTGGTAGACCCAAACCTTAGACCTGCCTCATCCGAATCTCCAGTGACAGTCAATTCAATCCTCACAGCCGAAGTGGTGCCGATTGTGTTTAAATTAGTAACAATAAACCGCGGAACAATATACTGTCCGCCAATCAAAAGCTCCGGATCCAACCCTTCCCGCTTAATGAAAAGGCGATTGTCATCAATGTAAAAATCCACAAAGGTTGATGATTCGTCCGCCGGTAAATTAATTGTCGTCTCTAGGCTTAATTGTCCCGGATTACTGCCAAAAATGCTGGTCGGCGTGTAAATGCCGGAAGCATTTTTGATTTCTCTTTTTATCAAGAAGGCCGCCTGCCGAGCCTGTTCGGACACACCGCCCCGAATCTTTGCATATGAATACAAACTAAGGGCCTGCTGGGCGGAAACAGAGACCAGAGACACGACAACGGCAAACAAAGCTAAGTAAATTAACGTCTCTAGGAGCGTGACGCCACGCCGATTTATCCCGTTAGAGATAGGTCGTTTACAACGACCGTTAATTCCGTCGAATACATAGATAGCCTTTGTCAGTAGATTATTTTTAAGTCTTTGCTTCATGAAACTATTAGAATATCTCTAACGGGATTAATTATTTAAAAAATTGGTAATATAAGTTTCCAAAATCAACGATGCGGTATCATCGCCCTCCAGCCACTCCACCGTAACAGTTACTCCCCTACTTTTGGGATCAAGACTTCCGGAAGCGCTGATGTCATCATCAGCATCCCTATAGACTTCGCTAAGTTCAACCTTCCTAGTGTAACGGCCCGCTATCAGTCCGGGATCAGAAGCAGTTATTGTCCAGCTATCGCCTGAAATAACAGGGTAATAACTGGCGCCATTCGCTAACGGCTGAATATTTGACGACCAGCTGTCATCTCGCATAGCCCGGAGCGCCTCAATCCCTTCCTCTGCTAAATTCGCCGCTTCCGTTGCGCGCCGCCCCCTTTCAGTTGTGTCCACGGCAATTACCACCGCCTGAGCCATGCCAACTAAAATTATCGCCGCTATTGAAATAGAAATTAATAATTCCACCAAGCTGAACCCAGAGGTTTTAGACTGAACGCTTGTTATTCTGCTTTTAATCTTTGGCATAAAATAAAAAATTTTTGCGTCTACTCATTGTATTTCCATCGTTCCTCCAAAAAAGCCGGCCGTGACCGTCCCGTCGGCGTCGTAAGAAGCAATTTCATCGCCGTCGATGGAAATAGTAACCGCTTTTGTATTAAAGCGGCGATCCCGATGAATGCTCAATTCCGTGTCGCCGCTATTTAAAAGATGCGTATGAATCCGCAAAGCTTGCTCTTCGCCGCCCACCAAAATGGCGTCCGACCAATCAAAATTAGTGTTATCGGCGTTCATATATGCCGATATAGAAACATTCTGAACCACGTCGGGATTCGGAGGATCGCTAAAACGCAAAGTCAGCGTGTTTGAATTTTGCATGCTCCAGCCCAGATCAAAATGAACATGGCGAGTGTCAGTAATTCTGCTATCAGTGGGATTAACCGATCCGGCTATTCCGATCGCACCGGTTGATAAAATCTCTATAGTCCTATATTGCCCCGGATCATCAATTGCTCGAATACTGGTACTTCCGGCTTGGTCCGGGGTTCCGTCCAGGGAATTAAACAAAATGTCGCTGTCCTCGCCGACATTAATATCATATAATTCCAGCTCCTGCGGCAGGGTATAGAGGACATTGGTCACGGCGCCCGCGCTATACGTGGGACCGGCAAAACGAACATACTGGCCTGCTTCAAAATGAACTCCAAACGCAGTACCGGAGTCGGTTGACACGGTCCTGTCACGGGCTTCGCGGAGAACCGCGACAATCTGATTGGCGGCGGCATCAACATCGGCAAACTGCTGAGCCGATCGCAAGCTGATAACCCCCCCAACGCCAATCACGGAGACAATGGCCACTATGATGATTATTTCTAGTAAAGTGAAACCGCGCACCTTGTGAGGGTTTGGGATTGAGGGGTTAGGGGTTAGAAATTTCTATACCCTACACCCTTTATCCTATGCCCTAATTTAAACTCCTCCCACTAACTGATAAATGGGAACAATAATCGCCACAGCTATCGTTCCTATTAAGACCCCAATAAAAAGCAGGAGTATCGGTTCTATGAAAGCCACTAAAGTTTTCACCGCGTTGTCTACCTCCGATTCATAAAATTCTGACAAAGTTTTCAGGATATCTTCGGTGTGCCCTGATTTTTCAGAAACTGCTATCAGATTGGTCACCACCATCGGAAATACCCCTTCTCGCCGGAAGGCCTCTCCGATAGTCAATCCTTTGGCGATCCCCTCGCGGGCGATATTCCGCAAACTGGCCTGGAATTTCTCCGAGCCGACGGCGTCGGCAGTGATCTCCAGCGAATCAATAATAGGCATGCCCGATTTCAACAATGCCCCGAAAGTGCTGGTAAAACGCTGAAGCGCTATCTGATCCATCACATTCCCAATGATGGGCAGTCGAGATGCCACAGCGTAAAGAATTCTCCGCCCAAGGTAAACTTTGGAAAAGAAATACCACACACCTACCGCGAAAATAGCCAGCAATGGAAAAACTACGACAGCATTATCACTCAAAAATAGTCCGACATTGAAAACTATTCTGGAGAATAACGGCGGGGTAATTCCGGTGGACAAAAAAACATTGGCAATTCTCGGCAAAGCAAAAGTAACTAGTAAGAGCAACATCAAAAATGACATGACAAGAAGGATGATCGGATACACTAAGGCCGAACGGACTTTGTTCTTTAATTCCTTTTCTTTTTCTAGGGAGATATTCAGGTTATCCAATACCCCGGTCAGATTACCCGATTTCTCCCCCGCTTTTATAAGGTTCACGAAAACATTGGAAAAATACTTCGGGTATTTGGCGAAAGTAGTATAGAAAGGATTGCCCTTCTCCAAATTCGTCCTAATCTCTAAAAGCAACGCTTTCAAAACCGGTTTATCAAAATCGTTAATTAAAATATCAATAGCCCGGAAAAGATCAGTTCCCGCTTTCAGCATTAAAGAAAGATAGCGGGTCAAAAAGACCTTATCGGATACCGTGACCGCTTGTCCAAAAAATTGGACTCCGCCGATATCCAACCTTTTCATCATCTTAATGGAAATAGGCCTTAAACCTTTGCCGGCCAGCTCCTGCAAAACTTCCTCGGTATTGCTGGCATTCAAATCTCCCTCAACCACTTTCCCATTTGGTTGTGACGCAATGTAGTGAAATTTCATCCCGTTATTCCCTTATTACTCTAAACACCTCCTCAATGGTGGTCATGCCGCGCCCGACTTTGCGCATGCCGTCTTCAAACATAGTTATCATGCCGCGCTTCCTGGCCAGCTTCCGCAATCCATCAAGCGAGAAATCGGGATCAGTTATGTAACGGCGAATCTCGTCGTCAAAACTCAAGGTCTCATAAATCCCCAACCTTCCCTTCAGGCCGCTATGCCCGCAAACATCGCAGCCGTTTCCTTTGTAAAAGACCTTCGGCGGCTTGTAATGGTCGCCGATGCCAAGATCATTCACTTGTTTCTGAATCAATTCAAGAGTGGCTTCGTCCGCCTCATAGGATTCAATGCAGTCCCTGCAGATTTTACCAACCAATCTTTGAGCCAGCGCCAGATTTAAAACAGCCGAAACTAGAAAGGTCGGAACTCCCATATCAATTAAACGCGGGACGGCAGTCGGAGCGTCATTGGTATGCAGAGTGGTCAATAGAAGATGGCCGGTCAATGCCGCATTGACCGATATTTCAGCTGTTTCCGCGTCGCGGACTTCACCTACCAAAATAATGTTGGGGTCCTGGCGTAAAATAGCGCGCAATCCGCTCGCGAAAGTAATGCCGGCCGCCGGATTGATCTGCGTCTGGTTAACATACTTGATGTTATACTCTATCGGATCTTCAATGGTGACTATATTCACTTCCGGTTTATTCAAGGTGTTGAGAATAGAATAGAGCGTGGTGGTTTTACCGGAGCCAGTCGGTCCGCAGATCAAGACCATGCCAAAAGTTTTATGAATATTATCTTCTATAATCCTTCTGGTGTCTTCTAACATTCCCAACTCTTCAAAAGAAAGCGGCCTTTGACTCGCGGATAGCAAACGCATTTCCACCTTTTCGCCGAAAAAAGTAGGTATCACGGAAACACGGATATCAATGAAATCCTGCTCCAATCTCTGGCGGAACCTCCCGTCTTGAGGCCTGGAATGTTCATCAAGCTTCAGGCCGGAAAGCAGCTTAATCCTGGCGGTAACGGCCAGATGCACCTCTTTGGGCAGGCGCATGATTTCTCTCAATATTCCATCAATTCTATAGCGAACCATTAAAGTGTCCTCCAGCACTTCCAGATGAATATCGGAAGCCCTTAAAGAGACCGCGTAAGCAATAAGGTTGTCCACTACGGAAACTATCGGCAAGTCTTCCGCGGCCTTTTCTATGCCGGAAACCCCGGATCGAAGAGAGGCGGCAACGTTCTCTTCAATTACCCATTGAAAGTTTTCCACGCCCCCCTTAGAGTAGATTTTCAGCGCCAGATTGAGGTCCTCCGGAGAAGCAAGGTATGGAGTTATATCACTCTTGAGATAGCGCCGTAAAAATTCAATCGTTTCCAAGTCACTCGGATCTTCCATGGCCACTCCTAGAGAGCCGGATTCTCCTCTCTTAAAAACAACTACCCGCTTTTCCTGGGAAAGCTCTTTGGGTAAGAGATGAAGTATTTTTTCATCAATATTCGCCGCCGAAAGCCTAGCCTCATCAACACCGAAGTAATTAGCCAGAAGATCGTGGTAATATTCTTTGGTCATTACTCCCCTGGATATCAGGGTATCGGCCACGTCATATCCCATCCTTCGCGACTCGGCTAATAAGCTGTCAAAATCATCCGGACTTATAAGGCCCTCTTTTACTAAAGCTTCTTTAAGTTTTTCGTTTGGAATACCCATAACCTATACTTTAAGTAGCTGCCACCATGAATATTCAGCCAGCCACCTACTTATTAGTATAGTAAATAAGGCGGTCGGCAGCCAAAGGTAATAGAGCGATAGTCGGTAACTAGGTCCGTTTATCAATGTTTGCACGGCAGAGGCCGCGACCCCAGCCAGCAATACGAAAATTAGATAGAAAAACCATCCCGGACTGCCTGCTAAAAAGATGGCAGCGGCGAACAAATAAGCCTCTCCTTTTTCAAAAAAAAGATAGTTGTATTTCTTATTAAAGAATTTGGCAATCAGCAGGAAGAAAACCGCTAAAGAAAACGAAAGAAAATAAGGGTTAAAGATCCTAGTTCTTATATGGAAAAAATAGTATTCCGAGCTCTGGTAGGGCGGGAGAAGAAATTTCCCAAATTCATCGTTTTTCCAGGCGTCATACTGCAGCCAAGATTGGTAAGACCCAAATCCCAGCATCAATAGGGCCGACGCCAAAAAGACCGCTAATCCAAAAAACCCGACTTTATTGAGTCGGGTTTTTCCTGCCGCAACCTGCATCAAGAAGATTGCGCTTACAATCAACAAAGCAAACTCTGGCATTTAGATATTAGATAGAGAGACCTGGCGCTGTTCCAACCTCGTAAATGTTGGCATCATTTCCACCATCAGCTCCCTCTCTATCATCCGGACCGCCCGCCGAATAACGGGTGCTTTCTAAATTCGCATTCAACTCAAATGTCTTGGCAGTATTGTCGCAAGCATAAGAATAGAAATAAGTGGCGTCATTGGTCGGGTCAACTGGCAAAACTGATAGCGGAGCTCCGCCCGGAATGCCGGTTAAATCAACAGGAATCCAGCCATTGCCGTCAACTTCTCTAGTGGTATCGGCGGTAGTGGTCTTGGAACCATGCCTGCTTCCGCAGTTTGCCGCGACGCCGGAAGCTCCAACATAGCAAAGAGTCGCGCAACTGTTGGTTCCGCCATCCAAATCAGGGCTGGAAACAGTGGAAACATAGAGCGCTAGAGCGTTCCTTACGACGCCAATATCTTCAATCCTGGTGGTGTCTCTTGCTTGCGCGAGAAGCTGGGCCGGATTCAACACCAAAACGGAAACCGCTCCCAATATGGCGAGAATACCAATAACGATAACTAATTCTAATAAGGTAAAACCTTTCTTTGTCATTTTGTTTATTATTTTAAATTATTGATCTCGACCTAGGGGCTAAATTACAATTCCCTCACAAAATAATTATAGCATAGCGCCCAGACAGCACCCGAAACCTGTTGTGGATAAGTAAATACTCCATTAAGCCTCTTTTTGCGATGAAAAGTTTTTTATCTTATTAACTAATTCGTCTATGGTAACTTTGGCTTTTACTATATAGTCGGCAACCCCCAAGGCCTTCCCTCTTTCCATATCGGATTCCTGGCCTAGGTTGGATAGGATAATAACCGGCACTTGAGAAGTCGCGGGATCGGATCTGATCTCCGACAATATTTCAAAACCGGACTTTTCCGGCAGAATAATATCTAACAGAACCAAGTCAGGATTGTTATCGCGCAAAGCTTTCAGCACCTCGCTCCCTTTCTTCACGGATATAAGCTCAAAGCCTTCTTTCTTTAGGCGATTTCCAAGCAAAGAAGAAAGAAAAGGATCGTCTTCAACTAGAACAACTTTTTTAGGCATACTAAAATTCTATATCAAATAAGACTAGCCAACAAGCGCGATAAAATAAACGGCCCCGATTCTACGTCGAGGCCGTTTATTTTGTGTATTCCTGCGCAAGTCCAAAAATGAAAATTTTCTAGTTATCCCAATGGGCATCCGCCAGCTGGCGGATGAATCGTGACTTAAGGCTCCACGATCAAAACCTTTTCTCGCCGAAGCGAGATCGATCTTTTATTTTTGTTTAATTGATCCACGCACAGCTTCCGCTACGCGTGCCTTGTTACGACTTCTTCCATGTCACCGAACTTACCTTAGACCCAGAAACTGAATTTTCAGGTATTCCCGGCTTCCTTGAAGTGACGGGCGGTGAGTACAGGACTCGAGAACGTATTCACCGCGCCATGGCTGATGCGCGATTACTAGCGATTCCGGCTTCATGAGGGCGAGTTGCAGCCCTCAATCCGAACTGAGGCCATTTTTGATAGGATTAGCTCCGCCTTGCGGCTTGGCAACCCATTGTTCTGGCCATTGTAGCACGAGTGTGGCCCAGGGCATCAGAGGGCCATGCGGATTTGACGTCATCCTCTCCTTCCTCCCCCAAAATGAGGGCAGTTCCCGATGACACATATAACATCAGGTAAGGGTTGCGCTCGTTACCCCACTTAAGGGAACATTTCAAAACACGAGCTGACGACAACCATGCAGCACCTGTCCAGCCGTCCTTGAGAGAAGAGTCGCCTTTCGGCAACCTGTCGTCTGGATTTCAAGCCCTGGTAAGGTTCCTCGCTTATTGTCGAATTGAACCTCATGCTCCACCGCTTGTGCGAGTCCCCGTCTATTCCTTTGAGTTTTAGCCTTGCGGCCGTACTTCCCAGGCGGTCCACTTAACGCGTTAGCTTCGCCACCCCGAGGGTCGATACTCGAGACAGCCAGTGGACATCGTTTAGGGCGTGGACTACAAGGGTATCTAATCCTTTTTGCTCCCCACGCTTTCGTGCCTCAGGGTCAGGAATACCCCAGTAAGATGCCTTCGCCTTTGGTGTTCCGCACGATATCAACGGATTTCACCCCTACACCGTGCGTTCCATCTGCCTCTAACGTCCTCTAGCCCGACCGTATCCCCCGCAGATCTGCGGTTGAGCCGCAGAATTTAACGGAAGACGCATCGGACCTCCTACGCGCCCTTTACGCCCAATAAATCCGGATAACGCTTGGGGCCTTCGTATTACCGCGGCTGCTGGCACGAAGTTAGCAGCCCCTTATTCCCGCCGTACGGTCAATAACGCCATAAATGACGTTACTTCATCCGGCAGAAAAGCAGTTTACAATCCTAAGACCTTCATCCTGCACGCGGCGTCGCTCGATCAGGCTTTCGCCCATTGTCGAATATTCTCGACTGCGGCCATCCGTAGATGTAGGGACCGTGTCTCAGTTCCCTCGTTGGGGGTCAGCCTCTCAGCTCCCCTACTGGTCATAGCCTTGGTGAGCCATTACCTCACCAACTAGCTGATCAGACCTAGGCCGATCTCAAAGCCTCTTGCGAGATTTACTCTTGCGAGACTATCGGGCATTAGCCAACCTTTCGGCTGGTTATTCCCGTCTTCGAGGTACGTACCAAGGTGTTACTAACTCGTTCGCCACTATTCTAAAAAATCCGCTACCTTGATGTAATCTCAATAACTTCAACTTTAGAACCGTTCGACTTGCATGCCTTATCCACGCCGCCAGCGTTCATCCTGGACCAGGATCAAATCCTCTAAATAAAATCAATTGCAGAAAACCCTCGAACGAGTTTTTCGCAATTGATTTTCGTATTGGGACAACTAGAAAATTTTCACTAAACTTTTTTTATCCCGTGGTCGCAATGCGACTCTACGGGATTGGACTCGCTATTTTTTAAATAGCGATTTGTGCGTAATTTACTAATTACTAATTTTCCAATTTTTAGCTATCAAGCCGGCATGTATTTCTGTAACCCTTCGAGAAACTCAGGGTAAAGAAAACACATCCACTTCGGCCACCTTCGTCGGAACGAAGCCGAAGCGGATGCACTTTAAAACGTCAGTATTTCTTTTTTAATTAGCCCCCATACGGCATATGTTTATAATCGTAATATACAGTATATTCGAAGTCGGATGCAAGTGTCAACCCCCTCCCTTCTTAAGCTTTAGAATGATTCTAGCGGCTTCTATTGCCAAGAATCAACCGGTGGTGTATAATGCATTACATTATGAAAACAGACATTCATCCGACATATTACCCAAAAGCAAAAGTTAAATGCGCCTGCGGCGCTACTTTTTCCGTCGGTTCAACCAAGCCAGAGCTTAGTGTAGATCTCTGTTCAAACTGCCACCCATTTTACACCGGCAAAGAAAAACTTATTGATACCGCCGGGAAAGTAGAAAAATTTAAGGCCAGGAGAGAAAAGGCGGCCACCGCGCCAAAACGCTCCAAAACCGCCAAGCGCGCGGCTAAAGCGGCGAAGAAAGACAAGAAGAAATCTTAACTTTACTTTTGTGAATAAAGAATCATGAATTACGAATCATGGTTTCTTTTAAATTTTTCCTTAATTCAATATTCTTAATTCATAATTCAGAATTGTGGAAAATAACATCAATAAAATAATTTTAGAGGTCCGAGCCGGAGCCGGAGGAGACGAAGCGGCGCTCTTTGCCAGCGACTTAGTAAGAATGTACCAAAAACACGCCTTGAAAAAAGGATGGAAGTTTTCGGTAATTGACGCGAATCAACACGATCTAGGCGGATACAAAACCTTCATAGGAAAAATCGAGGGAGAAAACTCATACAACTCGCTCAAGCAAGAATCCGGGGTGCACAGGGTTCAAAGGATACCAGCGACCGAAAAATCCGGGAGAGTCCACACTTCCACAGCTACCGTGGCAATTTTGCCGGAAGTGGAGGCCAAGGAAGTCCAGATTAATCCTTCCGATATTGAGGTAACTTTTTCGCGCGCTGGCGGCCCTGGCGGACAGAATGTTAATAAGGTAGAAACTGCTGTCAGAATTACCCACAAACCAACCGGGATTGTAGTCGGCTCCCGAGCCGAACGATCGCAGCATGGCAATCGTGAAACCGCCATGAATATCCTAAGAGCCAAACTTTACGAGATGCAGCAGCGGGAAGAAATACAAAAATTAGGAACCAGCCGAAAAGAACAGGTCGGAACCGGGGATCGTTCAGAAAAAATCCGGACTTACAACTTTCCGCAAGACCGGATCACCGACCACCGCTTCGGCGTCAAAGTCCACAATGTTGAAGAAGTGCTGAATGGAAACCTAGATGCCTTGTTAAAAAAGATAAACAAGCAGCAATAAATTAAAAATCTCCGGCTTAGCGCGGAGATTTTTAATTATTTAAGATATCTATATCCTTTTGGAATCTTTCAGCCCTCTCCAGCACCGGATCGCCATATACGAAACGAAGGTCGCTCTTATACCAATTGCCGCCGGCGTAATATTGAGTTGCCGCGCACCTTTCTAGCAAATACTGATAGGGCAGAATATGCTGGTTCGCGCTGGCATAATTTTTGCAGCTGGAAGCTCCTAGGCTGTTACTTAAATATAAGGCGGTAGCCACAAAAGCATCGGCATTTCGCCAAGGGCTGGGAGGATTATTGCCCGTAACTTCTGAAATTTCATCTTGATATAATACCCAAGTTGACGGGATAAACTGCGCCGGGCCCATGGCGCCGCCGTACGCTCCATGCGCGCGGATCGGACAAGAAACCTTCAAAGGATCCGGCACGTAATCGCCATTAGCCCTAAGATCGCTAATGATCTGGTTAAACTTCGGCAAGTCGCGAGTCGGATGCATAGCTCCTTCCGGAGAACACTGCCCAACGTTCTTCCCAAGCCGAGATTCTTGCTCAAGAATTGCCAGCACCAGGGCGGCTCTGGCACCAGTCGCCCTTTCGGCGGTCAGCGCTAAATCATAGGCCTCCTCAAAGCTCAATTCCCCGCCGCCAAACAAGCGGAAGATTTGTTGCCTAACTTGAGAGGCGGTCTTTTCAGTCTCTTTTAACAACTCTTGGAATCTTCTTTCTTCTCCCCTGGTGACCTCTAAAATCTCCGCTTTTTCCTCCTTGATGCTTAGAATATTGGCCTGCTGGAGCGCCTGATACCTTTTTAGCTGTTCGGCATCCTCCCTCTTCATCGCCAAAAGCTCCTTTTCATCCAGAAGATTTTCCTTCAGCCGCATAACCTCTTCAAGGGTATTGCGCATCCCTTCTTGAACCTCTACCAAGCTATTGATGTCCGCGAAGAAATCTGACAGATTCGGCTTTCTAAGGAGAATTTCCGCGATGCTTAAATTCTCATTCGCGTAAATACTCTGCAAGGATCGAGCCAATACTTTTTTGTTTTCTTCTATTTCGTCCTCGGTCGTTTTAATATTGCCTTCGTTGACGGTAATTTCACTATCTAGCTTCTGCAAAGATAAAGTTATGGATTTAATCTGCAGATTGATTTTGTTTATTTTGGCATTCAGGCTATTTATTTCCGACTGTAAACTGCTGCCTTGTTTTTTATATTCATTCACCGTGGCCTGATATTCATTAATCTGCGCCTCTAAATCTTGCAACTGCCTTTCTAATTCCTGGCGCTCTTCCTCATTTTGAGCGGCTAATGAGAGCTGATTATGCCCCACCGGAGCCAAGGCCGAACCAAACACTAGATATGATAACACGCCAACGACTACAAGGAGCTTGGAAATAAAAACAAAGGGGATATGCATCACCCTTTGCCCGCTCAAATCAACTCGCCTATGAAGGCCTATTTTCCTTCCCAAAGAACGCAAATCAACTAAAACCTTTGGTTTCTCCATGCTTTTATTATACCAAAAATAAGAATGTTGAACGTAACCAGAAAATTAAGAGGATGCGGGTTCGGTTTCTGCGGCTTTTTCAGCTTCTTTTTCCGCCTTCTTTTCTTCCGACTCAACCTTGACCTCCTCCACCGGAGTGGCGGCGGCCTGTTGAGCGGCAAGCTCTTCCTCTTCAGTAATTTTAGAGGTGGCCGTAGCGACAACCGTTTCCGGATCTAACAAGACCTCAACGTTAGCGGGTATCTCCAGATCTTCCACATAAATACTCTGATCAATATCGGCAAGCTTGGAAAGGTCAACTTTTATATCGTGGGGAATATCAGTCGGCAAGGCCTCAACTTCTATCTCCTGCAAAGACTTGACCAATAAACCGTTCTTTTCCTTGACCGCCGGCGCTACACCCACAAAATCCAGCGGAACGAATACGTTCAACTTCTCGTCCATTCTAACCTGATAGAAATCAACGCTTTGCACGTCATCGGTTATCGGGTTGTAAGAAACAGCATTGATCAGAACCGGGCGCTTCTCGCCGTCTATAAGCACGTTCACTATAGTATTCTCGCCGGCTTCTTGAAAAACCTTTTTAAACTCTTTGGCCGGAACGCTTAAATGAAGGTTTTCCAACCCTCTACCGTAAAGTTCGGCAGGAATAAAGCCCTCATTGCGGAGGTCTTTAACTGCTCTGCCTAATTTTTCTCTTTTTTGCACTGTTAATTCCATTCTTTAAAGCGATTAGCGATTAGCGGTTAGCGGTTAGGGTAAATAAAGTTTTAAATTCCCTATACGCTGAACGCTGTACGCTCTACGCCAGTCTATTGAAAAGTTTTAATCTATTGTACACCACCTCTTTGACTTTGGCAACTGCCGGG
Source organism: Candidatus Paceibacter sp. (assembly GCA_020724845.1). Classification (GTDB taxonomy): domain Bacteria; phylum Patescibacteriota; class Minisyncoccia; order UBA6257; family 02-FULL-45-10c; genus DYGE01. The sequence goes on from DYGE01000012.1 coordinate 13,870, forward strand.
GGGAAGATCTTGTACGGAGCTATTTCATCCGGGCCGGCCTTAAGGCCATCCTCCAATCCTTGCCGCCAAGCAGCGCGAATCTCGGTATTAATATGAATAATGGAAATTCCTGCCTCAATGGCCTTGGTAAATTCTTCTTCTTTGATTCCGGAACCGCCGTGAAGCACTAGGGGAACTCCCGACGCCTTTCGGAGCGCGGCGATTCTTTCAATATCTAGATCGGGATTGTTCGCTCCTTTGAACATTCCGTGGATGTTACCCACAGCCGGAGCTAAAAGATCCACGCCTGTTTCTTTAACAAACCGCTCCGCCTGCTCCGGCTTGGTTAAATCTTCTTTTTTAATAGCGGCGCCTTCGGGCAGTTCGCTTAAAATGCGCGAGGAGCTCCCAATGTAGCCAAGTTCGCCCTCTACCAAAATGCTCGCATCTTTCGACTTAACATATCTAACGACTTCCTTTGTCTTCTCGAGATTTTCTTCAAATGGCAACTTGCCTCCGTCAAAAAGTATAGCGTCATATCCGGCTTCAACCGCTACCTTTACTTCTTCAAATGATTTAGTGTGATCCGAGTTAATAAAAATCGGGTAATCATATTCCTCGCGCAAACTCTTCACCAGCGCCACCGCTTGCTTCCGGCCAATAAACCCGGCCTCGCCTTCGGAGGTGCCGATAATAACAGGAACGTCCAATTCTCGCGCAGCTTGAAAAATTCCATTCAATCCCGCGAGATCGGAAATATTAAAATGGCCAACAGCCACTTTGTTCGCCTCGCTATCTTTTATAATCTGTATTAGATTCTTCATTAATATAGAAACATAGAAATTGAGAAACGTTTGGGTTTCTCTGTTCTTTAGTTTCTCTGTTCTTTAGTTTCTCTGTTCGCTTAGTTACCTCTCCACTTCAATTGTCGCTCCCAATTCCGCGTCACAGGCGATTACTTTTACCCGATTCTCAACGACGGACTTGAAAATCGCGTAGCGGGTGATGGCGTCAGTTCCGGTAGTCGGATCCTTTGGTATCTCATTCATATACCTAAGGGTAAGATCGGAAGTTAAATTAGCGCAAGCATCTTGCGGAGTTGAAGCCCCGCAGAGAGAAGCGCAGCCAGTAGCGGCCGTGCCGATAACTTTCAAAGAAGTAGAAATTGAGGTTGGCAGCGCTCCGGTATCAGCAGCGTAATGATAAACCGCGTTTAGAATAGAATTGATATCACTTCTGCGTTCGGTGTTGTTGGCCTGCTGATTCTGCCTAACCGGATTAACGGCAATGATGATGATGGCAAAAAGAACAGCCAAAATGGCCATAACCACCAGCAATTCGATTAAAGTAAACCCGCTACGCTCTTGGCGCAAACCGTTAAACAGAGAAACAGAGAAACAGAGAAACGATTTCTGTGTTTCTACGTTCTTTTGTTTCTTAGTTTCTATGTTTCTCTGTTCTTCTGTTCCTATGTTCATAAATAAAGTATACCAAATCCCCCTTATTCGGTTTAGAGGTAATTGTGCATACGCCGAAATATCTTAATCTAGCGGGTGATGGAAATGGATTCCCCAAGTTCCGGCTGGCAGGCGACAACGGTAATACGATTGTTAGTATCAGAACGCGTTATGCCGTAGTAAGTAGTAGTCGTACCATTTACATCCGGATCATGAGGAATGTCCGTTAGGTAAGTTGGGGTGGTACTCGCGTGAAGATCCAAGCAAGTAGTCGGGGTAGTCACCCCATTACAGCTAATCGCGCAATTAACGCCAGTACCATCCCTGCCGATCTGAATGGTGGTAGTGGAAGGAATATCCGCTGGAAGCGTGCCCCGATTATCAGCAGCATATTGATATACTGCGTTAATGATCGAGTTAATGTCGCTTCTTCTCTGGGTATTATCGGCTTGCGCCAGCTGCCTGACCGGGTTGACTGCGATAATGACGATAGCAAAAAGAACCGTCAAAATGGCAATGACGATTAAAAGCTCAATAAGAGTGAAGCCGCTTCTATGATCTATTTTTGACATATTACTCGCTAATTTAATTATACCACCCGCGCTTATTTCTTGGCACCTATAACAATGTGAATATCCTCGGTCTCCACCGGCGTAATGCTAATAACCACTTCCTGATAGTAAATTTCCAGAATTGCTCTTAATTCATTAACCAAATCATCCCTAGTACCCTCACTGACAAAAAGAGTCGTTTTAGCCTGGGTCTGATTCTCGTAATTATCCACCTTCGCAACCGTAAATCCTGCTTCCTGGAGAATGCTACCAAGCCGAGAAGCCTCGCCCGAAACAAAAGTGCCGTTAAAAATCTGTATCGGAAAATTAGCTTTATTGAGGGGGCCTAGCGGCTCCTCGGCGGGCAGTTCAGGAGTGGAAGTGGCCTCCGGCGTGGTAGTCGCAACTTCTACTTCAACCTCCACTACCGTAGGAGCGATTATCACAGGTTCAGGCTCTCTAGGAAATAGATATTTGAAAAATAGGAATGCCCATACGCCAACTATGACTAAAATTAGAAAACCGATGCCGGCATATCGAAGATACTTGCCGTCTCCCTTAAGCATGCCTTTTAGTCCTTTTTTCTTAGTGAAAAGCAAATCCCATTTCGACTTAGGGCGGCTATTATAATACTCGACCAATAGGTCCAAAAGCGAGATTTTCTCAACTGAAGTAACTTTAAAACCAACCTCTTCCAACCTCTCTTTCATAACCCCTTCCGGCAATTCCGGGTCCAAAATCAGTACAGCGGTTTTCACATTCTTCGCGTCCGGATGCTTGGAAAAATGTTTCAGCGCCGACACAAACTGTTTGGAAGTATCCTTACCGGTCATTCTTTCGGTTTCCGAAAAAAGCACGCTTGAATTCTGAACCAGCGCCAAAACAAAATCGTTGTCATAAAAAGTCAAAACAGTAGAACGTTCTCCCGGAGAAGCATGGCGGGCTAAGGCTTGAGAAACGGATATTACTCCTTCTATCTTTAGACCAAGATTAGCAAAAGGATATTGCAAATCTTCCAGATATTTTTTGGATACCGCCGTGAATTCCAGCATTCTTCCGTCCAATCTCTCCTTAACAATCAGCTCTTCTTCCAAAAAGGGCACCTCGCTAAGGAAAGTTGCCCGGAATTCTTCTTTTCTTTCCAAATCTCCCAACTCCAGAGAAAATCCTTTTATAAAAGTTTTTTCCTCGGGAATGACAAAAATAACGCTGGATTTTTTAAGCTCCGGCCTGGCGTTAAAAAAGTCGGAAACCTCTTTCAGGAAGCCCTCGCTATTAGCAACACTACTATCTTTAACCACTCCATCGGCAAAGGTCAGGGTATCGGAGCCGATTGAACTAACGCCTCGAGCCCCAAGATTATACTGCGCCAGCTTCAAATTGCCGTTATTCAAAAAAGCCAATAAGGTTGTTTTCTTACTGAAAAAAGACATTAAGTTTATTATAACAGTTTTGTGAACTACGAATAAAGAATGACGAATTATGAGATTTTACGATTTGCATTCTCCTTGATTCATTATTCATGATTCTTGATTCAAAGATCGAAGTTACTCTCTCCACCTCGTCAGATCGGTAGTAGTCGCATTGCCGTCCGCGCTGGAAAGCAAAGTAGTGCTGGCAGTAATTCTCCTGGTGAAACTAGCAATAGGAACAGATATGGTAGATGAAGAAACTATCGTCCTGGTTGACCCGGCGCCGCCACTTCCGGTCGCGATAGCCGCGCACGAGCCATTTCCTAGGATTAAATTTGTTCCGGAGTAATTGACATCCTTTTTAAACCTAAAGTAGGTTTCTTCCAGGCAGCTTTCGGCTATTTGAAAAGTTTCATGCGATTGGTCCGCGGAGAAGCCAAGTAGAGATTCGCTGGTCCCTAAAAATATAGTCGTAGCCGCGACAATCAAAGTCACGGCGGAGACGATAATTACGGTGATTAGGGCGATAAAACCATCATTAGCATCCAGCGTTGAGCGTTGAGCGTTTAGTGATTTTAAAAAATGAGACATGAATTAAGAATTATGGGATTTTTATTTTTGAATCATGAATTAAGAATAAAGAATTATGGGATTTTTATTTTTGCATTCTCCTTGATCCATTATTCCTAATTCTTGATTCTAAAGCGAACCGGTTCGCTTTATGGTAAATCAGATTGATCCCTAATTGAGACTGTTGTTGTCATGGTAGTGCTGGCATTGAAGCTGGTAACGTTATCCGGATTTTCGTGTTGAATGCTGACGGTTACCCGAATGTTGTCCGTGCGCGCGGAAACGCTCAAATTTTCAAATCTTAAAGTAGTGACCCTCACGTCGTCAGAAGTTATGGAAGTGGTGGCACCGCTGCCCTGCTTAATGAATATCTTTTCATCAATCACATTAAAAGTGGTCGGGTTTTTAGCGCTTTCATCGCTGGCAAGAGATAAAGTTCCGGTAGCGATATTGAAAGTTGAGGCGTTTGGGTTTAGATCAGCGGCAGTTCGGATTTCTTGCGAAATTCGTTCCAGAGCAAAACGCGCGTTTTGCTGAACCTCCTGAAAAACTCTTGCCTTCTGCTGGCCCTCTAAAACATTCAAAGAGAAAAGAATCGCAGAAGATAAAGCGGTGCCAATGATGGCGATGTAGACGAGGGTCTCTACGAGGGTGAAGCCTGCCTTAGCTTTCAGCGTACAGCGTTTAGCGTTTAGTTCGTTTTGCAAATTTGATATTTTGTAAATATTTTTCATAAATTTATTTTACCCTAAACCTTGTACGCTAACCGCTAATCGCTTACTTGTAAGTAAGCGAAATATCATACATTATTGAAGTCGTTGAGGTGTTATTAGTAGTAAGCGTCGCTCGATACTGCATATAACGCCGGTCATCCAGCGAAGGAATAAATTGTCCGGTGGTTATAGATTGCTCGGCGCTGAATGCCGACCAGGTGCCGTCCGGAGTCGCGGTATTACCGCTCCTGGTAGCTATCGTGACATCGGTCTCGGCAGGCAAATTTTCCGACCAATACAGCGTTTCCCAGCTGGTAGTGGCGCTGCCGCTATCCAATACATAAGAAAGAAAGGTTCCTGAAGAGGCAAAAGTCGGATTGGTAATTCTAAAACGCCTGATTGCTCCGTTTCTGCCGACAGCCCAGGCATCATACGAATTAATCATTTTAATTGCATGGATGTCTAATCTGTTAGTGGTGGACAGTGCTGACCAGCTAACTTCATCCCAGCGACCGATAAATCCTTGATTGCCAGCCAAAATGCCGTCACCGCAATGGAATAAAGAAATTCCATTTAACGGTTGATTGGTTATATTGGTTTGGGTAGACCAACTTGTCCCGTTCCAACGCAGAATCGTTCCCTGATTTCCGACAATCCAGCCATCCACAGGGCTGGCAACTCGTATATCATTTGTGGGATCAATCATATGAATGTCATTCAACGCCAAGGTAACGGGAGAGGTTACTGAAGACCAAGAAGTTCCGTTCCAGCGCAAAATTGTTCCTCCAGCGCCAACAATCCACGCTTCGTTATCCCTAATCACATATACCGCATTCAAATTATTTCCTACCGGAGACGTGGAGGTCGCCCAATCTGTTCCGTTCCATCTAAAAATAAGTCCCGAATTGCCGACTATCCAGCCATCAACGCTATTCCGCATATGAACGTCATTTAGAATTGTTGCGCCAATATCTTTAAATTCTGACCAACTGCTTCCATTCCATCGGATAATCTTCCCGCTCGCGCCGACAGCCCAGGCATCAGTTGGGGAGACCATAGAAAGGCCATTCAAATCCTCCACCGTAGGGGAAGAAAATGAATTCCAAGATATACCATTATAGCGAAGAATAGTGCCCGCCTCGCCAACCGCCCAGCCATCGTTTTCTGAATAAAAATCCACCATATTCAGATCATTGGTCGACGGCGAGTTATAAATAATCGTAACGCTGTCAACTTGCGGAGCCACTCTTGTAGGATCATTTGTAGTTAGAGTCAAGCGATATTGGATATAGCGAGTGCTATCCGGAGACGAAATCTCGCCGCCGCCCGCGTCCGTCAGTTCAGCGCTGAATGCCGACCAAGTGGCGTCCGGAGTGGCAGTATTGCCAGTTCTGGTGGAAACCGTCACATCGGTTAACGAAGGCAAGACCTCTGACCAAAAAATTGTTTCCCAAGTCGTCGTTGAGGCCCCGCTATCAAAAACCCGGGACAAAAATGTTGCCGTTGAAGCAAAAGCAGTGCCAAATTTGATAATGGTGTTTGAGTTTCCAACCGCCCACCCTTCGCTGGAAGAAACAAAAAATACAGCGTTTAACTGGTTGCTGGTTGGGGAAGATACTGCGCTCCAAGTAACGCCGTTCCATCGCCGAATCGCTCCTCCACTTCCAACAATCCATCCATCAGTAGAAGAAACTAAAAACACATCCTGCCAATTTTCTGCTCCGGTATCCTGAAATTCAGTCCAACTTGCGCCATCCCAACGCAAAATTTTGCCGCTATTCCCGACCGCCCAGCCATCATCAGTAGCCACCATATCAACGCCATTTAAATTTTCTGTCGTCGGCGAAGTAAAATTAGCCCAAGTTCCGGTATATCTTATAATCGCTCCGCCTTCTCCCACAGCCCATCCGTCATTTGTTGAGACCATAGATACATCATGTAAATCACTGTTAGCCGGCGATGTTTGACCAATTTCCACTTCCGACCAGGAAGTGCCATCGTAATGCAAAACCAAAGCATGGCTTCCCGGAGCAGCGGCGGGCTCGTCATCTCCAACCGCCCAGATATCATCAGCTGCCACGGCAGAAATTCCATTTAATCTGGTATTAGTAGTGACCGGAGAGGTGGTTGATTTCCAAGACCCGCCGTCATAATGAATAATGGCTCCGTTTTGACCAACAGCCCAGCCGTTATTGCTGGCAATCATGACTAACCCCCTCATATTGCGCTCAACTCCTACAGAAGTAGTGGCTGTCCAATTGCTACCATCCCATCTGGCGATTTCAACAGGATTGTCGCCGTCTGCCGGCGGATCGTCATTGCCCATCGCCCAGCCATCAGAAACCGATACAAAAGCGACGTCATTTATATTTTGCGCATGAGATGACGGGGCGGTATCTGTGCGCCACACATCGCTGCTAGTAGCAGTTTTTACACTGGCATCGTCGCTGCTTCCGATAATAGTAGTATCATTAAACGTTCCCTGGTTAAAATCAGTATCTGAAGTATCAAAAAATTGTGAACCAGCCCCGGAAACAAAATTTTCTCCGCTTGTTACTTTTAATTCCAATTGAGCGGCCTTGCCGGTGTATTTAATTTGCACATTAGACGGCGTGCCGGCGCAAAAATCAGTCGGGTTAGTTTCGTGCCAATCAAACACATTCCAGTCGGTCAAATAGGCAACCGCGCTGACTGAACGGTTAATGTCGTCAGTCGTCCAAGTCACGGTGGAAGTAACTTTTTTTGTCCTGCCCCAAAATCTCGGGGGCGGCGTGCCGGTAGTGGAAGTGGAAATATCAGTGTCGTTATTGAAGCGTTTCGCTTCCTCAACCGTGATAGTTCGAGTGAATTTTCCAATCGTATCCGAAGAACCCTCAAACTCCCAGCGACTGGAGCTGGCGGTAAGACCATGAGTGCCAGTGGCGAGGTCCAGCCAAGTTCTGTCCCGAATGCTCCTTGCCGCGTCCAAACCCTCCTGCGCCAAAAACATGGCAATACTGTCTTCTTCTCCGCCAACCGTCGCCCGATAAGAATCCAGCACCAGCCCGATAACCGCCGCGGCTACCAAAGCGAATATCCCGCCAGCAATAAGAATTTCAGCGATGGCTTGACCCCCATTAGCGTTCAGCGTTGAGCGTTGAGCGTTTAGTGATTTCTTATCTCTCAATTTTTTAATCATTACAATCAACATCTTTTGAACTTCTTGCAATAATTGTTCGCAGCGGGAAAAATCAACTTCAGGATATAGTTCCTTGGTTAATAATAGCTGAGTTTCCAATTCAGCGGCGGAAGCATCGGCAATGCTTAAGAATTGTAAATACTCTCCCAAGCCATTCCGTTTGTATCCTTCGGCAATATTTAATGGAATCGAAATAACAGAGCGACGCATTTGGCTCGTTAAGCCGTACAATTCATGCTTGGGCAGTTCATTGGTAGATTTATAAATTTCTTTACTTAATCCCATTGATTTCTGCCAAACTGTAAGTTCTTTGTAAGATTTTATATACATGGATTAATTTTACCCTAACCGCTAGACGCTAACCGCTGAACGCTTTACTGTACTTCAATTCTTCCCTGCTGATTAATAGTAATTTCCTTGATCTCTCCTAGATCATTTGTTATTGTCGTCGTCCCGTAATTATCTGTCTCGCCGCTTGGTTTTTTAAAAACCACATTATTGCCTCCGCCAAAGAAATTAGTAGAGATACTTAATACGGCTGGCAAGGATATTACTTCGTTGAAAGGGTCGTTTTCGCTGAAGGTAGCGCCCCTGAAAAGAATGTACCGCGCGCTTTCAAAATGAACTCCCCATTGGGAATCTCCTTGCCCAGCCATCGCCTGCCCCCTCGCCCGGCGGAGCATGTCCACTATCTTAATTGATTCGTTTCTTAGCTCGTTCCGCGCTAGAAAAGAATTAAAATAAGGAACTACCAAAGCAGAAAGAACTCCGATAATGGCAATGGTGATGAGAAGCTCTACTGCCGTGAAACCATCCTTGGTTTTCAGTTTATAGTTTATAGTTTTTAGCATTTTAATTTTTATCTTCAGTTTATAGTTTTTAACAGCCTAAATGGCAACGAATAGATCTATAACTGCTGATTGGTACTAGAAACTAAAAACTAACAACTAGAAACTATCATCTTATTTGAATTTGCCCAACCAACTGATAAATCGGCGCGATGATGGAAATCATGATTCCGCCCACCACTATGCCGACAGTCACTAAAATAACTGGTTCTAAAAGGGTAGTAATGGTTTTGATGGTGTCGCTGACGCGGCCGTCAAAATAATTGGCCGCTTCTTGGAAAGACTCTTCTAATTTTCCGCTTCGCTCGCCAGCATCCACGATTCTGATAAAAATCGGGGGCAGAATTTCTTTTTGAGTTTTAAAAGAATCGGTCAGTCGTTTGCCTTTTATTATTTCTTTCCTGGAAAATTCTATAAGCTTAATCAGCTCCGGCCTGACCAAAACCTCTTGCGACAGTTCCAGGGATTTAGAAATAGGAATGCCGGACGACAGAAGAAGAGAGAGGCTGCGAGTAAACCTAACCAAATCTATTTCCCGGAATAATTTGGAAACATAAGGCAGAGAAGAAACGATTCCGATAAGCTGCCTTCTCCTATAATGGTAAAGCGCCAAAAGGCCGGCAATGATAAGTGCCGAGATGCTGATGACCGCCGGCCAGTAATTTATGAAAATATTGCTGGAAGCAATCAGAAACCTGGTCGGCAAAGGTATAACCACATTCAACTTGGTGAACACTTGGGCAATCCTCGGCATCACGAAAGTAAGAATCACGATCATAATGCCGACAAAAACCACGCTGATAAAAGCTGGGTAAGCCAGGGCGCCTTTAACTCGGCGATTAAATTCTATTTCCCGCCGCAAAGTTTCCGCCAAGTCCCTCAAAACCTCTTCCAGATTGCCCGCCTCTTCTCCGCCGCGCACCAGGTTGATATCCACCGCGTCAAAACTCTCCTGGAACCTGGAAAAGGAGGTAGCGATTGTTTTTCCTGATTCTAAATCTGATTTGAGCGCCTCCAGAACAGTTTTTGACCGACTGGTCGCACCCTCTAACAGGGCCTCTACTGATTCCAATAACGGGATACCGGCGGAAATCATAGCCCCTAAATTGCTAATAAGCTCCAGTTTTTCCGAAGTCTTTAATCTTACAGCCATACCTACATTATAACACCTGACACCTAACAACTAACATCTGACTGGTTATTTTGTAGGAGATTTGAGAAGCTTCCTGCGAAAGGCGGTTATTTGATCAACTAATTTAGCGGCTTCCAATAATTGGATCTCATGTTCCTCTTTAGAGACATAATTCATATCTAACGCAACATCTAAACAAGAAACAACCTCATTTAATGAGGTGTGGGCATTATTAAGAAAGTGGGCAAAATCCTTATCGGTGCCCCTATCTGATCCTTCAGCTATATTTAAAACAATAGAGTCCAAAGCTCTCCAAAGTTGGGACAATAAACCAAATTGTTCATTCTTAGGAAATTTCCTTTTAGAAAAATCTTTAAGTTCTTTGATGAATTTTCGCGCGTCTTGATAAACTCTAAATTCCCGAAATCTAAATTTTTTATTAAGATTCTCCATTTGTCAGTTGTCATTTGTTAGATGTCAGTTGTTGAAGACTATGTCTTCACTGCTCTCATCACCTCCTCTATAGTGGTGATGCCTCTGGCGACTTTCCTGATGCCATCTTCAAACATCGTCGTCATACCCTCCTCTACCGCCTTCTTGGTGATAATCTCGCTGTTGGCCTTGGCCATAATCAGCTCTCTAATCGCCGGTGTCACTTCCAACACTTCAAAAACTCCCGTCCTACCCAGATAGCCGGTATGCTGGCAAACTTTGCAGGTTTTCCCCTCATAAACCCGAAGGGTTTTCTTTGATTCAAAGTATTTATCCAGAATTTTCGGGTCTACCTCCAAAGTTCCGCTCTTGGTTACTATCTTCCCGTTTTTTACTTCAACCTCAACGCTGTTAATGCAGCTCGGGCAGATTTTTCTGACCAACCTTTGCGCCATCGCGATATTTACGGAAGAGGAAATCAAAAACGGCTCAATCCGCATATCCGCCAGACGCGGCAGGGTAGTAGCGGCATCATTGGTGTGCAGCGTTGAAAGCACCAAATGTCCGGTCATGGCGGCATTAATGGCAATGCCGGCGGTATCTTCGTCCCTAATTTCACCCACGAAGATAATATCCGGATCCTGGCGCAAAATAGATCCCAGCCCTTTGGCAAAAGTCAGGTTGGTTTTCGGATTTACTTGAATCTGATTAATTCCCTCAAGGTCGTATTCAACCGGATCTTCAATGGTGGCTATATTCACTTCCGGCCTATTAATAAGCCGCAAAATGGCATAGATAGTGGTTGTTTTTCCGGATCCGGTAGGCCCGGTGGAAAGGACCATGCCCCATGGTTTGGAAAATCCTTTCTTGACCTTCTCTAAATCTTCAGATGAAAGGCCTAATTCCTCCAGACTGAATCTCCTGGACTTGGCCGACAGTAAACGAAGCACCGCTTTTTCGCCATCTACAATCGGAACAATGGAAACTCTGACGTCCACGTTTTCGTTATCCGCCACGAACTGCAGCTTGCCGTCTTGAGCCGACAGATGTTCGTCGGTTTTCAACTTAGACAAAATTTTAATTCTGGAAATTATTTGCTCGTGATATTTTTTAGGTATGTCAGCTACTTCATGCAAAACACCGTCAATCCTTAGGCGAATTAAGGTATGGTTTTCAAATGGCTCAATATGAATATCCGAAGCCTTATTACGGTTGCCGCTCAAGAACAACTCGTCCACTAGCTTAACAATGGAACCTTTATCATCCGGCGCGGCCTTGCCGGAGCTTATTTCTTCCAGAATATCGCCCAAGGTCTTGGAAACATCTTTACGATAAAGGCCAAGGGCATTGCTTATATCTTTATTGGTGGCAAGGTAAGGAATAACTTTCACGCCGACTTTTTTTTCCACGAACTCTTTAATCTCATGCCTAGTCGGATCTTTCATGGCAAGCTTCAAGCCGCCTTCATCCAATCCGAAGGCTAGAATCTTTTGTTTTCTGGCCACAATCTCCGGGATAATATTCAAAACATCATCCGGAATGACGGCTCTGGACAAATCCACGAACGGAATTTTGAGGCCGTCAGCCAGCGCCTTGCCTAAATAAAAATCAGGGATGATATCCCTGGAAACTATCAGATCGTATAAGCTGGTTTCTTTCCGCTCAGCCTCCGTGAACAGCTTTTCCAAGACATCTTTCTCAATCAGTCCCGATTCTTCCAGGATCGATTTTACTTTTTCATTCTCCATAGATTTTGGAACTTATTTTAGGGCCGCTTTTATTTTATCGATCATCTGGGTCAAGCTGATGTCCGCTTTTACAAAAAAGTCTTTCGCTCCCATATCGGTGGCCTTTTTAATATCGCTTTCCTGCCCTAAATTAGAGAGCACTGAAATCGGTATCTTTTTGGAGCTTAATTCCGGATCCTGATTAACTTTTTGTAAAAATCCAAAACCGTCCACCCGCGGCATTATTAAATCCAGAATTATCAGATCGGGCAAAAAAGACTTGGCCTTTTCAAAGCCCTCTTGGCCATCGGAGGCTACCTGAATCTCAAAGCCCTCTTTCGCAAGCTTGGTTTTATAAAGCTTGGCCAGAATTTCATCATCTTCCACGATCAAAATTTTCTTAGGTTCAGCCATATTTTTATACTAACATTTTACTTCCCTTTTTGCTCTTAGAGCCCTTGGCGGGAATAGTGAAATAAAAAGAGGTCCCTTGCCCCTCGGCAGAATCAAACCAGATAGTTCCGCCCAGCAAGTTTACGGCGCTTTTTACCACGTATAGCCCCAGGCCAGTTCCATCATTGGAGCCGTAATCCAAGACATTATCGGCTCTGAAGAATTTTTGGAAAATTCTGGACTGCTGATCTTTTGGAATGCCTATGCCGTTATCCTTCACGACAAAAACAATATTCGGCTTGTCCAGATAAATTTTCGTTTCTATCTTTCCATTTTCAGGAGTATATTTCACCGCGTTAGAAATAAGATTCTTTAATATCTCAAAAAGAATTTTGGGGTCGGATTTAACAGTTGAGACCTGGTCGGATTTTTGAAAAATTAAATCATGCTTCCTTTTTTCAATGGCTGGGCGCAATTCTTTAAC